>JAZKHH010000023.1:114692-149784 GCA_040385465.1 Pseudomonadota bacterium | reverse complement strand
TCACGGATTTTCTGGTTCAAACGCATCTGGCTTCCGTCGTGTTAACAGGCCCTAAAGGCGACTTTGCAGGCCTGGGTGTGGGCTCGGTTTTACCCGAGGCCTCCGGTCAGGGGAAAACGCGCGCCATTGAGGTAGGTGTTCTCCAGCGCCAACCACCGCAGGCCACGTGCAGCTTCGGCGCAGGTGCCTGCGCGCCCCAGGGCAGCGTAGCGCTGGTAGGACGCGCGCAAGGCGGGTGCCAGCTCGGTGGAGATGCCCGCGTCGAGCACGCCCACCATGGCGAGGTTGACCAGAATGCCTTTGGGACCCAGCTCTTTGGCCAATGCCATCGTCAAGCCCCACATCGCTGCCTGGCTGGCGGCGTAATGGGCTGGCGCGGGCACGGGCAACAGGCCGTCCAGCGCGGCGACCAGCACCAAGGCGCCGGGTTGTTCGCGCTCTGAGAGCAGTTGGGCGCACTGCAGCGCGGCGCGGCCATGGACGGCATGCACCGTGTCCCACCCTTCGGCGTCAATCTCGGCCAGGGCCAGCGCGGGCGCAACGCCAGCGCAGTGCACGACCACGTCAGGCCAACGCTCCTTCAGCGCGAGGTTGCGGAAAAGATCGGGCAACGCCTGTGGCTGGCGCAAGTCGACGCAGTGCGCGGTGAAGCCCAGCGTGCGGCCCAAGGCAAGAGCGGCGTCGTGCTGCTGGTGGTAGGTAAAGGCGACGACATCGGCCTTCGCCTCGGCCAACTCCCACAACAGCGCTTGGCCAAGGGCACCGCTGCCACCGAGAACGAAAACCTTCTTGGCGGGTGTCGTGGGCAAGTCTTTCATTGCAAGGCCTCGAGGTGATCCAAGGCCTGGCCCAAGGCTTGGGCAAAGGACACCAGGTCCGCCTCGGGCGTGGTGTAAGGAGGCTGCAACCGCAGGACTTGCCAGGCATGGCCACACACCTGGGTGATGAAGCCGGCTTTGTACAGCCGGTGCACCGCCAAGAAGCCGATGGCCGGCTGGCTGCCCAACTCGGGCAGGCCGAGGCACTCAAACTGGTAGCAAGGGTGATCAAGGGTGCGCAGCTCGATGCCCAGCAGCAGCCCCTCCCCGCGCACATCTGCCACCAGCGGCGAGGGTGCCACCCAGGCTTGCAATGCCTCGCGCAGGACCTTGGCTTTGCGTTGCACCTGCACCAGCAACGCGTCATCCAAATGCGACAAAGCGGCCAGGCCCGCCACACAGGCCAGGGCATTGCCGCTGAAGGTGGAGGCATGCGCTTCGGCCATGCCGAGCGAGCCATAGACACGGTCGAACACCTCGCGCCGGGTGAGCATGGCCGACAGCGGCATCACGCCGCCGCCCAGCGCCTTGCCGAGCGTCACCACGTCGGGACGCCGCGGCCAGGTCTCGCTGCGCAGGAACAGGCCAGTGCGACCGAGACCCGTTTGGATCTCATCGGCCACCAGCAGCACCCCGGCGGCCTGCGTGCCGTCGCACAGCAGGCGCAGGTACGACGGGCTCAGGGTCCGCACGCCGGCTTCGATCTGCATCGGCTCAACCACGATGGCCGCCAACTTGGGATCGGCCAAGGCCTGCCGCAAGGCTTCTTCGTCGTCGAAGGGCAAGGCATCGATTTCGGGCAGGTGCGGGCCGAAGGGATCGCGGTAAGGGCCAGGCGCCATCATGGCCACACTGCCGAGCGTGCAGCCGTGGTACGCCCCAGCCAGGCACGCAATGCGCGGTCGCCCAGTGGCGGCGCGGGCCAGCTTCATCGCGGCCTCTACGGCCTCGGTGCCGCCGCTGGCGAAGAAGGCGGCGTCCAGCCCAGTGCGTTTGCTCAACAGCCGGGCCAGGTGTCCGGCGTGGGGGCTGACGCTGGAAGGGTAGAAAGACGGCTGATCACCTTTGAGGAACTCGATCAACGCGGATTCAATGGCCGCCGGCCGGTGACCGAAGGCCTGGGTACCCCAGCCGCTGATCATGTCGATGTGCGGTTTGCCTTGCGCATCCACTAGGCGGCCTTCGCTTACCCGGGTGAGCAAGTAGGGCTCGCCGCTCAGCGCGGCGCGGGCGGCCACGGCGGGGTTGACGAACTCGCGGAAATCATCAAAGCCCTGACGCAGGTGGCGGTCCATCACAAGCCTCCATCAAAGCACAGCTGGGCGCCGCTCATGAAGCTGTTCTCGTCGCTCACCAGCCAGACAACGAAATCGGCGGTTTCTTCCAGTGAGCCCAAGCGGCCCAGCGCGCAGTTTTTCAGGTAGTCGTCGCGTTGGTGTCGCGGCGCTTGCTGGCCCAAGCCGGCACTCAGCAGGCCCGCGGAGAGTTCGTTGACGCTGATGCCGTAGCGCCCAACTTCCTTGGCCAGGGCGCGGGTGAAGCCGGCCAGACCGGCTTTGGCGGCGGCGTAGTGCACCGGCGCGTCGACGATGCGTCCGCCAGCGATCGAGCCGATGTTCAGGATCCGCCCGCGACGCGCCCGCATCATGGGCCGCAAGGCCGAGCGCGCAAACAAATAGGGGCCCTTGAGGCAGACGTCGAGCACCGCGTTCCAGTCTTCCTCTTCCAGCAAGGCGATGGGCAGCACTTGCATCAAGCCGGCGTTGTTCACCAACACGTCCAATCCACCCCAGGCTTTCACGATCGCATCGACGGTGGCCTTGGCATGGGCCGCATCGGTGACCGAGCCCTTGAACATCAAGACCTCGGCGCCCACGGCTGCAACCTGCTGCCGGGTGAATTCAGCCTCCTCGTCTTCCTTCAGGTAAGTGAATGCCACCCGCGCGCCGGCCGCAGCCAAGGCCAAACACAGGGCGCGGCCCAGGTTGCGGGAGCCACCGGTCACCAGGCAGCGCTGGCCCTGCAGCCGCCGTGGCCGCTCGGGCGCAACGGCAGGGGGTGAAGCAGACATCGGGTTCAAGTAGCGAGTTCCTTGGAAATGAGGCGAAATGCGATGCAGGCGCGAGCCAGCGCGCTGGTTTTCGCGCAGTGTGTCGGCCACACGGGGTCGGCAGTCATGCGTCCAGGCCCAGCTCGTGGCGCAGGCGGGCGTCGGTGGAAGGGCGCCAGATCTTTTGGTCAAGCCAGAAGTGGTGCAGGAACAATCCCCAGTACAGCGCCAGGAACAGCTGCGCGGTGTCGGACTCGGGAGACAGGCCCAGAGGCGAGCCGCGCAGCAGGGTCAAACCCAAGTACGACAGCGATGCCACCACCATCACCAGGTAGGCCCGCAAGGGGGCCCGGTTCAACCAGTCGACCGTTTGGGGTGTGGCGCCGGGTGCAGTGGCACGGCGGCGCGAGGTGGCGATGACAATGCCCAGGTAATGCAAGCCGTGCACGAGGCCCGCGATGGCGGTAGCGGCCATGAAGACCTGCTCCACGTTCAGCGGCTGACTGAAAAGCGGTTCGCGCAAGCCGATCACGAAGAACGCAAACAAGGTGGTGCCCACGGCCACGGCGAGTGCGAACAGGCCTGGTTTGAGAGCCTGGCCCAGGCGCCAGCGACGCCACACAAGGCCCAGCCACCCCAGCAACGCCGAGCCCAGCAGCGCTGTCAGCATGTGCACCAGCCCTTGCTCCAGGCCACTGGGCTCTGCTGGCAAACCCCACAGCGTGCGGCTCGCGGGGTGCGCGAGTTGGAAACAGCCGAACGCCCCCCACAACACACCGTGCAGCAAACGGGTGTCCCAGCGACGCTCGACCGCCTCAGCTTGGCCCAAGCGCTGGTAGATTGACAGCAGGCCGTGGTACTGACGCACAGTGTGGTGGAAGGACCAGAGCGCAGCCGCACCCAGGTACAACAAAAAGGGTTCGGAATGTCCCGAGGCCTTGGAGACTCCCCACAACACCGGGCCTGGCAGCAGCCAGGCCAGGCTGCCGATCAGCAAACCCCCATGCTGCTGGCGAAAGCCAGTGTCCAGGTAGGTGCGCTGCCAGGTGGCAAACAGATGGGGGCCTTCGACCAGCCACAACCACAGGAACCACAACGGCAACACCGTGCTGGGCGCGGCCAGCATGACGCCACCGACGGCCAGACCCAGCGCGCCGCTGCCGAAGAAAAAACACAGGTCGAACAGCGGACTGCCGATCCAGCTGGATCGCTTCTCAGCGGCCACGGCAACGGTGGGCATGGCGTGAAATCGCCGGCTCAGGCCGCGTCCGCTTGGGGTGGTTGTTGTTGCTGTTGCTGTTGCTGCTTGCCTTGCACAAGGTGCACGAGGGTCTGCACAGTGAACAGGCTGAGGATGCGGGATTGGTGGAGGCCGGGCTGGATGTTGTCGGCGGCTTCCGGCATCAGCTCTCGCAGCCGGGTCAGACCGGCCGGTGAGACCCAGCCGTCGGGGGCGAAATCTTCCTCCGACATGTCGCCGCGTGCCGCCCGCTCCAATTCGCCCCGGGTGATCTGAATGCCGAAGGAGCGTTCGAGCTTGAAGACAATGTCCAGAAAATCGAGCGACTCCGCGCCCAAAGTGTCCATCAGGCTGGCATCGAGGACCACTTGGTCCACTGGCAAGGACAGGGCGTCGGCCACGATGCCGCGCACCGAGGTCTCCAGGTCAACGGTCACGTCGGTCGCTGAGTTCATGGCAAAGGCACCCGGATGAAGGAACGGAGAAGAACCAAGCTGTTTTTCGCGGCGACCACCTGCCGCTGCCAGCCTGCCGGCGCAGTCTAAGGCACCGTGGCCTCATGCCGGAGAATTCGCCTCGTCGGCATCGAACCACTGCACCACCCGCTCCATCGGTTTGCGGGGCTGGGCAGGCGCCGTGGAGGCCACAGGGTGCCCCAAAGCGACAGCGCCCAGCATGTGCCAGGGTGGTGCGATCTTCAGCAGTCGCGAGACCTCGTCGCGCGCAATCATGGGGCCGGCCATCCAGCAACCACCCAATCCGCTGGCATGCGCCTGCAGCAAAAGGTTCATGACCGCCGCACTGGTGGAACACCGCTCCGCCTGCATGGCGCTGGCGGTGTGGAACTGCTCCGCGTTGGCGCCACCCGAGCGAAGCAGCTCGGCAATCAGGTCGGGATGCTCGCGGTACTGGGGCACCACGATCACCGCCGCGCTCAACAGTGGCTCATGGAAAAAATCACCGTAGTTGCCGAAGTCGTCTGCATGGTGACCCCGCTGGATCAACGCCTTCATTTCGTCTGCACGTTGCTGCACCGCCTCGGCGATGCGCCGTCTAAGCCCTGGCGC
Organism: Pseudomonadota bacterium; assembly: GCA_040385465.1. Classification (GTDB taxonomy): domain Bacteria; phylum Pseudomonadota; class Gammaproteobacteria; order Burkholderiales; family Burkholderiaceae_C; genus CANHBY01. Next base: position 144,609 of record JAZKHH010000023.1, on the reverse strand, counting down.
TGTGACGACGGCGAAGCGCCAGGGTTGCCGGTTCGAGGCCGAGGGCGCGCTGGTGGCTGCCTGCATGAGCTGCACAAGGGTGTTGCGCTCGATCGGCTGGTCGGTGAACTTGCGCACGCTGCGCCTGGACAGCAGCCAGGCCAGCAGGGCGTCGGGGCTCAGTGTGCGGGGCGGCTGTGGCGTGATGTCGTGTTCGCTCATGGATGCGCTCATTCCGCCTTGAAGCCGCCGTCCACCCGCCAGACCTGGGCGGTCACGTAGCTGGCCTCGTCGCTGCACAGGAAACCGACCACCTGGGCCACCTCCTGCGGTTGGCCCACGCGCCTGAGCAAGATGCGCTTGGCGACTTCTTCCGGTGCCAGGGAGCGCACGGCTTGGCTCATGTCGGTGTCGATCACCCCAGGGGCCACGGCGTTGACCCGCACGCCGCGTGGCGCCAGCTCGACTGCCAGCGCGCGGGTGAAGGCTTCGATCGCGCCCTTGGACGCGGCGTAGTTGCTTTGTCCTCGGCCAGGCCGGGTGGCGGCCACGGACGACAGGTTGACGATCGCGCCGCTGCGGCGCGAGGCCATGCGCAGCGCGGCCTCGCGGCAGCAGTTGACCACGCCGTTCACATTCACCGACCACACCGCCTCGAAGTCGGCCGGCTCGCTGGCACCCAGCAGGGTGTCGCGCGCCACGCCCGCGCTGCACACCAGCACGTCGAGCGCGCCAAGCTGGGCATCGACCGCCTGGAAGAGCGACTTCACCGCGGCAGGGTCAGACACGTCGGCGGGCAGCAGGTGGCACACACCACCGCCCTCCTCGATCAGGCGAGCCACGGTCTGCGCATGCGCGTGCCGACTGCGGTAATTGAGGGCCACCACGAAGCCGCGCCGCGCCAGGTCGAGCGCCACTGCAGCGCCAATGCCGCGCGAGCCTCCGGTGACCAGCGCGGTGCGGATGGCCGAGCCCTCCCTGTTCACTGTGCTCATGGCAACTCCACTCGAATCAAGCCGGCCAATCCCGGCGAAGCCACGCTCACACCCAAGGCGGCGCGTGGCGTAGACGAAATTTCGACCGCCCGCAACGGCCGCAGTGGACCAGGCGCAGGGTGGCGCAGGCCCGCAATCGGCAGCCACACGCTGCGGTGCAGGCAGGCCGTCAAGGCGATGGCCTGCACAACGGCCGCCGCCGCACCAAGTTGGCCCCAGGCACTGGCGGTGCACAACAGCGGCGAGCGATCGCCGGTGAACGCCGCCACCGTCTCGCGCTCGGCCAAGTCAAAGCGGGGTTGCGCCATGCCGGCGCCATCGACTGCGTCGCCGGGTTGGGCCAGCGACCTCAGCAAACGTTCCAAGGTGGCAGGCTGGGCTTCCCCGGGCGTGCCGTCGGCAGCGTCCAAGGCCTGCAGGTGCGACCAGACGGTGCCGCCAGGCGTGCCCAGTCGCTGCAACACCACGGCGGCGGCGGCCTCACCCGGCACAAAACCGTTGGCATGCAGGTCGTAGGGAGAGCTCACCGTCGCCGCGTCCGCGGGGCTCAAGGCGCCCCGCTCGCTCAAGGCGACCACGGTTTCCGGCTCGATCAGGGAGTCATAGCCCACCACCACGGCGGTGTCCACAGCCTCGGCCTGCAGCGCCCGCAAGGCCGCGGCCAAGGCCTGGGCGCCTGCGTTGCCGCCACCGAAGGTGCTGCCTTCTCCGCAGGCACCCAATGCCTGCGCTGCGATCGCATGGGCGTTGTTCGACAGGTGCTGCAGCATCCAGAACGGGTGCAGCAGTGCCAGCCCGCGGTCCCAGGCCGCCGCGCCATCGCTGCGTTGGTGCTCGAAGGCCGGCATCAGGTCGTCCCAATGGGCCCGCAGGCCGCCATAGCCGAAGAACAGCCCCACCCGATCGCTGCCCTTCACCTGCGCTGCAGCCAGGGCCTGCGTCGCGACCTCCACCGCGTGCAGCCCCATGCGCCGCAGATGGCGCTGGTGTCGGGAGGCGGACGGCGGCGTTGGCAAACCGGCAGCGGTGGTGCAGGCGTAGCTGCGCGCGTCGAAACGGGGGTTGGCCTGCCAGGCCCGCTCGCCGCTCTGCAGGCGCTGCATCACCGTGTCGGTGTCGTGGCCCAAGGCCGTGTGCCAGGCCCATGCTTTGAGCGCGGCCTTCATCGCGCTGAAAAATCACGCCCATCGGCGCGTCCAAAGACCAACGACACGTTCTGACCCCCAAAGCCAAAGGAATTGCTCAGCACCGCCGCCACCTGCGCGGTCTCAGGCTGCTCTCCGACCACGCGAATGTCGCACGCGGGATCCTTGTGTCGGTGGTGGGCCGTGCCAGGCACCAGGTTGTGGCACAGCGGCAGCAAGCAGGCGACGGCCTCGATGGCGCCTGCTGCGGCCATCAGGTGCCCCACCGCACCCTTGATCGAGCTGACCGGCAAACGATCCGCATGGTCGCCAAAGGTGGTGCGCAGGGCACGCGCTTCGGCGACGTCGTTCAACGGTGTGCCAGTGCCGTGGGCGTTCACGTGGCCGATCTGCTCCGGCGCCAGGCCGGCCTGCTGCAAAGCCTGCCGAATCGCGCGAACCGCAGCGGCGCCATCCGGGCGCGGGGCCGTGGCACGGTAGCCGTCTTGCGAGCTGCCGGAGCCCAGCACCCGCGCCAAGGGCTGCACGCCCCGCCGCTGCGCGCGTTCTTGCGACTCGAGCACCAACATGGCCGCACCTTCGCCGATCACCAGGCCATCGCGGCCTTGATCGAACGGCCGGCAGGCGTCCAGGGCGGCGCGCGGGGACGGCGCGCCCAGCCGCGACATGCCGCCCAGCCCAAACGGGTTGACCATCGAATCGGCGCCGCCGCACAGCACGATGGACGCGGCGCCGCGCTCGATCAGGGAGGCCGCCTGCGCCACTGCCAGCCCACCAGCCGCGCAGGCAGACGCATTCACCACGCATTGGCCTTGCAAGTCGAGCACGCCCATCACAGCTTGCGCACACAGATCAACCTCGGAGCGAAATCGCAAGCCCGGGCCTTCGTTACCCGCCAGCCAGTGGATCCGGTGATCGTAAAAAAGCGGTGCCACGTCCTCCAGGAAGGCCTGCTCCAGGCCCAACCCCATCACCAACCCCGCCTCCGCTTCAGCCGCACCGCACCGAGCATGCCGCCAGGCTTCCAAGGCCGCTGACCAGCCGAAGACCACCTTGCGGTCACGCCAAGCGCCGTGGGCCACTTGCGCCTCCCAAGCCGTGCGGCCCGGGCCGCTGGCAGGTTTCCAAGGCAGCAGGTGGGTCTGCAACCACGCTGAATCCAATGCGCCTGTCACTTCACCGGCCACCTGGGTGGCAAACGTCGAGGCATCGAAGGAGCGAATGGGGCCAACGGCACTTCGGCCTTCACTCAGGCCCTGAGCGAAGGCCGGCCACCCGACACCGAAGGCGCTGACCACGCCGACTCCGGTGACCACGACGGCTCGTCTCATGGCACGGCCTCCAGCAACACCGCACCCAGCCTGCCGTCGAGGTCCAGGCTGAGGACGCCGACCCGCTGGCACGCTGCGACCTGCAGAAGGTCCACGGCCACGCACCAGGCCAGGGCCGGGCCGGCCGCCAAGGTTTCGCCAAGTGCCTCGGTGATTTCCGTGCAAGGCCTGGCGACCCCCCGGGCGGTGACGGCTTTGCGCAGCCGCTCCCGAGCCCGCGGTTGTGGGGCAGCCAACACCACCTCGTCAAGGGTGCTGTGTCCGAACACCTGGGTCAGCCAAGCTGGCAGGGCTTCGTCGTCTCCTGCTTTTTGAACCGCCAGTGGGCAGCAGGCGACAGCGGCAAGCCGGGCCAAAGCCAGCCGGGGCTGACGGCTCAGGGCCAACCAGGCCGCTCCTTCGCCCGGCAACGTTGCCATGGGTAAAAGCCGGTCGCGCCGCAGTTGATCCCAAACCACAGGGTGCAACGCTGAATCGGCCCCGCCGGCCAAGGCCTGTGGACATTGGCCACTGGCCACTTGCCAATGCGCCTCGGCCAGTGCCGTGACCGTGCCTTGGCCACGCGAGTGGTAAGCGCTGTTGGGTCCGCCGAGACCCTGCAGGATGGCCCCATGGCACAAGGTGAAGTTGTTCATCAGCTGAAAAGCCACGAGCGGATTGCAGACAGACAGCCCTGCGTCGCCAAAGCGCTCGAGTGAAAAGGCATTCGCTTCGATGCTGGCATCGAGCATGGCCGTCAACTCGCTCAGCGCGCCATTGGAGGCTCCCACGCCCATGTACATGCCTGTGTTCAAGTAGGTGTCGCTCGGCCAGTCAGCATCGCGCAACGCCAAGCCCAGTGCCACGGCCGCCAGCCGGGCCGGTGGCGACATCAGCTTGCGCGCCTTTGACTCGACATCCATCGAACTTGGCAGCGACGGCACCGCAAAGCCCAGCACCCGCCCGTGGCTGTCGATCAATTCGGGCGTGGGCTCGGGGCTGGCGCTGCCAGTGGCCACCTGCCGGGCCAAGCCGCGCCAGGCCCATCCGGCGGCGCTCAAGGCCGACGCCGCGGCCACGTACACCGGCTGCCCGACAGGCGAATTCATGCGAAACGCCTCAACACGAGACAGCAATTCGCGCCGCCGAACGCGAAAGCGTTCACCATCGCCGCATGCACTGTTCGGCTCGTGGCCTGACCCATCACGTGAGGCAGGGCGCAGGCGGGGTCCGGCCGGGTCAAGTGGGCGGTGGGCAACACGCTGCCGTTCGCCACGGCTTCATGTGCGCACAGAAAACCCAGGGCACCCGCGCCAGCGATCCAATGCCCCAAGGCGCCTTTGGCCGAGCTCACCAGGGCATGGTCCAACGACGGCCCAAGCACTCTTCGAAGGGCGGACGCTTCGATGGCGTCGTTCAGGGGCGTTGAGGTGCCATGAGCTTGCACCACGTCCACCGTGCCCATGCCTGCAGCGCTCAATGCCAAGCGCATGGCCCTCTCTGCGCCCAGCCCGTCTGGATCGGGCGCCGTCAGGTGATGGGCATCCAACGTGCGGCCCTCGCCGGCCAATTCAACCGTCGCGTCGCCGCGCTCATGTGAGAGCAGCACCATGGCCGCACCCTCCCCGACCACGAAGCCGTCGCGCCGCACGTCGAAGGGACAAGAAACACCCTTGGCACTCAAGGCGCCCAAACGCCCGAAGCCGGCCAGCATCAGGGGGTCCACGTCGGCGCCGACGCCGCCGCACAGCGCAGCGTCGCACAGGCCCAGGCGAATGGCGCGTGCCGCTTCGGCAATGGCGCTGGCGCCGGAAGCGCACGCCAACGAGATCGTCACTGCTGGGCCGCTGGCCTGCCAAAGGCCTGCCAATCGAGACGTCACCGCCGCAGGCGAGATGACCGAGGCATCGAAGCGAGCGACGAGATCCCGTGACAAGCGGCCGAACGGCTCGTGATTGAACGCCACACCACCGCCCGCTGCACGGGTTAACGCGTGCAATGTGGCCATGGGCGCGCGCCCGGACTCCGCACCCAGGAACACGCCCACCCGCTTGGCAGGCTGCTCTTGAGCCATTGGCCAACCGGCGTCGGCGCAGGCTTGCTGGGCCGCGCTGTGCACCCACACCCAACGCAGATCGTCGACCACCGGTGCATTCGGAATCTCTGCAGCCACGGTGCACGGAAACCCCTGCGCGTCAAACCGCTGCACTGGCCCGACAGCGCTTTGCCCGCGGGCCAACGCCTGCACGGACAGCGGCCAACTCGACCCCAGGGCCGTCACCGCGCCCACGCCAAGCACGTAGACCCGGCGCGGCATCATTCGGGATCGACCGCCGATCCGCTGAGCCAGGTGTTGAGAACCTCGCGACGGCGCTCCAACAACGTCGGGTGGGTGACGCGGCCAAACGCAAACGCCAGCTCCGCTTCGGCCACCAGTTGCCCACCCACGCGCGCCCGAGCTTGCACCTGGCCTCCGTCTTCATGGACCAGGATGCCTTGGCATTCCAACAGCATCTGGTCGCCGGGCCGCACGAGATGGCGCAGCTTGGCGCGGTCCACGGTGACCAGCATTGCATGCAAGTCGTGCCGGCCGCGCTCGCGCATGCTCGCTTCGAGCAGCACGCCGCCGAGCTGGGCCATCGATTCAATGATCAGCGCGCCCGGCAAGATCGGGTGCCCGGGAAAATGGTCGGTGAAGACATCGTCGGAGAGGGACACGCACTTCACGCCTTCGGCCACCGTGGGCGGTGCGAGCCGGGTGATGCGGTCTAGCAAGATGTAGCGCATCCGTAGAATCCTTCTGTTCGATGAGACCGTGGATGCGCGGCCCGGGCACCCGGAGAAGGCATCATCATAGGGTCGGCCGAGGCAGTCCTGGTTCAGGAACGCATTCGGTCGACCTCCCCGTCTCTCTGCTTGAAAGGCACGACATGGAATGCACCAGTTGCGACGCCACCCCGTTGCGCAAGGATCGGCCGCACACGTTTTTCATGCACGAGATGGCGGTCTGCCCGTCGTGTGCCACCCCGATCGAGTCACGGGTCGTGTTGCGCGACGATGCGGTGGTGCGGCTGATTCACTGCACTCAATGTGGCCCCAGTGAGCAGCCCATCTCGCCCGACGCCGCCGCCTACGTGCGCGATTTCGTGGCGCGCGGCTTGGTGCCTGGCGGACAAGCGGGCGACCATTTCCTGAAGCACACCACCTCCACCTGCCCCAGCTGCCTGGCCTTGACGCAGGCCAAGGTCGTGATCCGCGACCAAAAGGTGTTTTTCGTCAAGGACTGCGCGCACTGCGGACCGTCTGAGGCCCTCGTGTCCGAGAACGCCGCCTACTACGTCGATGCCTATTCCTATGCCCGGGCGGGCACCGAACCGCTGCACTTTGCCACCGAAGTCTCGCAGGGCTGCCCCACCGACTGCGGCACCTGCGGCGATCACGAGCAGCACACCTGTCTGCCCATCATCGAGGTCACCGACCATTGCAACCTCGAATGCCCGGTGTGCATCGTCAACAACCAGAACGCCAACCACCTCTCGATCGAAGCGTTTAGCAAAATGATCGACGCCCTGGTGCGCAACGAGGGGCAACTGGAGTCGATTGCCCTGTCAGGCGGTGAGCCCACCAGCCATCCCCGGCTGCTGGAGCTGATCAAAATTGCCAGCCGCGAGGAAGTCGGCCGGGTGGTGGTGATCACGAACGGCTTGCGCCTGGGCCGAGACCGAAAGTTCGCGCAGGGGATCAAAGACTCCGGTGCTTACATCGCGCTGCAATTCGACGGTTTCACCGCCGACACCCACGAGAAAATCCGCGGCCGTGACCTGTGCCAGGAAAAAGAAGCCGCCCTGCGCATGCTCAAGGAATTCGACATTCCGACCCAGTTGATCTTTGTGGCGGCGCGCGGCGTCAACGAGCACCAGATCGGCCAGATCGTGAAGATGTTCCTGTCGGAGGACCATTTCCTGTCGCTCAACTTCCAGCCGGTGGCCTTCACGGGGGCAGGCGGTGGTCAGTTCGCCCACGACCCAATGGACCGCCTCACCATTCCCGGAGTGATCCAGGCCATTGAAGACCAAACACAGGGCTCGCTGCGCACCAGCGACTTTGCACCCCTGCCCTGCTCACATCCGCAATGCGTGTCACTGACTTACCTGCTGCGTTTGAACGATGGCACGCACCTGCCCTTCGGGCGCTTCGTGGACCTCAAAAAGCACGGCACTTTGCTGCGCTCGTCGGCCACCCTGGGCGCCTCGCCCGAGATTCACGATGCGATGACCGACGTCATCCACGATGTCTTCGCCAATCAGGACGAGATTCCGCGCGCCGATGAGGTGCTCAAGGCCCTGCGCCGGGCCGTCGACATCATGTTCCCAAACCGGAGCGTGAGTGCCAAGGAAGCCATTGCACTGGGTGAAAAGCAAGCCAAATCGATCTTTCTGCACCACTACATGGACCGCCACGACTTCGACCTGGAGCGGCTGCGCAAATGTTGCCACCACTATCCCCAGGTCGACGGCCGCATCATGCCCGCCTGTGGCTTCAACATGTTCCACCGGGGCGCAGCCAAGGGCCCTGAGACCGCCCTGCCGGCCTGGGGCAAAAAACCATGGACCACCGACCCGCCAGCCGCGGTGGTGCAGTTCCATCGCATTGACACCCGCCAAGCGTTGACCGGCATCGCCGCACACGAGACACCTGCCCGCTCGCCGCATGCCATTGGCCTGGGCGGCGCTCAGCCCCGGGTGATCAAGGAGTGAGCGCCCTCCGTCCTGCAGGGTTGCTGCAAGGGCGCACTGCGCTGGTGACCGGCGGCTCGCGCGGCTTGGGCAAGGCCCTGTGCCTGGCGCTTGCACGCGAAGGTGCCAACATCGCGTTCAACCACAGCCGCTCACCCGAGCAAGCCGAGGCTGTGCGCAGCGAGCTGCAGGCCCTGGGTGTGCAGGCCTGGACTTTTCAGGTGTCGGTGCTCGACAAGGCTGGCTTGAACCAGATGGTCCGCCGAATCGAGGCTGAGGTTGACGGCGTCGACATCCTGGTCAACAACGCGGGTGTGGGCCAAGTGGTGCCCCTGGCCCTGATGGAAGAGGAAGACTGGGACCGCATGATGAACGTCCACGTCAAGGGCGCGTTCTTGGCCACCCAGGCCGTACTGCGCGGCATGATTCACCGCCGACGCGGACGCATCCTCAACATCAGTTCGCTGGCGGGCGTGAAGATGATGCAGGCTCCCGTGCATTACAGCGCCGCCAAGGCGGCCTTGCGCGGCATGACCGAGGCCTTGGCCAAAGAGGTCGGCCGCTACGGCATCACCGTCAACTGCCTCGCACCTGGGGTGCTGGACGAAGGTGTGAGCGGCAATCTTCCCCAAGCCAAACAGGCCGAGTACCTGCGCCATTGCGCGCTCGGCCGCCTGGGAACGGTCGAGGAGGTGGCCGAAGCGGCAGCATTCTTCGTGTCCGACAAGAACAGCTACATGAGCGGTGCCACCGTGGTGTTGGACGGTGCGGTTTGAGCGTTGCCCCGAGATGGCGCGGCGGACACAGGCGACGATCGATGCCCAGCGTTTTGGCCTGGGACGCAACAGGCGGTTGACCCCGCCACGCTGGCAATGCCTCGTCTTTTTGACACGTCTTACCCCCTCAAGTTGTGCCCCAAACTGTCGTAAAGCACGACATGCCTGCTGCTCCCCTTCCCTGGAACGAAGCCGACCGCTTGGCGGCCTTGCGTGCCCTGTGCCTGCTCGACACCCCCGCCGACCCGACGTTTGACCGCATCACCGCCATCGCCGCCGCCGTGTTCAACGTGCCGGTGGTGGTGGTGTCGCTGATCGATCAGCGGCGACAGTGGTTCAAATCGCGCTTTGGGGTGGACATCGCCGAGACCCCCCGAGAGGTCGCTTTCTGCAGCTACACAATATTGGGGCCAGACCTGGTGGTCGCGTTGGACACCCGCACCGACAATCGTTTTTTTGACAATCCCTTGGTCACCGGGCCGCCCAGCGTGCGCTTTTACGCGGGCATTCCTTTGTGCATGGGCGACGGCCTGAACGTGGGCACGCTGTGCCTGATCGGCACGGAACCCCGAGAGGCCTTCAGCGACAAGGAACGCGACATCCTGGCCAACCTGGGTGCCATGGTCACCAACCGGCTGGAGGCGCTGCACACCTTTGGCTATGTGGACCCGACCACCCTGTTGCCGAACCGCTCACGCTTTCTGGAAGACACCGGCTTGTGGATCGCCGACCCAGGGCGCGAACCGGCCGAAGTCGTGGCAGCGGCTGTTGATTGCTGTGGCGCCGACTTCTTTGCCGACATGGCCCGTGCGTTGGGACGCGATCACGCGGAAGACTACGTCGTGCGCGCTAAGGAGCGTCTGCAGGCCCACCTGCCACCCCACCTCACCGCTTACCGCGTGGACGTGACCCGTTTTGCTTTTCTGGTCGACGAAGCCTTGGTCCAAGACACCGATGCCGCCGGCCGGGGTGCCCTCACCGAAGCGCTCTTCGAGAAAATTGTGGATGGCTTCGACGCGCCCATTGAGCACCAAGGCATCCCCTACAACGCCCGCGCGACCATTGGGGCGTTTCGCCTGAGCCGCGGGGTGGACCCGGCGGAGGTGTTTCGCTCGCTGGCCGTCATCACCGATGCCGTGCGGCAGCACGGCGGCAAATGGAGTTTTTACAACAGCGGCAGCGACCAGCGTCAGAAACGCGCCTTTCAACTGCTGTCGGCGCTTCCGCGGGCCTTGAAGGCCGGCGATCAGCTCAGCCTTCACTACCAGCCGCAGATCGACTTGAAAACCGGGCACTGCGTCGGCGCCGAAGCGCTGCTGCGGTGGCGTCATCCGGACATGGGCGCCATCTCGCCGGCGGAGTTCATTCCCCTGTCGGAGAAGACGGCGCTGATCGGGCGCGTCACGCAGTGGGTGTTGTCGCAGGCACTCGGCCAAGCCGCGGTGTGGCAACGGGCGGGCCACACCTTCAAGGTGGCGATCAACGTGTCTGCCGTGGATCTGGAGCAGGACCACTTCGTGGACAGCCTGTGCCAGCTGCTCGACCAGCACCGGGTGAACGCCACCGGCATCGAGCTGGAGTTCACCGAAAGTGCGTTGACCATCGACCCGACGCGCTTGACCGAGCGGCTGCAGCGCATCCGTGGCCTTGGCCTGCAACTGGCGATCGATGATTTCGGCACCGGCTACAGCAACCTGAGTTACCTCAAGCAGGTGCCCGCCACGACCTTGAAAATTGACCAGTCTTTCATTCGCTCTGTGATGACAGACGCCCGGGACTGCGCCATCGTGCCCGCCATGATCCGCCTGGCCCACGACCTGGGGCACCGGGTGCTGGCCGAAGGCATCGAGACCCAAGACGTGTTGGACCGGGTGGCCGGCTGGGGCTGCGACGAGGGCCAGGGCTACCTGATTGCCCGGCCGTTGCCCCTGGACGCCTTCAACGCCTGGTTGGAAAAAACGGCGGCACACAGCGCCGCTTGACGAGGCAGGAACGCGGGCGGCCAAATGCCAATGCGCTGGGGGGTTGGCAACACCCCCATCAGGGTGTCGAGGTTGGAAGGTGGCTGCACAGCCCTCAACAATCCTCTACACTTTTGGCCATGTTCCCTTGGTTTCGGTTCCTGCTGATATGGCTCATGGTGGCCGCTTTGCCTGTGCAAGGTTGGGCGGCTGCAGCCATGGTTCATTGCGGCCCGAGCCACCACCGGATGGCTCAAGCTGTGGCGGGGGCAGCAGACCACACCCCTGAAGAAGGTTTGCATCACGCTCAGGGTTCAACGGCAGTCGAGCACGGCAACGTGCCTTATGCGCACGGCGATGCCCAGATTCATGTGGCCGCTCTGCCTTCTCTGGAACCAGGTGACGAGGCACCACTCACCCAACTTGACCAGCTCTCAAAGTTCAAATGCAGTGCCTGCGCTTTTTGCTGCACCTCAGCGGCACCGCCTGCCGATGTGATTTTTTCTGAGGCTGTTCAGATCGACGATTTTGTCGCTCCTCTGATCCCTCGCACGGTGCCGGTCTTCTTGACCGACGGCCCCGACCGGCCGCCCAGAACCTTCCTCCTCTGAAATGCCCGTGGAACGCGGCCGGGCAGCGCTTGCAGCGCTGCCACAGTGCCGGGTTCTGGCTTTTCTTGACCCATCCCAGATCGTTGCTTAAAGCCAGTCGTCGGATGGGCTGTTTGTGAGGATTTTCAATGTCACACCCAATTTGGTCTGTGCTGGCAGCGGTGCTGTGGTGCGCCGGTCCCAGCGCCACGCTCGCGCAGAACGCGGCGCCACCACCAGTGGCAAGCCCCGCCGCTGCCAGCCCAACATCCAGCCTGCCTTCCCAGCGCATTGAGCGTTCCTACAGGTCTGCCTTTGAGGGCTATCGCCGCTACGCAGACCAACCTGTGGGGTCCTGGCGAGAAGCCAATGACCTGGTCGGCCGCATTGGTGGCTGGCAGGCCTATGCCCGTGAGGCCCAAACCGTCGAGCCCGCTCCGGGCAGCAACCCTTCTGCGCCGTCCACCCCTCCTCCCGCTGCAAGCCAGCCTGAGCCGACGGCGCAGGGCGCCAAGCCGCCCGTCACACCGTCGTCCGGCACGCATGCTGGGCATGCTGGGCAGGCCAAACCATGACGACGCAGCCCCCCACTTCCGACCGGACTTCCTGCGTGGGCGGTCTCCCTTGGCTGCTGATGGGCATGACCGTGGTTCTGATGATCCTCAGCGGTTGCGCCAGCCATGCCATCGACCGGAACTTCCAGCAAACCCAAAGCCTGACGCAGAACCGTTTGGGCGCCGAGGTCAAGTGGCTGAACACCGACGAGGCGCGACGTCAGGCCCAAGCGGACGTGGACGCTGTCTTGTCCAAGCCGCTGAGCGCTGACGATGCCGTGCGCTTGGCCCTGGCCTACAGCCCCTCCCTGCAAAGCGTGCTGTTCGACAGCGCGGCCTCATCGGCCAGCGCAACGCAGTCGGCCCGCTTGCCCAACCCCGTCTTTACTTTCGAGCGCCTCGTGCGACGAGAGGGGGGCGAGACTGACCTCGACATCGGCCGCATGCTCAGCCTTTCATTGTTTGACCTGTTGCTGCTGCCCTCCCGGCTCCGCTTGGCTGATGCCCAGCAGCAGCAACTCCAGTGGCGCCTGGCAGGTGATGTGGTTCAAGCGGCCACCACCGCACGGCAGAACTGGGTGCGCGCGGTGGCGGCACAGCAGTCGCTGCAGTACGTCGAGCAGGTCAAACGGGCGGCCGATGCGAGCTCCGAGCTGGCTCGCCGCATGCAGGCGGCCGGCAACTTCAGCCGGCTGCAGCGGGTCAGGGAACAGGCGTTTGCGGCCGACGCGGTGGCGCAACTCGCCCGGGCACGTCAAGCTGCCCTGAGCTCGCGTGAAGCCCTGGTGCGTTCGCTGGGCCTCAACGAGGCGCAGGCTCGCTCGCTCCAGCTGCCCGATCGGCTGCCCGAGCTACCGAAGACGGTGAAGAACGAGGCAATGGTTTTCCAGCAGGCCATCGACCAGCGACTGGACGTGCGCTCGGCACGCACGCACCTCGAGTTCACCGCGCGCGACCAGGGACTTTCCCGCGTGACCGGCTTCGTCAACGGGTTTCACATGGGCGGCGTGCGCAACAGCGAAACCGGTGAGCCGGTGCAAAAGGGTTACGAGCTGGAATTCCCGTTGCCAATTTTTGACGCTGGAGACGCGGTGCGCGCTCGCTCGCAAGCCACTTACATGGCTGCCCTGAACCGCGCGGCTCAGATCGGTGTGGAAGCCAGCTCCCAGGTGCGCGAGCAGTACGGTGCTTACCGCACTGCGCACGACCTGGCGCAGCACTACGTGGAAGAGGTGGTGCCCCTGCGCAAGACCATTGCCGAAGAGAACCTGCTTCGCTACAACGGCATGTTGATCGGCGTGTTTGAGCTGTTGGCCGATGCGCGAGAGCAGGTGAGCAGCGTGGTGCAGTCCATCGAAGCGCAACGCGATTTCTGGCTGGCCGACGCCTCACTGCAGGCCACCCTCATCGGCCACCCCACTGCCGCGCCGGCCTTGTCGACCCAGGCGGCCACCCCTGGCGGCGGCATGGCCGCAGGGCACTGATTTCAACAAGGACCTCATCACCATGACAACCCATCGACGAGATTTCCTCCTGGGCGGCGCGGGGTTGGCGGTGGCCGCTGCCAGCGTGAGCAAGGTGGCCATGGCGGCCTTGCCCGAACCGGCCCATCAAGCCACGCCCAACACCCTGCCGCCCCTGGTGCCGAGCACCGGCCGGCCGTACCACCCCGTCGTCACGCTCAACGGCTGGACACTTCCCTGGCGCATGAACCAGGGCGTCAAGGAATTCCATCTGGTTGCCGAGCCCGTGGTGCGGGAAATGGCACCGGGCTTCAAGGCCCATCTGTGGGGCTACAACGGTCAGTCGCCCGGGCCGACCATCGAAGTGGTGGAGGGCGACCGGGTGCGCGTCTTCGTGACCAACCGACTCCCCGAACGCACCTCCGTCCATTGGCACGGCCAACGCCTGCCCAATGGCATGGACGGCATTGCCGGATTGACCCAGCCCGCCATTCAGCCTGGCAAGACCTTTGTGTACGAGTTCGTGGCCCGTCGCCCCGGCACCTTCATGTACCACCCGCATGCCGACGAGATGACCCAGATGGCCATGGGCATGATGGGCTTCTGGGTCACCCACCCCAAAGCCAAGCATCCGTTGATCGACGAGGTGGACCGGGACTTCGTGTTCTTGCTCAGCGCCTATGACATCGAGCCGGGCGCTTACACGCCCAAGATCATGACGATGACCGACTTCAACCTGTGGTCCTGGAACAGCCGCATTTTTCCGGGCATCGACTCGCTGAACGTTCGGAAAAACGACAAGGTGCGCATCCGCATCGGCAACCTCACCATGACCAACCACCCCATCCATCTGCACGGGCACGAGTTCCTGGTCACCGGCACGGACGGCGGCCCCACCCCCAAGTCCGCACGCTGGCTGGAGGTGACCACCGACGTGGCTGTGGGGCAGATGCGCCAGATTGAATTTGTGGCAGATGAGGAAGGCGACTGGCCGCTCCATTGCCACAAGAGCCATCACACGATGAACGCCATGGGCCACGAGGTGCCCACCATGATCGGCGTGGAGCACCGCGGCATGGTCAAGGAAATCACCCAGCTCATTCCCGACTACATGGTCATGGCGGAGCGCGGCATGGGTGACATGTCCGAGATGGAGATGCCCCTTCCGGACAACACCGCCAAGATGATGGGTGGCGAAGGGCCCTTTGGTTCTTTGGAGATGGGCGGCATGTTCAGCGTCGTGAAGGTCCGGGCCGACCAAAAGCCGGGTGACCACAGCGACCCTGGTTGGTTCCAGCAGCCGCCGGGCACCACGGCTTTCGAGTGGACAGGCGCCTTGTCCGAACCCGCGCGCTTCGCTTCGGAGCGAGGCCGGTCCGTGCTGCCCAAAGGCAAGGCAGCGGCAGACATTGAGGTTCAGGTCCGCAAACCCAAAGGCCATGCGGGACACTGAATGGACACATCCTCTTCTTCCAAGGAAGCGTGCTAGTTGATGAGATGCCCCCACTCAGTGGTTGGGGGGACAGCCGTGTTTTCACCGGGCCCCGATGGGGCATGCCCGGTCAATCGACAGAGGAAATTGCCATGAAACGCTCAACGATCACTTTGCTCACAACTTTGTTCATCAGCACAGGTCTGGGCCTGTGCTGGGCTGCGGATGTTCGAGCCCAGGCGCCGACACCGACCAGTGCCGCCGTCCCGGCGCTGTCGGACGGCGAAGTGCGCAAAGTCGATGCGAACACCCGAAAGATCACCTTGAAACATGGCGAGATCAAACACCTCGGCATGCCGGGCATGACCATGGTGTTCCAGGTCAAGGACCCGACCCTGCTGGACAAAGTCAAACCTGGCGACAAGGTTCGGTTCACCGCCGAAAAAATCAATGGGGCGTTCACCGTGACCACCTTGGAAGCTGTCCCATGAGCCCCCCACCAGGGAGGCCTTGCCGACCCACCTGACCTTGGTTCGACTCTGGAAAAACCACCGGGCGCTGGTGATGCGCTGGGCGCTCAAAGCTCCGCAGGCGCACGATGCCACGTTCGCCCAAGGCCAGGTGCAGGGTCCACGAATGAAGCCAGGCGGTCTCAGCAAACTCAGGGCTGGACGGCCTTGCAGGGCTGGAGATCGAGGATGCCAGCTGTGATAGGGTGCGCGGCTGACCGCCACGAAGATCGGGGACAGATTATCTGGGTCCCAAGGGGACCTGTCTCATCCCGTCGACCATTTTTTCCATGCAACTCAAAGTACCCATCACCATCGCCGACGAGCTCGAAGAGGACATCGTTCATTCCACCGGGTCGCTGGACCTGGCCAGTGGCGAGATCTACGACGTGACTTACCAGGACTACGACGTCAAGGCCAGAGGCGTTCCGGCGACCTTGCCGGACTACACCTTCACCAGCGGCACGCTGTCCCATGCGGGCAAGGACGTCGAATTCAGCGTGCAGGTCGACTTGTTCAGCGGCCGCTACAGTGTCACCGCCAACGAGCTGCTCGACGTCAAAGTTCGTGCGGCCAAACTTTTCGCGGGCATCGAAGGCAAGGACCTGGCCAGCAGCGGGCCCCTCAACCCGCCGCGCAAAGACGTTCATTGAAGTGCAGCTGTCGGGGTGCCCCACTGCGCCCTGACATGCCATCACGGTGCCGCCTGCGTGGGTGCCAAACCGGCCGGCCCACCCGCCTCATCATGGGCTTTCTTTTCGGCAAGGCCGGCCGCCTGGAAGCCTGAGCGGCAAAGCACGTGGAAGCGCGCTTGTGCAGGCCACCGGGCCCCTAGAATCGGCGCAAAAATCCAGAACGACGGCTTGCACTCCGTGCTACAAACCGCTCGTGCAAATCCGCTCACATCTATGGTTGCTTGGCGCGGTCATCCTGTTGCCGGGCTTTCTCGCAGCCGCCATCGCGGTGCAAAAGGTTCGTGAAGGCGAGCAGGCCACTTCATTGCAAGGCCTGAACGAGGCGGTTCGTTCCTCCTCGTTGCTGGTGGACGGGCAGATCCAGCGCTCGCTGGGCGCCCTCACCGCCTTGGGCCAGTCGCCCAGCTTGCAACGCGGCGACTTCGAGGCGTTCTACCAAGAGGCCTTGGCCATCAACCCCTCGCCTGACGTCTGGACCCTGGTGCTGGACGAGCAAGGCACCCAGGTGTTCAACACCAAAGTGCCTTTCGGCACCCCGCCCCCGCCCGCCGTGGCGCAGCAGCGCGTGGCCACGGTGCTGGCAACGCAACAACCCTTGGTCAGCGACCTGATTTCAGGGCCGGTGACCAAGTTGCTGCTGACGACGATCTACGTGCCGGCCAAGCCCACCCCGGCGGGCCGGTTCGTGGTGGCGCAGGCCTTCTCGGTGGAGCATTGGAAAAAGACGGCCCTGCGGCTGCAGGGCCGTCCGGATTGGGTGGTGGCCGTCATCGACCGCAAAGGGCGGTTCATTTCCCGCAGTCATCGGTCGGACGAGTTGCTGGGCCAGCAGGCTCGGCCGGAGCTGACGGCGGCCGCAGCGGCGTCGCCCGAAGGGTTGATCCGCCATGCCACCTTGGAAGGCGTTGACTCCTATGACGCTTTCGTCCGATCGTCCTTGACTGGGTGGACGGTGGCGGTGGCCGCGCCCGTCAGCGCCATTGAAGCGTCGGCCACCCAGGCGGTGGCGTGGTTGAGCGGTGGCGTGCTCATGGCGCTGGCGGCCGCCATCATCGGCGGCTCCCTCCTCAGCAGGACATTGATCCGCGCCATGGACACGGCCTCCCGATCGGCGCGGCTGGTCGGCACGGGCGGGCAGCCGCTCACCACGCGAACGTCTTTGGATGAGATCAACGAGCTCAACAGCGCGCTGGAAGACGCCGGCCGTTTGCTGGCCGAGGCGCACCGTGCCCGCGAAGCCCTGGCGGCAGAGCGCGAGCAGCTGCTCTCCAACGAGCAAGCCGCGCGTGTGAGCGCCGAGGCGGCCAATGTGGCCAAAGACAAGTTCCTGGCCTTGTTGGGCCATGAGCTGCGCAATCCGCTGGCCGCCATCGGGTCGGCCACCGAGGTGCTGCTGCTGGGCTCCCTGGACGCCGCCGCCTCGGTCCGACTCCTGCACATCATTCGGCGACAAAACCGGCATCTGAAGCGCATCGTCGATGACCTGGTCGACGTGAGGCGCATGCAGCTGGGCAAGGTGGTGTTGGAAAGGCGCGCGGTGGATCTGGCTGCCGTGGTGCGCGAGTGCATGGAGGGTTTGAAGCTCACGGACCTGGCGCACGGCGCGCAGATCTCGGTGGACACCGCTGAAGCATGGGTGCACGCCGACCCGGTGCGGGTTGAGCAGATCGTGGTCAACCTGGTGACCAACGCCCTGAAGTATTCGCCCGTGGGCAGCGCGATCAGCGTTCGGGTCGAAGCATCCCACCACGCCGCGGTGTTGCGTGTCCAGGATGCGGGCGCGGGCATGAGCGTTGACTTGCTGGCCCATGTGTTTGAGCCGTTCGTGCAAGGGCCCCCGACCGCTGGACGCCCGTCCAATGGCTTGGGCATTGGGTTGGCGCTCGTTCAACAGCTGGTGACGCTTCACAACGGCACCGTCGTGGCACGCAGTGACGGCCTGGGCAGCGGTTCGTGCTTCGAGGTGAGTTTGCCGCTGGCGCCGGCGCAGGGTGCGCAGGCGGTCGACGGATCCCAGCGGCTGCCCGCGAGCGGCATGGGTTCCCCATAAAGGACCACCCCGACGCCGGTGCAAACGCGGACGACCTGCGCCGCTTCCAGGGACCGCCGACCCGCCACTCACTTGACCTGCAAGACGTTCAGCCGAGACACCGGTGGCGCCGCATTGCCCCAAGATTGACGGACGTAAGTGGCAACCGCAGACACCTCGGCCTCGTCGAGCACATGCCCAAACGGCGGCATGCCGAAGGGCTGCGGGTGGCCTGCCGTGCTGGGTGCAAAACCACCTTTGCGAATGAACTGGACGACGTTGTTCGGCGAGTGCAGCGTGACCGCGCGGTTGCCCGCCAGCGCAGGGTAGATGCCTGGCACGCCTTGCCCCTCCTTGCCATGGCAAGACGCGCAGTGCTGGGTGTACACCTTGCCGCCTTGGGCCATGACACTGGCGGCAGCCGGCTCGATGGGCGGGGCCTGTCGCACCTGCACCGGCACCGAGGCCAGGTACTGCACCATGGCATCCAAGTCGGCCTCGCTCAGGTGCTGCGTGCTGCCGTAGACCACCTCGGCCATCGGTCCGCCCACAGCGCCTTGTCGCGACATGCCGTCTTTCAGAAGGCGCACGGACTCAGCGCGCGGCCATTCCTGCAGACCCGCTTCCCGGGGGTCGGCCAGCGAGGGCGCATACCAAGCCGCGCCCGGCATCAAGCCGCCGGCAAATTCGGCGTTCCAACCCGGGCCGCCGAGGAAGTTGCGGCCAGAGTGACAAGCGGCGCAATGGCCCAGTCCATCCACCAGGTACCTGCCCCGGTTCCACTCGGCGCTTTGCCGCGCATCGGTGGTCAGGCCACCCGGCCGGAAGAACAGCGCACGCCACACGGCCAAGGCCGCCTGGGTGTTGTACGGAAAGTCGAGCGCGTGGGGCGTGTTGGGCTGTCGGACGGGCGGCACCGTTCGCAGATAGGCGTACAACGCATCCGAGTCTTCCCGAGTGACGTTCGTCAGGCTGGGGTAGGGAAACGCAGGGTAAAGCAAGCGCCCGTTTTTCGAGCGGCCATGGTGCATGGCACGCCAGAATTCACCAGACGACCAGCTTCCCAAGCCGGTCTCGGCGTCGGGTGTGATGTTGGAGCCATAAACGGTCCCAAAGGGAGTCTCAATGCCATGGCCTCCGGCAAAATCGGCGCCGGAGGCCGAAGTGTGGCAAGCCTTGCAGTTCCCAGCCTGTGCAAGGTAGGCGCCACGGGCCACCACCGCCGTTGACGCAGGCTCGGTCACCGCCGTGCCTGCGGGTGCCAGCGGGGCTTCTCCTCGAACATTCAACCAGGCCACCCCCAACGCTGCCAGCAAGGCGGCCGTGGCCAGCAGGGCCACCAAGCGCAGGGCCCAAGGACGTCGGGACGGCCAGGAGCGCGGCCTCACTCTGCACTCCCGCATGCGATGGGCAGCGGCTGCGTGGACGCTGGTGCAGGCTTCACGCCCAGGGGCAAGGTCTGAGCCGACAGCCATTGCGACACGGCAGTGATCTCGTCGGGCGTCAGCTTCTGGGCCACAGCGCCCATGCAATCGGGTGCATGGGCTTTGCGCAAGCCGGTGCGCCAGGCGCCAAACTGCGCCACCAGGTAGTCCGGCGGCAAGCTCAGCAGGCCCGGCATCGCGGACAAGCGGCCCGCCATCTGCTCGCCGTGACAGGAGATGCACGAAGGAAGCTGCCGCTCCGGGTCGCCCTGCGCCACCAGAGTTTGCGCCATGCGCCGCCGCTCGGGGGTCAAGCCGTCGGGCCGGGCCGGCGGATAAGGCAGGTCCAGCTCGGAGAAATACTGGGCGATGTCCCGCAGGTAGTCGTCTGACAAGTGCTGCAGGAGATGGGTCATGGCGGCGTTGTGGCGCCGGCCAGCTTTAAAGTTGTGCAACTGGTTGAAGATGTAGCCAGCCGGCTTGCCTGCAATGCGGGGCAGGTACCCTGCATGGGTCGCCCTGCCCTGCGGACCATGGCACCCGACGCAGGCCTGCATGCGTTGGGCCATGGTGTTGCTCACACCGGCAGTGGGATCGGGGGTGTCGCTCGGCGGGGCTTGAGCCATGAGGGCCGGCCCGAACAGGCAGGCCAGACCAGCGAGAACGAACGGTGACCAAGCACGGAAAGCTTTCATGGGGCCTGTGAATCGGAAGCGTGCAACCGCAGGGCAAACAGCCGACCTGCCAAAAAGCGCAAACCATTGGTAGGGTGGCGTTGAAAGCGGCTCATGCGTGGACATCGGCGCGGCGTCGCCAGTAGGCGTCGATGGCAAACAAACACAGCGTCAACCACACCAGCGCGCCTGCAAAACCGGCCAGCACATCGGTGAGGAAGTGCACACCCAGGTACAAACGGCTCACCGCCACCAGGGTAGTGACCGCCATGGCGGCGGCCACGCCGGCCACCCGCCAGCCCAACGCGTCCACGCGGGCCCACAGCAGCACGCACAACACCCCGTAAAACAGCGTCGTGCCCGCGACATGGCCGCTTGGGAAACTGTAGGTCGACAACGTCAGCAGCGGCTCGTCGAATTGGGGACGAGCCCGATGGAACACCTGCTTGACCAACACATTCAGCAACAAACCCGTGGGCACCGTGAGCACGATGCGGGACAGTGAATGCCATTGGCGCTGGCGGATCAGCCATGCCGCCACGAGCACTGTCATGACGCTGATGGCCGTGGGCCCGTGCAAATGGGACAATCCCAGCATGGCCTGGGTCATGGCCGGGGTGGCATGGTGGTGAAACCACTGAGCCACCTGGGCGTCAACGAGGACCAATTGACCGGCCGAAGACACCGCTTCGGCCAGGCGACCGAACACCCAGCCGGCTGCGATCAGCACCAGGGCGCTCCAGGTCAACTGCAGGCCGAGCAGCCGGCCGGGCGATGTGCGCGCGCGAAGGAACGCGCGTGGCCGCGCAAAACGGCCGCGCCGCTTCTCATCGTGCGGCGGCGCGTCGTCTTGCTGCCGCAGCGACGCCCAGTGCACGAGCCAGGCCAGCAGCGCCACTCCCAAAGGCGCCGCCAGAAGCAGCCCACCGAGCGTCAGGCCCATGCAAGCCCTTGTCCACGTCGACGAGCACAGCGCCCTTGTGGGCCTGGCACTGCCCGGCCCACAAGGGGAAAGGCCATCAGCACGATCCAGATGTCCACAGTCTCAGCCAGGGTTGATGGGGGCCGACCAAGCCGCACGGATCGGTGTCACTCCGCCCCATTGTCAACGGCCTTCTTTCGGGGACGCCGGCTGGCGCTCGCCGTGGTGCCGGCGGCTTTGCTGCGGGGGCGGCCAGCCGCCTTGCGTGCTGGCGGCGCCGCTTCTTCGGGCTCTGCCGCCCTGGGGGCCGGCTCCAGGGCGGCCTCGGTGTTGAGCCCAGGCGCTGGCGTGGGAGCGGTCGTTGTCCCGGCTTGCCCTGGTTCGTCAGCGGTGGCTTTGCGGCTGGTGCGCGCTGTGCCGCGCGGGGGCCTGGCCGAGCGCGCGGGTGGCGCAACGTCGTCGTCGACGGCTTCACGCGGATCCCGCTCCGCAAGAGCCGGTGCGCAAGGCTCATCCATCGTCACGGCTGACATCACCCCAGGTGCAGGCGCCGGCGCACGTGCGGGTGCAGAAGCAGGCTCTGGCAAGCGGGGCTCGTGGCGCTGGGATCCAGGGACGGCGCGCTGCACATAGGCATTGCCCTTTTCGTCTCGCACCAACTCAAGCAGCCCGCGGGTTTGGGCTTCTTCCAACAGACCCCCGAAGCTGCGGAAACCAAAATACGTTTCATTGAAATCCGGCTTGCGGCGCTTGATGGCGTCTTTCAACACAGAGGTGCGGATCTTGCCGCCATCGCCGCGCTCAAAGCCCAGCGCTTCCAAGGTTTCGACGGCCAGGTCGAGCGCCTTGACGCGGCGGGCGTCCGGGTCTTCCTTGCTGTTGTGGCGACGGCTTTCACCGTCTGCGGGCCGGCGATTCGCCGGCGGTTGCTGAGCGGCACGCCGAGCGGCGGCACGTTGGTCTTCGCGCACCAGGTCGTCGTAGAAAATGAACTCGTCGCAGTTGGCGATCAACAGGTCCGAGGTCGACTGCTTCACGCCCACACCGATCACCTGCTTGGCGTTCTCACGCAGCTTGGAAACCAACGGCGAAAAATCGGAGTCACCACTGATGATGACGAAGGTGTCCACGTGCGACTTGGTGTAGCACAGGTCGAGCGCGTCCACCACCAGGCGGATGTCGGCAGAGTTCTTGCCGGATTGACGCACATGCGGAATCTCGATCAGCTCGAAGTTGGCTTCGTGCATCGTCGCCTTGAAGTGCTTGTAGCGGTCCCAATCGCAGTAAGCCTTCTTGACGACGATGCTGCCTTTGAGCAGCAGGCGTTCCAGCACCCGTTTGATGTCGAACTTGTCGTGCTGGGCGTCGCGCACACCGAGGGCGACGTTCTCAAAGTCGCAGAACAGCGCCATGCTGGTGCTTTCAGGGGAAGAAGAGGCCATTGGAGTTGTCGGTTGTGGAATCAAAGGGGAGATGATGCACCGACGGCGCAATCACCCTGAAACGGGCCCCATTTTTCTCACGGCGCCATGGCGGTGCGTGGCCAAAAGGGGTGGTCGCTCGCCAACGCTATGATCACCGCCGCCGGTGGCTGCTTTGTCTTCAGGGCCGCGCCGGCGGCGGCCCAATGGGGTCGATCTCCCCTTCATTGCAGGCAGTGCGAGGCGGCCAAGTGCAGACCCACACGAGGAACACACACGTTGCGTGCCATCCAGCCACGCGAGGCGCGGAGGCGCACTCCGTGGCCGTGATGGCATGCCGGACGATCGCGGTAGACCCTGTCCCGGCCCAATGAACGCGCCGAACACGCAGTGGCCGGCCGACCTGCCGGCGCCCCGGCGCTGGACACCTGCCGCCGTGCAACACACGGCGGCAGACTGCCTGGTGGATGAGGTGCACCCGGGCCAGCCCTTGGTCATCTGCTTTGGTTTCGCCAATTGGCAGGCCGCCCCAGCCTTTGACTTTTTCGGGCGCACGCGCAAGGTCGAGGCACTGTGCGGTCGACCCCTCAATCGCCTTTTGCTGCGCGATCCGCACAACCTCTGGTATCAGCGCGGGGTGGCGGGCCTGGGCGGCAATGTTGATCAGGTCACCGACAGCCTGCGGCGCCTGGTGCGCTGCATCGCCCCCAGCCGGGTGATCACCCTGGGGCAATCGATGGGCGCCTATGCCGCGCTGATGTGGGGGGCCTTGCTGCCGGCCGACCAGGTGCTCGCCTTTGGTCCGCTGTCATCCTTGGAGCTGGGCGTGTCGCAGCAGGCCAGCGACACCCGGTGGTTGTCCGTCATGGAAAAACTGCGCGACGCGCCGCAGCCTGCGGCCCGCTTGGACCTGCCACGGCTGTGGACCGAAACGGGTGCCACGCCCGACGTGTGCATCCATTACGGCCTGGCCGACGATCCCACCCAGCCCGACGACCGCAACGCCGACGTCTTTCACGCCCAGAGGTTGGCAAGCCTGCCGCGCTGTCGCACGGTGGCCCACCCCGGGTCGCCGCACACGGTCGTGCAGCACTTGAAAAAAACCGGCGTGCTCGACAGTTTGTTGATGAAGGAGATTTTTGACATGACCAAGCCCGTCGCCTCCATGGACAACGTCCTGCTACCAATGCCACCGGCCCCGCTGCCCCCGGCCACGCTCGACCCGGGCTGGACGCAATGGGTGGCCGAAAACCGCCTGCGGGGCTGCACGCCCGAGTCCATGGTGCACACCATGGTGCAAGCGGGTGTGGAGCCGGCGCTGGCGCAGGACGCAGTGGCCACCATCCACACCGACCCTTGTTACAAGGCCGCCGAGCGTTTTTTGCAGCTCAACCGGAAACTGGCCTCGGTGATGGGCAACTTGCAGCGGTTGTGGGAGAGCGAGCCGGGCAGCCACCTGGTGGAAAAGCGCGCAGGGGTGACACAGGCTGAATTCATGCAGCGCTATTACGCCGGCAACCGCCCCGTGGTGCTGACCGATCTCACCACCGACTGGCCTGCCCGACGACGCTGGACGCCGGCTTATCTCAAAGAGCGCTTTGGCCACGAGCGGGTGCAGATTCAATCCAACCGCGACAGCGACCCGGATTACGAAGTCAACAAGCTCCAGCGCAGCAGCAGCATCCCCTTGGGCGAACTGGTCGACAAGGTCACCGCCGTCGGCGTCAGCAACGATTTTTACCTGACGGCCAACAACGAGGCCCTCCGCCAGCCCGGACTGGCTCCGCTGCTCGACGACATCGGCACCCTGCCCGAGATGGTCGACCCCGCGACCTTGGCCACCGCCTCCTCCCTGTGGTTCGGGCCAGCAGGCACCGTCACGCCATTGCACCACGACACCTTGATGCTGTTCCACACCCAGATCCTGGGGCGCAAACGTTGGCGTTTCATTTCACCGCTGTACACGCCGCGGCTCTACAACCACATCGGCGTGTTCAGCCCCATCAACCTCGACCGTGTCGACCTGCTGAGGCATCCTGAGTTTGAGGGTGTGCAGGTGCTGGACGTGGTGGTGGAGCCCGGCGAGACGGTCTTTTTGCCCTTGGGTTGGTGGCACCAGGTGACGTCGCTCGACGTCTGCATTTCTTTTTCGTTCTCCGGCCTGTCGGCGCCCAACCAATTCACTTACGTGAACCCGAACATTCTCAACTGGTGAGCCGCTCCCAATCCGGGTGTGGGTCCAGACTCGCAAATCAGCCAGCGCTGGTGGCGGCCGCCCGCGGCGTGCGGGCCTCGCTCAGCAGGTAGATGGGCACCGCTGCCAACAGGGGCAGCAGGTAGTACACCGCCCGAAACACCAACACCGCCGCGATCACGGTGTGCTGGGCCAGCGGCGGGGCCAGCAAGGCCAGGAACACGCCTTCCAGCACCCCCAAACCGGCCGGGATGTGGGCCAGCGCCCCGGCGATCGAGGCGATCATGAACACCCCCAACACTTCGGGGTAACTCACCTGCCGCTGAAGCAACACGTACAGCACCCCGGCAATGGTCAGCCAATGCCCGCAGGACAGCACCAATTGCAAGCAGGCCGTGCGCCACGTCGGCAGCCAGATCACCCGATCGCGCACCTGGAAGCTGCGCCGGGTGGACAGGCCGCAGAGCAGCAGGTAGATCGCCACGACCGCCCACAGGGCCACACCCACCACCCGCAGGGCCGCAGTGCCGATTGCCCAGCCGTCCGGCAACTGAATCACGCCCAGGGCAAACACGCTGCCACCAAGCAGGGCATAGCCCAGCCAGTTGGTCACCAGGCTGAGGCTGACGACGCGCACAATGGTTTCGGTGTCCAGGCCCAGGCGGGAGTACATCCGAAACCGCGACGCCATGGCGCCGACCAGGGTGCCCAGGTTGAGGTTGAAGACGTAGCTGGCGAAGCTGACCTGCATGACCCGCCGTGCGGGCAGGTGATGGCCTGTCCACGCCACGCCCATGCGGTCGTACAGGCTGTAGAAAAAGTGGCTGACCGCCGCAATGCCCACGGCCATCAGCAGCAAGGCTGGCCCATAGGCGCTCACGGCCTCCAGCACCGCGGGCCAGTCCACCTTGCGGGCAGCCCAACCGACCAGCACCAACGCGCCCACCGCCAGGACGACACTGAGCACACGACCCCAGGGGCCACGGCGCTTCGGCACGTCTGGTGGCGGTGAGGAGCCGCCGGTGTTGTTGCCTGGGGTTGGGGGGGTGGCGTACATCAAGCCTGCCCTCCAGCCGTCATCTGCGGCATGGACAACGGCTCGTCGTTGCGCCAGTGCCAGGCTTCCACCGCTGCCGGTGCGTTGGCCACCACCACCGGCGTCTGACCAGCCGGCTCCATGCGCGGGCGATGGGCTGGCAGCCGTGAAGCCCACTGCGGAAAGTGCCGCAAAATGTGAAAGATCAGCGTGCCGACACCCAGGTGCAGCCACCAAGGATGTTGAATCTTCGAGCGCTCGATCTTCACGCACGAGCGGTCCAGCAAACCTTGCAGCTTGGTGCGCAGGGCGGCGTTGAAGGTGCGGTCCTGAATCACCAGGTTGGCCTCCAGGTTGAGCGACAGGCTCAACGGGTCGAGGTTGCTGGAGCCGATGGTGGACCACTCATCGTCGATCACGGCCACCTTGCCGTGCATCGGGCGCTCGCAGTATTCGTACACGCACACGCCGGCTTTCAACAGTTGGTCGTACAACATGCGGCTGGCCACCGTGACCCATTGGATGTCTGGCTGGCCTTGCAGCACCAGCTGCACTTTGACGCCCCGCTTGGCGGCGCGCTTCAGACTCCTGAGTAGGCGATAGCCAGGCAGGAAGTAAGCATTGGCGATGACGACCTCACGGCGGGCCTGGCCCAGGGCCAACCGGTATTCCCGCTCGATGTCGGTGCGGTGGCGCTGGTTGTCGCGCGTGACCAACCTCGCCCGAGCCCCCTGCTGGCGAGGGGTTGGCCGCCCCGGTTCACGCAGGCTGGCCGCAGGCGCCGCGGGTGCAGCTTTGTTCAGTGCCTTGCGGGACATCGCCAAGATGCGCCGGGTGTCCTGGTGCATGGCCGTCACGATCGGGCCTTGCGCACGGACGGCATAGTCCTGCTTGGCTTCAGGGCCGAAATCTCCGAGGTGATCCGCGGAAAAATTCAGGCCGCCGATGAAGCCGATGTGGCCGTCCACCACCACGATTTTGCGGTGCAGTCGCCGAAATGGCTGCAGATTGCGCCCCAAGCGGGGGGGTGGGTCGAACACATGCAGCTGCACGCCGGCGTCGGTCAAGGTCTCGATGAACTGCGACGACAACTCGGGCGACCCATAGCCGTCCACGGTGACGTGAACTCGCACGCCTCGGTGGGCCGCGTCCAGCAGCACCGAATGCAAGGCCACGCCCACCTTGTCCTCGAACAAGATGAAGGTCTCGATCAGCACCTCCTCCTGCGCCGCTTCGATGGCTGAGAAGACCGCAGGAAAAAACTCTTCGCCGTTTTCCAGCAGGTCGAAAGTATTGCCATCGACCCAATTTGCACTGCTCATACACATACCTCGGCCGCGAGGGGCACATGGTCTGACAGGTGAGACCACGGCCGGCGCGGTAATTGAATGGGTCGATGCGTCGTGGCGTTGCGCACGTAGATGCGATCGAGGCGAAAGATGGGCCAGCGGGCCGGAAAAGTGCGGGCTGCTGCGCCGTGGGCATGCACAAACACCTCATGCAAACCGGGGCAGCTCGCGAGCTGAGCGTGCGCACGCAGCCGCCAGTCGTTGAAGTCACCCGCGACGACGAGCGGCGCGCTGGCGGGAATCTCGTCGATCAGTTGCGTCAGTTGGTCAATCTGGTGCCGCCTGTGCGAGTCACGCAGCCCGAGGTGAACGCACACCGCGTGCAGCTCGCGGGCGTCGGGCAGGCGCACCACACAGTGCAACAGCCCCCGGGCTTCAGGGCCCACCAGCGAAACGTCGCGGTTTTGATGGCTCAGGATCGGAAATTTCGACAGCAACGCGTTGCCGTGGTGCCCGTGCGGGTAGACGGCATTGCGTCCATACGCCATGTCAGGCCACAGCACATCGGCCAAAAATTCGTGGTGCGGCACGGCTGGCCAATTGGTGACGCTTTCCGCATGGCGCTCGTGCTCGCCCAGCACCTCTTGCAAAAAAACAATGTCGGCCGACACGCTGCGCACCGCATCCCGCAGGGCGTGGAGAATGAAGCGCCCGTTGAGAAAGCCGAAGCCCATGTGCAGGTTGACGGTCAACATGGTGAGGGTCGTGGTGCTGCTGGAAGGACGCGGCTGCGATGCGGGCGACGAGGTAGGAAGGTTGCTGACTGCTGAAAAAGCCATGGGTCGGAGAGAAGAGACGTCGAATGGGCCGCCGGCGCGCGGGGACTGCAGTCCAATCCCTGCGGCCGGCGTCAATTCAGAGGAGCCACGGAAACACTGATGGCTCCCCCTGCATCATTTCGCCGGCATCGCCTGCCCGCGGATTTCACCGCCTGGGTTGGCAGCGGTGTGCAGGTTGACGTACCACTTGCCGGCCATCAGGTCTTTGACCTGCTCAGGGGTCAGCACCGCCTGCCCTTCGATCGGGCTGGTGAGCTGGCTGGAAAAGTTGACCACCGGCGGTGCGTTTTGGTCGCTGCCAGCGGGGCCGTGAAAGTGGGCTGCCGTCACCGGGCCCGTGAGCTTCTCATGGGTCACGCTCCATTTGAGCGTGCGGGTCTCGGGATTGAACTGGGCGTTCAGCTTCCCAGTCGCCGGGCTGTTGTTCGGCGGCACCTCGTTGCGGCCGCTGAGCTGGGCGCTGATGGACATGTCGGCTGCCCAGGCGGGGGCGCCGCCGCTGGCCACCAAAGCAGCCACGGCGGCCATGCCGGCGTAACGGGTCATGAAACGAGTGGCACGGGAACCGATGTTCAATGGGTTTGTCATGTGATGTTTTCTCCAAGAAAGGTGCACCTCGCGGTGCGCAAACCGGCATGAAGCCGGGTCAGCGCTGTACAACAGACACTCAGCAAATCGGTGTTGTCACTGTATCCCTTGCCTCCCGGGTGACGTTGCAGGCCCTCTGGCAGCCGGATCGCCGCTCGCGCAGCCAGGCACCGCACACAGCTCCATGGCGACGCTGCACAGTCCAACGCCCTTGCAATGTCACTGGTCTGTGCGACCCGGTATGTCAGCCCATGCGTAAGCCCTCTGTAGGAGAGACCGCCAAGACTGGAGCGGCCACGCCCCTGCCCTGTCTGTCGTTTGACTTACAGTGTGCCGCCCGGCGGTCCAGCGGGCCGGTGTGATCTGCCTGTGCCCCACGGGCTCCTGAACCCTTTCCATGACAGCCATCGTCTACCAACCCACGGCGATCATTCCCACCGCCGAACAAAGCGCGATTCAATCGCTCAAGCACAAACGGGTGCTGGTGGAAGCCAATGCCGGTGCCGCCAAGACGACCACCCTGGCGCTGCGCGTGGCTCAGGCCCTGGCGCGTGGGGCGGAGCCACAGCGGCTGCTCGTGTTGACCTACACGGCGGCCGCGGTCCAAGCCTTCTTCAAGGCACTCGACCTGATCGGCGTTTCCACACCGCGTCGACAAGGGCTGCGCGTGCAAACCTTCGACGCCTTTTGCGCCCACCGGCTGGAAGACATCGAAGGCAGTGGCGTGCCGTTCCTGGCCACGCCTGAGCAACTGCGGACCCACGTGTTGCAGGCCACCCAAACGCTTTTGGACGATCCCCGCGAGTCACACCCGCAGGCCTTGTGGCCGCACATCGGCAGTGAAGCCGCGGTGGAAAGCCTGCTCGAAGCCTTTGCCTGCCTGAAAGGCACGCTGCTGCTGGCCATGCAAAGCACCCAAGCCCGCTTCACCCCTGAGTCGGCCTTGGCGCAATGGGGGCAGGACTACACCGTGCTGCGCGCTTTTCAGCGCTGTGAAAGCCAGCGGCATGACCCGGTGGCCGACCGCGCGGCCTACCGCACCCATGGCGATGCGACCTGCGACCTGGCCTTGCGGCTGATCGACGACGACGCTGTGTTCGACGACCCTCACCCGTTGGCCCTGGGCTTGCACCTGGTCGTCGTCGACGAAATGCACGACACCAACCGGGCGATGTTCACCGTGTTGCAGCACGTGCTGCGGCACAACCCCCGCGCCGCCTTCGTCGGGGTGGGCGATCGCGACCAGGTCATCCATGCCGTGGCGGGCGCTGACGCCGCGTTCATGGGCAGTGCGTTCGAGGCGGAAATCGGCCCGGCGGTGCGGATGCCCTTGACGGCGTCTTACCGTTTCGGTCC
>JAZKHH010000023.1:0-114592 GCA_040385465.1 Pseudomonadota bacterium | reverse complement strand
AACCGCCAACAGCGCACCCGGGGCGAGATCGAACGCATGGCCAAGCATCCGCTGCATGCCCACGCGTTCATCGAAAACCAGATTTTGCGTCACGCCCCTCCTGGGCTGGGCCGTCTGGCGCAAGCCGCGATCCAGGCCTACCGAGGGCACGCGTCCACGCGTCCCCTGCCAGCGTTCCTGCACGCCTTGTCACCACGCCAGATGGCCAGCCAAGTGCTGGTGCGCAGCCAGGACGTGAACCAAGCGGTGTCGAACATTGAAAGCCTTCTTTCTTCGGCTGGCGCTTGCAACCAAGACGCGGACGCCTTTGTGCGCGTCATGAACGAGCGGGATCTGCGCCGAAACGGCATGCGCAGCCGCGACCGTGTCCTGCTGGCCAGCATTGAAGCCGTGAAGGGTCTGGAGTTCGACCAGGTGGTGATGCCCTGCTTGCAAGCCGTGGACGGCGAGGCCCACAGTCAGCGCAACTTGTTTTATGTGGGCATGACGCGAGCTTGCCATCGCTTGACGGTCTTGTTCGACGAGGCACGGCCCCACCCGTGGGTGGAGGCGGCCCGTGCGAGCAACGCTGCGTCGATCGACTTGCCCTGACCCCCGAACAGGGTGCGCCGCCTGAGCTCCACCGCCGCAAGGAGGCGGTCATGGCCCTGCATCGCATTGCACCAAAGTGTCGATCAACGGGAAGGTGTGTGGGGAGCGCAGCTGCCTAGGGTGATCCGTTTGCGCCGTGGCTCAACGGCGGGCGACGTCCAACAGCTCCACTTCGAACATCAAGGTGGCATTGGGCGGAATCAAGCCGCCGCCACCACCCCGCTCCCCATAGGCCAGGTTGCCTGGGCAAGTGAGCTTGGCCTTGCCGCCCACCTTCATGCGCTGCACGCCTTCAGTCCAGCATTTGATCACGCCGCCCAATGGAAACTGGGCGGGCGCGTTGCGGGTGTAGGAGCTGTCGAATTCACGGCCATCGACGAAGGTGCCGCGGTAATGCACCTTCACGGTGTCGCTGGCGGTGGGGCTCACACCGCCGCCTTCCTTCAACGTGCGGTACACCATGCCGCTGGGTGTCAGCACCGCGCCTGGTTCGCCGGCGGCAGCGGCCACCGCGTCTTTGGCTTGGGCATGCGCTGCGGAGGCCACAGCGAGGCTGCCGCCAAGGGCCCAGGTCAGTGCACAGAGGGCAGAGGCAAGACGGAACATGAGGATCGCTCCAAAAAGTGAGATCAAGGGTGAAGGACCCAGGACGGTCCAGCCGGGGTCGGGGCCTGCATTGTGTCGTGCCCGGGTCCCTGGCGGCACCCTGCCCTGTCAAAATGCGGTGATGACATTGCTGCTGGCGCCCATGGAGGGCTTGCTCGACTTCACCCTGCGGGACATCCTGACCCGTGTGGGTGGCGTGGACCGGTGTGTGTCGGAGTTCATTCGCGTGAGCGGCACGCTGTTGCCGGACCGGGTGTTCACGCGCGTGGTGCCGGAGTTGCTGCACGGAAGCCGGACCCCTTCGGGCGTGCCGGTGCGCCCCCAGTTGATGGGTTCGGACCCGGTGTGCCTGGCCGAAAACGCGGCCAAGCTGGCCGGGCTGTCACCCGCCGGCATTGATTTGAACTTTGGCTGTCCAGCCAAGGTGGTCAACCGCCATGGTGGCGGTGCGGCGCTGCTCGATCAGCCCGAGGTGTTGGCCGCCATTGTGAGCGCCGTGCGCCGGGCGGTGCCGGCGCACGTGCCGGTCTCGGCCAAGATGCGCTTGGGCGTGGCCGACCCAGGCCGGGCCGTCGAGTGCGCGCTGGCCTTGGCCGAGAGCGGCGCCTGTGAGCTGGTGGTTCATGCCCGCACCAAACTCGACGGCTACCGTCCCCCTGCCCATTGGGAATGGGTTGCACGGATTCAACAGGCCGTGGATGTGCCCGTGGTGGCCAATGGCGAAATCTGGTCGGTGGCCGATGCCCGCCGATGCCGTGAAATTTCAGGCTGTCAGGCCTTGATGCTGGGCCGCGGCATGGTGTGCGACCCGGGGTTGGCTCGCGCCGTGGCAGCAGACGACTCGCACACCGAAGCCGAGCGCTTAGACCCTGCGCTCAGTGGGGTCAGTTGGGCCGATGTGCAACTCCTGCTGGCAGCGTTTTGGGCCTTGGTCGAATGCCGAATTGAACCTCGCGGCCAAGCCGGCCGTCTCAAGCAGTGGCTGAACTACCTGCGTCGGCACCATCCGCAGGCACAGCTCGCCTATGCAGCCGTCCGAACCCTTCATGAACCCCAACAAGTGGCACGGTGTCTGGGCGTGCCGGCATCGGCAGAGGGCGAAGCCTTCAATGCCACTGCCACCGACGCGCAGCTTTTGGGCACGCCCACGCGCCCTGCATGGACCGAGCCGGCACCGCGCAAAGGCTCGTTTCACGCCGGAGGCACGGCCTGCCGTTGAAGCCAAAAACCACCCTCGGATGGGGGGCAGGGTACTGGCCCTTCAAGGCGTTTGAAGTCAGGCGACCTGAGCGGTCATGGTTAAATCCATCCTTTCCTTCCATCTGACACGTGAATGCCTCCTAAGACCCTGGCGCTGGTCGACGACGACCCGGAATACGCTGAATTTTTGTCACAGTACCTGCAAAGTCAGGGCGTCGAGGTCGAGGTGTTCGGCGACAGCAACGACCTGCTGGCGCACCCTGAAGCGTACGGCTATGACTTTTACCTGATCGACCTCATGCTGCCTGGCGTGGACGGGGTGGATCTCATCAAAGTGCTGCGCCGTCGCACGGCCGCCGGCATGCTGGTGGTCTCAGGGCGCCTGTCTTCCGACGTGTTCAACCAAGTGATCACGGCCGGCGCTGACATGTACCTGGCCAAACCTGTGCAGTTCGAGCAGGTGGCCCTGGCCATCACCGCGGTGCAGCGGCGCGTGGGCACCTCGACGCCCCAAACCCACCCCTGGCGGTTGGACCGGCGGGCGCGCCAGCTCGTGGCGCCCGATGCCGCCCGGGTGGACCTGAGCGAGGCCGACATGGTCGTGATGGAGTGCCTGGTCGAGGCCGAGGGGGCCCCGGTGACCCGGGAAATGCTGCGATCCCGGCTCGGCAAAACCAACGACGGCGTGTCGGCTGAAGACGGCTTGAATGCCACCATTTACCGTTTGCGCCGGCGCATCGAGCGGGCCACGCCAGTTCTAGTGCCCCTGCAGTCCAAATCGCGCGTGGGTTATGTGTTCCGGGCTCCACTGGTCATCTTTTAGCATTCGCCAGCCAGGGCACAGCTCGTTCGGGACAGACAGGCCGTCAGTCGCCCGGCGACTGTTCGATCACCAACCGCATCGTTGCGCCCTGTGAGGTGTTGTGGGCCAGGAACACCCGGCTGCTGTGCAACTCCATCACGCGCCGCACGATGTACAGGCCCAGCCCATGGCCGCCCATGCCACGCGCGGCCCCCTTGCCCCGGGCGCCGCGTTGAAACAAGCGCGACACCATGTCGGGCTCGATGCCGCCGCCGGTGTCGATGACGTCGATGACCAGTGCCAGCGGTGAATCCGAGTCGGTCAGTTTGACCACCACCTGAGCGGTTGGCGGGCTGTAACGCAACGCGTTGGCCAGCAGGTTTCGCAGCGCCAGACGCATCAAACTCATGTCCATCGACGCCGTGCGCGTGGTGGTCACCCGGTGCACCTCAATTCGGCTTCGCTCACGCGAAGGCATGTCGGCGATGGTCACCGCCAGCAGGGTGTCGATGTCGGTGTCTTCGCGGTGGATGGGCTCAGGCCGGGCCAGCAGCGAGGCCACCGCCAGCGTGTTGTCGATGCTGGCCATCACCTGGGTCATGACCGCCTGCGCCCGGGTCAAACGCAAAGAGGCCACACCCTCGCCCACCTGCAGCAACGCGGCGGCCGCGCTCTGCAGGGCCGCTGACGCGTTGTTCAAAGGCTGCCGAACCTCGTGAGCCAACACGCCGACCATCTCGTTGCGCTCGCGCAGCAGCAAATCGAGGCTTTGCACCTGGCGTTCGGTGTACACCCGCAGCGCCTGTTCTCGCTCCAATTCGGACTTGCGCTGACGGTGCTCGGTGATGTCTTGAAAAGCGCCCATCAACCGCGCAGGCCGCCCGTTGTCGTACTCGACCTCGCCGAACGAGCGAACCCACAGCGGGCGGCCTTTGGCCGTCAGGAAAGGCAGTTCCATGTCCCAAGAGCGGCCATGGGCGATGGCTTGTTGCACGGCGGCGCTGATCACGGAGCGCACCTCGGGCGCGTACAAGGCAATGCCGTCGTCCAGCGTGGCCAGGCAAGGCTCGTCGACCTCGCACATGCGACGCGCCTGTTCGGAAAGCTGGATGGGGCCGACCGGCAAGTCCATTTGCCAACCCCCCACCGCGGCCAGGCGCCCCACCCGGTCGAGGAAGGATTCGCTGGCCCGCAGGCGCTGGTCAGCCTGGCGCTGGGCGGTGACGTCTTCGGCCGCGCCCACGAAGCCAGTCACCGTGCCGGCCTCTGAGTGCAATGGGCGCGCACGCAAGTGCACCAGCACCACCTCACCATTCGTGTGCTGGATGCGAAACTCCCGATCAAATTTTTGACCCAGCGGGACGGCCTGGTTCCAGTCCATGAGCACATCTGCCCGGTCGCCCGGATGAACAGCGTGCAGCCAACGGTCGCCGGCGTTGCCGTCCAGCAGATCGCCCCACAGCTGATCCCATTGCCGGTTGGCGTAAGTGATCGACCCTTGCGCATCGGTGTGAAAAACACCGTAAGGCGATGATTCCGACAACGTGCGGAATTTTTGCTCGCTGTCGCGCAGGGCGCATTGGGTGTGATGCAGGCCACTGATGTCGGTCACCTGGGCGGTGAAACCCAGGACGACCCCCTCCACCACGTCGGGGATGTACTGCGCCAGACTGTGGCGCAAGATGCCGCCTCGGCCGGGTGCCAGGCGCTCGAAGGTCTGAGCCTCGCCTTTCAAAGCGCCTTGGATGAAGGGCTCGGTAACCACAAACAGCTCAGCGCCCAGCAGTTCCCGGATCGACGTGCCGATCAGGCTGTCGCGGCCCACGCCGAACCAACGCTCGTACGCCGCATTGGCGAACTGGCACTTCATGTCGCGGTTCCAATAGGCCAACATCGACGGCACCTGGTCCACCAGGCGTCGCACATCGAAGGATCCATCTGAAGCAAAGCGGTCGTTCATGGAAGCACAGGGTTTACCGCTTGACGCGAGTTCGGGTGAGAGACCAGCAGGTTGTCACCTGGCGGATTTTATTCGCAATAAAAATGATAAATGACCTCTTCTGAAATTTCTGGAACAACCGAAGCAAACAATGGTCTCCGGTCGGGAAGCTGGCCGGGCGCGCCAGAGACCCACAAACCCCCTGCTTTCTTAAGGCACTCAGCCATTCCCGCAGGGGCCGAGCGTCAGGCAGACAACGGACGCGGCGAGGCCCGAAGGTCACCCGAGCCGGCAGGCGTCGCTTCGACCGACGCAGCACTGTCGCCGCTGTCAGGTGGGGCATCAGTTATCCGTCGATTGACGGATGGCAGGGTGTCAGCAACGAGGTGTGGGCAGCGCGACCGCAGCCACCAGGCTGCGGAGCAGCGCGTTCAGTCTTCGAGCAGAAGGCCGCGTTGCCACAGCGGCCAGGCACGCTCGAAGAGGTTCCCACCCGACGGGAAAGCCGCTGCGTTGACGGCCAAGCGCAACCAGGCGCGCGTGTCATGGTGGGCGCCGGGCACGGGTTGGTCCTCGCGCACCTGGGTGTACCAGGCGTGCACTCGCTCGTAGTGCGCGGGATGATGGGTCAGGGTCCATGCGAGACCGACCAGGTCGGCGTAGCCTTCTTCTCGCCGTGTCTCCCGCATGTCGCGGCGAATTTGCACCAACTCAGTGGCCAGCGTGCGGTCGGCGCTGTCGGCGGCAGACTCGACAAAGCCGGCTGGCAGGGTGTGCCATGCACCGTTCACATAGCGCCAGCAGTGGCCGAGTTCGTGCGCCACCATGGATTCGACGACCGCGTTGAGCAAGTCGGGCTCGATGCTCGCCAGCGTGGCTTCCGCTTCAGGATTGCCGCGCATCGACAGCACCAGCTTGCACCGCTGTTGAACGAAGCCCATGGCCAAGGGCGCATCACCTGGCTTGGCCTGAGGCTGCACCACAATGTCCAGCGGCAGTTTTTGCGCTTGGGCGTACTTCACCGCCGGCCAACCGGCTTCGAGCCACCGAAGTTCGGTGGGGGTGAGATCGGCAGCGTGCAGCGAAGTGGCCGCAAAGGCTGAGACGGCAAAGACAGTCAACGTGCGCATGCCCCCAAGTACACCGCGAACGACAGGCTGCCAGCCGGTGGATAAACGGTTGCAATGCCGCGCAATTCTTCAGCGCCAGCGTCTCAATGGCACCGACCCCTTGTCACGCTGCGTCCGGCGTAGACGCCACCAACGCTACAGTTCGGCTGCCGGCATGTCAGCACGGCCTGCCCTGATGGCGGCAGTGGATGAATGAATGATCGGAAGGAACTGAACATGGAGCGGCCCAGCCACCAACTCACCATGACCGTGTTGATGACGCCGGACATGGCCAACTTCGCCGGCAACGTGCATGGCGGCACCATCCTCAAGCTGCTCGACCAGGTGGCGTATGCCTGTGCCAGCCGCTATGCCGCGCGCTACGTGGTCACGGTCACGGTGGACCAGGTGATGTTCCGCCAGCCGATTTACGTGGGCGAACTGGTGTCGTTCTTTGCCGCAGTGAACCACACCGGCACGTCGTCGATGGAGGTGGGCATCAAGGTCATGGCGGAGAACATCCGAACGCAGAAAACCCGCCACGTGAACAGCTGCTTCTTCACCATGGTGGCGGTGGACGATGAGCGCCATCCTGTGCCGGTGCCCCCGTTGCAGCCTGCCAATGAGGCTGAAGAACGGCGTTTTCAGGAAGCCATTTTCCGCAAGCAGCTGCGCCAGGAATTGGCCGCGCGGTTCGAGTCCATCAGCCAGGCCGCCACGGTGCCAGGCCTGCTCAGCCCCTTGGGAGATACGCCCAAGTGAGCCCAGCGGCCTGCCGGGCCATCGCCGTCAACGCAGGGAGCAGGTCAACATCACGCCGCGGGTCGACACCGCTGATTGGGCTTTCCAAACGCAGCTTGCTGCGCCAATCTGGTACACGGCGTAGCAGTCTTTGTTGGCAAAGGCCTGCAGGTCTGACATGCGGGTCAGGGCGGCGCCCACGGCGACGGGGCGCAAACACAAACGATTGCCGTGATGCTCCTGCTGGTTTGTGAAAACGCCCCATCGGGCTGTCCACGAACGGGCGGCTTGGATCTTCGATCGCTTCCAAAGTGGGCCGCAGCACCATTTTGGGAAATTCAGCTCACGCACAAGGCAGTGCGAGCGATGCCCCGTGCGTTCTTTCCCTCCACCAAGCAAAGCAGTATTTGCAATACAGACACACATCTGTAGTAATCTCTACAGCATGAACATGCTTGCGCTTGTCGTTTCACTGCCCACCGCTCACGCCACCGTGCGAATGCGCACCTGGCGTGCCTTGAAGGCCAGTGGTGCGGCGGTGCTGCACGATGGGGTCTACCTTCTGCCTCAACGCGGGCCCTGCCGGGCCGTCATGGAAGGCGTGGCCCGTGAGGTGGTGGGCAGCGAAGGAACGGCCCATTTGATGGCCGTGGAAGCCTTGGACGACACGAACTTCCCCGCCCTGTTTGACCGCAGTGACGACTATGCGCCGTTGTTGCGCGAGGCCAGCCTGTCCGTGGCAGCGGTGACGCCGGACACCGCAGCCGAAGGGCTCAAAGCTGCACGCAAGTTGCGCAGGCAGTTCACGCACTTGGCCGACATTGATTTTTTCCCAGGTGAGGCACAGCGGCAGACCCAGGCCGCGTTGGAGACGCTGGAGCTGGCATGTGCCCACCACTTGAGCCCCGACGAGCCCTCGTCGGTTCAAGGTGGCGTAGCCCGATTGGCTCTGGAAAAATTTCAAAAGCGCACCTGGGCCACCCGCCGGCGTCCCTGGGTCGACCGGTTGGCGAGTGCCTGGTTGATTCAGCGGTTCATCGATCCGCAGGCCCGCTTTCAGTGGCTCGCGGCACCCGAAGACTGTCCCGCCAAAGCGGTCGGCTTTGACTTTGACGGCGCCACCTTCACTCACGTGGGCAACCGTGTGACCTTCGAAGTGTTGATGGCCAGTTTCGGACTGGAACCCACGGCGGGGTTGACGCGCCTGGGGCGGCTGGTGCATTTTTTGGACGCTGGCGGCGTGCAGCCGCCGGAAGCTGCCGGCGTGGAGGCCGTACTGGCTGGTTTGCGCGAGGCGCTCACCGATGACGACCAGTTGCTTGCCGCCGCCCACGCCGTGTTCGAAGGCTTGCTGGCAGGCTTTGCGGCAGCCCAGGAGACCCGATGAGCACCACCGATGACAGCCAGCTTCCACCGGTGGTCAGCTTTCGCCAAGCGTTTGGCTTCTGGCTCAAGCTGGGGTTCATCAGCTTCGGCGGACCGGCTGGGCAAATCGCCATCCTTCACCAGGAATTGGTGGAGAACCGCCGTTGGATTTCCGAGCGGCGCTTCTTGCATGCCTTGAACTACTGCATGGTGCTGCCCGGCCCGGAAGCGCAGCAGCTGGCCACCTACATCGGCTGGTTGATGCACCGCACCTGGGGCGGCATCGTGGCCGGGGGGTTGTTCGTGTTGCCGTCGCTGTTGATCCTGATTGCGTTGTCGGGCATCTACGTGAGCTTCGGCGACGTGCCCTGGGTGGCCGGGGTGTTCTACGGAATCAAGCCCGCTGTGACGGCCATCGTCCTGCAAGCCGCCCACCGGATCGGCTCGCGGGTGCTGAAAAACCGTTGGCTTTGGGGCATTGCAGGCGCATCGTTCGTGGCAATTTTTGCGCTTGACGTGCCCTTCCCGGCCATCGTGGCCGCCGCCGCCTTGCTGGGCCACCTGGGTGGGCGATGGGCGCCTGCCTCGTTCAGGGTGGGCGGTGGCCATGCCGCGTCTGGCAAAAAATCCCTGGGTCCCGCCTTGATCGACGACGACACCCCCACGCCCACCCATGCGCGCTTTCGCCTGTCGTCGTTGGCTCGGGTGGTGGCGGCCGGTGCCCTGCTTTGGCTGATTCCGATGGGCCTCCTGTGGGGCCTGGGAGGGTGGGCGCATCCGTTCACCCAGATGGCGTGGTTCTTCAGCAAGGCGGCCGTGCTGACGTTCGGTGGGGCCTATGCCGTGCTGCCCTACGTCTTCCAGGGCGCGGTGGAGCAGCATGGATGGCTCAGTGCGGCCCAAATGATGGACGGCCTGGCCTTGGGCGAAACCACGCCGGGGCCGCTCATCATGGTGGTTGCGTTTGTCGGGTTCGTGGGCGGCCATGCGGCCGCTGCCTTTGGACCCGAAGCGCGGTTTCTGGCAGGTGCCGCAGCGGCAGCCCTCGTCACCTGGTTCACCTTCCTGCCGTCGTTCGTGTTCATTTTGGCGGGTGGCCCGCTGGTTGAATCCACCCACGGCGATTTGAAGTTCACCGCGCCATTGACCGCCATCACGGCAGCGGTTGTGGGGGTGATCCTCAACCTGGCGTTGTTCTTCGCGCACCACCTGCTTTGGCCACACGGCTTCTCGGGCCCCGTGGACGGCGTGAGTGCCGCGTTGACCGTGGCTGCTGCGGTGGCGTTGGTTTATTTTCGCCGGCCGGTGGTGCAGGTCATTGCGGCCTGCGGAGCCCTCGGCTTCCTGGCGCACCTGTTTCTTTGAAAGGCAAACCTTGCTCATGACTTCCTCGTCAATGTCCGTCGAATCGTTGGCACTGTGCCTGCGCGACAAGGCCTCAGCCCCGCTGATCCTGGACGTGCGGCGGCAGGCCGCGCGCGCTGCCCAGCCCACCCAAATCTCGGGTGCGGTGTGGCGTGACCCTGCCCTGTGGCTGGACTGGAAGGACAGCATTCCGGCCGACCGACCCGTGCTGCTTTACTGCGCCCATGGCCTGGAAATCAGCCAAGGCCTGACCCACGCGTTGCAGGTCATGGGCCGACCGGCTGCGTTTCTTGTTGGGGGCTGGGCCCAATGGCAGGCTTCGGGGGCTTCCACGGAGCCCGCGGCGTGAAGCGGGGCCAGCGCGCCTGACGGGTGAAGAGGTCCGGCGGAAGGGCTCACCGCCTTGCGCAGTCCGCCGCGCCACGCGACGGTGGCGTGGGGCTCATGCCACCTTCCACCACCGGGGCAGCAGTTGTCGAACGGCCGGGCGCTGATAACGGTCGTCCAGCAAGTGAACGACACCTTGGTCGGCAACGGTGCGAATCACCCGTCCGGCGGCCTGCACCACTTTGTGCAACCCGGGATACAGGTAGGTGCAGTCGTGGCCTGCACCCAGCAACCGGTCCAGCCGCTGGCGCATCTGTTCATTGACGGGATTGACCTGGGGCATGCCGAGGGTGGCGATGAAGGCCCCGATCAGGCGCTGCCCGGGCAGATCGATGCCTTCCGCAAACGAGCCGCCCAGCACAGCAAACCCGATGCCCTGCCCTGTCACGGTGAAGCGTTCGAGAAAAGCACGCTGCGCGTCCTCGCCCATGCCTCGGGATTGCTTCCAGACGGGCACGTCAGCGTGGCAGGCCTCGAAGCGGGCCACCACCTCGGCGAGGTAATCGTGGCTGCTGAAAAACGCCAGGTAGTTGCCGGGCAGCTCGGCGTACTGTGCGGCCATCACGTCGACCATCGCTTGCAGCGACGCGCCTCGGTCGCGGTACCGGGTGGAAATGTGGCGTGACACGCGCACCTGCAGCTGATCGGCATGGAACGGCGAGGCCACGTCGATCCAAGGGGTGTCGGCGGGCAGCCCCAGGATGTCACGGCAAAAGCCATGGGGTTGCAACGTGGCGGAGAACAGCGCCGTGGAACGGGCGGCGGCGAAACGGGGCTTCAAGAACGGCGCCGGCATCACGTTGCGAATGCTCACGGTGCTGCGCAAGGGGGCGCGCCCCGCGGCGTTGGGCGTGTGACTGAGGTCGCACACGGTGTGCTCGTCAAGCTGTTCGGCAAGCCGCATGAAGTGCAAGGTGTCGAAGTAGAAAGACGTCAGCGTGCTGCCTGCCGGCTCCGGGTGGTCGGTGACGTGCTCACCCAAGGCTGTGCTGAGCTCCTGAAGCGCACCCAGCCACCGGGCCGGCAACGTCTCCAGCACCATGTGCTCGCCGCCGTGCGTGCGGTTGAGCGCCAGCCAAGCGCGGTGCAGTCGGTTCAGTGCCCGGCTCAGCGACGCTGGTGCCGCGCGGCGCACCTCGTCCAGACGCCGCTGCTGCAGTTCAGCAGAGTACATCCGCCTGCCGCGCTCGATGAGGTTGTGCGCTTCGTCCACCAACACGCCCACCCGCCATTGATGCGCCTGGGTGAGCGAGAACAGCATCGCGTGCACATCGAAGTAATGGTTGTAGTCGCCCACCACCACATCGCACCAGCGCGCCAGCTCCTGGCCCAAGTAGTACGGGCACAGGCCATGGTCCAACGCCACCTCGCGCACCGTGGCCCGGTCCAGTTGTCCCCGTGCCAGTGCGGCGCTTCGCGCGGCAGGCAAGCGGTCGTAGAACCCGCGGGCCAACGGGCAGGACTCCCCATGGCAGGCTCGGTCGGGGTGTTCGCACGCGGTGTGGCGGGCAACGAGTTCCAGGACCCGCAGCGTCGCCGGCTCCCGGGTGCCGGAACAGGGGGCCAGCGTTTGCAGCGCCCGCAAGGCCAGCGCGCGACCGGAGGTCTTGGCGCAAAGGAAGAAAATTTTGTCCAGCTGGTGGCCGGGGCAGGCCTTCAGCAGCGGAAACACGGTGCCGATGGTTTTGCCAATGCCGGTGGGTGCTTGGGCCAGCAAACAGCGCCCGCTGGCGGCCGCTTTGTACACGGCTTCCGCCAGATCGCGTTGCCCTGCGCGAAATTCCGCATGGGGGAAACGCAAGGCTGCAAGCGCCAGGTCACGACCTTTGCGGTGGCCATCCTCTTGGACTGCCCAGGCCATGAATCGCTCGCACTGCTCGGTGAAGAACCGTTGCAGATCAGCGGCTGTGTGCTGTTCATGCAGCACGGTTTCCTGCTGGCTGCGCACATCGAAGTAGACCAACGCCAGGTTCACTTCCGTCAGGCCCTGCTGGGCACACAACAAGGCGCCATACACCTTGAGTTGCGCCCAGTGCAGGTGCCGATGGTTGTCAGGCATCAGCGCCAACGAGCCTTTGAAGGTCTTGATCTCTTCCAGCCGGTTGGCCGGAGCGTCGAAGCCGTCGGCCCGGCCCCGCACTTCGAGCGCACCGCACCGGCCCGACAGGCTCAACTCTGCTTGGTAGGTGGGACCGCGCCGCGCACACACCCACTGATGCCCTGCGATGCCTTCCTGTGCAGACGGGGACGGTGTGAAGCGCAAGTCCAGGTCACCCCGCTTGGCGGTGAAATCGCACAAGGTGCGCACGGCCACGGTGTACGACGCCT
The DNA here is from genome assembly GCA_040385465.1 of Pseudomonadota bacterium. Lineage (GTDB taxonomy): Bacteria > Pseudomonadota > Gammaproteobacteria > Burkholderiales > Burkholderiaceae_C > CANHBY01. The sequence goes on along the minus strand of JAZKHH010000023.1, from coordinate 102,159 downwards.
GCGCCTCGCTTGCCAGGGGCACCTCGGTGGCTGCGTCGGGGGCAGCGGCGCTCATGGAAGGCGCGCTTCGCTGGAGCGGGCCAGTGCCTCGACCGCAGGCCGGTCAGGGTCAGGTAGGTTCATCAAAGTCCCGCCCAAGTGGCCCTGCGCCTGCGCCTCCCCGGGGTCCAGACGCAACGGGGTGGCCTGGGCCAAGGCCATCCACACCGCGAAGGGCAAGGTGCAGGCTGCATGGCGTGCCGGGCGAACCAGTTCCAATGGGCCGGTGTCGACGTCTCCGTGAACAACCCACACGCCCAGGGCCTCTGGAATTTCATCGAGGGTGGCGATGTGAGATGGGAAGACGTAATAGCACTCGCAGCACAGCCACTGGTACGAGGCACGCTTGGCGTGGTGCCGCAGGTCGGAGAGCAAGTCGGCCCGGCTGACCTTCACCTCGTGCACCATGGGCTGCAGATAACGTTCCACCGAGGTTTGGCGAATGGAAAACACATCGGGCCTGGCCATCCGCCATTGCAGTGCGGGCGCAACAGCCGAGACGGCCTGTGCTTCCAATGCCAAGGTTTCAGGGCTGTCTGGGGCCCACAGCCCAACGGCATCGGCATCCCCGTCCGGCGCCACCGGTGCTGTGTCGCTGCAAGGCGTTGGCACCGGCACCTGAGCCCGCAGCGACAACTCACGCCATGCCATGCGACCGCTGGAGATCAATTGCACTGCCAGCCGGTGAGCCAATCGGTCATGCGGGCTGCGGGCGCGTTGACGGCCTTGCCGAGCCTGCGCCAGGAGCTCGATGCCTGCCGTCGTGAGGCGCAGGATTTCATGGCCGCCCTCCGTTTGACACAGCGTGACCCAACCTGCGGCCAGCAAGTCGATCTCGACGGCGTCGCGGCTGGGCCAGCCCGCTGAGCGCCACAACGCCATCAAGCGGGACAAATGCACGCGGCTGGGTTTCAAAGGCAAACAGGTCTGCATGGCGGACGAGGGGCTGTCAAGGAATGCGGAGCGAACTGGGGATTTGTACAGTGTAGGCGGTGATGGGTCGGGAGCTTCGGAAAACCCCTGCGTCCCAGTTGGGTCCTCCGCCTGTCCTACAGCGCAATTCGCTGTCCACCGATGCGGCCCGTTGGAACCTCAGCCGTACATTGCGAGCGCACGGACCGGCAAGGTCGGCGACTTCAAGACGGCCAGCCACTGAAAGGGAATGACCATGATCAAATGGGCTCTTGTGTTCGCGCTGATTTCGTTGACCACCGGTGCGTTCGGATTCGCCGGCGTGTCGGAGGGCGCAGCCGGCCTGGCCAAGGTCGTGTCCTTGGTGGCCTTGCTGGCGTTCATGATTCTCCTCGCCTTGGGCGAGCTGGGTGGCGATCCGGTGAAATCATAGACAGTGCCGTGTGCGCGGTGCCGGGCTTTGCGGCATGAACTGGTTGTTTGAAAGGAAGTACCCATGGCCCACCCAAAGAGAGATCCCGCAGCGGATCGATGCGGGCGCGAACCGACGTCCCGTCGCAGCGCCCGCTTGGCACGGTGGCGCGTCGGGCTGATCACCGGCTCAGTGGCGGCGGTGACCGCCTGTGCCACTTCGGCCCCACCTGCACGGGTCATCGACCCGGTGGCACTGCAAACGACGGCGACCGTGAAGACGGTGGCCCGTCAGATCTCAGTCATCCAAGACGGCAACAGCTTGCCGCAGGCGGGTCGCGAGGCCGTGATCCAACGGCTGAAAGACCAAGGCGGGGCGGTTCACCTGCAGCGGCAGATGGCCGCGATGTCCACCTTGTCCGACGTCGATCTGCACGCGGGCAACCAGGCGCAGCTGCTGGTCGATGGCCCCGCGACCTTCAAATCGATGTTCCAAGCCATTGAGCAGGCCAAGCGCTTGGTCCTGCTGGAAAGCTACATCATCGAAGACGAGGGTTTGGCACAACAACTTGCCGCGCTGCTGATCAAAAAGCGCAGTGAGGGCGTGGAAGTGGCCGTGATCTACGACGCCGTGGGCTCCATCGGCACCGATGGCAACTATTTCCAGCGTCTGAAGGACTCGCAGGTCGGGGTGTGCCAATTCAATCCGCTCAATCCGCTGGACCTGTCGAGCTACGGGCGCATCACCCACCGCGACCACCGCAAGATCCTGGTGGTGGACAGCGAGGTCGGCTTCACCGGGGGAATCAACATCAGCAGCGTCTATTCGCTGGGGTCGTCCGGGCGCTCGCGCCGTGGCAGCAGTGCTTCGGGCGGCGGTGGCGGCGGCACCGACCCGAAAAATGGTTGGCGTGACACGCAGTTGAAAATCCAGGGGCCCGCCGTGGCCGCGCTGGAAGACCTGTTCCGGGAGACCTGGCAGAAACAAGCCTGCCAAGGCCAGCTGTCGGCGGCGGCCCCTCGCACGGCCAAGCCGGGCTCCAAAGGGCCCCACGTCATCCGCGTCGTGCCTGCCAGCCCGGACGAGGCGGAAAACCGGATCTACCGTTTGCTGCTCACCGCCATCGATGTGTCGCAGCGCAACGTCTACCTCACCATGGCTTACTTCGCGCCGGGCGACGACATGGTCGATGCCCTGTGCGAGGCGGCTCAGCGAGGCGTCGACGTGCGGCTGGTGCTGCCGTCGGTGAGCGACTTTGCGCCCGTCCTGCATGCCGGACGCAGCCATTACGAACGGATGTTGAAAGCCGGGGTGAAGCTGTATGAACTCCAAGACGCGGTACTGCACGCCAAAACGGCCGTGATTGACGGCGTGGTGTCGACGGTGGGGTCCAGCAACATGGACTGGCGCAGCTTTGCCAGCAACAGCGAAGTCAACGCCGTGGTGATGGGCGAGGATTTCGGGGATTCGATGAATGCCATGTTCCAAGGCGATCTCAAGGCGTCCAAGCCGATTTTGCTGGAGGAATGGCAGCGTCGTTCGTGGTGGCAGCGTTCCAAGGAGCGGCTGGCCAACCTGTTCGAGCGGATGTGGTGATGCGAGGGATGAGCGGTCCACCGGGGCGAGGGGTGCAAGCTGCCCCTGGCTGCTGCGGCATTCGCAGCTGAGGTGCACCGCATGGGGCCGTGACTTTGGGAAGCCTCAGGCCAGGGAAGGCGGTCAGACCGAAGGTCAGCCCAAAATGTGGACCGGCTGGCCAGCGACGTGGGCCAGCACCCGCGCCATGCGCTCTGCGTTGTGTCCCATCTTGGTGTTCAACCGTTTGACCAGCTCCAAAGCTTCTCGGTAAAGAGCGGCCACATGGGGCCGGTCGCCCTCACATTGCCCGCGCGAAATGACCAGTCCATACTCGGAAACGTTTTTCACGTCTGGGAATTCGACCCGCACATCGACAATGACGGCTGAGTGGCTGGCGGCAGACAAATCAACGCAGACAAAGCCGTCTGTGGGCAAGCTGGAGGCCGATGCCGCCATCGGCTCAATGGGGTTTGCAGGACAGAGGAGCGGAGAGGCAATGCGGTGTTTCATGGTGGATCAGTCAAATGCAACCAAAAAGGGCGTCGAAAACAAGCTGTTTTCAAGCCGGCATCGTACGGAGCGCCGCCATGCCGCCCTGTGAGGCACGGGGTGAGCGCGGTGTAGGAAATTGCTGAATCTGACCATCATGCTCACCAACGATGAAGTTCTGTTGACAACAGGGTGAAGACCAGGCCGTGAGAACTGGCCTACATCGATTGAAGCCGCCACCGTCTGGCGCTGGTCGCGAAAAAGCGCCACCATGCGCCCTTTCCATGAACAGGCCTTCGGCCGAGGAACACATCACATGCGGTTTCTCTCCTGCACTCATTGCGGGATGCGGGTTTTCTTCGAAAACACTTTTTGCGAAGGGTGTGGTTCTGCCCTGGGGTTCGTACCGGCCGAGCAGGCCATGGTGGCCTTTTCTGTGGCACAGGATGGGAGCTGGCAGCGGCTGGGTCACGCCGGTGCCGCGCAAAAACCCTGCATCAACTACACCTTGCACCAAGTTTGCAATTGGATGGTGCCATCGGATGAGCACGAGTCGTTGTGCACCTCGTGCTTGACGACCACCACCATCCCGGCATTGTCCAAGTTTGAAAACCGCGTCTCGTGGGCGGCGCTCGAAAAAGCGAAGCGCCGCCTTTTTTACACCTTGTTGACATTGGGCCTGCCCAGTCCACCGAAATCGCAAGATCCCGAAAACGGCTTGTGCTTCAAGTTTTTGGAAGACCTTCATCCGCACAAACGGGTGCTGACCGGCCACGACAATGGTGTGATCACGCTCAACATCGCCGAAGCCGATGACGCAAAGCGCGAGAAAATTCGACAGGACATGCACGAGCCCTACCGCACCCTGGTCGGGCACTTTCGGCACGAGTCCGGCCATTACTACTGGGACCGGTTGATCCGCGACACCGGTTGGCTGGACGAGTACCGGCGGGTGTTCGGCGACGAGCGGCTCGACTACGCGGCCGCATTGAAGGCCCACTACCAACACAATGCGGTGCCCGACCCTGGCAGCTACATCAGCGCCTACGCCAGCGCTCACCCTTGGGAGGACTGGGCGGAATGCTGGGCGCACTACCTGCACATGGTCGACGGGCTCGAGACCGCACAGGCGTGGGGTCTGCGCCTGGATTGCGCCACGCCGATCCCGCTGCCCGTCCAGCCTCAAGCGGTGAGCCTGGAAACCGAGTCCATCCAATCCATGCTGATTCAGCACTGGTTGCCGGTGTCGCAGTTCGTCAATGCCATGAACCGCAGCCTGGGTTCCAGCGACAGCTACCCGTTCGTGGTCACAGGCCAGGTGATTCAAAAGCTCGACTTCGTGCACCGGGTGGTGCGCGCCGCCGTGCGGGGTGACATGCCAATGACCTTTGCGCCGTCGGCCGAGCCGGCCGACGCGTGCCGATGAGCATCGCGATGGGCTCTGCCCAGCCACGCGGTACAGTGCCGCCACGCACCGGGTCGCCTGTGGGCCGGGTGGTCGGCGTCACCGCGCCCTGAGTCGATGGTCAGGGATGTAAAAGCTGTCTTGCCTGATGGTCGCTCCTCCATGAATTCACCCGCTGGTCAGACACCCGAACCGCCCAAGCCGGACTGGTCACCACAATCTCGGTCTCCCTTGGCTCCCAAGGTGATCGCTGGCGCGGTGGTGGTGGCCGGCCTTTATTACGGGCGCGACATTCTGGTGCCTTTCGCCCTCGCCGCTTTGCTTGGGTTCGTGCTCGACCCAATGGTCGGCTGGCTCAAGCGCTGGCGGCTTCCCCGGTTTCTCGCTGTTGCCGTCGTGATGCTGATCACCGTGGCCGTATTGGGCGCCACCTCGCTGTTCGTGGGCTCCCAAGTGGTGGAGCTGAGCCGGCAACTCCCTACTTACCAGACCAACATCCAGACCAAGCTGCAAGGCATCCGGCAATCCTTGACTGGCCGCGGCGTTCTGGACGATGCGTCCCGCATGGTGGATGTGGTGGCCAAGGAATTCAATGCCGCACGGCGTGCGCTTGATCAGCCCTCCGGACGCAAGGAGCCGGTGGTTGCCCGCGTGCAACTGGAGCCGGAATCGCGCACAGCGATGCAGACCCTGGTCGATGTCATCTCACCAGCCCTTGGGCCGCTCGGCACTGCGGGCATGGTGATGGTGTTTCTGGTGTTCATCTTGCTCGAGCGCCATGACATGCGCGACCGGCTGTTGCGGCTGGCAGGCGGCAACCTGCACCTCAGCACCGACGCCCTCGGTGAGGCCGGGCACCGCGTGAGCCGTTACCTGAACATGCAGTTGCTGGTCAATCTAAGTTATGGCCTGCCGATGGCGGCCGGGCTTTACCTGATCGGGGTGCCCGGCGCTTTGCTGTGGGGCCTGGTGGCGGCCATGATGCGGTTCGTGCCCTACGTCGGTCCCGTCATCGCCACCGTTTTTCCCCTGACCATGGCGTTTGCCGTGGACCTCCAGTGGAGCATGCTGTGGTGGACCTTGGGCCTGGTCGTGACGCTGGAGCTCATCAGCAACAACTTGATCGAGCCTTGGCTGTACGGCGCCAGCACGGGCTTGTCGGCGGTTTCGATCATTGTCTCGGCGGTGTTTTGGACCGCGTTGTGGGGGCCCATCGGGCTGATTCTGGCCACGCCCGTGACGGTGTGCCTGGCGGTGATGGGCCGGCACATTCCGCAACTGCGTTGGTTGGACATCCTGCTGGGCAACGAACCGGTGTTCGACCCGGCCACACGCACCTACCAGCGCCTGCTCGCCGGCGATGTGGAAGAGGCCATTGAGATGGCGACCGAGCAAATACGCGAAAGCTCGTTGGTGCAGTTTTACAGCGACACGGCCGTGCCAGTGCTCAAGCGGGCCACGGTGGACCATGCGGGCGTGGCCAGCGTAGAACACCGTCACCGGGTGCTGGTTGGCATGACCGCGATGATCCGCGACCTGGTCAACGAACATGCGTCACGGGGCGTCGGCCCGGCCGAGGTCCTGGCCATCGGTGCCCGCTGGGAAGTGGACGCCCTGGCGGCCGACATGCTGGCCCATGCCCTGTCGGTGGAACGCATCGCGGCCCGCTCGATGCCTGCCAGCTCCGTGAGCCCGGAAAACGTCCATTCATTGGACCTGGACGGCATCCGAATGGTCTGCTTGTCGTACTTCAGTGCCACCCCTCAGGCCCATATCCGCTACGTGGTGCGTCGTTTGCTGCGCCGCCGCCCGGATTTGAAAATCGTGGTGGCGTTGTGGAATGCGACGCCGGCGTTGCTGCAGCCGGGCGTCGAAGCCACCCTGGGTGTGGACGCGGTGGCCCACTCTTTGGCCGAAGTGGTTTTGCACACCGAGACTTTGCTGCACACCACGCAAGAACACGAACCCGAAGGACAAACCGCGCAAGCCGAGGTGGACGAGGCTCAGCTGACTGCCTTGGCCAGCAGCGGCGCCCTGGAGTCCGGTGCCCGCGAGACCTTCGAGCGCGCCGTTCAACGTGTGGCCGACATTTTCGACGTGCCCAAAGCCCTGGTGCTGTTTGCCAACGACAGCCTTCATGCCTGGCACCGCGAAGCGGACCAGCAGACCTCGACCCATGAGTGGAGTCAGCAAGCATCGGTGCTTTGCAAACAGGTCCTGCGTCAGCAAGAAACCGTGGTGCTGCACGACCTGGCGCGCGACCCACGCTTTTCCGCGGAAACACACCTGACGGTTCAAGCCCCGCGCTTCTTCGCCGGGGCACCGCTGCGCACCAAGCAGGGCATCGTCGTGGGGGCTCTGGGCGTGATGGACATGCAGCCACGCGAGCTGACCCCCAGTGAAATCCACCTCCTGGAGCTGCTGGCCACGGAGACGATGACGGGGATGGTCGCCGATGCCGCACGTCAGCCGCCCTCGGCAGCGGAGCCCACCACCACCGCGTCCAACCCAATGTTGACCGGGCCCAGCGCTGCGGCGGCCAGTCCTACAAGTTAGCGGTCGGCTTTCCGATGGCGTGTGCCATGGTTGAGTTCTAAGCTTCGTTCAGCGGTCGCGAGGAGGGCAAAAGCAGTTTTTCCAGCCAATCGCACTGCATCATCTACCAACGAAAATCCAGGAGTCATCCATGTTGAACCGAATCGCAATTGCTACCGTTCTGGCCGTCAGCGCTCTCACCGTCTTGCCTGGCTGCGCGGTCACGCGCGGACAAGAGTCTGTGGGCAACTACATCGATGACTCTGCCATCACCACGGCCGTCAAAGCCAAGTTCGTGGACGCCAAAACCGTCGACGCTTCCTCGATCAGCGTGGAAACCATGAAGGGCACCGTGCTGTTGACCGGCTTTGCCAAGAACGAGCGTGAACGTGTCGACGCCGAAGCGCTTGCCCGCGACGTCAAGGGCGTCAAGTCGGTGAGCAACCGCATCATCGTGCGCAACTGATGACGCTGCCAGCCGTGGTTTGAGTCAACACGCTTGGCGACGAACAGCCTTTCCGGGACTTGGTGTCTCGGGAAGGCTGTGCCATTTTATGCAACCGCGAAATGCCCTGCGGTTTTTCCATTGGATGACAGGAGACCGTGAAGATGCACCTGCCTGCCTGGCGTGATCGCTCACACCGTTCCTCTCAACGCAAGCCTTTCAGAGCGCCCTGGCGGCTGAGCTGGGGTGAACTGCTGACCGTCATCAAGGAGGCTGGCGGTGCCTGGGTTGACGACCGCGCGCCCAGCCTGGGCGCGGCCTTGTCCTACTACACCTTGTTTTCCCTGGCCCCCCTGTTGTTGATCGTGATAGCCGTGGCCGGCGCCGTGTTTGGTGTGGAAGCGGCCGAAGGGGCCGTCTTTGAACAGTTTGAAGGGTTCATCGGGGCGCCTGGCGCGCTGGCGGTGCAAGGGCTGCTGGAGAGCGTGCGCCGTCACGACCAGTCCGCGTTTGGCACCGCCGTGGGCACGGTGCTGCTGCTGATCGGCGCCACATCGGTGTTCGCCGAACTGCAGTCGGCGCTGGACAAGATCTGGCGGGTGCCGCCACAGCAGGCTCGACCGAGTTGGCTGGTGTACCTGCGCACGCGCTTGTTGTCTTTCGGCTTGGTGTTGGGTTTGGGGTTCCTGCTCACCGTGTCATTGGTGGCCAGCGCCGGTTTGTCCGCCTGGTCTGCCTGGTGGGCGCCTGCTTTCAGTGGCTGGACCACCCTGCTGATGGTGGTCAATTTCACCGTGAGCTTTTGCCTCACGGCCCTGCTCTTCGCGATGATTTACAAGATGATGCCAAGCGTGCACATCGCCTGGCGCGACGTGGCATTGGGTGCGGTGGCAACCGCACTGCTGTTTGCGGCCGGCAAAACCCTCATTGGGTTCTACATCGGCACCAGCGGGGTGGCCACCGGCTTTGGAGCCGCCAGCTCGATCGTGGTGCTGCTGGTGTGGGTGTACTACTCGGCGCAGGTGTTTTTGGTGGGTGCGGAACTGACGTCGGTGTACGCCCGTCGCTACGGGTCGTTGTCACCCGCACCGCGTTAACGTGTTCGGGCCTAGGGAGGCTGCAGCCGCGGCCCCTTCTCGCCGTCCCATCACGCCGCCGTTGTCTCGGCCGGCAACACCACGGCCACGCGGGTGCCCTGCCCAGGTGTCGACGAGACCTGCATGCGCCCGCCATGCGATTCGACGCGGAAGCGCATGCCCACCAGCCCATGCTGTCCTCGGCCCACTTCGTCCACGTTGAATCCCTGACCGTCGTCTTCAACACTGACGGCCACCTCGCCGTCCGTCATGCCCACCGACACCGCCACGTTACGCGCATGAGCGTACTTGCCGATGTTTGTCAACGATTCCTGCACCAGCCGGTAGATCGTCAGCTCAGCGCTCTTGTGGATCTTGACCTCGTTCAGGTGCTCGGCGATGGGCAAGCCCAGGCTGGCCGACATGTCTTTGCACATCAACGACACGCTGGGGATCAGGCCCAGCTGGTCCAAGGCAGACGGCCGAAGGTTTTCGACGATCTGGCGCTTCAACGCAATGCCATCGTTGAGGCGCTTTTCCATGGCATTGACCCGTTCGCTCATGGGCGCAGTCAAGTCGGGCATGCGCCGAAGGCGGGCAATGTCGAGCTTGGCCGCCGTGAGCAGCGCGCCAAGCTCATCGTGCAGCTCGCGCGCGACCCGGCCCCGCTCGTCTTCCCGCGCCGACACCAGGTGACCTGCAATTTCCCGCAGTTCGGTGGTGCGTCGTTGAACCTGCACCTCCAATCGGGCTTGTTCTTCCCGCCGAATCAGGTCGCCGTGTTTGAGCTGACGGGTCAGAAAATACAGGCCGATCACCGCCACCACAGTCAGTGCATCCACCGCCAGGCGGTTCAACGAAAGAGCGTCGTACAACGACCCACGTGCCACCGCCTGCATGCTTTGCGCCCGTTGCAGCACTTCGTCAAAGGCATCGCGCAACTCGCTCATTTTCGCCATGCCGACATCGGAATACACCACGGCCACCGCCTCTGTTCGCTTGCCGGCGGTGTACATCTCGGTGACCGTCATGAGCTCACCCATTTTGGCGTCCATCAGCATGCGAACCTTCTCGACCCCGATGGTGCGGTTGACGTCCACCCGGGCCACCAGCTCAAAGGCCTTGTCGCGCAAGGTGGGCAACTGCACCAGCGCGTTCCTGTAGGGTTTGAGGTACTCGTCGTTGCCCGTCAGGAGGTACCCGCGAACACCGGTCTCCGCATCCGTGACCAGCTGAACGGTTTGCGCCGCCTTGATCCGCAAATCGGTGAGATCAATGCCACGAGTCAGTGCGGAATGGGAGTGGTGGTAGGTCCATTCATTCAGAAGAACCAGCAACACGGCGCCGATCAGCACAAGGGGAAACCCATAGCGTTTTCGCAAGAGCCGCTCGAGCAAAGTCAGGATCATGGACGGTCTTCCGTGGGCTCGGTGGAGAAAGGCAGATCAAAAAGCAAAACCGCTGGACTGACCGCTTCGTCCGCGGCCGCTCACCCATTGATCCGGAAGGTGCGCGGTGCAGGTTGCAGGCCCCGCGCATTATGCAGTTGAGCACCGCACGCACCTTCACGCCAGGCCGGCGCACGGGCCCACGTCCTACAGGCCGCCGTTGGGTTCTCCGATGTCCCTCATCGCCTTGCGGCCTTAATCTGAACTCGGTTGGTGGCTCACTCAGAGAACTGCCCAAGACCACCTCTCGGTGGTCATTGAGCGCCCTCTGCCACGCCACTGTTTGGCCCACGTTCACTTTGAAAGGAAACATCATGGCGATCCCTACCACCACCCTTCCCCGCACTTCCAGCGCTGCAGCCACTTCCGAGCACTTGGTTGACATGGCGACCGACAAGGCAGACCAATCGGTGAGCTCGGCCAAACGCATGGCCAACGAAACACTGGACCAACTGCAGGACGGCATTGCGCGCGTGCGTGAGGGCGTTCCAAGTGCCGTGTCGCGGACCGCAGCGCAAGTCGAAGAAATTGCCCGCCGTGGCGTGGAGCGCGCCCGTGAATTGCGTGGTGACATGAGCCAAAAGGTCGAACGTGCCACGGATCAAACCGTCGGCTACATCAAGGACGAGCCGGTCAAAGCCATTCTCATTGCTGCGGGCGTGGGCGCTGCTCTGGCCTTGATCATTGGATCACTGTCGCGCTCCAAGCGTCCACAGCGCTGAACTGAGCGGGCGCGTCGATGATCCATCCTGTCATCCATCTGCTCGCTTCCCGGCCCGAGCTCTTCGCGGACCACGTGGCGGGTTACGGGCAGCTGGTGGCCGCGCAGGTCGCCGACGCTGCATCGGGTTGGCGCCAACGGGCCTTGCTGGGTCTGGCGGCGCTGCTCGCGCTGGTCGCCTCACTGGGCTTGGCCGGCATGGCTTTGCTCATTGCGGCTGCTGTGCCGATCGATGACATGCCGATGCCTTGGCTGTTGGTGGCTGTGCCGCTCATCGGGCTGGCCATCGCTGTCGTGTGCGGCGTGATGGCCCGTCGACCGCTGGCCTCGTTGTCTTTGGAGCCGTTGCGTGCCCAGATGGCTGCGGACAAAGCCTTGTTGAGAGAACTTGAAGAGGTTCATGCGCATGCGTGACGCGAATTCTGTCGTGCTGGCCAACGGGTCGGTCAGGGACGCGCCTTCGCGATCCCATGTGGCGATGGACCGGCTGGCGGCTTCACGATCGTGCTTGCGCCAAGCGTTGCTGCCGCCCAGTCAACAGACGAACGAAGACGCCCTGCCCAATGGCCGGCCTCGCCGCACGTTGCTCGAGCGGCTCGGGTCGGGTTGGCGCAAGTGGCGCCGGCACGGCACGCCGTTGACGGCTGTCAGCATGGCACTTCGGCTGTGGGGTGGACGCTCAGCCTGGCCTGGGTCCACCGAAGCGCAAGAATCCAGCCTCGGATCGGTCGTTCGTCAACACCCCTGGGTTTCGATTGCTGCTGCCAGCGCAGCAGGCGCCGGTTTGGTGCTCACACGTCCTTGGCGTTGGAACATCGTGCGTGGCGTGGCCTTCACTGCCCGCTTGCAAGCCACCGACTTGCTGGTGGGTTGGCTGGTCCGTGCGCCGCTGCAAAAGCAGTTGGCTTCGCTCTTCGCCGAGTGGTCGCATCCAGCCAACGATTCTCACGCCGAGCAGGAGGTCGAGACCGATGGCGACGACCCGGCGGGCATGCCGCTGCGTCAGGAACCAATGAGCGCCTCTGCAGCCTGAGCGGTGCAGCAAGACTTTTGCAGGCTCGGTCTGACGAAGGCCATGAAAAACGGTTGAGGGTCGCCCACGGCGCACTTGCCGCAACCCGCTTGAGACACAGCACCGCATGACACGCGGTTTCCCCTTTTTTTTCCAAAGCAACAGCGACAAGCCTACCGAGTGCGCCGGTCGGGCGTTGTCCTACACGGCTTGGTGCACTGCGCCGATGGCGTTTCAAGGTTGAGTGTCTAAAGTGAGTCCATGCCGTTGCGCTGTGCCGGCTTCGACCCCGACTCACCAAAGGATGCTCCATGAATGCCGTTGTCAACCCCGTTCAATCCAATTCTTCTCAGAACCGACTGGTCCTTGACGTGGATGCCATTGACCGGGCACGCAAAAATTTGAGCGATGGCGCGGTGACGCCCAGTGCCAGTGCGTGGGCGGGTCAAGTGGTGCAGTTGTTGAACGACTCACTTGCGACCGAATTGGTGTGCGTGCTCCGCTATCGCCGACATCACTTCACCGCCACGGGTTTGGCGTCGCCTGCCATCGCCGACGAGTTTTTGGTGCATGCGAACGAAGAATTGGCGCACGCCGACCGCATTGCCGAGCGCATCGTTCAGTTGGGTGGCAAACCCGATTTCAGCCCACCGCAATTGTTGCAGCGCAGTCATGCCGACTATGATGAGTCTCTGGATTTGCAGGACATGGTCCGCGCCAACCTGGTGGCCGAGCGCATCGCCGTCGAGACCTACCGCCAGATGATCACCGTCATTGGAGACAAGGACCCGACGACCCGACGCATGCTGGAAGACATTCTCGGCGACGAAGAAAAGCATGCCGACGAACTGAACGACTGGCTGGAAGATTGACCGTGCATGACCGCGCGCCCAAGCCGTGAGCCTGGGCTTTTTGTCTTTCCGCTTCGCCTCAAGTTTTACTTCCTTCAACGATTCGCTCCCAAGCGCCACACCATTGACCTCCAGCACCATGAGTTCTTCAACCCTCTTTTCCACCCCGGTTTTCTCTCAGCAGAGCCAAGTGTTGGGTTCTCATGTTCATGCCTGCCGACGGGCCCGGGGCCGCGCTTTCGCACTCAGGTGCCTGGGTGAACGACTTCACGATGTGGTGGCGCCGCGTTTTTGCACCACCATCGTCGGGGCCACGGCTCTGATCGGGCTGTTGGCCATCTGGGCCTGAGGCCCATGTCACGGGCCTCGGATGTCTGGACCCCGCTTGGGCTGAACGCCTCCTCTCAAGAACTACTCTCCATGCGGGGAGCGGCACTCGAGTTGCCCATCCGCTCAGAGATTTTCGGGCCAGCCCGTCTGGCCGAGCACGGACGCAGTCTGGCCGCTGCGCAAGCGGTGGCCGGGCCCGGTGAGTCTCGCAGTACTTTTTTTCCCCGCCTGGAGGAAAACGTCAAGGTGCTGCGCCAAGCGCGCAACCTGCTCCAAGACCATGCCCAGCAAGGCCACCATCTGGCGCCCGCCGCCGGTTGGCTGATCGACAACGGCACCCTGCTCGAGCAGCAACTCGAGACCGTGCGTGAGGGGCTGCCTCGGCGCTATTACGACAAACTGCCTCGGGTGAAAAGCGAAGCTTTGGCAGGGCTGCCGCGCGTGTACGGCCTGGCCTGGGCCTGGGTTGCCCACACCGACAGTGGGCTCGATGAGGAGCTGTTGGCCACCTTCCTCAGCGCTTACCAACAAGAAAGCGAGCTGACGCTCGCCGAGCTGTGGGCCATTCCCACGACGCTGCGGGTGGTGTTGATTGAGAACCTGCGTCGCATGGCCGAACGGGCCGCTACCACGCAGGCCGCCCGTGACGCTGCTCACCGATGGGTGGAAAGCACCGATTTGCACCACGACGCAGTGCACCTGGAACGTCTGGGCCAAGCCCTGCAAGCGCGCGGTGTGCTTGAGATTTTCGCGTTGCAGCTGCAGCGTCGCAGTGACGAGTGGCTGTCGGAGATGGGGCCGGAGGTCAGGGCCTGGCTCTCGGTGCACTTGCCCGACCCAGCGGGCGCCTTGCAACGGCAGCAACAGGGCGCGGCCGAAGACCATCAGAGTGTGCGCAACGCCGTCACCGCCTTGCGGGGGCTTGACGACGTGGATTGGCGTGAGCTTTTCATGGGCAGCAGCACGGTGCTGCGCCACTTGGCGCGGCTGCCGGTTTTCATGGACGAGTCCGAGGCCACCCAAGACACCGCACTGCGTCACATCGAAACCTTGGCTCATCGCGCCAGACTGCCTGAGTCCAAAGTGAGTGCCAAGGTGGCAGAGCTGGCAGGGGCAGCCAGCGGGGCGGCCTGTGCCCCTTTGCATTGGCTGGACGGTGAAGGGCTGCCCGTTCTGCGCCAGGCCCTGGGCTTGTCGCCCCACTCGCTGCGCACCCGAGCCAGCCTGGTGTGGCGCCGAGCCGCCCCTTCCGCTTACGTGATCTTGATCGCACTGGCCAGCGCGACCTTGGTGCAAGCCTTGTTGCATCACCAGGCCTTGCAGGCGTTGCCGCTGTGGATGAGCGTGGTGACGGCGCTGCTGTTGCTGGGTCCCGCGAGCGAGGCCGTGATTGCGGTGCTCAATCGGCTGATCAGTGAATCGGTGGCGCCCAAGCGCCTGCCCCGTCTGTCGCTGTCGCAGGGCGTGCCTGCCAGCCACCGTCCCTTGGTGGTGATGCCGGTCATGTTGTCCTCGCTGCAGGAGGTGCGTGTCCTGGTGGCCCAGCTGGAGCAGCACCACTTGGCCAATCCCGAGGCGCATGCGCAGTTTGCCTTGCTCAGCGACGGCGTTGACGCACCGACCCAGCACCTGCCCAACGACCAGGCCTTGCTGACCCTGGCGAGCGATGCCCTGCGTGCCTTGAATCTGAAACACCCTGCCCCGCCTGGGCAGGCGGCCCGCTTTTTGTTGCTGCACCGGGCACGAAGCTGGTCGGACAGCGAACAGGCCTGGATTGGCTGGGAGCGCAAGCGCGGCAAGATGGAGCAGTTGGTCACCTGGCTGGTCGAACGCGCCGCCAGCCCGTTCGCGGACTTGGGCCCCTTGTCCCAGCCGGCACCGGGCATTCGCAGCATCCTGACCCTGGACAGCGACACGAACTTGCCGCCGGGCCGCCTGCGGGAGCTGGTGTCGGTGGCAGCGCACCCATTGAACACCCCCCAGGTGGACCTGGTGAGCCGCCAGGTGACCCGCGGCTACACGATTTTGCAGCCCCGCGTGGCCGTGCCCCTGCCGTTGCCCGGCTCGGTCACGCCGTACCACTGGCTGTTCAGCGGGCATTGGGGGGTGGACCCCTACAGCATGTCCAGCTCCGAAATTTACCAAGACGTGTTCAGCGAAGGCACTTACACCGGCAAGGGCCTGGTGGACGTCGCCGCGTTCCACGCCACCCTGTCGCAACGCCTGCCCCAGGCGCAAGTGTTGAGCCACGACCTGTTGGAAGGCTCGCTTGCCCGCTGCGCCGCGGTGAGCGACATCACCCTGGTGGAAGATTCGCCCTCGCTGCCCGATGTCGCCGCGGCGCGGCTGCACCGCTGGACCCGTGGCGACTGGCAGCTGTTGCCGTTTGTGCTGCGTGCGGGCCGCTGGCCGCTGGCGGGCATCAACCGCTGGAAGATGGTCGACAACCTGCGGCGCTCACTGGTGGCGCCGCTGTCGTTGGTGTTGATGCTGTGGTGCGTGGTCAGCGGCAGCCTGCCCGTCGAGTGGGCCTTGCTGCTGGTGGCGGCGGCCTACGGCGCGGCACCATTGATCGGCGCGTTGGCCAGCTTGGCGCCCCAACGCGATGATCTGTCGATCGGACTGTATTTCCGGCGCTCGGTGCGCGAGGTCTGGCGGGCGCTGTTGGGCACGACGTGGTACGTGGCCCAGCTGCTGCTGCATGCCGTGATGTACACCGACGCGATCGCGCGCGCGCTGACGCGCCAGTTCGTGACCCGTCGAAAACTGCTCGAATGGACCACCGCGGCGTCCAGCCAAGCCTCTGCGGCCACCGACCTGTGGTCGGTGGTGCGCTCCCACTGGATCGTGCCGGCGTGGGCCACAGCGTTTGCTGCGGGCCTGTCCTGGGCGGCTCAGCAGGGTGCGCCCGTGGCTTTGGGTTGGGGCGTGACTCTGTGTGTGCTGTGGGGCGCTGCACCCCTGTGGGTGTGGCTGGGCAGCCGGCGGGTGCCGAACCGGGCCGAGCAGCTCGACGTCAACGACCGCGCCTATGTGCGCCAGCTGGCCCGCGACACCTGGCGTTATTACGAGCGCTACGTGGGCGAGGCCGACCACCACCTGCCGCCCGACAATGTGCAGTTCGTGCCGCACGTGATGATCGCCCACCGGACCTCGCCCACCAACATCGGCATGTACCTGTTGAGTGCGGCCGCTTCTCGCGAGCTGGGCTTTCTCAGCGTCACCGACCTGGCCGGCCGGCTCGAAAAGAGTCTGGGTACCTTGGAGCAACTGCCCAAGTGGCGCGGCCATCTCTACAACTGGTACGACACGCAAAGCTTGGTGGTGCTGACGCCGGCCTACGTGTCGGCGGTGGACAGCGGCAACCTGAGTGGCCATTTGCTGCTGGTGGCCGCAGCCTGTGAGGCGCTGACGGCGCAGGATTCGACCGATTGGCTGCAAGCGCCGGCAGCGGTGCTGGAGAGCTCGGCCGCCAGTCTGCGTTCGCTGGCCACCTCTCTGAGCACGGCGCCGGGCTTGGCCGAGTGGGCGGTGCAAGGCGCCCCGCGCGATGCGTTTGCACTGGGACGCCTGCAGCAGCAACTTCCGCAGGCTCGCCGCGAGCTGACCGACCTGCTGCAAGGGCAGTTGGTCAGCGAGAGCGATGCCTTGATGGTCCGGCTTGACGACCACCTGGCGCTGTTGGAGACCTGGCTGCAGGACCGCACCACCGATGTCGTTGAGGTCAAGCAGCGTTTGCAGACAGTGGCAAGCACCGCCCGCCGCCTGGCCTTGGCCGCTGATTTCAAATCCCTGTACAACCCGAAGCGCCGCCTGCTGCACATCGGTCACCGGGTTGACAGCAACCAGCTCGACTTGAGCCACTACGACCTGCTGGCGTCCGAATCCCGGCTGGCCAGCCTGGTGGCCATCGCCAAGGGCGATGTGCCGCCGCGCCATTGGGCGGCCCTCGGCCGGCCCGTGTTTGCGGGCAAACAGGGCGTAGGCTTGAAATCGTGGTCCGGCTCGATGTTTGAATACCTGATGCCGACGCTGGTGCTCGATGAGCCGGCCGGCAGCCTGCTGTTTGAGGCCACCCGCAGTGCGGTGGCGGTGCAGCGCGCCGAGGCGGCGGGTCGTCGCACGCCATGGGGCATTTCGGAATCGGCGGTGGCCGTTCGCGACCACACCTTGGCTTACCAATACGGCCCCCAAGGCGTGGCCAACCTGGCCCTGCGGCAAACGCCGACCGACGAGCGGGTGATTGCGCCTTATGCCGCTGCCATGGCCCTGGTCGTGGCGCCGCAGGCGGCGGTCGACAACCTGCGGGCGCTGGAATTGTTAGGGGCTCGCGGCACCCTGGGTTTCATCGAAGCACTGGATTACACGCCCCATCGCCAAAGCGCCGACAGCGCCCTGCCCTATACCCTGGTTGAGACCTACATGGCGCACCACCAGGCGATGAGCCTGCTGGCCTGCGTGCACGTGCTCACCGCCGGGGTGGTGCGCCGCTGGGCGGCCACGGAGCCTTACCTGCGCGCGGTGCTGCCGCTGTTGCACGAGCCGGCCCCGAATCAGGCGCCGCCGTTGCGCGAGCCCCTGGCCACCCCCTTGCCACCGGCCTCGCAGCGTTTGCGCTGGCAGTTCGACGCCTTGCCCAGCGCCGCCGTGCCGCCCACCCACCTGCTGGGCAACGGCCGCTACGGAGTGGCGTTGCGGGCCAACGGCGCGGGCCACAGCCAATGGCAAGGCCACGGCTTGAATCGCTGGCGTGACGACGTGCTGCAAGATCAGCACGGCATCTTCACCTACCTGCGCCGCGACACCGACAGCCGTTGGGCGTCGCTGAGCTCGCGCCCCGCCCCAGACGAAGCCGCCCAGTACCGCACCGAGTTCCACCCTGACCGCGTTGTGCTGCGGGCCCGCTGGCCAGACCTGTCGGCCAGCACCACGGTGTCGGTCAGCACCGAAGACGACTGCGAGCTGCGGCGTGTCGAGCTGCACAACACCGGCCGCAAGCCGCTGACGCTCACGCTGGCAATGGCCTTTGAGGTCACGCTGGCGCCGCAACGCGCCGACGAAGCACACCCTGCGTTTTCCAATCTGTTCATCGAGTCCCGTTGGTTGCACACCGAGCGCGCGCTGTACATGCAGCGCAAGCCCCGCCTGCCGCACGAGCCCAGCGTGCACGCCGTGCACTTCCTGGCCGAGTGCGACGACCCCCAGGCGGAGGTTGACGCCTTCGCGGCCCGCGCACGTTGGATGGGCCGGCTGGGCAGCGCCGCCGACCCGGTCTTCGCCCCGGCCGGGCCGAAGGAAGATCCCCACGCATCAACGCTGTACACCGGTCTCGACCCGGCCTCCGCGATCACGGTGCAAGTGACTGTGCCGCCTGGGGCCACGCGCACCCTCACCTTCGTGGTGGCCAGTGCCGACAACCCGAGCCAGCTGGAGAGCCTGGTGGACCGCTACCGCCAACCTTCCGGGCCCATGCGTGCCCTGTCCCTTTCCGACACCTTGGCACGCATCCGTCTGCGCGAGCTGCGGCTCGACCCGGACACGTGGGCCGCTTGGCTGCACCTCAACACGCTGTCGTTGAACGCGCTGACACGCACTTTGCCAACCCACATTGCCAACGCCGACCGACGGCTCTTGTGGCGTCACAGCATCACGGGCGACCGTCCGTTGATTCTGGCGTGGGTGGAGAGCGTGGAAGGCATCGACATGGTGCGCCACCTGGTCAGCATGCTGCCGTTGTGGAGCGCGGCGGGCACGGGGCTCGACCTGGTCGTCATCAACACCGAGCCGTCTTCTTATTTGGCATCGGTCCAGCAGGCCCTCAATGCCCTGATGGAGTTGGCCGCCCACCAACTGGACAGTCGCCGGCCAGCCGACCGCCAAGCCACCTTGCGGGTGCTGCAGGGACGCGACTTGCCGGCCGATGAAGTGGCCACCCTGCGCCTGCTGTCCCATGTCAGCCTGCGTGCCGACGGGCGTCCGTTGGTGCAGCATCTGGAGCGCCTGCGCCTGGCCCACGAGAGCGAGGCCAGCGACCGCACTGCCGTCACCACCTGGCCGCTGACGTTCACCCGTCCTGGCGCTCAGACCAGCCTGCCGGACGGGCAGTTCGAGCCCACAGACTCGGCCTACCGCTTTGCGGTGTCGGAAACCCGTTACCCCGGACGCCCCTGGGTCAACGTGCTGGCCAATCCGGCGTTCGGCGGCCTGGTGTCAGAAGCCGGCGCGGGTTTCACCTGGGCCGGCAACAGCCGATTGCACCAGGTCACCGCCTGGTCCAACGACGCCTTGTCGGACCCTAGCAGTGAGGCGGTGTTTCTGGAAGACCTCGACGCCCAACGCGCCTGGGTGCTGGGCCGCGGCGTGGGCGTGGGCCCGAAGTCGGTCACCCATGGCCTGGGCTTCACCCGCATCACCCAGACGCTGCCGGGCCTGGAGGTTGAGCTGGTGTGGTGCGTGGACACCCAGACCCAGGTCAAGCAGTTGCAGGTGAACATCGAGTGCCGCAGCCCGCAAGCGCGGCGCTTGCGCTTGGTGGGGTTTGCCGAATGGACCCTGGGCGGCAGCCGCAAGGAACGCGCCAGTTTGCGCACACGGGCCGTGACCTGGGACCTCGAGGGCAGCACGTCGACGGTGTCGGCTGCGGCGTCGGCGCCACGCCAAGCCTTGGTGGTGCAGGCCACCCAACTGGATGCCGCCACCCACCACGGCCAGGCCACCGCGTTCCTGGGTTGGCATGGCGAGACGGTTGCCGTGCCCTCGGTGGCGTCATCCGGCGCTGGCTTGGCCGCGGAAGCCGACTGGACTTCCGACCGTCGGGAGTTCCACGACGCCCGTGGGCGCCAAGTGCTGCCGGTGCGCCTGGGCCGCCGCAGTGGCATTGGCCTGGACGCCTGCGCCGGCATCGGTCACCGCTTGCACGTTGGCGCGGGGCGCACAGCGCAAGCAACCCTGCTGCTGGGCCATGCCGACTCGGTTGAGGCGGCCGACCAGCTGGCTCGCCAAGCGTGGGCGGTGACGCCGGCCGAGCGGCTGGCCAGGCAGCGCGCCCAGTGGCCGGCCTTGCTCAACCGGGTGCAGGTGGAAACACCCGACCCCTTGTTCGATGCGTTGGTCAACCGCTGGCTGCCCTACCAGGCCATCAGTTGCCGGCTGTGGGCGCGTGCCGGCTTCTACCAAGCCGGCGGTGCCTTTGGTTTCCGCGACCAGCTGCAGGACGCCATGTGTTTGGTGGACCAGACACCCCAGTTGCTGGCTCAGCAGATCGTGCTGCATGCGGGCCGCCAGTTCATCGAAGGCGACGTGCAGCATTGGTGGCATGTGCCTACCGGTGCCGGCGTGCGCACCAAGATGAGCGACGACTTGCTGTGGCTGCCGTTGGCGGTGGCGCATTACCTGCGGCGCACGGGCGACGCGCCATTGCTGGAGCGCAAGGTGCCGTTCCTGCACAGCGCGCCGGTGCCCGCCGACCGGGAGGACCTGTACGAGGTGCCGGCCGTGAGCGAGGACATCGGCACGGTGTACGAACACGCGGCGCGTGCCATCGACCACAGCTTGCGCACCGGCCTGCATGGCCTGCCCTTGATGGGCACCGGCGACTGGAACGACGGCATGAACCGGGTCGGGCATGACGGCCGCGGCGAATCCGTGTGGCTGGGCTGGTTCCTGAGCCATGTGATCGATGCGTTCGCGCCGGTGGCGCTGCAGCATGGCGAAGCACAGCGTGTGCAGCGTTGGCGCGTGGCCCAGGACGGGCTGAAGCTGGCCCTGGAGCGCGAAGGCTGGGACGGCCACTGGTATCGACGGGCCTTCTTCGACGATGGCTCGCCGCTGGGCTCAGCGTCCAACACCGAGTGCCGCATCGACCTGATCGCCCAGGCCTGGTCGGTGCTGTCAGGCGCTGGCGATGCCTCACGGGCGAAGCAGGCCATGGACAGCGTGCGCACACGGCTGTGGGATCCTGAGGTGGGCGTGGTCAAGCTGCTCGACCCGCCGCTGGCCCATGCGGTGCCCAGTGCCGGCTACATCCAGGCCTACCCGCCAGGCATTCGCGAGAACGGTGGCCAGTACAACCACGCCGCGGTCTGGGCCCTCATGGCCTTCGCCCGACAAGGCGATGCGGACGCCGCCTGGCGCATGTTCACCGCGGTCAGCCCGGCCCACCGCTCGGCCGACCCCCAGCGCTCCCAGCACTATGGCCTGGAGCCGTTCGTCGCCGCGGGCGACATCTACAGCCAGGGTGTCTACGCCGGCCGGGGCGGATGGAGTTGGTACACCGGTTCGGCGTCTTGGCTTCAACGCGCAGGCATCGAGTCGCTGTGCGGCTTGTGCCTGGAAGGCCGCCTGTTGACCCTGACGCCTTGCCTGCCCACCGCCTGGCCAGTGGTCACCGTGACGGTGCGCCAGGCCGAGCGGCACCACCGCATCACCCTGTGCCAAACCGAGGCGCGTGCCAAGGAGCAGCTCGCGCTCGACCCGCGAAGCCAGCGGGTGGCGTGGGGCGACACCGTGGACCTGGAGGCATTGCCGCAAGACACACCCCTGGTGATGTGCGCCACACGACCGGCCGCCGCACGGGAAACGTCGCAGGAGCCCATGGCCGATGCGCGCTTGTAAGCCGTGACCGCGGAACCACCGCCCGCCGGAGGCGGGCGGCCTTGATGATCCATCTTGCTTGAACCTGGGAGCTGCGCTTGGATTTCTTTCATCCCTGGTGGGCCGCTTACCTGGCCGCTTTGCTGACGTTGGGCGCCTTGGACGGCCTGTGGTTGGGCGTGGTGGCGCGCAAGTTCTATTTGGACGCATTGGGTGAGATGGCGGCCCCTCGTTTTCGCAAAGTGCCAGCACTGGTGTTTTACCTGGCCTACCCTGTGGGCTTGGTGCTGTTGACGTTCACCTCGCCCGCCGAGCTCAGCGCATTGCAGGCGGTGGGCCGCTCGGCGCTGGTCGGCCTGGTGGCCTATGGCACCTACGACCTCACCAACCTGAGCACCCTGCGCCGCTGGCCACTGCGCCTGGCCCTGACCGACATGGCCTGGGGCACGGTGTTGAGCGGCGCCTGCGGTGGGGCGGCCCACTGGGCCCTGGCGGCGGTGGCTTGAGCTGCTGGTCAAGCGCTACCCACGGTCGAGCCCAACGCGCTGGCAGCGATGCCGTGAGCGGTTGCAAGACCATGAGCTTGGCTTCGCGCACCACGGACGGCCCTGGCACTGCAAAGCAGGCCCCACTCACCCGCACTCCGACGTGAAAAAGCCTTGAGGCTGCCGGTTTCCCGGCGGCCTCAAGGCAAGCTTGGAGAGACTTCATTGCTTCAGGGGATCGTCCCCTTGTGCTGTGAACAGCGTGAGCTGAGCTCACCTGCTGATCTGACAACCTGTTGAGGGTTTACTTTTTGCCGAACTGAACCTTGGCGTTCTGCAAGCAAGAAGACTTGGCATCGCCGGCCAAGGCGTCGCACTTCTCCGTGGCCACGCGGTATTCGGCATCCTGCTTTTCGACAGCAGCGTCCTTGCGGGCTTCACCCACCTCTTTGGTCATTTTCGCGTCGGCCTTGGCTTTGGTCTGAGCCGCCTTGGCTTCCTTCAGACACACGTCTTTTTCGTTGCCGGCTTTGTCATCGCAGCGTTCTTTGGCCACGGCGTAGGCCGTGTCGGCCTTCACATCACCGACCTTTTGCATGTCACGCTGAGTGCCTGAGTTGCGGTGGTCCAGTTCCGCCCTGGAGACCTTCTGGCGGCCGTTGGCTTCGGCCATGCAAATGTCTTTGGCGTTGCCTGCCAGTGAATCGCAAGTGCCCTTGTCGGTTTTGAAAACGCTGTCGATCTCTTCCTTGACTTTGTTGTAGTCGGCCTTGGCCATCGTGGCGGCTTGCGAGCCAGCGCACAACAAAAAGGCGACGGCGGCCATGGAGGCCTTCAGAGCATGTGTCGTTTTCATATGTTTTCCTGTCAATTGTTCACCGAATTGCGGCCAACCCCTTTGGCCGTCGACCCTGCCTTTGAGGACAGAGAAGCAAAACCCCGAATGAGGCAGGGCTGAATCATCAGCGCCGGCCGACGGGGAGGACAGCAGACGAGACGCTCCACGGGCGTAGCGCCTGTCCTACACAGCAGATGTCGGCAGCCGCCTACACTCCCGGGTGATGACAAGTTCACCCACAGTAGAAGCAAAGGATGGCTCATGATCAATATCGCTCTCGTCGACGACCACGCTGTGGTGCGGGCGGGCTTGCGGCAGTTTCTGTCGGAGCACGTGGATTTGCGGGTGGTGGCTGAGGCTTCAAACGGCCGTGAAGCGCTGGACATTGTTCGCAAAGAGATCGCGGACGTGATGTTGCTGGACATCTCCATGCCGGACCAAAGCGGGGTCGATGCCTTGTTGGCCATCAAAGCACGGGCACCCGATCTGCCGGTGCTCATCCTCAGCGGTTTTCCAGAGCAGCATTACGCCACCACGCTTTTGCGCCAGGGCGCGGCAGGCTACCTCAGCAAAGACTGCGACCCCGACGAAATCGTCAAGGCCATCCGCACGGCAGCGCTCGGACGGCGCTACATCTCGGCCGGTGTGGCAGAACAATTGGCGGCGGGGCTCAACGGCGGCGACAAGCCGGTGCACGAGCAACTGTCTGAGCGTGAATTCCAGGTTTTCTTGCGCTTGGCCAAGGGCGAGACGATTGGCAACATGGCGGAAAGCATGTCGCTCAGCGTCAAGACTGTCTCAACGTACCGCACGCGGGTGATGGAAAAGACAGGCTTTGCGTCCAACAGCGACCTCACCTACTACGCGCTGAAAAACGGTTTGATCCAGTGAAGTGACGTTGTCTGGCCGGCGATCCGGTCTGCAGGGGCGGCTGCCCGCCTTGCTGCGGCGTGGCACCCTGATCGCTTGCTTCAGCTGAAGTACGCCGGCAGGGTGTCACTGCTGCCGCTGGCCACCCGTTTGCAGTAGTTCAACATTTCGTCCAGTTCATTGGATTTGTCGAACACCTGATGCGCGCCCAGCGCACAGCATTTCTCACGCATGTCGGGCGTGGCGTAGTTCGTGAGCACCACCCACTTGCCAGGCACCCGCGCTTGGGTCAGCGCCTTGAGAACACCCAGGCCTGAGCCATTTTTCAAGAAAATGTCGAGGATCACCAGGTCACAGCTGTTGGACTCGTCAATCAACCAATTCACCGCGTTGACTTCATCGGCTGCAGTGCCAACCACCCTGGCAGGTGTCAGCTCTTCCAGAGCGGACACCAGGTTTTCCAGAATGACTGGGCTGTCTTCGACGATGAAGGTTCTCATGGGAGGGCAGGTCCATTGGGCAAGTGCCTCAGTGTGCCCAACGCTTGGGCCTGCACTTGTAGGGCAATGACGCGATTGCCTTGTCAGCAAGATGCTTGTGTGAAGTGGGACACGAAAACCCACGTGTTTTGACACCTGCCCGGGCTCAGAGGCCGGTCTTGAAGGGTCTGAGCAGCAGCCTGAATCGCAGGCTGGTAAAGTGGGTTCCATGTTCATCCGTTTTGTTGCTGTGGCGATTGCATTGTTGTTGGCCTTGCAGCCTGTGGCAGCGGCTTGGCGTGCCAATCAAGGTGCCTGTTGCGGGTCGGAGTGCATTGACAAGGCCATGTGCCCGGTGGCTGCCTGCACCACGTGTGTGTCCTTGGCAGCAACGCTGGTCCCGTTGGGCTCAGTGCCTGACCCAGACTCAGGCGCTTCACAGCGGCCCTTGGCGAACGAACAGGTGGCTTTGCAGGGTGAAGTCAATGCGGTGTGGCGGCCTCCGCCCTCCGCGCACCCTTCAAAGCACTGAAAACGTTTCTGACGGCTGTACCAACCCTGGATCGAGGAATTTCATGATGTCCAAAATCATCAAACTGAGCGCCGTGACGGCGTTGCTGGGCACTTGTGTGGCGGCTTACGCTGCCACTGACTGCTGCGGCGATTTGGCTTGCTGCATGCAGATGCTGGCTTGTTGTTTCCAGTAAGCGCCTGAAGCCGGGCCGCCCTGTTCGCAGGGCGGCCTTTTCCATTGGTGAATGTCTGGTTTTTCTTGGTTGACGCACTTTGCCCATGAGTTCCATTTCTACACCAAACGCCTCTGAAGACACCCATGTGAACGTCTCCGAGGCGATTCATGAGGCCCGCCTGTGGTACGACAACGGCTGGACCGCCCGTGTCATTAAAAACGAGGACGACGACGGCTGGGCGGTGGAGATGACGCGCAGCGGCGAGGCAGAACCAGCGCTGGTGGGCCCATGGACCATGGGACGCGACAAGAAAAATCCCAAACCCCTGGACACGGCCGCTTTCAACGTGCTCGTCAAGACGGCCGCCGAGGTGGTGCGCCGCCACGAACAGCAGCGCGATGCCCTCCTCCACAAGCGCTTTGAAGTCAGCACCGACGCAGGCCGGGTGATCGTCACCTTGGACGTTGTGGCCGATGAAGACGAGCCGCACGCCTGGCTTGCCGCACACGACGCCTTTGGTGAATGCCTGGCACGCCGGCGCGTGGCGCCGAATTACAGCTTGAACAGCACGCGGGCAGCGGCCTGGGTGTCCGACGGTTTCGCCTGAACCGAGCCCGTTGGTCTGCAACATGGCGCGCTGAAGAGGGGGACCGGTCTGGTCGCATGCAGTGAAGACCTCTCTGCAGGTCTTGCGTCCGTCACAGCGTCACCCTTCCCCGATCCTCGTCGACCGGCACTGCTCTCGCTGCGCTTGAGGTTGCTGCCGCGCTCGTTCGTTCAAGACCTTTGACTGTTCTGCCAGTCGCTCACCGATATGCCGACCGGATGGTGCGTGTGTGCCTGCAGGGGCAATGAGCTGCGCCGGCGACGGTTCCGGCCGTGCCTTGTCAGGTCAATTCGCGGGAAACCACAGCTTGCACTTGGCCACGAAAACCGCTTCGAACAGCAAGCTATTGCGATAATCCTTCTTATCACGACAGTCGTGAAACTTTGCAAAACTGCCGCGCATGAAAAAAACCGAGACCGTCACCCGTTCGCAAAGCGCTCCAATTGGATTCCCAGACACCGCCTCATTGGCGGCCTTGCGTGCCTGGTACGAAGGCGTTTCGGCGCGCGATGTGGTGGCGCGCTACCTGGGGCAACAGCAGGTCAAGGGCCGATCGTCGCGCGGCGTCATTGGGCGCATCCGGCGCGACCTGATCGAGCTGGCCAGGCGTCGCCACCGCAACGATCTGGTGGCTTTGTTCAGCCATCCCGCAGCGCAGCGGACCCAGCATGCCCGGGCCGTTGCGCACGCGATCGAGCAGCTCCCTGCCCTGCCTGAAACAGAGCCGCTGATCGGCGACGACATCGCCCTTTGGCTGTCTCCACGAACCGTGAGCGCGCTGTACGCCCAGGGCATCAAAACCTTGGCGGCACTGACGGTGCGCATCCCGCGGCGAAGACGCTGGTGGACGGCGGTGCCCGGGCTGGGTGCCATCGGTGCCCGCCGCATCGAAACCTTTTTCAGCGCTCACCCACGGCTCACTGAGCGCGCCAGGGCGCTGGTGAAGGTTGGCGCGCCGCAAGACATCGTGCCCTGGGAGCGCTTGGCTGTGCCGCACCACCTGGATGGCTCACAAGGCACTTTCCGGGCGCCGCCCGCCACCAGCGTCTTGAGCGCTGGCAACGATCACCAAGCTGTGCAAGCCTGGTTGGCGCTGCACGAGTCGACAGCGACCCAACGGGCCTACCGCAAAGAAGCCGAGCGGTTGATCCTGTGGGCCGTGGTCGAGCGCGGTCGGGCGCTGTCGTCGCTCACCACGGAGGATGCGGTCGCCTACCGTGCATTCCTGCGACATCCCACGCCGCGCAGCCGCTGGGTCGGCCCGGCAAGGCCACGGTTGTCTCCCGAGTGGCGGCCCTTTGCCAAGGGCCTGTCGGCGCGATCGGTGGCTTATGCGCTGTCGGTGCTCGGTGCGCTGTACCGCTGGCTGATCGAGCAACGCCACCTGCTGGCCAACCCCTTTGCCGGCATCAAGGTGCGTGGCGCATCGCGTTCCGAACCCACGGCCGCGATGCGTGTTTTCGGCGAGGGCGAGTGGTTGATGGTGCGCACGGTGGCCGACGGGCTGGAATGGTCTCACGGCTGGGCACCAGCTTCAGCGCAGCGACTGCGCTTCGTGCTGGACTTTGCCTACGCGACCGGCCTGCGTGCGAGCGAACTGGTCGGGGCAACGCTGGGCAGCCTGGAGATCGATGCGCAAGGCGACCACTGGCTGCACCTGGTCGGCAAAGGCGGCAAGGCGGGCAAGGTGGCCTTGCCGCCGTTGGCGCGTGCCGCGCTGGATCGATACCTGGTTCAACAAGGGCTGCCGACCACGCCGGCGCGATGGGAGCCTGCCACCCCGTTGCTGGGCAGCATCGAGCAGGACAGTGGCGTGGGCATCACGTCCTCGCGTCTGTGGCGGGTCATGAAACGCTTTTTTTCCAGCGTGGCGGACGTGATGCAGACGCAGTCACCCGCGACCGCAGAAAAGCTGCGGCGCGCCAGTCCTCACTGGATGAGGCACACCCATGCCACCCACGCCTTGGCACGCGGCGCGGAGCTGACGACGGTGCGCGACAACCTCCGGCATGCATCGCTGTCCACCACGTCGATCTACCTGCACGGCGACGCGGCGAAGCGGGCGCGGCAGTTGAGCACAGCATTCGCGGCACGGGACTGAGGGCTTGACGGCTGGTTGCCGCGGCCCCCCCTCGGTCAACACTCTTTTCTCGGCGCCACTCGCTGCCATTGAACAGGGCACGTCCGCGATTCAAGGTGATGAACCGAATCGGGCAGGCAGCGGAACACCAGCGGCGCAAAGCCACAGAAAATTTTTTCAATAAGTGTTTTTACTTATGGATATCTACTTAGGAGTTTCACAGTTACCCTCTGTTTGCCGAAAATATTCATGAGCACTGTGTTCGACTTTGGACTTCGCCACCCGAGCGAGGCACTGACCATTCCAGCTTGGAAAGCGGTCCTCAAGGAAAAGTCGTCGTCTGGAGAGATCAAGCTGGCGCTGCACACGCTGAGCCGTTCAATGGCCCAGCCGTTTCAAGCAAGCCGAACGCACGCAAAAGCAAAGAAAGCCGAAGTCGCACCCAGCGTCCCCGTGTTCAACACAGGCGATGGCACCGATTCGGCGCTGGTGGGCGCTGCGGTGCGTCAGGCCATTGAGACGGCGAGGCGTCGGCTCACAAGCGTCGACGGGGTGGTCGACGGCCAGACCACGGAAGACCGCGAGGCCGATGCGAGCGCCGAGCGGGTGGCGTTGATCTGGCAGGCCCTGATGGGCGAGCTGCAGGGCCTGCCGCCCAAACTGTCCGCTGCCGACGCCATGGCGTGTGTGACCGGTGTGTACTGGGGCGCCGATGCCGTATTCACCGAGGCAACCTGGGCGGCATTCTTCGACGCCAATCTGGATGCGAATGGCAAGCTGGCTGCAACACTCGATGTGAGCATGTTCAAGGGCGTCGATGCAAGCACGGTACGGCGGTCGCTCAGGGATGCCAGTGGGCTGTTTTATGCGAGCCAGCAGTCGCACCTCCGCGCGGCAGGGGGCAACACCGCATTTGAGCCCGATGCGTTGACGCTGGCGGACGACCCCATGGCGGCCCAAGGTGCTTTTGTGCGCGCCTTGCGCAACGACCTCTTGCAGACGGGAACGAGCGACTATCTGACCCAACGGGTCGACACGGGCGATGCGCAGGCCGATGCGATCACCAACAGCCACTCACAAGACTTCTCGGTGGCGGGCATTTCCCGCGATGCCATCGTCAACGGTCACGTCACCGAAGCCGACTTGGTGAACCATGCCGCGGTCAAGGCCTTGCTCTTCACAGGCAATGAGGTCATGGCAGAGCTGACAGCCCAGGGCTTGTGGGACGGGCCCACCCTGGCTCAGTTGGACAGCCAGGCGCTGGCCACCGATCCCAACCTGGCGGTGTATGAGGTGGTCTACACGCCTGCAGGCCAGGCTCAATCGATCACCAGACTGCTCACGAAGAAAGAATTTGACCAGCTCCTGGTGCAGCACCAGCGGGGCAGCGTCCACATTGAAACCGACAACATGCGGTCGGAGTATGTGACTTCGCCTGCCGATGATGTCGGTGCCAATGAGTACAGCTTTTCGTACGTCGACGCCAACGGCCAGCTCCTGCAGGCCACCCGGGTGCCCCTGAACACGCGCAACAAGCTGATCGCGCAACATGAGGCCGGCAAGATCATCATCTTGAGCCCGACGGTCAAAGACCCAACACAGCTCAAGATGTTCTGGGCACAGCGCGCCCTGAGTGTTTACGACGCGACCCGCACGCAAATCTACGACGACGCGGGCAATGTGGTCTCAGGCCAAAGTGCCGAAATCCGGTTGGCCCAAAACTACTGCCAGCAGTATCAGCATTTCGCCGGAGCCACGGACACCTTCGACTTCCACAACCGAATCCGCCAAAAACGCACGGGCACCTTGATCGATCCCCTGCTCGACAACAGCCCGGTCGCTGCGGCACCCCAGGTGTCCGATGCCCAAGCGCTGGCCTTCGTGCACGCGACCATGGGCCTCGAGGCCAAAGACCATTCCTTGTTCGGCTTCCTGCATGCCTTGGGCGGCGTGACGGACACGGCTCAACTGGCCGGGCACTGGGCCCAGAATGAAAACAACCACCCCGATCACACCACGGTCTTCCTGGGGTTTGGTGGGAGCCACGGGAACAAGGCGCATGCCAGGGCGGCGGTGAGCGCGGCCCAGGATGCGCTGGCGGCGCGGGGTCGCTTTGATGCCGAGGCCCGGGGTGCCGATGGCAGCGGGCTGAATGTGGCGCTGACTGAAGTGGAAACCGACATCACGGAAAAGCGCTACATGGATGGCTTCCTCGCGACGCTGTTCGTCGTGTCGCTGGGAGCGGATTCCGCCGCGCTGTTCGGTGCTGAAAGCCTGCTGACCCTGGCCGGCGTCGAAGCCACGGGAGAGGAAGCCGCCAGTCTGTTGGCCAGGTCGGCTGAGCAGTTGGCGCAGGACGGCGAGTACGTCTCGGTGGAAGCGTTGATGTTGGACCCTGCCAGCCCGTTCAGTGACGCCTATGCCAACCGGATCATGGCCCAATCGGCCGAGGCTTCCAAAAAATTCTGGACCGGTCTGGGGGCCAGTGGTTTGAAAAACGCCGCGGTGGGCGCGGGCCTGGTGCAAGTGTTGCAGGGCCAAGGCGTCGGCGCCACCGAAGTCAAGCCCGCGCAGAGCTCGACTTTGGGCCCCAACGAAACGGCCGGGTTGAGCCTGCACGACCATGTTGCGGCCGTCAACCAAGCGTTGGACTTGCTGGAGATGTGCGCCGACGACGCCAGCACTGCTGAACTGGTGGCGTTCTTGCACAACAACCCTGCCGTGAACGGGCAATCGACCCCGTCCAGTGGAGCGCCTGCGATCCCCACGCCTCAGCTCGTCGATGCGATCTACAAGGCATTGGGCTTGCCGCCGCAAACGGCCATTCCGCCAGGCACCCAGATCACGCGTGAACAACTGGGGATCGGTGAGGACGCCAGGGTCCACGTGGACATCGGTGGTGAAGGCCCGATCGACTCCCATGGCCTCGAGGCCGGCTACGCCGATTCGATCAACATTCAAGCCGCGGATGGCCCCATTGGAGACGGAACCCACCAGACTCAACCACCCTACGGACCCATTCCCAATCTCGTCCTTTTGGAGAGTTGGGACCAAGAGTTCCCGTTCGAAGAAGGGTTTGCCGACCGCATCACGTTGCAAAACGCACCGCTGACCGACAACAACGTCGACCAGATTGCCCGCATGATCAACAAGGACGGGGGCGAGATTGAGCTCTGGGTCGACGTGACGGCCTACAAGGGCAACATCGAAGAGTTGGCCAGGCGTGTCGGGGGAACGATCGATTGGAATGCCGACAATGAACTGGGCTATGGAGAAAAGGTCACGATCACCATCCCCGAGAAAGGTGCCCATGCCGGACTGATCGAACAGACGCTCGAGCTGCTGCCCGAGGATGTGCGCACCCAGCTTCGAGGCGCCCAGCCCCTCAATGCGACAGACCGCAACACCATCGTCGCGCTGATGGCCCAAAACGATGTCCAAGGCCTGGCCGCCTTCATTGCGGCCCTGGACTCACCTGCGCAACAATGGTCGGCCTTCTCCATCGCCTTCCAGGCTGCCAGCAGACCGGGCCGGCCCGGTGCGGTGCCCGCGTTCATCACCGAGTTGATGGCTGCCTTGACACCGCAAGTGGCGGCCAACGTGGTGAGTCACGAGCAGTCAAGCATTCTCAATGGCAGCAACCCGCTGTACGGCAATCCGGATCTGCCGCTCTACACCGCTGGCCCGGCCTTTGCCACCTTGATCACACTGGCGCAGGCCGATGACAACAAGGCCCAGACGGACCAGGCGGGGGCGATCTTGCTGATCATTGGGCAAGAAGTGCCTGGCATCGGTGCCCACCTGTTGCTCACCGCCCTTGACCCTGTGGGCAGCACCGACGGCAATGCCCAAAACCACGCCCTGGTCGCCAAGCTGCTGAGCCACGTCATGGCGCAGGGCGATGCAGGAGCTTCGGTGGCCGGGGACCTGCTGGCTGCACTGGATGCGCTTCAGAAACAGCAGGAACCCCGCCGATTGGGTGGTGTCCCAGACCCGACGCGGCCGGTGCCCGATCTGGACTCGTTGGCCATTCTCGACCTGCTCTGGGACCCGGTGGATCTGAGCTCGCCGACCTCCGTGGCACGGGTGGTGGGCGCAACGGTTGCCTATGCCGAGGGCAGTGACGATGTGACTTGGCAAGCGCTGGGCGACCGCATCACTGCACGCCTCGCAGCAACGCCCCATCCAAGCGCAGGTCTTCAGGCCTGCGAGCAGTTCTTCAACCATCCTTTTGACACCTTCCGGGACCAAGGGCCCCTCCTCGGCGCGCTGGCGCTGGAACACTACGGCAGCCACAACGCCGCCCAGCTCCTCATCGAGAGCTCGCCCGACGAAGCTGCCGCCCAGCTGAAACGGGTGGGTGTGTCGGCATCCACGGTGCTTTTCAAAGACATCGCACTGCAATCGCCCTCCGCGGCGGCCGCGATCGTGCTGGCCGTGCTCGGTCCCGACAGCCTGTTCGCCGACGGGTTTGCCCAAGTGCTGCAATGGTTCAGGGCCACCGGTCCGTCCCTGGCAGGCGATGTGGCCGCCAAAGCCTACGCAAGCCCGGCCTTGAGCGGCGACACGGCTCGACGTGGGAGCTTCGATCAGACGATGGTCCAGTGGATGTCGAGCCTGGTGCCGGCACAGGCAACAGAGTTCTTGGCGACATTGGCGCCCGCCGATGCATCACGGCTGCGTGAGCTCATGGTGGCTGGACAGCCGCCGCTTCGGCCGTGATGTTCGCTGGCGCGCACGGCCTGATGCAGCCATCGTCTCGAAAACATGGAAGATGAGAGGCCAGTCGATTCAAGTCGATTCGTTCGCAAACATAGAATCTCTGGCCTCCAACTTCTTTGTTGACCTGAAGGCGACGAAATAGCGCAGGCTCTTTTGACTTTGGCGCCCATGGATCCCAACCCCTTCGATGAATTACCTGACTGGTTATCCCGCTGAATGGTTGGCGCGGGTGGAAGAACTGCTGGCTCAGGGTCGACTGGGCGCGACCCTGCAGCAACGCTACGCCCAACCCCACGCCGTGCGCACGGACCGCGCTTTGTACGACCACGTGACTGCGCTGAAAAACAAGTTCATGCGCCACGCCGAGCCGCTGTCGAAGGTGGCCTATGACAATCGCCTGCACGTGGTGCACCAAGCCTTGGGCACCCACACCACGGTGTCCAGGGTCCAGGGCAATCAGCTCAAAGCCAAGCGCGAGATCCGCATCGCCAGCGTCTTCAAGGAGGCTCCGGCGCCGTTCCTGAACATGATCGTGGTGCACGAGCTGGCCCACCTCAAGGAGCGTCAGCACGACAAGGCCTTTTATGCGCTGTGCACTCACATGGAGCCGGATTACCACCAACTGGAGTGGGACCTGCGCTTGTGGTTGACGGCGCGAGAATTGGAAAGCCCGCCAGCGGCGTGACCGGTTCGGGTTCAACCCACTGCCCGGCCATTGGGATTGGAGGTAAGCGCCTCAATCCGCGTCACATCCCGTTGCACAATGCCGGCTTTTCCATCTCCAAAGGACTCTGGCATGCGACGCGTCGTCTTCAACCAAAAAGGAGGGGTCGGGAAGTCAACGATCACGTGCAACCTGGCGGCCATCGCGGCCCACGAGGGTCAACGCACCCTGGTCGTGGACCTGGACCGGCAAGGCAATTCGACCCGTTACCTGCTGGGCGACGCGGCGGACGAGCCGGTGGCAGGCGCGGCCGAGTTCTTCGAGACCACGCTGAAGTTCAGCATGCGCACGCCAGCCACGCAGGAGTTCATTGTCGAGACGCCCTGGGAGAACCTGCACCTGATGCCGGCCAGTGCGGCGCTGGACGAGCTGCACAGCAAGCTGGAAAGCCGCTACAAGATCTACAAGCTGCGGGACGCGCTGATCGAGCTGGCGTCGGCGTACGACCAGATTTGGATCGACACTCCACCGGCGCTGAATTTCTACACCCGCTCGGCCTTGATCGCCGCTCAGGGCTGCCTGATCCCCTTTGACTGCGACGATTTTTCACGCCGGGCGCTGTACGGCCTGCTGGAGAGCTTTCAGGAAATCCAGGCCGACCACAACGCGGACCTGAGCATCGAGGGCATCATCGTGAACCAGTTCCAGCCCCGCGCCGCCTTGCCCCAGCGCACGGTCAATGAGCTGATCGAAGAAGGCCTGCCGGTGCGCGAGCCTTACCTGAGCGCCAGCGTGAAGATGAAGGAGTCGCACGAGTTGTCACGCCCGATGATCCACCTGGATCCGCGCCACAAGTTGACGCGGGAATTCGTGGCGCTGTACGAGTCGCTGGCGGAGTCGCTGGTCTGAACCGCCCGACCAGGCAGGGCGACGCTTACTCTTTGAGCACCATGTCGATGCACATCACCGCGGCCATGATCAGGATGCGGTGCGGCGAGTCGGCGGGCACCGTGTTCTGAACCGTCAGCATGTAGTTGTCGGCAGAGGTGAAGAGTTCCTTGCCCAGGCCAGCCCATTTCTTGGACACGGCGGCGAGTTCCCGGTCGCCTTGAACGAAACGGAAATCCCAGCTGGTCCACTTGCCTCTGAGCTGGCACACCACGTTGTCCTGGGCGTCGAGCACATCGAACTTGCCGCCGATGGAAAAGAGCTTTTGCTTGAAGGTGCCCACCAGCTGCGCCCGCTCGTCACGCACTTCAACGGTGGAACGCAGCAGTGAGATGCCGCGCTTGATGGAGAGCACCCGGTCGCCGTTCGGGGTGGTCAGCTCCACATGGAAGGGCGTCATGCGCTTGTAGTCGGTGAAGCGGAGCAGCTTGGTCAACAGACCCAGGTTCGGCTCACGGCATTCAATGATCTTCTGGTTCGAGCTGGGGTCAAAGATGTCAAAGCTGTTCGCGGCCTTGAACATGCCGACCTGCTCCTTGACGAAGAACTGGTTGTGGCGCAGCACGGTGTGCATCTGGGTTTCCTTCAGAGGGTGTGATGGACTTGGCCAGGGTTCGCGCTTGGGCCAGAAAGGCACAGGACGACAGCCCCGGGAAAGGAGCGACTGCTGCGTTGCAGCTCCTTGCAGTCGACCCTTTCACCGGGATGCGCGACCCCTGCCTTCACTCCATCGCACCCTCTAACGTGGCGCCTTCCCTAGGGCCGCTGGCGCGCAGACTAACCCATCCACTGGCGTGCCATGGCCACACCGGCACGCACACACACGAGGATCGGGAAAAGCTAACGAAGCCGGTGCCAAGCGCCGGGTGTCAGGAGCACAAACCCATCACCTTGTCGGGCAAGGCGCAGTTGGCCGACGCGGCAGGCGTTTGCCTGGCAGCCGATGCGACGCAGCGCCCAAGCTCCTGGGAGGTGGGGCCGTAATAGCTCCAACCGGCGCTCAGGGGCGGCAGACGCAGGCTCACCTCGCGCCATTTGGGATGGCCTCGGGCCTGCAAGGTGTCGAAGTTGGCGCACAGGGATTTGGCGAACCCGGCCAGCGCCTGGCGGGTGTGGACCAGGTTGTAGTCGAAGGTCACCAACAAGCTCTTGACGGAGACGCTGGGGTGGTCTTCCTTGAGCCAGTTCGGGTAGCTGGTGGCGCGGATGGTGCTCTTCGAGTAGGTATTCAAGGCAGCGGTCAGGGCCGGCGAGTTGTCGGCCTTGAGGAGCTTGAAGTACTTCTCGACGCCCGGCTCCATGCCGAGGAACAAGGTAGTAGGCTGACCGGCCACCACGATCACGGCGTCAAGGTTCTTGTCTTTGACCAGCTGCAACAGGGCGTCTTCGTTGGACAGCGTGCTGACCTTGTCATCGGCCATCGGGACTTTGAACATGGCCCGGTAAAGCGTGGTGGCGGTCATCGCCGAGCCGCTGCCGATGGGGCCGATGTTGATGCGCAGATTTTGGATCTGGCTGATGTATTGCAGCGGTGAATCGGCCCGGGTGATCACGTAAACCTCTTCGTCATAGAGGGGCAAGACCACCCGCAGCGGCCGGATCAAGCGAGCGGCCTCGGCGTTGCCACGCGCGGCCTGGTCCTTGTAGGCCTGGTAAACGTCGGCCTGCACCAGGGCCAGCTTGGTGCCTGGCTCGTCGCGCAAGCGCTTGATGTTTTCCACCGAGCCCTTGGAGAAGAGCGGCTGCAATTCGATGCCGGCCGCCGGCGCGATGTGGTTGGCCAGGTCTTTGCCGATGAGTGGGTAAGTGCCGTTCTCGGTGGACGTCACGATGTTGTAGGCAATGCCCGCGGCGCTGGCGGAGCCGGCCACCACCAGGGCGCTGACCGTCACGCAGGCCAACAGCCTCTTACCGATTTGCTTTAGCAGCATGCCTTCTCCTAGGGGAAAAACGGTCACACGTCATCATCAGGGGTGTTGCGGCGCGCTGCAATGCCGAATGATCAAGAGGCTGGGCACAAGCCGAGGACTTCATCTTGGAAAACACAGTTCGAACCCGGCCGCTTGGTCGGGGCCTCCACCACCGGCCGACAACGCCGCAGGTGCTGTGCAGTGTGAGGGTAATACCGCCAGCCCGAGCTCAACGCTGGCAGCCGCAAGCTCACCTCGCTCCATTTTGGGTGCCCTTCGCGTTGCAGAACGGAGAAGTTCTCGCACAGGGATTTGGCAAACCGAACCAAGGATTCCTGCGTGTCGGCCTGATTGCGCTCGTACGTGACGAGCAAGGTCTTGAGCGACAGGGCGGCTTTGTCTTCCTTGAGCCAAGCGGGGTAGCTTTCCGCGGCGATGGTGCCCTTGGCATAAAGCGTCAACGCGGCGGTGACGGCCGGAGAGTCCGACAGCTCCAGCAGTTTGAAGTATTTTTCAGCGCCTTTTTCCATGCCCAGGAACAGGGGGGCAGGCTGGCCGGCGATCACCACCACGACGTCGATGGTCTTGTCGCGCACGAGCCGCACCAAGGCCTCTTCGTTGGACAGGGTGCTGACCTTGTCGGGCGCCAGCGGTGTGCCGAACATGGTGCGGTAGAGCGTGGTGACGGTGGTGGCGGAGCCGCTGCCCAGCGGGCCGATGTTGATGCGCTGGTCGCGGATGTCACTGACGGACCACAGCGGCGAGTCGGCACGGGTGACGAAATAGATCTCATCGTTGTACAGCGGCATGATCACCCGCAATGGATTGACGATGCGTGCGGCCTCGGCGTTGCCTTTGAGCGCTTGTTCGCGGTAGGCCTGGTAGACGTCGGCCTGCACCAAAGCCAGCGTGGTGCTGGGGTCGTCGCGCAGGCGTTTGAGGTTTTCGATCGAGCCGGCCGATGGCAGGGCCTGCAAGTTCATTCCGGCGTTGGGGGCCACGTAGCGGGCCAAGTCTTGGCCGATGCGCAGATGGCTGCCGTTTTCAGACGCCGTCACGATGTTGTACGACGGCAAAGCCGCCACCGGGCTTGTTGTCACGGCCCACAGGCCCAGGGCACACAAGCCACTCACCAACCGTCTCAACATGACAAAAACTCCTTGAACCCAATACGCCACGGGGGCTCAGCGGGGACTGCAACACACCCCCTATTGTGAGGCGTGCAGGCGGGGTGGGCACCTTGCGGGTATACCCCCGCCTTCATGCCCACAAGGACCTTGCGTTCGCGCAGCCGGCGGCCGAGCCGCTCGCACGGCGGCTGGCCCTCCCGGTGGCTCAACTGGCCGCAACAGCCTGCGCTGGGCTGACTTGGGCCGATTGGAAAGTGGCCATGTCCGACAGCAGGGCCAGGGACAAGCGCAGCACAGGCCAGGCCAAGGCGGCTGCGGAGCCCTCGCCCAGCCGCAGCCCCAGTTGCAGCAGCGGACGGGCCTGGGTCAGCAAGGACAGCAGGTGCTGGTGGGCCGGCTCGGCCGACAGGTGGGCGAACACCAGATGGGCGCTGAGCCCAGGCTGCAGGCGTTCGGCCACCAACGCGGCAGCGCTGACGATGAACCCGTCGACCACCACCACCTTGCGGGTCTGGGCCGCCCCCAGGATGCAACCCACCAGCATCGCCACTTCGAAGCCACCGAAGGTGGCCAACACCTGCAATGGGTCGGCATCGGTCACGGGCAGGGCGTGGTGCCGGGTCGCTTGAGCGAGCAGCCCCAGCTTGCGGGCCACGCCCTGGGCGTCCAGGCCGGTGCCGGGGCCCACGCACTGCGCCAGCGGGTGGCCGGACAAATGGTGCAGGATCAGCGAGGCGCTGGCGCTGTTGCCAATGCCCATGTCACCCAGCAGCAGGGTGTCGGCCGCGCTGTCGACCGCCATCGCCTCACCTGCTTTCAAGGCTTGCAAGCATTGCGCGCGGGTCATCGCGGGCTGGTGCAGGTAGTTGGCGGTGCCGTGCGCAATTTTTCGATCGACCAGGCCGGCGGTGGCGGCGAACGCGTGGTTCACTCCGGCGTCGACGATGGTCAGGGCGCAACCTTGCGCTTTGGCCAGCACCGAGATGGCCGCGCCGCCGCAGAGGAAGTTGGCCACCATCTGCCACGTCACCTCCTGGGGGTAGGCGGACACACCGGCGCAGGCTGCGCCGTGGTCGCCTGCGAACACGATGACTTCGGCACGGCACAGGCGGGGGTCGGTCCGATTCTGAATCTGGGCCACTTGCACGGCCAGAGCTTCCAGCTCGCCGAGCGAGCCCAGGGGCTTGGTTTTCGCGTCCCAGCGGGCCTGCACTTCGGCGCCCACGCTGGGATGCAAAGGCGGCAGGGGGCGGCTCAGGCAAGTGGGAAGTGAATCGCAGGGCAGTGGCTGCATCGGGGGGTTCTCCAAAGTCATCATCAGGGGGTTGCCCGCCGCACCGGCCGGTGGCGGGTGGTCAAGCGACATCGGCGATCAGCGATGCCAGGAAGCGGGTGTCCATGTGGCGGTCCAGGAAGTCGGCCAGGCCGTCGAAGCAGTCGTCCAGGCTGGGCGTGTGCGCACCGAACAGGGCGTGCATCACAGCGGTGTTTTCGAACAACCCATGGGTGTAGAGCGCCAGGGTGTTGCCGCGTTGCCAACCAGCACCGTCGGGCAGAACCGCCCGGGGCGGCGGGGATGCCCCCGGCAAGGCCTCCAGGGTGCTGCGGCCGTGACGGATCTCGTAGGCCTCGAACGGCAATCCGTCGAGCGCAGCCCAGTGGCCGCTGGCACCTTGCAGTCGGTGCTGCGCGCGACGCTGGATTTTCTCGACGTCGTAGCGGGTGTGCAGCGGCCACAGCCCCAAGCCTGAACCGCCGCCTTCCACGCCATCGGGGTCGTGCAGCGTGGTGCCCAGCATCTGCAGGCCGCCACAGATGGCCAGCAGGGGTCGGTCGGCCTGGGCATGCTGGCGCACGGCCTCGCCCACGCCGCTGCTGTGCAGCCAGCGCAGGTCCTCGGCCACGTGCTTGGAGCCGGGCAGGATCAGCAGGTCGGCTCCGGCGACGGTGCGGGGGTCGCGGGCCCAGCGCAGTTGCAAGCTAGGCACGGCCTTCAAGGGCTGGAACTCGTCGAGGTTGCTGATGCGCGGATACGCCACCACGACCACCGACAAGCCGGCGGCACGGGCCGAGGCCAGCGGTGCGGCGTCGAACACGCCGTCTTCCTCGGGCAGGCCGTGCTCGCGCCACATGGGCAGCACCCCCACGGTGGGCACGCCGGTCAGGGCTTGCAGCATCTCCGGGCCGGGCGCCAGCAACCGCGCATCGCCGCGGAATTTGTTCAGGACGTAGCCTCGAATCAGCGCGCGTTCTTCGGGTGGCAGCAGCTGGTGGGTGCCGAACAGATGCGCGAAGGCCCCGCCGCGGTCGATGTCGCTCACCAACAGCACCGCAGCTTCGGCTTCACGCGCCACCCGCATGTTGACGATGTCGTTGGCATGCAGGTTGATCTCGGCGGGCGAGCCTGCGCCTTCGATCACCACCACCTCGTGGTCCCGCAGCAGGCTGTGCAAGGCCTCGCGGGCGGGTGGCCACAGGCGTTCGCTGCGCCCGCGCCAGTCCATGCTGGACAGGGCTTCGTCGCGTCGGCCGAGCAGGATGACCTGGCTGCGGTCGTCGCGCTCGGGCTTGAGCAGCACCGGGTTCATGCGCACCTGCGGCACCGCGCGCGCGCTCAGGGCCTGGAAATACTGGGCACTGCCCATCTCGCCCTCGGCCACCACGCGGGCGTTGTTGCTCATGTTCTGCGACTTGAAGGGCGCCACGCGCAGGCCCTGGCGGGCGTACCAGCGGCACAGCGCCGCGGTCAGGAAGCTCTTGCCGGCTCCGCTGGTGGTGCCGCAAACCATCACCGCCCGGGCGCCTGAAGGACGAGAAGACGTTGAGGATGCAGTGAACGGTGAGACGGTCATGAGGGGGTCGCGGCGTGGGCCATGGGGTGGGTGAGTTGGATCAGTTTGGCCACGTCGGCCGGGGGGCGCACGCACAGGCGCACCCAGCCTGGCAGGCCGAAGGAGTCGCCTCGACGCAGCTTGATGCCGTGCGCCCTGAGGTGGGTGTGCCAGCGCTCTGCGGGAACAGGCGGGCGCAGGGCCTCGGGAGGCATTGCCAACCCAAAATGCAGGGGGCTGGGAGTCAGGTGCCAGCCGGCCGACTGCAAGGCAATGTCTTGAGCGGCTTTGCAGGCCTGCAGATCGGCGTGGCGCTGCTGCAGGCTGTGCAGCGCCGGCGCTTGGGCATGGGCGCTCAGCAAGGCCACGCCGTCCGCTCCCTGCACCCAGCTCGGCGCACGCCGGGCCAGCGCATCCGACTGCCACGCTGCTGGGAGATCGACCGGCAGCACCAGGTAAGCGCCACGCACGCCGGTCAGGCCGTGCAGCTTGTTGGGCGACCAAAGTTGCACCACCTGGTCTGCCCACGGGGTGTTCAAGGTACCAGGGTGGTGATCGAGGTGGGGCGCCAACAGGCTGGCAAACGGCTGGTAGGCCAGGTCCACCACCAAAGGCCAGGCGCCATCCTGCT
The DNA here is from genome assembly GCA_040385465.1 of Pseudomonadota bacterium. Taxonomy (GTDB): domain Bacteria; phylum Pseudomonadota; class Gammaproteobacteria; order Burkholderiales; family Burkholderiaceae_C; genus CANHBY01. The sequence goes on along the minus strand of JAZKHH010000023.1, from coordinate 61,430 downwards.
GGCCGGCGCGTGCCAACGCCGCAACCTCTTCGGTCGGCATCGATGCACCGGTGGGGTTGTTGGGACGGCACAGCCAGCGCAAGGTGGGGGCTCCGTCGATCAGCGAGTGGGGCGCCACCACGGGCAGGCCCCAGAACACCGCCGCTCGGGCGTACTCGCCGAAGGTGGGCGCGGCCACGCACACCTGGGGCCCCTGCCCTGCGGCCTGAGCGAACGCCCCACTCAAACGCCAGATCAGTTCGCTGGCACTGGCGCCCACCACGATGCGCTCGGGCGCGACGGCGTGCAGCGCCGCCAAGGTGCCGCGCAAGGCCGTGTAAGTGGGGTCGGGATAGGCCTCCAGGTCGGACTGGCGCACGGCGGCCCACACCCAGGGGTTCGGCCCCAGGGGATGAGCGTTGGTGGAAAAATCGATGCACACCGGTGGGCCGGCGTCGGTGCCGCCATGGTCCTGGCCCTGGGAATCCGGCATGCAGGAAGACAGCACGACCGTCATGGCCGCAACCGCACGCCAAGACCTTGCAACACGGCCAGCAGCACCATGAACACCAAGCTCCACAGCACCGCGCGTTCGCACAGGCGCACGGCCGCCGGCACGCAGGCCGGGCTGGCGGCTTGGCCCTCAGGGTTGAGCGCGTAGACCCCTGGCTTGCGCAATTGCACATTCAGCAGCAAGGCCAGCGCGGCCATCGGCCAGCCGCTGTTCGGCGAGGGCGTTTGGCGCGCTTGACGCTGCAAACCGTGGGGCCAGCGGCCGTGGGCCAGCGCCAGCAGGCCCGCAGTCAGGCGCGCCGGCACCCAGGAGAGCACGTCGTCCGCCCGGGCGGCCCATTTGCCGGCCCACTCCCAGCGCCCGCGGTAGCCCCACATGGCGTCTGCGGTGTTGGCAAAGCGGTAAAGGGCGGCACCCGGCAAGCCCGCAACAGCGAACCAGAACAACGGCGCCACCCAGGAATCATTGAGGTTTTCCGACAGCGACTCGAGGGCGCTTTCGCGCACCTCGAGCGCCGTGAGCGACTGGGTGTCGCGGCTGACGAGGCGGGCCAAACGGGCACGGCCGGCCGGCAGGCTCTCCGTCAAGGCGGCTTCGACCGCTTCGACTTCGTCGCGCAGCATGCGCCAAGCCAGCAGCGGCTTGAGGAGCACGCCCAGGGCCACCAGGGTCAGGGCTTGGCGCCACAACGGGTCTGGCGCAGAACTCCACCCCGCGAGCAGGCGCACGAGGCCCTCGGCCAAGGCCACGCAGACGCCCGCACCGACCCACCACGCCAAGGCACCGCCCACCAGCGCCTGCCACGCCGGCCGCTGCGGCCAAGGCGCGCCCACGGTGTTGAGCCAACGCCCCATGCCGACAACCGGGTGCCAACGCGCCGGCGGCTCGCCCCACCAGCGGTCGACCGCCCATGCCACGGGAGCGGCCAGGGTCCAGGCGTCGAGCAAGAGCATCCAGGTCATGCCGGTGGCATCCAGTGGTGGGTCAGTGCTCGATGCCTTGCTGCGCCGGGATGCCGGCCTTGAAGGCGTGCTTGACCATCTGCACTTCGCTGACGGTGTCGGCCAAATCGATCAGCTCTTGCGGGCAGCGGCGCCCGGTGAGCACCACGTGCACCTGGGTCGGGCGGCTGCGCAAGGTGTCGACCACCTGGGCCAAATCGAGCCAGCCGTAGATCAGCGGGTAGGTGATCTCGTCCAGCACGACCAGGAACGATTCGCCGCTGGTGATGGCCTCGGCCGCCTTGGCCCAGCCCTGGCGGGCCAGCTCGGCGGAGTGCTCGAGGTCTTTGCTTTTCCAGCTGAAGCCATCGCCCAGGCCTTCGAGCTGCAGCCCAAGTTTTTCCAGCGAGCGGTGCTCGCCAAAGCGGGCCGACTCCACCTTCATGAACTGAAAGAAGCGCACCGCCTTGCCGCGGCCCAGCGCCCGCACTGCGAGGCCAATGGCCGCGGTGGTCTTGCCTTTGCCGTCGCCGGTGTTGACGATCAGCAGGCCACGGCGTTCGCCTTCCGGCTTGTCGTAAGGCTTCTCGGTGGGAGGTTGTTCGATGTTCATGCCGGGCTCCGTTCAGGGTGGGGGTCGGTGGACGGCCCGAGGTCGGGGCGCCACAAAGGTTGTTGGTGATGTTCGACGATGTGGATGGGCGTGCCGAAGGCTTGGGTCAGCCAGTTGCCCTGCAGGGCTTGCGCCGGTGTGCCCTGCCCGATCAACTGCCCCTGCGTGCCCAGCACCACCAGGCGGTCGGCCGCCAGGGCCAGCGACAGGTCGTGGATCACGCTGACGACGGTGACGCCTTGGTCTCGGGCCAACTCGCGAAGCAGCCGGGCCACGTCTTGTTGGTGCGGTGGATCGAGGAAGGTGGTGGGCTCGTCGAGCAGCAACACGGCGGCCCGCACCGCCAGGGCGCGGGCCAGCAGCACCCGCTGCCGCTCGCCGCCCGACAAGGAGCGCACGCGCCGCTGGGCCCAGGCCTGGGCGCCGGTGGCGGCCAGGGCCTGGTCCAGCGCTTCGTGGTCGGCCGTTTGCGCCGTGCCCCACCAGCCGGTGTAGGGGAAGCGGCCCAGGCTGACGCACTCGGCCACCGTCAGGTTGTCGCTGATCTGCGCGCCTTGCGCCAGCCAGGCCAGCTCGCGCGCACGCTGAGTGCGTGGCCAGTGCTTCAAGGGACGGCCTTTGAGAAGCACCTCGCCGGCGCTGGGCGACTGCAAGCCGGCCAGGGTGCGCAGCAGCGTCGTCTTGCCGGCGCCGTTGGCCCCCACCACCGCGGTCCAGCAGCCGGCATCCAGGCTCAGGCTCAAGCCTTGCAGCACCGTGCGCGGACCGAAGCGAACCTGCAGGTCGTGAGCTTGCAAGATGGGCGCCAGCGCTTCAGTCATGTCGACCCTTGCGCCACATCAACACCAGCAGGTAAGCGCCGCCCAGGCAAGCCGTCAACACCCCCACCGGCAACTCGGCCGGGCGGATCAGCCAGCGGCTCAACAGGTCGGCGCACTGCAACAAGGCGCCGCCGCACAGGGTGGCGCACCACAGCAGGCGGCGGTGGTCCATGGCGGCGGTCTGGCGGACCAGGTGCGGGGCGGCCAAACCGACGAAGCCCACCACCCCGACCTGCGCCACCGCCGCACCGGTGGCCAGTGACAGCAGGGCCAGGAACGTCAGGCGCAGGCCGGCGAGCGACAGGCCCAGCGAGCGGGCGGTGTCTTCGCCCAGGGTCAACGCATCCAGCCCGCGGCCCCGCCACAAACCGGGCAGCAGGCAAGCGAGCAAAACCGACGCCAGCAGCCCGGTGGTCGACCAACCCAGCAAACCCGTGTTGCCCAGCAAGAAGGCCTGCATGGCGCGCCAGGCGTCGGCCGACACCAGCAGCAGCAAGGAGGTGACGGCGTTCAGCACGAAGGCCACCACCACGCCGGACAGCAGCAGGGTGTTGGTTTGCAAGGCACCCCGTGCCAGCACCAGGGTCAGGGCGATCGCGCCGCAGGCGCCGACGAACGCCGCACCGGTGAGGCCCAGCCGCCCGGCCCACGCCAGGCTGGCCAGCGAGGTCTCGGCGCCCACCAGGGCCAGCGTCACACCCAAAGCCGCGCCCGACGCACTGCCCAACAGGTACGGGTCGGCCAGAGGGTTGCGGAACAGGCCCTGGGCGATGGTGCCGGCCAGACCGAGCAGGGCGCCCACGCACCAGGCCCCCAACGTGCGTGGCAAGCGAATCTCCCACAGCACCAGCTGCGCCTGGGCGTCGCCCGTGCGCAGCCACTGCCATGAGGTGCCCCAGTCGGTGGTGCCCACCAGCAGGCTCAACCCGACGTTGATCAGCGCCAGGCTCAGGCAGCCCACGGTCCACCACAGCGCGGGGTCGCGCTGCCAAGGCAGTTGGTGGTTCACGGGGCCACCTTGTCCAGGCAGTCGGCCAGCGCGCGCATGCCCTCGGCCACCCGTGGGCCAGGCCGCACCACCGCGTCACGCGCCTCAGGCGTGAGGCTGCACAGGCGCTGCTCGCGCACCGCGCGCACGCTGCCCCACCCGGGGCGCTGCGCCAAGTTGGGCGCCTGGGTCGGTGAAATGAAGATCACTTCCGGGTTGCGCTGCACCACGAACTCCGGATTGAGCTTCGGGAACGGCCCCAGGGCCGCCGGCACGATGTTCTGCGCCCCCAGGCGGCTCAGCAGCTCGCCGATGAAGGAAGACTCGCTGGCGGCAAACAGGGCCGAGTCGACCTCGAAATACACCCGCGGCGCCGGCCGCTGGCCGCGCCGGGCACGGGCGTCCCGGCCGATGGTGTCGACCTCGTCTTGCAAGCGCCGGTTCAGGGCCACGGCTTGTTCGGGCACGCCCAGCACCTGCGCCACCAGGCCAATGCTTCGGGCGATGCCCTGGTAGGTGGTGGTCTCCACGGCAAAGGTCTTCAACCCCAGCTGGGCCAGCCGGTCGGTCACCCGGGACGAACGTGCAAGCAGAATCAGGTCGGGCCGCAGGCTGGCGATCATCTCGATCTGCGGGTCGTCCAGCCCGCCGGTTTTGGGCAAGGGGCCGATCACCTGCGACGGCCAATTGGAGTAGCGGTCGGTGGCCACCAGGCGCTGGCACTCGCCCAGGGCGCACACCGTTTCGGTCAGCGAAGGCAGCAGGCTCACCACGCGCAGGGGTGGCCGCTCGAAGCGAACCTCGCGCTGCAGGTCGTCGCGCACGCTGTACGGAGAGCCAGCGGCTGGCTGGGCGATGGCCAAGGCCGCCCATGCCATCAGCAAGCCGCCGGCCAACCAGGCCACGATCTTGCGGCCCTTCATGGCGTGCCGCCCGGAGCCGGCTTCACCGCCATGGGCCAGCCCGCCACCATCAAGGTGACCTGGTCGCAAGCGTGGGCCAAGGCCTGGTGCACGCGGCCCAGTTCGTCGACGCAATGGCGGGTTTCGCGGCCCATCGGCATCACGCCCAGGCCAATTTCATTCGACACCAGCAGCAACGGACCCGCGCTGCCTCGCACTGCCATGGCGAAGGCCTCGCGTTGCGCTGCCCATGCGCTGGCGCTGGACGGTGCATTCAAGGGCATCAACCACTGGGTGAGCCACAGGGTGAGGCAATCCACCAGCAGCAGGTGGTCGGCATGGCTGTGGGCAGCGATGAACTGTGCCAAGTCGAGCGGCACTTCAGCGGTGGCCAAAGGCGCCGGCCGGTCGTGGCGATGGCGTTCGACGCGCTGGCGCATCTCATCGTCCAGCACTTGGGCGGTGGCCACCACCGTGGCCCGGCGGTGAGGCGCGCTGGCGCACCAGGCCAAGGCCCGTTGCTCCGCATGGCGCGATTTGCCGCTGCGCTGGCCCCCCAAAATCAAATGCCGAAGGGGTGCCTTCATGGCGCGGCCTCGGCGGGGGAACACGCGCGCTCGGCCACGGGTTGCAAATTCATGGAATCCACACAGAACGACAAAGCCGGAACCCGGTTCCCCGCGGGTCCTCAAGCGACACGAAAGACGCCAGCGTCTTTCCCCGTGTTGGCCGGTATCCGGGCTGGCAGACCCCCTGGAGAAACCTTCCCACGCTTCTCCGGTGAGAGAGGCGCAGTGGCATGTTGACCCAGTGACACGGCGTGGTAGGCGAGCACCACACCGATCGTCTGCTTACCGTTGCGGGGGCAGCGCAGGTTGGGCTGGATCGGGCGACCCAAGCCTTCCTGCTTCCCGTTGAACTGCGCTCCAGGAGCGCGAGCACCAACCGGGCGATTGTAGAGGGCCGCACCTCACCGGCCTGTGTGGCGAGCCCTGGCCTTTCGTTGCATCAAGGGGGTGGACAAAGTTTCACCGCCCAGGTACTGTACAAACATACAGTAGTCTTCAAATCGTCGTTCCGTCGCTTTCGTTTGCTTTTCCCCCTGTTTTCCCGGTTTGTTCTTGCCTCCTTCCCGGTCAACCCCGGGCCCGCCACCCTTCACTGAGACCTGCCCATGTCACAGCCAAGCCCACTTTCTCCGTCTGCAAACAGGCTGCATGCCTTGCAAACCCTGCCTCCGCGCGTCAAGGCCGCGCTGTGGCGTGCCACCGAGCTGCCTTGCAACGGGCACCCCACGGTGCCCACCGGCCATGCCGCCCTGGACGCAGCCCTGCCGGGCGGGGGCTGGCCCACCCACAGCCTGACGGAAATCTTGAGTCCCCAAGCCGCCGTATTGGAATGGCGTCTGCTGGGCCCGGCCTGGCGGCGCTTGGCCAGCCGGCGCCGGCCGCTGGTGTGGATTGCACCGCCGCAATGCCCTCATCTGCCGGGGTTGCAGCATGCCGGCGTCACCGCCGACCAACTGATCTGGGTGCAAGCCCAGACCGCTGCCGAGCGCCTGTGGGCCGCCGAGCAGGTCATCAAGTCGAACGATTTTGGGGCCCTCATGGTCTGGCTGCCACAGGCCCGGGCCGAACAGCTGCGCCGCCTGCAACTCTGTGCCCAGGCCGTCGAAGGGCTGGTCTTCGCCTGGCGACCCGCCGTGGCGCAGTGGACACCCTCCGCCGCACCGCTGCGCGCACTGGTCACGGCCGGCGCCGATTGGGACCTGCAGGTGCACCTGTTCAAACGGCAGGGCCCGGCCCATGAGGTGCCTTTGAGCCTGCCGTGCGTGCCAGGTCCCTTGAGCACCCTCATGACGCCGCGGCTGGCCCATCCCAGTGCCCTGTTCACTGCTGCGTCCTCCTCGTCCTCCTCCTCTTCTTCGTCAACCCTTTCTCCGGAGACTTCCCATGTTGTGGACCGCCCTGTGCTTGACCCCTCCTGGCTCGACCGCGCCTGCGCCGCCGCCCACTGAGGAAGCCGTCCACACCCTGGCCACCTGGGCCTTGCAGTTCACGCCCCGGGTCGCCGTGGTGGAGTCGGCGGTGGTGATGGAGCTCTCGCACAGCCTGCGCCTGTTTGGCGGGCAGCGGGCGTTGGAGGAGCGCATCCAGGAAGAAGCGCCGCTGCTCGGCGTGCAGGGCCTGGCCTGGTCCAGCAACAGCTTGGCGGCGCTGGCCCTGGCGCGTGGGGTGCCGGTGCGCCCGCCGGCCACGGCCAGCGTTTCTGAGCGGCCCTTGAGCGAACAGCTCGACGCCCTGCCCTTGCACACCCTGAGCGCCACCCAGCCCCACCAGGCGCTGCTGGCCCGCCTGGGCTGCAGCACCCTGGGCCACCTGCGCGCCTTGCCGCGCAGCGGGTTGCGGCGTCGGGTGGACAAAACCTTGGTGCTGGCCCTGGACCAGGTGTACGGCTTGCAGCCAGAAACCCACACCTGGCAAACCCTGCCCGACACCTTCCAAGCCCGGCTGGAGTTGATGGCCCGGGTGGAAATGGCGCCGGCCTTGCTGTTCGGCGCCCACCGCTTGCTGCTGGCGCTGTGCGCCTGGTTGAGCGCTCGCCATGAAGGCGTGACCACCTACCGCCTGCGCTGGGCCCACGACAGCTTTCGCTCGCGTGACGCCGGTCCGGGCGGCGAGTTGGTGCTGCGCACCGCTGCGCCCACGCGCCAGATCGAGCACCTGAGCCGCCTGCTGGCCGAGCACTTGGCGCATGTGCGCCTGGCTGCACCGGTCGACCATTTGGAGCTGAGCGCCTTGGAGGTCGAGCCCTTGGCCGACAGCAGCGTCTCGCTGTGGCCCGAGCCGGGGCGCCCGGGCGAGTCGCTGGGCCTGGTGATGGAGCGGCTGGCCGCCCGTCTGGGGTCCGAGCGGGTGCTGCGGCCCGAGCCCCAGGCCGACCACCGGCTCGAGTGGATGACCCACTGGCACGCGGTCACCGAACAGCCCACCCGTTTGCCAGCGCAGACCTGGGGGGCCGATCTGCCGCAGCCCTGCTTCGTGCTGCCCGAGCCGTTGAAGCTGCCCATGCAGGGGCCGCACCCGGTCTACCACGGCGCGTTGCGCTTCCTGACCGGGCCGCACCGGGTGGAAGGCGGCTGGTGGGATCGCGTGTCGAGCGCCACGGGAGAAGAAGACAACCGCCATGTCTCACGCGATTACTGGGTGGCCCTGAGCGAGCAGGCGGGGGTGTTGTGGGTGTTCCAGGAGCGCCGGCCTGCAGCACCCGCCTGGTACTTGCACGGCATCTTTGCCTGAGGGCTTGGGCAGGCAAGCCAGTCTTGTTCCTGTTCCGTTTTTGTTCCTGTGCCCTTCGCCCTGCCGCCCTGCCACCCCACCGCGCCTGTCGCCCCATGTCGCCCCTGCCCGATTACGCCGAGCTGCGTTGCCTGTCGAATTTCAGTTTTTTGAAGGGTGCCAGCCACCCTGGTGAGCTGGTGGAGCGCGCCAAGGCGCTGGGCTACCGCGCCCTGGCGCTGAGCGACGAGTGCAGCCTGGCCGGCATCGTGCGCGCCCACGTGGCCGCCGAGGAACACCAGTTGCACCTCATTGTCGGCAGCCAGTTCCAAGTCGACGGCCCTTCCCCCTTCACGCTCATTGCCCTGGCTTGCAATTTGAACGGCTACGGCAACCTGTGCGAGTTCATCACCCGGCTGCGTCGCAGCGCGCCCAAGGGCAGCTACCACCTGCGCCAGGCCGACATCGTTGCCGACACCCTGACCGACTGCCTGATTTTGGTGGCGCCCGAGCGGCGCAGCACGCCTTTGCAGCGGCAGGCGCTGGGCGCCTGGTTGCGCACCGGGTTTGAGGGGCGGGCCTGGTGGGCGGTGGAACAGCTGTGCCTGCTGGACGACGACGCCTGGCTGCACCAGCTGCGCGAGCTCAGTGCCCAAAGCGGCCTGCCCCTGGTGGCCTGTGGCGACGTCCACATGCACCTGCGCTCGCGCAAGCCGCTGCAGGACGTGCTCACCGCCATCCGCGTGGGCCGGCCCCTGACCGAATGCGGTTGGCACCTGCAGCCCAACGCCGAGCGCCACCTGCGCAGCCGGGTGCGCCTGGCCCAGCGCTACCCGGCCGAGCTCCTGGCGCAGACCTTGGTGGTGGCGCAGCGCTGCCAGTTCTCCCTGAAGTCGCTGCGCTACCAGTACCCCGCCGAAGTGGTGCCCGCCGGCCAGACCCCGACCGCCCACCTGCGCCACCTCACCGAAGCGGGCGTGTTGCGGCGATGGCCCGAAGGCGCCTCGGCCAAGGTGCGCGAGCAGATCGAACACGAGCTGCACTTGATTGCGGAACTGCGCTACGAGCACTACTTCCTCACCGTCGCCGACATCGTCCATTTCGCGCGCTCGCAGGGCATCTTGTGCCAGGGCCGGGGCTCCGCCGCCAACAGCGTGGTGTGCTATTGCCTCGGGGTGACCGAGGTCGACCCAGCGCAGCTGTCTACCTTGTTCGAGCGCTTCATTTCCCGCGAGCGCAACGAGCCCCCCGACATCGACGTCGATTTCGAACACGAGCGGCGCGAAGAGGTGGTGCAGTTCCTCTACCGAAAATACGGCCGCGACCGCGCCGCCCTGGCCGCCACGGTGATCAGCTACCGCCCCAAAAGCGCCCTGCGCGACGTCGGCAAAGCCTTGGGCTTCGACCTGGCCACCCTCGAGCGCCTCAGCGCTCACCACGCCTGGTGGGACGAAGGCCCGTTGTCCGCCACCCGCCTGGAAGACGTCGGCCTCGATCCGCAGTCCCTGCGCGTGCGGCAGCTGCGCAGCCTGAGCGTCCAGCTGATGGGCTTTCCGCGCCACTTGTCGCAGCACACCGGCGGTTTCGTGCTGACGCATGGCCCGCTGTGCCGCATGGTGCCGATCGAGAACGCCACCATGGCCGATCGCAGTGTGATCGAATGGGACAAGGACGACCTCGACGCCGTCGGCCTGCTCAAGGTCGACGTGCTGGCCCTGGGCATGCTGACCGCCTTGCGCAAGGCCCTGGACCTGGTCCAGACCACCACCGGCAGGCCCTGGCGCCTGCAGGACATCCCACAAGGCGACGTCCCCACATACGACATGATTTGCGCCGCCGACACCGTCGGTGTGTTCCAGATCGAATCCCGCGCGCAGCAGTCCATGCTGCCGCGCCTGCGTCCCCGCTGCTTTTACGACCTGGTGGTCGAAGTTGCCATCGTGCGTCCCGGCCCGATTCAGGGCGGCATGGTGCACCCCTACCTGAACCGCCGCATCCAGAAGGAGCCGGTCACTTACCCCAGTGAAGCCCTGCGCGGAGCCCTCGAGCGCACCCTGGGCGTGCCGATCTTTCAAGAACAGGTGATGCAGATCAGCATCGTGGCGGCCGGCTTCACCGCCGGCGAAGCCGATCAGCTGCGCCGGGCCATGGCCTCCTGGCGCCGCCAGGGCAGCCTGGAGGCCTACCACCGCAAGCTGGTCGACGGCATGCGCGAGCGCGGCTACGACCCGGCTTTCGCCGAGTCCATCTTCGAGCAGATCAAGGGCTTCAGCGAATACGGCTTTCCCGAATCGCATTCCGCGTCCTTTGCCATCCTGGTCTACGCCAGTTGCTGGATCAAGCGCCACCACCCGGCCGCCTTCCTGACCGCCCTGCTCAACAGCCAGCCCATGGGCTTTTACCCACCCAGCCAACTGGTGCAGGACGCGCAGCGACACGGCGTGCGGGTGCAGCCGGTCGACGTCAACCACAGCGATGTCGACGCCACCTTGAACGGCCCGCCCGACCAGCTGGCCGTTCGCCTGGGCCTGCGGCTGGTCGACGGCCTGGGCCGCCCGGCGGCGCAGCGCATCGAAGCCGCACGCCGTCAGGCACCGTTCGCCAGCGTGAGCGAGCTGGCGCAGCGCGCCGCCCTGGACCGCCAGGCCTTACAGCACCTGGCCGCGGCCGATGCCTTGCAAAGCCTGAGCGGCCACCGTCGCCAGCAAGCCTGGGATGCCAGCGCCTGGCAACCGGCCATGGCGCTGCTGCGCGAGGCACCGCCTGCCCCCGACCCTTGGTCACTGCCCGCCGCCTCTGAAGGCGAGGACATCGTCGACGATTACGCCACCCTCGGGCTGACCTTGCGTCGCCATCCCTTGGCGCTGCTGCGGCCCGCCTTGACACGCCGCCGCGTTCTGAGTGCAGCCGAATTGAACACATCACCCGCCGGCCGCCTGGTCAGCGCCTGTGGCCTGGTGACCACCCGCCAGCGCCCGCCCACCGCCAACGGCACCGCCTTCATCACCCTGGAAGACGAGACCGGCGTCGTGCAGGTCATCTGCTGGAAGCGGGTGGCCGAGGCCCAGCGCAACGCCTTGCTGCAATCGCGGCTGTTGATGGTCAAAGGCGTCTGGCAGCGAGAGGGCGAAGTGCGGCACTTGGTGGCCGGCCACCTGCACGACCTCACGCCTTGGCTGGGCCGGCTGGCCACACAGAGCCGTGATTTCCATTGAGTGACTGCCACGGGCGAGAAGTCGGCCGATGCCTTTGAGTGCGGAGGCATCCAGTCACTACGCCGGTCAGGGCCTGACCCACAGACTCAGTCCTTGATGACTCGACTCAGGCTTCAGTGAAAGCAAACGATCCTTGCGCCACGGTGTCGGCCAAAGGCCGGCGCTGGGTGGGCTGCTCCCGTTGGCGCAGGTCGTCGGGCAGGCTGTGTGCGTTTGCCTGGCGGCCGATGGCAATCATCACTTCCAGGTGGAAGACTTCGGGGATGTTCAATGCCTGGCGTGCACGGGCCCGGTCAAAGCCCCCAATGGCATGGGTTCGCCAGCCGTCGTGTTCGGCCTGAAACGCCAAACTGGCCCAGGCGGCGCCGGCATCGAGTGAGTGGCTGCGTGAGGGCACTGGCTCGGGCGCGTCGCGGCGCCGCTGGGTGGTTTTGGAGACCAGCAGCACCAAGGCCGCGGCGTGCGCGGCCCACCGCTGGTTGCCCTCGTTCAGCAAGCCGTGAAATGTGCCCCATGCGGGCGTCTCTCGCAAAGCGTAGATGAAACGCCAGGGTTGGGCGTTTTGCGCTGACGGCGCCCAGCGGGCCGCTTCAAAGAGGCTGTACAACGCCGGGGCTTCAATGGCTTCGCCAGAAAACGCTCGGGGCGACCAGCGCTGTAAGAACAAGGGCGCCACAGGGAACGCAGCAACGCGGGAATCACCAGCCATGTCTCTCCACCTTTGCAAAAAAATTGAGGCACTGTTGCCCTCGCCTGCCCACCCTGTGCAGCCGCAGTGGCCCATTCCCGCCAGACTCGCGCTGAATCGGACCGTGACCGTCACCGTCACCGCTGCAAGGCAACCCCCGCCTGCCGGTCCGGCGCCTCGGGCCGGCTCCACCAATATTGCGACGCCCAATCGTTCGCCGAGTAATAAGTCGGCAACTGCTGCGGCCGCTCCAGGTCGCGGTGGTGAATCAAATAATGGCGAGTCAGGTAACGCCAGGGAATCACGTAGTGGCCATGAATCAGCACCCGGTCCAGTGCCCGCGCGTTGACTTCCAGCTCGGCTTGACTCTGTGCGTCGAGCACCTTGCGAATCAAGGCGTCGACCACCGGCGAGCGCACACCCGCCACGTTTTCCGAACCGGGCACATCGGCGTCCTGGCTGTTGAAGTGCCGCCACAGCTCGGCACCCGGCATGCGGGCCTCGCGCAGTGAGACCGAGGTGTAGTCAAAATCAAAATCGTTCATCCTGCGCCGAGTCGTGGCGGCGTCTGCCAACTTCTTGTTGACCACTACCCCGAGCTGGCCGAGGTTGCGGTAGATCGGGTCCAGGTAGGGGCTCTGGTTGCGGGTGCCAGCCACCTCCAAGGTGAAGGCCTCGCCGCGCGCGTTGCGCAGCACGCCGTCACGGTTCGTCCATCCGGCTTCGGCGAACAGCGCCAAGGCGCGGGTGAGATTGCGGCGCAAGTCGGTGGGCTGCTCGGTGCGCGGCTGCTCGAACATCGGGCCGAACACGACCGCGGGCAACTGGCTGCGGTACGGCGCCAGCACCTTCAGTTCGGCCTCCGACGGCAGGCCCGTGGCCGCCAGGGGTGTGCCCGAAAAATAACTCTGCACCCGTCGGAATTCGTTGTCGAAGATTTTCTGGTTGATCCACTCGAAATCAAGCGCCAGATTCAACGCTTCGCGCACCCGCGGGTCGTTGAACCGTTCGCGGCGCAGGTTCAGCACCCAGCCGTTCATCGAGGGGGGGTTGCTGTGCGGCAATACCTCCTTGACCAGCTCGCCACTGTCGAAGTGCTTGCCGATGTACTGGCAGCACCAATAACGCATTTGCGTTTCGCTGAAGAAGTTGTATTCCCGCGCCCGCAGCGCCGACACCTGGGTGGCGCGATCTTTGTAGAGCTTGTGCTCGATGGTGTCGAAATTGAAACTGCCCTTGCGAACCGGCAATGCCGCCCCCCAGTAGTCGAGGTTGCGCCGATAGCGGATGTCGGCCCCACCTTGGGCGCGTTCGACTTGGTAAGGGCCACTGGCCACCGGCGGCTCCATGCGCAGCTTGTCGAAGGCAACCGGGTTGCCTTGGGCGTCTACGCCCCATTTCGGCGAAAACACCGGCAAGCTGCCGGCGATGAAACTCAGGTCGCGCCCTTGGCGCTTGAAGTCGAACCGCACGCTCAATCGGTCAACCACCGTCACCGAATCGATCTCCGAGAAATAGGCTTTGAACTTCGGGTTGGCCAGACGGCCGGTGAGCACCGAAAAAGAGTGGCGCACGTCTTCGGCCGTCACCGCATCCCCGTTCGAGAATCGAGCTTTTGGATGCAAGCGAAACGTTACCGAGCGGCCGTCTTTGGCAAATTCGATGTCCTGCGCCAGCAAGCCATATTGGGTGTTGACCTCATCAAGGCTGTAGACCGTGAGCGTCTCAAAGACCAGCTCCAGCAAGCCCGGCGCGGCGCGGCCACGCAAGGAAAAGGGGTTGAGCTTGTCGAAGTGGGTATTGGGCGCGGTCGTCGACAGCACCAGGCGACCGCCTCGAGGTGCTGTTGGGTTGGCATAGTCGAAGTGGGTAAAGCCCGCTGGGTACTTGGGCTCGCCAAACTGGGCCAGGGCATGGGCCGCCCAAGCGGCGGGCGCCCAACCGAAGCTCAGCGCCACACACCAGACGGCCACCGAGGCACTGAAAGAGCCAGGCCGGCGTTGAAGAACAGGCAGAAAACGCCACAGCAGGGAAGTCAACATCATGGGCAATGGAAAAAGAGAAGCAGGGACGGCACAGGTCGAGGAACCAAGCGTCACAGCGACGCCTGAACCCAGCGCTGCGTGTAAGCGTGCTGAGGCTGGGCGATGACGGCCTCGGTGGGACCGGTTTCAACGATGGCGCCGTCGCGCAGCACGTACAGACGGTGGGCCATGGCACGCACCACAGCCAGGTCGTGGCTGATCAGCACATAGCTCAGCCGAAATTTCTTTTGCAGGCGCACCAGCAAGTCCAGCACCTGCTTTTGAATGGAAACGTCCAGCGCCGAGGTCGGCTCGTCCAACACCAGCACACGGGGGTTGAGCACCAGGGCCCGGGCGATGGCAATGCGCTGGCGCTGCCCGCCGGAGAACTGGTGCGGATAGGCGTGCAGCACCGTCGCCGGAAGGCCCACCTCGCCCAGCACGTCGACCACCTGCTGCCGGCGCTCGGCGGCATTCCAATGCGGCTGGTGCAGCGCCAGCCCTTCCCCCACGATTTGCTCCACCGTGTGGCGTGGCGACAGGGCGCCGTAGGGATCTTGAAAAACCACCTGCAGCCGCGCCCGCAACGCCCGGCGCTCACGCGAACCACGGGCCCGCACGTCCTGGCCTTCAAAGTCGATGCGGCCCGCACGCAGCCGCACCAAACTCAAAATGGCCTGGGCCAGCGTCGACTTGCCCGAGCCCGACTCGCCCACCACGCCGATGGTCTCCCCTTCCCGCAAATGGGTGTCGGCACTTTCCAATGCGACAAAGCGGCCGCGCCCCAACACACCCCGCCAACCGGGCCGCGCCTGGCTGTACTCCACCCGCAGCCCGTGGGTGCGCAGCACCTCGGGTGCGTTCGGCGCCACCGCGTCCAGCGAGCGTTCGGGCAGGCTGTCGAGCAGCTGTCGGGTGTAGGGGTGCTGAGGAGAGCGGAACAGGGTTTCGGTGTCCGCCACTTCAACCAGGCGACCGCGTTCCATCACCGCCACGCGCTGGGCGAAGCGACGCACCAGGTTGAGGTCGTGGGTGATCAACAGCACGGCCATGCCCGGAGCCGCCGTCCTGTGGGCGTCGGCCGCTAAGGGCGTTCTCTCCCCGGCCTGCAGGTCTAACAGGAGCTGGACAATGCGGGCCCGGATGCTGGGGTCCAGCGCGGTGGTGGGCTCGTCGGCAATCAGCAGTTGCGGTTTGCAAGCCAAGGCCATGGCGATCATGGCGCGCTGGCGTTGCCCGCCCGAGAGCTGGTGCGGGTAGCTGTCGACGCGGCGAGCCGGGTCACGGATGCCTGTGCGGGTCAGCAGCTGCACCGCGCGCTCACGGGCGGCGCGGCCCAGCAGACCGTCGTGCAGACTCAAGGTTTCCATCACCTGCTGGCCGATGGTGAACAGCGGGTTCAGGGCAGTCATCGGCTCCTGAAAGATCATGGCAATGTCGCGCCCGCGCACCTGGCGCAACTCGTCCACCGTTGCCTGGTTCAAATCGCACCCATTGAAGCGAATCTCGCCCTGAACCTTTGCACCCGCCAGCAAGCGCAGGATCGACAAGGCGGTGACGGTTTTGCCAGAGCCCGATTCGCCCACCAGTGCCACACGTTCTCCACGCTGCACCGAAAGGTTCAAGTCGCTCACGACCTGGCGGCCGCCGAAGGCGATGGACAGCTGTCGGAGCGCCAACAGCGGTGGCGGCTCGTTCGCAGTGAATGAGTCCGTCATGACAGAGCCTCGCTGCTGGTGGCCCAGGGCGCTAGGCGCCCTTGCAGGCGGGGACGTGCCTGCGGCGCGCTGTCGAAGGCACGCTTCATGGTGGCGGGGCCTTCGGGCGACACAGGGACGTCGCTTGCTGGCGACGGGCCAGGTGCTGGCTCGTCAGCGATGCGGGGGTCGAGCGCGTTGCGCAGCGCGTCACCCGTGAGCGCCAGCAACAGCAGGGTCAACAACAGCACCGTGAAGGTCGACAGGGAAATCCACCAGGCGTCTAGGTTGTCCTTGCCTTGCGCCAGCAGGTGACCCAAACTCGGCGCAGGAGCGGTCACGCCCAAACCGAGAAAATCCAGGCTGGCCAAGGCCACGATGCTGGCGCTCATGCGAAAGGGCAAGAAGGTGATCACCGGCGTCAAACTGTTGGGCAGGATGTGACGGGTGATGATTTGCCAGTGCGACAGGCCCATGGCCCGCGCGGCAGTGACGTACTCCAGTTGGCGGTTGCGCAAGAACTCTGCCCGCACATAGTCAGACAGCGAGATCCAGCCGAACAGGGACAACAAGACAAACAGCAGCAAAAAGCTGTGCTCAAAGACCGAGGCAAAAATAACCAGCAGATACAACTCCGGCATTGAGCCCCAGACTTCGACAAGCCGTTGCGTCACCAGGTCGACCCGGCCCGCGAAATAACCTTGCACCGCCCCAATGGCCACGCCCAGCAACATGCCCGTGGCCGTGAGCGCCAGCGCGAAACTCACCGAGACCCGAAAGCCGTACAGCAGGCGCGCCGCAATGTCGTAGCCCGCGATGTCGGTGCCCAACAGGTTCTCACGCGACGGCGGCGCGGGGTAATGAGGCGCCTGCGAAAAGTAGTTCAGGCTGTCGTAATCGTGAGCGTTCGGGGGGAAGACGGCGAAGTTGTCTCCCTGCCTCAGTTGGTCACGGATGAACGGGTCGTGGTAATCCGCCTCAATGGGCAACGCGCCGCCAAAGCGCGATTCGGGGTGGTCTTGCCACAGGGGGAAAAGCCACTGCCCTTGGTATCGCGCCACCAGTGGCCGGTCGTTCGAGACCACCTCGGCCAACAAACTGACGCCATAGAGCGACAAAAAGAGGGCCAGGCTCCAGCAGCCGAGCCGGTGTCGCTTGAAGCGTTGCCAGACGCGGCGCAGACCGGAGCGAGCACCACTTGGGGCCGGCGTGAGGGCCAGCCCGTCACCCGCGGCCAGCTGGGCAGATTCGGTCGAGGTGGACATGTTCATGGTTTCAAGACTCTTTCGCGTCGAAGCGGATGCGTGGATCCACCAGCACGTAAGCCACATCGCCCACGAGCTTGGTCACCAGACCGATCAGGGTGAACAGGTAAAGAGTGCCCAGCACGATGGGGTAGTCGCGGCTGTTGATGGCCTCGAATGACAGCAAACCCAAGCCATCGATTGAAAACAAGGTTTCAATCAGCAAGCTGCCGGTGAAAAACGCGGTGATGAAGGTGATGGGAAACCCGGTCACCAAAGGCAGCAGCGCATTGCGAAAGACGTGCTTCCACAGCACCTGCCGCTCCGACAGACCTTTGGCCCGCGCCGTCAGCACGTACTGCTTGCCGATTTCATCAAGAAACGCGTTCTTCGTCAGCAGGGTTTTAATGGCGAAGTTGCCGACCGATGAAGCAGTCACAGGCAGCGCGATATGCCACAGGTAGTCGGTGGTCTTGCCCCACCAGCTCAACTCTTCCCAGCCCGGAGAGTGCAAGCCACGCAGCGGGAAGACGTCCCAAAACGAGCCCCCTCCCAGCAGCAGAATCAGCAGCACGCCCAGCACAAACCCCGGCACCGCGTAGCCGGTGAGCACCAACACGCTGGTGACGAAGTCAAAGCGGCTGCCGGCCCGCACCGCCTTGGCCACCCCCAGCGGCACCGACACCAGGTACGTCAGCACAAAGGTCCACACCCCCAACGCCACGGAGACGCCCAACTTGTCCTGGATCAAGCGCCAAACGCTCTCGTTGCGGAAGTAGCTGTCGCCAAGCTCGAAACGGGCGAAGTTCTTCAGGAGCAACAGGTAGCGCTCCCAGGCGGGCTTGTCGAAACCGTACAGCGCCGTGAGCTGCTCGACCTGCTTGGCATCGATGCCGCGCCGGCCGCTGTAGCTCCAGCCGCCTGCCCCGCTGCCGGCGTCACTGCCCGTGCGCGCGCTTTCACCATCGATCTGCGCCAGCGCATGGTCCACCGGCCCACCCGGCACGAATTGCGTGACGACAAACGTGAGCGTCAACACGCCCAACACGGTGGGCACCATGGCCATCAAGCGTTTGAACAGGTAGACCCACATGGCAGCATTGATCCAAGGCAACGAGCAACGAGAACAAGAGGAGAAAGCGAACGTGCGCTGCACTGAGCGTTGCAGGTTGTGTGCCACACACTTCAAAAGCGCTGTGCCTTTCAAAAAAGCCAACAAAATCATGGGCATGCGTGCAAAACCTTGTCACCCGCATCGGCATGGCTTCAGGACGGGGGCTGGCCCATTTCCAACAGCGGCGTGCCGCCGCTGGCGCTGACGCAACAGCCGCGCTGCACCGCTCAGCCAAAGACGCGCCAAGTAACCTTCAATCAGAAAGGCCCGCAGACAACCTGCGGGCCCAGCACCACGGTCAACGCAACGTCAGGCAGCGCGCGCCACCGAACGAAGGGGACTTTGCGTCGACTCGCGCGGCGCTGTGTGCGGATTGGCAGGGCGGCGCAACCCGAGGTGGTCGCGCAGGGTGCGCCCCTCGTACTCCTTGCGAAAAATGCCGCGCCGCTGCAGCTCGGGCACCACCAGGTTGACGAAGTCCACGAAGCCGCTGGGCAGGTAGGGTGGCACGACATTGAAACCATCGGCTCCTTTTTCCACAAACCACTGCTCGATCAGGTCGGCCACCGTCTTCACCGAGCCGATGGCCTGCACATGGCCCCGGGCAACCCGGAACTTCAGCACCAACTGGCGGATGGTCAACTGCTCGCGCTGGGCCAGCTCCAGCTGCTGCTGGAAACGGCCACGGCCGTTCTCGCCGGCTTCATACGGCAAATCCGGTAAAGGGCCATCCAGGGGGTACTTCGACAAATCAAAGCCGCCAAACTCCAGATTGCTGAAATCCACGCGCGACTGCAACTCGCCAAAGCGGTCTTGCGCCTCCTGGTCGGTCCGCGCCACCACCACCGACAGCCCAGGCGTGACTTTGATCTGGTCTTCATCACGGCCGTATTTGGCCAAGCGGCGTTTGACGTCGAGGTAGTAGGCCTTGGCCACGCCGAGCGAGGTGGCGGAGGCGTAAATCACCTCGGCATGCTGTGCAGCGAACTCGCGCCCGGTTTCCGAGTTGCCTGCTTGCACAAACACCGGGTACCCCTGCACAGGGCGAGGCAGGTCCAGCAAGGCATCGGAGCGAAAATGCTGACCGCGGTAGTGCACCGGGTGCGCACTGTGAGGTTGGTAGAACTGACCGGACTCGCGGTCGGGCTGGTCAAAGGCGTCGTCGTCCCAGGAATCCCACAGCGCCTTGGCCAAGCTCACGAATTCACCCGCCCGCTCGTAGCGCTCTTCATGATCGCGTCCATCGTCCACGCCGAAGTTCTCTGCGGTGTGCGGAGAAAACGACGACACGATGTTCCAGCCTGCCCGCCCACCGCTGAGGTGGTCGAGCGAGGAGAAGCGGCGGGCCAGGTTGTAAGGGTGGTCGTAGTTGGTGTTGACCGTGGCGATCAGGCCAATGTGCCGCGTGTGCGCTGCGAGCGCCGACAGCAAGGTGAAGGGTTCGAATTGGTAACTCGCCGCCTGCCGCCCAGCGTCTGGGCCCAAGGTCGCTGAGCGGCCGATGAAATCGGCCATGAAAAAGGCATCGAACTTGGCTGCCTCGGCCAAGCGCACAGCGTTCAGGTACCAATTGAGATCGGGCCGGCCGCTGTCGGTGGAGCCGGGGTGCCGCCAGGCCGAGGTGTGGTGGCCGAAACGCTGAACAAACACATTCAGTGCCAGCTGTCTTTGGGGAAGGGTCATGATGGCCGCCCCCGCCTCAACCTGCGTAGGCCTTGGATTTCTCCAAGAGGCCGGTGCGCTTCCATTGAACCTCCAAGGCGCCCGGTGTGTAGGTCTTCGCGCCACCGAGCACTTCGGCATAGGTTTGGTAGCGGGCAGCCTCCTCGACGAACAGGATCAACTCCGCCGTCTTCAAGATGCCGCGGCCCCAAAAATTCACCCCACCGTTCGACTCGAGCAGCGCCGGTGGCGGTGCCAGCTCCGGGTGCTGGTCCAGCCGCTCCCGAACCACCTCCAACACGCTGCGGGTGCGGTCCAGGTGGTTGGGAATTTCACGGGCCAGCAAATGCCGGGCGGCCGCGACATACAAGATCGGGAACGACTTGTGCGCCAGCGACCAGGCCGACAGGTAAGAGGTGTGCACGTGAATGGCGGTGTCGGCGTCCAGACGCTCCTCGTTCAGGACCGACCCCGGTGACTCGGAAAAATTCGACAGGCTGATTGTCGGGCTCTGGTCGCGCGCCAAGCCGCCCGGAAAGCGAATGTTGAGCAGCAGGTCATGGCCCGGTACACGGTGCGAGATGTGAAACGTCAGGCTGGCCGACAACGTGCCGTTTTGACGCAAGGTGTCGAACGCGTGGATGGCGTCGGCTTTGGCTTCGTCGACGTAAGACACAAGGTCAATGCTGGAGAGGGAATCAGACATGGGAAGGCTCCTGGGTGGGTGGGGGAGGTAACGCAAAAGAGATCGTGGAAAGACACATCAAGAAAAAACGAAAAGAACAGAACAGACCATCGGTCCATCAGCTCGGACAAAAACAAGGAGCCAATGACATTGGCGCAGCGCCTCAGCCCACGCTCACAGCCCGGGCCGAGCGGGCAGACGCTGGCTGTTGGTACGGGGCTTGTGTCAACTCGCGGCGGGCCTCGGCCAAAGGTTCGTGCACGACCCAGTCGCGCGCGACTGAAAAATTCTGTTTGACATAGCCCCAGCGCCGCAGGAACTCTTTTTGCGCCTCCAGGCCGGCGATGTGGGTGTCACTGAGCAGCGGCTCGAAAGCACGGTGCACCTGCGGCCCGTGCGAAGCCATCACCTCCTCCGGGGTGGCGCTGCCGCCATGGTCCCGCGCCAGCAGCTGCAGGACTTGCGCAGGGTGCTCGGCGGCCCACTGCGCCGTGCGCAGCAGCACCTTCAAGTAGCGAACCACCACGTCGGGGTGCCGGTCCAGGAAAGCACGGTCCACCGTGATCGGCCGCGGCGTGCCGTTGTTCACCCGCTGCAGCGGGTGGGGCAAGGTGTTGATGTTGAGAACCTGCTGGTAGCGCGGGTCTTGGGCGCTGCGCAGGCCCCGGGTGAAACGCAGGAACACAGCGTCCACCTCGCCGGCATCCAGAGCCTCCAGCTCCACCGCACGATGCTCGGGTGGGGTCGAGCTTCGCTCGCCGTCCTGAGTGTTCCAGCTGGGCGCATCGATGTCGACCCAGGCCGCGTCCAAGGTCCGCAATCCGGCCAGGCCGAGCGCCGTCTCGAAGCCATGTTGGGCCGCGCCGCGTTGGAAGTCGATCACCGCTTCGCGGTGTCGCGGCACACCCAGGCGTTTGCCACGCAAGTCGGCCACCGTGTGAATGCCCGCGTCACGCCGACTCAAGATGCCCTGGTATTCGTCCAGCCAGGTGATGCCCAACACCACCGTGTCCTGCCCCTCACCTCGGGCCCAAATGGGCGGAATGTTGCCGCCCTCCCGAAACAGACCGGCCTGCCGATGGTGGTAGTGGGCGTTGCGCACGGCCAGGCTCGGCGAGTCGCGCAGCGACAGCAGCACCGTACCGGCTTGCGCAAACTCGTCTTGCAGCCAGTGTTGGCGAAGTGCCAGCGCAGAAGCCGTCGCCGCGCCGCAGCGGGTGTAGTAAAGGTCCACCGCAGGGGTTTGCAAAGAGGAAGACATGAGGGGTCGGTCCTTGGAATGAGCGAGAGGGCGGGTGCGCGCAATGCACGCATCGACGTGGCCACACCCTGCTCCAACAGGCCGTCAGGGTCAGCCCACACCGAGCTGTCAACGCAGAAACCGTGCCACGTGGTTGCGCCTCGGGCGCACCAGGTGCAAGGCGCTGCAGCAGCCGCGATGCGGCGCGCAGGAGTGCGGCGAAATCAACAAATCCGCAGCGACTTGCTGGGATGCGTGCAGCCCTCACGGGGTGACCGAGCTGCCAACCCAGTGTGCGGCGCGCCCCAGGCGCCTGGCAAACCATGTGCGCTGCCCACCCAGATTGCTGGTCCGGCTGCAGCGACTGCTGCGACCCGAGCACTCAGCGTTGCACCCTCAACACCGCTCAACGAACCAGCCGATTTGGCACGGTTCATGCGGAGAGACAGCTCATCAGTCGAGCGTTCATGGGTTGATTCATGGCGCTGGGCACCACCCGTTTTTCCACTGCAACTTGAGGAATTTCATGGCCCGCTTTCGCGCCCGGTCTGCTGTCCGGCCCTCCCCGCGCTTTCTCCACCCACATCCTTTGGCACTGGCCGCGTCGACCGCTTTGGTCGGCTCTCTGTGGGCCTTGCCCTGCGCGGCACAAAGCCAGCCCACTGCGCGTGGTGCCGCAAGCCCGGAAGCCGCCAGTGAGGGCCGTGCAGCGCAGGACAACGTCTTGACCGACGTGGTGGTGACCTCGCAAAAGCGCTCGGAAAAAATCCAGGACGTGCCGGTGCCGATCCAGGCCATCAGCGGCGACAAAGTGCAAGCCGCCAACCTGCGCTTGAGCACCGACGTTGAACGCCTGGCACCGAGCCTGTCAGGCCAAGGCGGCGGACGCACAGCCAAGCCGCGGTGGTTCCTGCGCGGCATTGGCACCAACGACCCCAATGCCACCATCGAGGCCCCCATCGCCGTCTACACCGACGAGGTCGTGATCGGGTTGACGCGACTGCAAAGCTTCCCCCTGTTTGACCTCGAGCGGGTGGAAGTGCTAAGCGGCCCCCAAGGCACTCTCTGGGGCAAGAACAACACCGGCGGCGCACTGCACTTCGTGTCCAAGCGGCCCACCTTCGAGCCCGAGGGCCACGCCCGCGTGACCTTCGGTAATCATAACAACCGCATCGTCGAGGCGGCGGTGAGCGATGCCATCCAAGCAGAGACCTTGGCCGCCCGTGTGTCCCTCTACAACGAGTCCTACGACGGTTGGGCGCGCAACATCTTGAACGGGCAAGACGGGCCGCAACTGAAAGACGCCAACGCGCGCATCCAGTTTCTGGCCTATCCGAACGCCGATCTCGAGGCCCACCTGATCCTCAACCTGCGGCAAGTCGACACCCGCAACACGCCCAGCTATGCCGTGGGTGGCCGCAACGCCCCCGGCAGTGCGGTGACCCAGCCCAACCCCGGGGGCCGCATCACCCAGGGCCAGACCGCCGGTCAACTTGCCGCCGGCGGCGGCTACCTGCCGCCTTACGGGGCCGACCCGAACGCTTACAGCCCCTTCTTCGACGGCGGCGCCGACGGCCGGCAAGAACGCGACGGCGCCACCTTCAAGCTGAACTACAAGTGGGGTGCCAACACCTTGACGTCCATCACCGGCTGGAGCGGCGGCACGGGCGACTCCCTGGCGTCCGTCAGCGTGCCCCTGAATACCACCTTGGCGCGCCAGAGCACCCAAACCGAGGACAGCTTCCGCCAATTCACCCAGGAACTGCGCCTGGCCTCACCCGGGGATCGCCCCGTCAGCTGGATTTTGGGTGCCTACCACTACGAGCTTGATGCCGACGCCACGACCCGCATCGCCCGCTTTGCCAACGGCGGTAGCCCCACCATCGTCACCAACCGCGACAACTACAACCAGGCCTTTTGGGATCAAAGTGCGCGCAGTGACGCCGTGTTCGGCAACTTGAAGTTCAAGCTCACGCCGCAAGCTGCCATCGGGCTCGGTCTGCGGGTGACCCGCGAAGAAAAAACCATCACCGAGTCCAATTTGAACGTTGGCGACACCGCCACAAACAGCGGCATCGTGAACTACGCCAGCGAAAACGGCTGGTTCCTGCCGGGGGCCATCGGTGGCAGCGGCAACCGCACCCCGCTCACCTTGAGTGCCAGCGACGCATGGACCAACACCACCTTCGACGTCACCCCTGAGTACCGCTTCAGCCCGACCCAGCTGGGCTACCTGCGCATTGCCACCGGCTTTCGCTCCGGCGGCTTCAACCAGACCATCACCCAGCCCAGCGGGGGCGCACCCTTCATCAACGTGCTCAAGCCCGAAACGCTCACCAACATCGAGGTCGGTTACAAATCCACGTTGGCGGACGGCAAGGTCCGCTTCAACGCCGCCGCGTTTCACTATGACCTGAAGAACACCCAGCTCAACATCCAGCAGGCCGTGACCGACGCCTCGGGCAACGTGGTGACCAGCGCCTCGGGCCAAGCCGACGGCACCGTCGACGGCCTCGAGCTCGATCTCGATGCGCGCGTGCAGCGCGCCTGGCGGGTCGGCGGCCAGTTGGGCCTGTTGCGCGCCAAGTACAAAAACTTCGACTACCAGGTCGGCAGCGTCGCCCTCAACGCCAGCGGCAACGCGTTCTACCGCACGCCGCGGGTGCAATTGCGGTTGGACACCGATTACACGGTGAACCTCAGCCGCTCCGCCAGCCGCTGGGTGTTCGGCACCGACTGGAGCTACCGCAGCCGCATCTTCCACAACGCCACAGTGCAAAACGACCCCTTGCAGGAGACCCCCGCGCACTGGACCGGCAACGTGCGCGCGAGCTACCACGCGCCACGCGACAAATGGGAAGTGGTCTTTTTCGTCAACAACGTGACGGACAAGAACAAACCGTTTTTGCGCCAAATCGTCAACACCACCAACGGCACTTACCCGGTCTCAGTCGGCGCGCCCCGCACGCTTGGCGTCCAGCTGGCCTACCGCCTGTGACGGCATTGGTTTTCGTCATGTCCTTGTCGGCAGGCTCGCTGCCGGCGGTTTTTCGCAGCACCCGGGCGCGCACCCTGCACTCGGGTGTTCATTCAACGGGCGCCTTTGGGCCCCATTCCAGGAGAACTTCATGAGCCAACAACCTTCCGCCCCCGTCGACCGCCTTTGGTACACCCGCTGCCCCGTGCCCACACCGTTGGGGCTGGCTGCACGACAAGGTTGGTTTGACGATGAATTCAAAACCGACGGCATCCGCATTCACACCTTGCAAGACACGGCCGACCCGGCGCTGCGCGAGTCGCACTACGACCACCGCCTGCCACATTCTTTCCGCCAGGGTGGCAACGTGCCCGCCATTTGGGCACGTGCCCGCGGCGCCGACACCCGGGTGCTCGGTCTGAACTGGGTGGACGAATCGCAGGTCGTGCTGGCGCTGCCCGGCGCCGGCATTCAAACCCCAGCCGACCTGCGCGGCAGGCGCATCGGCCTGCCCGTGCACCGCAACAGCATCGACCACGCCCGCGCCAGCGCTCTGCGGGGCTTGCATGTGACCTTGGAGGTGGGTGGCCTGACCCCTGACGACGTCCGCTGGGTTGACATCGACTCTGGCGGCGGTGCACCCGGTCAAGGTTGGGCCAACGCTTCGCAGCCGGATACGGGCGCCCGTGCGGGGGGCTACTCGGCGGTGATCCAAGCTTTGAAGGAAAGCCGCGTCGACGCTGTCTTCACCAAAGGCGCCCGAGGGCTGGAAATCGCCCATGAGCACGGCCTGCATATTGTTTATGACGTCCGCCATCACCCCATCGCCTCGGTGCGGTCGAACAATGGCGCGCCGCGGCCCATCACTGTCGACGTGGCCCTGCTTCAAGAGCGCCCCGACCTCGTCGACCGGTTTCTGGCGCGCATCGTCGGCATCGGCGAATGGGCGGCCAGCCATCCCAGCGAAACCGTTGCCTACATCGCTCGCGAGTCGGGATCCACCAGCGACTGGGTGCGCAAGGCCTACGGCAGCGATGTGCACCTGCACCAGCACACCGATCTCGAGCCGGCCTCGGTGGCCGCCCTGTCGGGCTACAAAGACTTCCTATTCAAGACCGGCTTTATTGAAAAGGATTTCAGCGTCGCGGCCTGGATCGACCCCGCCCCGCTGGAGCGGGTGTTGCGCCAGCACACCCGTCAAGCGGCCTGAGGCGCTGCGCGGCGCTCGGTGTGCCCCCTGCGCCAACGCGGGGCACACCCTCATATTCATATGCGCGCAAATGATTGGTCGCAGCGCCGGGTGGCGCCTAGCATCGATCTGGCTCGCCTACCTTCATCTGTTTGTATGCGTCCGACCCAAGACCCTGGCCTGCCCACCTTGTCGCTGTCTGCCACCTCGGCGTGGGCCCAAGCCGCGCACCGAACTCAAGGAACGCCATGCGTGCCACTTCCACCGATGACGAGTCTCTCCCTTCACCCACCGTGCTCACGCTCGATGTGGCCCATCCCTTGTCCATCCGCGCCAAATCGCTGGTGTTCGTGGACCCCGCGTCGCTTGAATTGCTGCGCATGATCGAGCGCGTCGCACCCAGCGAAGCACCCATCATGATCGGTGGCGACAGCGGCACCGGCAAGGAGCTGGTCGCCCGCCACATCCACCGCCTCAGCGGCCGCAGCGGCCCCTTCATGGCCGTGAACTGCGGGGCCATCACCGAACAGTTGGCCGAGAGCGAATTGTTCGGCCACGAAGCCGGTGCATTCACCGGTGCCGGCTCGCGCCGTGAAGGTTGGTTCGAGGCCGCCCACCAAGGCACACTGTTCCTAGACGAGATCGGTGACCTGCCCTTGAACATGCAGGTCAAGCTGCTGCGCGTGATCCAAGAGCAGGAAGTCGTGCGCCTCGGCTCGCGCCGCTCCATTCCTGTCGACGTGCGCCTTGTCACCGCCACCAACGTGGACCTGAGCGAGGCCGTGTCCGCCGGCCATTTCCGACTCGATCTGTTTTACCGGCTCAACATCGTGCAGGTCAAGCTGTTGCCATTGCGCGAGCGCCTGGGCGACATCCTGCCTCTGGCCCGCCACTTCCTGAGCACCTACAGCAAGAAACTGAAGTTGCCCGAGCCGTTCCTGGGGCCAGAGGCCATCGCTGCCCTGCGCCGCTATACCTGGCCGGGCAACATCCGCGAACTGGAAAACGTCATCCACTTCGCCTTGTTGGTCGCCTCCAGCCAGGAGATCCGCCCGGAGCATCTGAAACTGTCGGGCGTGATCCACGCATCGCCCGCCGCACGCCACGCGGTCTTTGCGGCCGCCTCCAACCTCGAACCCCTGGACGAGCACCAGCCGCTGCGTCAAGCGCTGCGCAGCCGCTTCAACCGACCGGGCCCCCAGCTCTTCAATGACCTCGAGCGGGTGATCGTGGAGGAAGCCTTTCGCGACAGCGGCTTTAACCAGGTGCGCTCAGCGGCCTTGCTCGGCATTTCACGCAACGTGATGCGGACCTTGTTGAAGAAACACGGTTTCCTGGGTGAGGCCACCCCTGGCGACAACCTCGTTGCCACCGGTGAGCAACCGCGTCCCACCGCCTCGCTCAACGCGGCCTGAGCGCCACCTCGGCCTGCTGCGCATGCAACAAATCAGGGTGTCGCCTGCTGTTCGCCACACACCCGCGCGGGCGCCCTCGCATCGCCTCCCCTGCAGAACACGGTTGGAACATGCAGGCACAAGCCTTGCAAAGTTTCACGGCCAGGACAAGCCTTCACCAACGCCCTGCACCCCATCCGCCCGGCCGGCCTTGTGCCTGCCACCACCGCCCCACGGCGCGCGCCCATCGCCGACCGACCCGGAGATCTGAATGTCCACACTGTCCATGTCCGCCCCCACAGCAGCTCGCCTGCCAGGCACGGGGCCCGCACAGGTTCGGCGAGCCGGGCGAACCGCTCGCAGGTCCCAGGTCGCCCGTGTGGCCGTGCCCCCCACCACCGTGAAGCTGCAAACACCCGCAGCTGGGCGGTCGTTGCGGCGTCGCCTGCCAGGCAGCTGGCTGGCCTGGGGTGGCGTCGTGTTGCTGGCGCACCTGGGCGGCGTCTGGCTGATGGGCCAAGGCGTGCCGGCCGAACGCCCTCTGGTCTCACAGGAAATCGAATTGATCCGTCCGCCGGTGGCGCCACCGCAAGTGGAAGCGCCACCCCCACCGCCTGTGCCACATCCCATGGCGGCAACGCCCTCCCCCCGGGCCACCGCACCGGCAACCCGCGCCCCCAGGCCGCAGCCCCTCCAAGCCCCTGCGCCGCCGTCGACCCTGCAGGCACCGGCCACTGCGCCCGACGCTGACAGCGTCGCCGCTGCGTCGCCGCAAGAAGTGCCGGAAGCCGCGCCCGCGACCGCAGCTGCCTCTGAGCCCGCCGTCGTCGAAGCCAGTGGCCGCGCCGGCTATCGGAGCAACCCAGCGCCCACTTACCCTGAAATGGCACAACGCCAAGGTTGGCAGGGCAAGGTCGTGCTGAGGGTGCTGGTGCTGCCCAGCGGCCAACCCGCCAGCGTGGAGGTCAAACAGTCCAGTGGACGAAACGTGCTCGATCAGGCGGCCCTGAGCGCCGTCAAGCAATGGACTTTCGAGCCCTCCAGACGTGGCAGCACGCCCATCGAGGGCTGGGCCACCGTGCCCATCGATTTCAAGCTCGCCAGCTGAGTCCTTCATTTGTCATCTCACGGCCCTCCTCCCTTCCCGCACCTCTTCCTCCTCGAAGCAAGCCCTCAACATGAACACTTCCTCCCTCTATGAACTCATCGTCCCCGCCACCTTGTGGTTGCTGCTGGCGTTTTCGGTGGCCACCTGGACGCTGATCCTCGTCAAGGGCTGGCAACACGGACAGGCCGGCCGGCAGAACCGCCGCTACCAGAAAGCGTTCTGGAGTGCACCGCACCTGCAGGCCGCCACCGAGCTGCGCCACCCAGGGCCCTGGGCCCGTGTGGCCGTGGCCGGCTTCCACTCCATTCAAGAAGACGAAGCCGCAGCTCCCGACCTGGAGCACACCGGTGAGCGCCAGGACCTGCTCGAACGCGCACTGCGGCAGCAAATCCAAAAGGAGCGTCGCGCCTTGGAAAGCGGTTTGGCGGTGCTCGCCAGTTTGGGCAGCACGGCGCCTTTTGTGGGTTTGTTCGGCACAGTGTGGGGCATCATGCACGCCCTCACCGACATCGGCCGCACCGGCTCGGCCAGCCTGGAGGTGGTGGCCGGCCCCATCGGCGAGGCCTTGATCGCCACCGGCGTGGGCATCGCCGTCGCCGTTCCCGCGGTCCTGGCCTACAACTTCTTCTTGCGCCGGCTGAAACTGGCCGCTGCAGACCTGGACGATTTCGCCGCTGACCTCATCAACCTCACCCGCAAGGCCGGCTACCGCATCCAGCGCGGCACGGCAGCCGGTGCACCAACCTCGCAGCCCCGCGGACCCTTTGCCCTCGCCGACACCACCACCGCCGCCGCGGCCAGTGCCGCCTCCACCCACCCTGTTCACGGAGCGTACGCCTGATGGCCCTCTCATCCTCCTCCTCAGACAGCGACGACGTGCTGTCCGAAATCAACGTCACGCCCTTGGTCGACGTGATGCTCGTGCTGCTGGTGGCCTTCATCGTCACCGCGCCTGTCTTGAGCAGTGCCATCAAGGTGAACCTGCCCAAGACAGTGGCCACTCAAACCTCCGAGCCCAGCCAGCCCCTGACCCTCAGCGTGGACGCGCAGGGTCAACTCTTCCTCGACCAGTCGCCGCTGGCCTTCGAGGCGCTCGAATCCACCCTGCGCGCACGCCACGCGGACCACCCCCAAGCGGCCGTGCACTTGCGTTCGGACGAATCGGTGAACTACGGCACAGTGGCCAAGGTAATGGCCTTGGTTGAAAAAGCCGGCATCACCAAACTCGCCGTGCTCACCTCCAGCAGTCCTTGAGCGCATCGCCGCCCCGAGGCGGCGTGTGCACCCAGGGTGCAGCGCCCGCAATGGCGACCGACCCGACGGCGCGGCGCCATGGCGCCGCAACACCGTTCTGCGCTTTCCTCTTCCAAACCCCCATCCCGCCGGGTCCGAATACACCCACTGACCCCGCGCATGGGCGCTTTCTCTTGTCCGACAAACTGCTTTGCAATGAAAAACATTTGGCGCGCGATTCAATTCATTCCCGAATACCGGGGCAAGCTGCTGGGCGTGATCACGGTGGGCACTGCCTTGGGCTTGATCGGCACGGCCACGCCTTACCTGTACAAAGGCATCGTCGACCACATCGCCCAACTCCATGCAGGCCAAGTCACCGCCGTGCAGGCCGCAGCCGGCGTGCTGACGTTGCTGGGCATGTTTTTCCTGCTGCGCCTGGCCGTCGTGGTGTTCGGCGCATTGCAAAACAAGCAGGCCGACGATCTTTGGCTCGACACGGTCAGCACGTTCCGCCAACGCGTCTTCGACAACATGACGCAGAAGTCCATTGACTATTTCGAACGCACCCGCGCCGGCGAGATCATGGATCGGTTCGGCAACATCACCAGCATCACCATGTGGCTGTCCTCCTTGACTGACGGCGTGCTGGCCAACCTGCTGCAGATGCTGTTCATCCTGGCGGTGTTGCTGTGGACGGCCCCGCTCGTCGGCGCCTTGATGTCTGGTGTGCTGCTGCTCAACCTCTGGATCTCCTACCGCACCGTGGGCTGGACCCGACCGCACCGGCGGGGCTGGCAAGTTCTGGCCGGGCGAATGACCGGATTGCTGGCCGAGATGATCGGCAACATCGCCACAGTCCGCAGTTTCGGAGGCGAGCCGGCGGTCAAAGAACGGTACGACCACACCCAGGCCCAGTGGAAAGTCACCCGTGGCAAGCTGCACACCACAGAGTGGCGCTCCGAGCAAGCCTTGAACCTGCTCAACACCTTCGGCGTGTTCGCTGCTGTGTGCCACACCGCCTGGAGCGCCCTGAACGGCGCTTTGAGCGTCGGCGACATCCTGCTGGTGCTCACCCTGTCACAGACCCTGATCACCACCATCGGGCCCATCGCTCGCCAGATCAATCAAGCCGGCGAAGTCGAAAGTACGGCCGAGCGCCTGGTCGAGCTGCTCGACGTGGAAAGCGAGCATGCCGACCGCCCAGGTGCGGTGCCGCTCACTCACCTGGAGCGCATCGAATTCATCGACGTCAGTTTCCGCTACCCAGGCAAAGACACCCCTGCCCTGCGTCACATTCACTTCGACTTGGTCAAAGGCAAAACTTTGGCTTTGGTGGGCTTGAGCGGCAGCGGCAAAACCACCATCGTCAAACTCCTGATGCGCTTTTACGACCCGACCGAAGGGCGCATCCTGGTCAACGGCCGAGACCTGCGCGACTACCAGCAACGCAGCGTCCGTGCGCTGATGGGGGTGGTGTTGCAGGATGTGGCCTTGTTCAACGACAGCATTGGTGAAAACATTGCCTTCGCCCGTCCCGGCGCCAGCACTGCCGAGGTCCGCCAGGCGGCTCAGGCCGCCCACGCCGATGGCTTCATACAGACTCTGGACAACGGCTACGACACCCTGGTTGGCGAACGCGGCATCAAGTTGTCTGGCGGTGAGAAGCAGCGAGTGGCCATCGCCCGGGCCATTTTGAAAGACCCTCAGCTCATCGTGTTGGACGAAGCGACCAGCGCACTCGACTCTGAATCCGAGCACCTGGTCCAGCAAGGCCTGAGCCGCCTCGTCAGCGGCCGCACCTCGGTGATCATTGCGCACCGTCTGTCGACCGTCATGAGCGCTGATGAAATTCTGGTGCTGCAAAACGGCCAGGTGCGCGAACACGGTCGACACGACGAGCTGGCTCAGCGCGCCGGCGGTCTGTACGCCCGCCTCTTTGCCCTTCAAAGCACCGGGCGAGTGCTGGCCTTGGCCAGCTGACCGCTGGCCTCAAAGGATCAAGCGACCGAGCAGGCGGGGTGTGCCATCCAGCGCACCGCTGAGCAACAACCCTTCGCCCGAAGCCGCCGGTCCATCGGCCAAGGCCGACAACACGAACTGATGGGTGACCCACACCTCGAAGCGCCCGCGCTCTCCTGCAGCGGCGGCAAGCGCACCCCGCAACTCGGCGACCGCCGCCTCGTTCGTGGCCTCCACGTTGGCCACAGGCGAGCCCAGGGCCGCCCAGGCATCGGCAGCGCCGAAGGCCAGCCGTGCCGTGTCCAGGCAACGGCACCAAGGGCTTGAGCGCACTACCGCCGGCACCAACTGGCGCTGACGAAACCACTCCCCCATGCGCTGCGCTTGTGCCCGCCCTTGGCCGTTCAGATTGCGTTGAGTGCTGCAGTCACCAAGTCGAAAGCCTGGCGGATCGAACGTGCCCGGGGCCAGGGCGTGGCGAAACGCCATGACCACCCCACCGGTGCGCAATGACGCCACCAACCCGTTCGCGTCGTCCGCCTGAACCGGCCAGGGCAACGCCGCCGCCAGCCCCAACAGTTCGCGCCGTTTCATCGCCTTGCCGCCCCGCCAGGCGCCTCAGGCCCCACTGGGATATTTCACGCTGCAGCCATAAGCCGCGGTGTTGGCCCGGCTCACCGGCTTGCCTGACATCGCCTCACCCAAGGCCTGGTTCACGTAGTTGGTCGCCGTCTTGATGTCTGCCGCATCGGTGCTGGGCTTGCTGTCGATGGCACCGGCGTAAATGAGCGTGCCCTGCGGATTGACCACGTACATGTGCGGCGTGGTCTTCGCCTGGTAAGCCCGGCCCAGCTTGCCGTCCGGGTCCAGCAAGGTGGCCGTGGGCACGGCGTTCTTGGTCTTCTGCCAAGCCAGCAACTCACCCTGCGGCGCCTTGCCGGTCTGAACCGACAGCCAGACCGCGCCCTTGCCCACGGCTTCTTTCTGGGCGGTGGGCAGGTTGCCGCTGTCGTAGTGCTTCTTCACAAACGGGCACTCCGGGTTGGTCCATTCCAGCACCACAAACTTGCCTTTGAAATCTGCCAGGGCCACCGGCTTGCCCGTTACATCAGTGACCGAAAAGGCCGGCGCCGGTTGCCCGACCACCACTTGTGCCACCGCAGTGTTGGATGCCAGCAGCGCTGCGCCGCACAGCGCGGCCCATGTCCAGTGTGAAAGTGCTCTCATGGTCGTCTGCCCTTTTGCAAAAACAGTTGGGTGGGCGTCGCCCTGCACAAGGCGACACAAAAAGCCCGGCCAAAGCCCGAGCAGGCCTACAGCGTACCTCGAGGCGCTCACGCTGTCTGAAACCTGGCCCCTGAGCAAGGTCTTCGACCCCCACGCTGTGGGCCTTTGAAGCCAGCACGCCAAGCAGCCCGCGAACCCATCATTGCCCGGCGCCTTAAGGACACGGCACCAGGGACCGGCCGTTTCACAAGTGTTCCGGGCCCCGTTCCACCAGGACCGGACCCGAGTGCCGTCCCGTCATGGGCAGCCGGACAGTGAATTCCGCGCCCTTGCCGCGGCCGTCACTGCGAACTTCCACCACCCCTTCGTGCGCCTGAACGAGTTCCTTCACCAGTGACAGCCCAATGCCATAGCCGCCCTCTGAATCTTGGGGTGTTTCCTGCGTGAACATCTCAAAGATCACCGGAAGCAACTCTGCGGGGATGCCCACGCCCGTGTCCTGAATCCGGATGACCGCATCGTCGTCTTCCAACGTGCACTTCAGCCAGATGCTGCCCCCCGACGGCGTGTACTTGATCGCGTTGTCCAGCAGATTGAACACGATCTGGTGCACCCGCTCCAGGTCCGCGTTGACCATGAGCGGCGCAGTGGGGAGAAATTCGGCCAGCGTTTGTTCCTTCTGCAGCGCCCGGTTCCGCACGGCCTCCACGGTCACCACCAGCGCTTCGGCCAGGTTAATGGGCTGGCGCTTCAGTTCGAGCTTTCCCGCACTGATCCGCGCGGCGTCCGTCAGGTCGCGGATCATCCGGTCCAGCACGCCGACCTGGCGGTCAATGATGCTCACGGCCATCTGCCTTTGCCGCTCGTCTGGGGACCGCTCGGTCAATCTGGCCGAATTTCGAATCGGGCCCAACGCGTTGCGAATCTCGTGCGCCACGCGGGCAAACACCGCATCCTGGTCTGCCAGGCGGCGGCCCGACTGCTCCGAGCGATTTCGGTAAGTGTCCAACTGCCCTCTGGCATCTGTCCGGTCCCGCATCACCTTGACGTAGCCAACGAGCTCGTCGTCCACATGCAAAGCGGTGACGATGCCGCCAATCCACACCCGCAGCCCGTCCTTGCGAACGTGCCAGCGATCGTCTTCACACCGCCCCCGGGCCGTGGCCACACGCAGTTCGAGTTCAGACAGCCCGAGCGCGTTGTCTTCGGGCGTGAAGATGAAGGAAGCTGGTTGCCCCACAGCCTCCTCTTCGGTGTAACCCAGTATGTGCGAAGCCCCACCCCGCCAGGCAAGGATCTGTCCACAGGGATCGAGCAAGACGAAAGCGTGGTCGCGGCTTTGCTCGATCATCAAATGAAACAACCGGTCAATGTGTGCCGGGCCTTCAGTCGTCATGTTTTGCTTCCCTAGAGATGGCAGAGATGCAAAGGGTCGCGGGCGCGACACCCACACCGTGTCCCTGCAAAAACCATTGGGCATTCAAGCGCGGAATGAACGCCCCCCATTGATTTGCCAACCACCCCTCGCCTGCCGTGTGCGACACGAATGCTTGCGGTTCAACCCACACAGCCAAGGACCGGCACATTGTCTAGCCGGGACGCCCGTGTCGACCGCCGGCAACCGGATGCAATGAGCCGCACGAAGACACGCACCCCGTCGGCACCTTGTGCGATGGCCACACCAGCGAACGAACCAAAGACAAAAGGGTTAGCACGCTTTCGTGTGCTAACCCTTGGTCGTTTGATGGTCGGGACGGCGGGATTCGAACTCGCGACCCCTTGCACCCCATGCAAGTGCGCTACCAGGCTGCGCTACGCCCCGACTGAGCGTCGAATTGTAGCGGAGTTTTCAAACCATCAGCAGCGCCCGAATGGAAATCAATTCTTCCCGCAGTTGTGGCGGCGTCAGAGGCCCTGGCGGCCACGCCGCGTGGAGGGCCACAGGTTCGGGCAGCATCACCGCATGGGTGGCTGAGCCGTCGTTCAGTGCCGCCATGGCCGAGGCCGAGGAAAACGCCGAGCTGCTCACGGCAGCCACCATGTCGGTGACGGCCGCCACCAGGTTGGCATCGTCGATTTCATGCACCTCCAACCCCGACGACAGCGCCGACGCATCGCGCCCAGAGCCGGCATCGGCGAGCCGGTTGCGGGCACCGCTGATGGTGAAGCCCTCGTCGTAGAGCAACTCGCGGATGCGCCGGATCAACAGCACTTCGTGGTGCTGGTAGTAGCGCCGGTTGCCACGCCGCTTCATCGGCTTGAGCTGTGAAAACTCTTGCTCCCAGTAGCGCAGCACATACGGCTTGACGCCGCACAAGTCGCTGACCTCACCAATGGTGAAGTAACGCTTTACCGGGATGGAGGGGAGGAGTTTCTCCATAGAAATCAAGCCTCTGCTCTGGGAAAACCAGACTCTACTCGAAGTCTTCCTCAACCGGCTTGTCGCCTTGCACAATCGCTTTCAGTTTGTGGCTGGCGTGAAAGGTCACCACGCTGCGGGCCTCGATGGGAATCGTCTCACCCGTGCGGGGGTTGCGCCCAGGGCGCGCCGCCTTGCGGCGAATGGTGAAGTTGCCAAAGCCCGACAGCTTGACGTCGTCGCCGCTCACCAACGCGGCGTGGATGCGGTCAAAAAACGCTTCGACCATGTCCTTTGATTCGCGCTTGTTCAGCCCCAGCCGCTCGAACAGCAAATCAGCCAGCTCGGCCTTGGTCAAGGTCGGCGTCTCAATCGAAGGCAACGCCACCCGCCCCCGCCGCACCGGCAAGATGTCGGCTTCACCGTCTTTCTCGTTGTCGCTGGGTTCAGGCTTGTCAGTCATGCCACATCATCCTCGCAAGCGCCCGCCATGCTGTGACAGCCGCGACACAATGGCCGCCATGGCCGTCTCAATGCGCTCTTCGGTCAACCCGGTGTCGGCCTCGTCATTGAGTTCGATGCGCACGGCCAGGCTTCGCTCGGCCGCGGCATCGGTGCCCTCAGACACGGGCTTGTAAACGTCAAACAACGTGGCCGAGCGGACCAGCGGATGGGCCGTTTGCACGGCGTTCATCAGCTGCGCATGCGTCACCTCGTTGGGCATCAACACCGCCAAATCACGCCACACGGCTTGGTGACGCGGCAGGCCGGCGTACGCGGGCAACTCGCGCGCCATCAGCGCATCCAGGCTCAACTCAAACAAGATCGGGGCCAAGGGCAGCTCGAAAGCTTGGCGCCAACGGGGATGCAGCTCGCCCAAGACGCCGATCGCTTGGCCATCCAGGTGCACCGCGGCGCTGCGGCCCGGGTGCAGGGCGGGATGAGGTGCTGCCGTGAAGCTCAAACTGCGCGGTGCGAACAAGCGCTCAACGTCGCCCTTGACGTCGAAGAAGTCAACCGTCCGCTCTTTGCTGCCCCATTGCACCGGGGTCACGGGCCCGTAGGCCAACCCGCCGACTCGCATGGGTTGACGCAAGCCGGCCACGGCCAGCGGGCCGGCAGCGGCTTCGGGGTCGCGCAGGAACACCCGGCCGACCTCAAAGGTCCGAACGCGGCCCACCCTGCGCGACAGGTTGTGGCGCAACACCGCCACCAGCCCGCCCATCAAACTCGAACGCATCACCGACAGCGGCGCGGCGATGGGGTTGAGCAAACGGATCGGCTGCGTGTTGCCCGCCAAATCGGCTTCCCAAGGCGCTTCCACGAAGCTGAAATTGATCGTCTCCAGATAATCCAGCGCCGCCAGGCGGTGCCGCACCGCGAAGGCGCTGCGAACGGATTCTGAGCGCACCCGCGCGACCACCGGCGCCAACGGCGGGTCATCGGGCAATTGGGCGTAACCCAACACGCGGATCACTTCCTCGATGAGGTCTTCCTCGATCTGCAGGTCAAAGCGCCAGCTGGGCGGGCGCACGTCCAGGCGGCCATCCGTCTGCGTGAAATCAAAGCCCAAACGTTGCATCACCCCAGCGCAGGCTTCGGGCGTCACGGGCATGCCGATCACTTTGGCCGCGCGCGCCACGCGCAAGGTCACCGGCTGGCGCTGTGGCAAGTTGGCGGCCAAGTCGGTGACCGGCCCCGCCTCGCCACCGCAGATGGCTTGGATCAAGTGGGTCACGCGCTCGACCCGCGCCAGGGTTTGCGCCGGGTCCACACCACGCTCGTACCGGTGTCCGGCATCGGTGCTGAAGTTGTAGCGGCGCGAACGCCCGGCCACCGACTGCGGCCACCAAAACGCGGCTTCCAGGTAAACGTTCCGGGTGTCGTCCGACACCGCAGTGGCGTCGCCCCCCATGATGCCGGCCAGCGACTCCACGGCCTGTGCATCGGCAATGACGCCCACCTGGCGGTCCAGGGCCACCGTCTGACCGTTCAGCAGCTTCAGGCTTTCGCCCTCGCGAGCCCAACGCACGGTCAGGCCGCCGTGGATCTTGTCCAGGTCGAACACGTGCGACGGCTGGCCGGACTCGAACATCACGTAATTGGAGATGTCGACCAAGGCCGAGACCGATCGCTGGCCGCAGCGCGCCAGCCGGTCCACCATCCAACGCGGGGTGGCGGCCTTCGGATCGACGCCGCGCAGGATCCGTCCGGAAAAACGCCCGCACAGATCGGGCGCTTCCACGGTCACCGCCAAGTTGTCATTCAACGACACAGGCACCGGCGCCGAGCCCAACGGCGTCAGTGGTGCACCCGTCAGCGCCGAGAGCTCGCGGGCCACGCCCCACACGCTCAAGGCATGGCCCAGGTTCGGGGTGAGCTTGAGGGTGAACAGGGTGTCGTCCAAGCCGAGGTGTTGACGGATGTCTTGTCCCACCGGGGCATCGTCTGCCAACGCGAGCAGGCCGTCCACCGCGTCGGGCAGGTGCAGCTCGCTGGCCGAGCACAGCATGCCGTGGCTGTCGACGCCGCGCAGCTTGCCCAGCCGGATGCGGAACACGCCTGCCTCGGGCTTGTCGATGGGTGCGGGCAACTCGGCCCCGACCATGGCACAGGGCACCTTCATGCCGGCCCGCACGTTCGGCGCACCACAGACGATCTGCAACGGCGTTGCAGCGCCTGCGTTCACCGTGCACACCCGCAGCTTGTCGGCGTTCGGGTGCGGCTCCACGCTCATCACCTCGGCCACCACCACACCCCTGAAAGGCGGTGCCACCGGGCGCAGCTCCTCAACCTCCATGCCGGACATGGTGAGCAGCTCGGCCAACTCGGCCGTGTTCAGCGGCGGATTGCAGAACTCTCGCAACCAGGATTCAGGAAATTGCATCGTCGAATCTCACTTGAACTGCGCCAAGAAGCGCAGGTCACCTTCAAAGAAAAGCCGCAGGTCGTTCACACCGTAGCGCAGCATCGTCAACCGGTCGGGCCCGATGCCGAAGGCAAAGCCAATGTGCCGCTCCGGGTCGAGGCCGAAGTTGCGCACCACGTTCGGATGCACTTGGCCCGAGCCTGCCACTTCCAGCCAGCGGCCTTTGAGCGGCCCGCTGTCAAAAGCGATGTCGACTTCGGCCGACGGTTCGGTGAAGGGGAAAAACGAGGGGCGAAAGCGCAGACGCAGCGCATCGGTCTCGAAGAACAGCTTGAAGAACTGGGTGAACACCACTTTCAAGTCCTTGAAGCTGACGTTCTCGCCGATCCACAGGCCTTCGCACTGATGGAACATGGGCGAGTGGGTGGCGTCGCTGTCGACCCGGTAAGTGCGGCCCGGCGCGATGACGCGAATTTCTGGCACCGTTTTGCCCTGCGCGATCAGCTCGGCGTGCGCTTGAGCATGCGCTTGGGCGTAGCGCACCTGCATGGGCGAGGTGTGCGGCCGCAGGTTGAGCCAACGGCCCTGCTCGTCCTTGAGGTCGACGTAGAACGTGTCCTGCATGGAGCGTGCAGGGTGGTTCTCGGGGTTGTTCAAGGCGGTGAAGCTGTGCCAATCGGTCTCGATTTCCGGGCCCTCGGCGACGTCGAAGCCCATCGAGGCAAAGATCGCGTCGATGCGCTCCAGGGTGCGCGACACCGGGTGCAAGCCACCCACGCCCGGCCCACGGCCCGGCAGGCTCACGTCCAGGGCTTCTGCCTGCAGCTGGGCCTGCATTTCCTGTTCGGCCAAGGCCTGACGGCGAGCTTGAAGCGCAGCCTCGACCTGTTGTTTGGCGGCGTTGATCAAGCCACCGCGCAGTTTCTTGTCCTCCGGGGACAAGGCGGCCAGGGCCTTGAGCTGTTCGGTGAGGCGGCCGGCTTTGCCGAGGTAGCGTGCCTTGGCGTTCTCCAACTCGGCCGGCATGCGAGCCTGCGCGAAATCGGCCTGAGCCTCTTGAACCAATTGATCGAGGTCGGTCATGGAAGAAGGGGAAAAGCGAATCACCACATGAAAAAAGGCCGCACACGAGGTCGGCCTTGAAGGACTTGCGCCGAGCCCGTGAACAGG
Organism: Pseudomonadota bacterium; assembly: GCA_040385465.1. Lineage (GTDB taxonomy): Bacteria > Pseudomonadota > Gammaproteobacteria > Burkholderiales > Burkholderiaceae_C > CANHBY01. The sequence goes on along the minus strand of JAZKHH010000023.1, from coordinate 22,337 downwards.
CTCAGACCAACCACCCCGCCCGACACCGTCTGAGGATGTCAATGCGGGGAGGTCATCAAGCGAGTTGGGCCTTCACCTTTTCAACAATGCTGTTGAAAGCGGCAGGGTCATGGATGGCCATGTCCGAGAGCACCTTGCGGTCGATCTCGATCTGGGCCTTCTTCAAACCGGCCATGAAGCGGCTGTAGGTGACGCCCATGCTGCGGCTGGCGGCGTTGATGCGCGCGATCCACAGTTGACGGAACACCCGCTTCTTGGTCCGGCGGTCGCGGTAGGCGTATTGCCCAGCGCGCATGACGGCTTGTTTGGCGATGCGGAACACATTCTTGCGACGGCCACGGTAACCCTTGGCGAGTGCGAGAATCTTTTTATGACGAGCGCGGGCTGTGACACCACGTTTGACGCGAGGCATGAGTTTTTCCTTTTCGAATCAGTTGGAAAGCCGTGCGATCACAGACCAGCAAAAGGCAACATCTGTTTGATGCTGCCCATGTTGGTGTCATGCACGTTGACGGCGCCACGCAATTGGCGCTTGTTCTTCGTCGACTTCTTCGTCAGGATGTGGCGCTTGAACGCCTGGCCCCGCTTGACGGTGCCGCCTGGACGCACGCGGAACCGCTTGGCCGCGCTCTTCTTGGTCTTCATTTTGGGCATGATTGCTCCTTTAGTGACCCCTGCAGGCGCCGGCAATGCTTTGCCGTCTTGTCAGCCTGCAGCAGCTTCTGATCAACACCCTGGTGACCGAACCAGGGCGGTGAGTCTCGCATTCTCGCCGTTTTTTGCTCATTTGTGGGCCTGGCCCCCCTGAGTTGGGCGGCCAAAGCGCGGAAATCAGGATTTCCGCTTCGGGGCCAGCACCATGATCATCTGCCGGCCTTCCAGCTTGGGCATGTGCTCCACCACCGATACATCGGCCAGCTCGTCGCGGATGCGCTCGAGCAACCGCATGCCGATGTCTTGGTGGGTGATCTCACGGCCGCGGTAGCGCAGCGTGACCTTGCCCTTGTCGCCGTCTTCGCCAATGAAGCGGCGCAAGTTGCGCATCTTGATCTGGTAGTCGCCCTCGTCGGTGCCAGGACGGAATTTGACTTCCTTGACCTCGATCACCTTCTGCTTGGCTTTGGCTTCCGCCGCCCGCTTTTGCTCTTGATACCGGAACTTGCCGTAGTCCATCAGACGGCACACGGGGGGGTCCGCAGCAGCGGCGATCTCGACCAAGTCGACATCCATTTCGCCCGCAATGCGCAAAGCTTCCAGTGTGTTCACGATGCCCATGGGCTCGTTTTCAACCCCGTTCAGGCGGACTTCGGTGGCCGTGATTTCCCGATTGAGTCTGTGTTTGCGCTCCACATTGGGAACACGGCGATCAGCAAAAGTAGCGATGGTTCAAACCTTTCAACAACCCCAAGCCAAGGGCTACAAAAACAAAAAAGTGCAAGCCTGAAGGGGCTGGGCGCTGTCGCTCAAACCTTCTGGACCACGTCGCTGAGCATCTTTTGCGAAAACTCAGCAAGGGGCAAGACGGCTGAGTCTTGGCTGCCCCTGGCTCGCACTGCCAGGGTTCCGTTGGCTTTTTCCTTGTCGCCTACGACGAGGATGTACGGGACCTTCTGAACTGCATGCTCTCGTATTTTATAGTTTATTTTTTCGTTGCGTAAATCAGTCGAAACTCTAAGTCCTTGTTTCAGCAAAGAATTCGCCACCTCACGCGCGTAATCGGCCTGGGCATCGGTGATGCAAGCCACCACCGCCTGCACCGGCGCCAGCCACAGTGGCAAGGCACCGGCATGCTGCTCGATCAAAATGCCGATGAAGCGTTCCATGCTGCCCACGATGGCCCGGTGCAGCATCAGCGGCGTGCGGCGCACCCCTTGTTCGTCCACGTACTCGGCGCCCAGGCGCTCAGGCATGTTGGGATCGACCTGCACCGTGCCGCACTGCCATTGGCGACCCAAGGCGTCTTTCAACGTGTACTCGATCTTCGGACCGTAAAAGGCGCCCTCACCTGCCGCAATCTCAAACTCGCAGCCGGAACGGCGCAAGCTTTCCATCAAGGCAAACTCGGCACGGTCCCAGGCTTCGTCGGTCCCGATGCGGGCCACAGGTCGAGTCGCGACCTTGTAGATGATGTCGGTGAAGCCGAAGTCGCGGTAAACCTTTTGCAGCAGCGCCGTGAAGGCCACGCACTCCGGCAGGATTTGGTCTTCGGTGCAAAAGACGTGGCCGTCGTCTTGCGTGAAAGCGCGCACACGCATGATGCCGTGTAGGCTGCCGGTGGGCTCGTTGCGATGGCACTGGCCAAATTCACCGTAACGCAAGGGCAGCTCGCGATAGCTCTTGAGGCCTTGCTTGTAGATCAACAAGTGGCCTGGGCAGTTCATCGGCTTTAAAGCGTAATCGCGCTTCTCCGACTCGGTGGTGAACATGTTGTCGCGGTACTTGCCCCAGTGGCCGGTCTTCTCCCACAAGCCTTGGTCCAGGATCTGCGGGCCCTTGACCTCTTGATAGCCGTTGTCTCGGTAGACGCGGCGCATGTACTGCTCCACCTCCTGCCACACCGTCCAGCCATGGGGGTGCCAAAACACGGTGCCAGGCGAATGCTCGTCCAGGTGGAACAAGTCGAGTTCGCGGCCGAGTTTGCGGTGGTCGCGTTTTTCCGCCTCTTCCAGCATGTGCAAGTGCTGTTGCAAGGCCTCCTTGGTGGCCCAGGCCGTGCCGTAAATGCGCGTGAGCATCTCATTGCGGTGGTCACCCCGCCAGTAGGCACCTGCCACTTTCATCAGCTTGAAGTGTTTGAGCTTGCCGGTGCTGGGCACATGCGGCCCGCGACACAGGTCTTCAAAAGCACCTTCGCTGTACAGTGACACGTCCTCATCGCTGGGAATGCTGGCGATGATTTCGGCCTTGTACGCCTCGCCCATGTCTTTGAAATGCTGCACAGCTTCGGCGCGCGGCAGCACCCGCCGGGAAACCGGCTCGTCTTTCTTGGCCAGCTCGGTCATCTTGGCCTCGATGGCGGCCAGATCTTCCAAGGTGAACGGACGCTTGTAGGCGAAATCGTAGAAAAAACCGTTCTCAATGACCGGGCCGATGGTGACCTGGGCATCTGGGAACAAGCTTTTGACGGCGTAGGCCAGCAGGTGCGCGGTCGAATGGCGGATCACGTCGAGGCCATCGGGGTCTTTCTCGGTGACGATGGCCAGCGAGGTGTCTTCATGCATGACATGGCTGGTGTCAACGACTTTGGCACCCGCACCTTCGCCCACCCGCCCAGCCAGCGCGGCTTTGGCCAAGCCCGGGCCGATCGAAGCGGCCACCTCGGCGACGCTCACCGGCCCGGCAAATTCACGTTGCGATCCGTCGGGCAATCGAATTGAAACCATGGTGACTCCAGAAAAAACAAGGCGCGGTCAACACCGCGCCAGTTCGTCAATACAGGAAAACTCAGAGGATGTCTGGAAGCAGGCGCGACAAGCTCACAGACGAACGTGGCCACCTTTGGCCCGTGGAGTTCGCGTTGTCATCACTGAGCTGCCTTTCCCGTTCATTCTTGTGGTGGGTTGGCAGCGCGTTGCGCTGCGGTCCAGGTCTTCGAACCCCGCCGCGCCTGGCCGACTTGCGTGAACTCCTCACACTTCCGGTGGCTTGCCTGCTGGGCCATCGTCGATTGTAATGTTGGGTTGCCTGAGGAACAAACCGCTGAGGCGCCACGTTAGAGATAATCCCACCATGACCTGTCTGGCCTGTGCCCTTTCTTCTGCCGTCTCAGCCCCTGCTTGCGGCGGTGTGTCGCTGACTCGCCTGTTGCCCTCGTGTTGAAAGACTTTGCCGTGAGCACGCCAGCGGATGCCACGCAGGCCAAGGCCCTCCACCTCTTGCGCTGCCAAGTTGACGAATGGGAGGGCGCAGCCCGCTCTGGTTTTCTGGGTGGGCTGTGCTACGGCTTGCAAGCAGTTGACGCCAGCACGGGATGGGCTGCGGTTGAAGCGGCGCTGCTGAGCGCGACGCCCTGGCGCGACGTGTGGCAGGCTGCGCCGTCGGCGGTCGCCTCAGGGCGCCGAGGGGGTTTGTTCTGGCGGCACACGGGAGAGTGGCTGTTCGGCATGCTGCGGGTCGACGAGCCTGTTGGCAACAACGTCAACCTGGAAGCACGGGCCAGAGCGGCGTATGACGAGGTGTTCTCGTTGCTGAGGCAGCAAGGCGACTGGCATCTGCTGCGGGTGTGGAATTATCTGCCCCGCATCAACGCCGAAGAAGGGGGCTTGGAGCGCTACCGCCAATTCAACATTGGCCGTCAGCAGGCGTTTCAGGACCACCGACGCGACAACCTGGCCGGCTCGCCAGCGGCGTGTGCCATCGGCACCCGGGGCGGGCCGTTGTGCATCTACTTTCTCGCAGGGCCTCATCCCTCAATGCCCTTGGAAAACCCTCGCCAGGTGCCGGCCTACCACTACCCCACTGAATTCGGCCCGCGCAGCCCGACGTTTTCGCGGGCCTGCCTGGTTCGCTCGGCGCCGGGACAGTGCCTGCTGATGATCTCCGGCACGGCCAGCATCGTTGGCCACGACACCGTCCATGCGGGCGATGTGCAGGCCCAAGCGGCGGAAACCTTGCGCAATCTTCAAGCCGTGATTGACCAGGCCCATGGCCGGTGCACCGGGCGCTTTGCGCTCGAGGAGCTGGCGTGCACGGTGTACTTGCGTCATGCGCAGCATGCACCCGCGGTGATGACGGTGCTGGGCGCGGCCTGGGGCCCTCAGGCCAAGGCCCTGACGCAGCTGGTCATGGTCGAAGCGGACATCTGTCGCGCTGACCTGTTGATCGAGATCGAGGCCCACGGCGTCGCCTGTGGAGAGCTTCTGTGATGCGCCGCTGGGGCCTGGGGGCCGCTGGGGTGCTCGCTTTGTTGTGCAGCACGGCCGCCGCCCAGGCCGATGACGCGCCGGCCGGCACACTGCGCCCACTGTGGGAAGCCGGGCTGGGCGTCGGAGGCTTGCGCTTGCCGCACTACCGCGGCGCTGACCAGTCGCACAACTGGCTGCTGCCGGTGCCCTACTTCGTGTACCGAGGCGACATTCTCAAAGCCGACCGTGACGGCGCGCGTGCCTTGTTGTTCGAGTCCGAGCACCTGCATTTCGACCTGAGCGCGGCGGCCAGCGCGCCGACCCGCAGTCGGGACAACCTGGCGCGCCAGGGCATGCCCGACCTGGCCCCTACCTTGGAGGTGGGCCCAAACCTCAACTGGACCTGGGGCCGCGGCCGGTTGGGCGCTTCCCGCTCAGATTGGAAGCTGGACCTGCGGGTCCCGGTACGGGCCGCGGTCACGCTGGAGTCTCGCCCGAAGCACATCGGCTGGAGCAGCACACCGCACCTGAACCTGGATGTAGGCCATGCCAGTGGCTGGAACATGGGCCTGCAGGCCGGGCCGGTGTGGGGCGACCGCAGCTTGAACGATCACTTTTACGGCGTGAGCCCCGCGCTGGCCACGGCCACCCGGGGAGCTTATGCGGCGCCTGGCGGCTGGGGGGGTTGGCAAAGCACCGCCGCCCTGTCTCGCCGCTTCCCTCGGCACTGGGTGGGCATGTACGTCAGGCTCGACAGCCTGCAAGGGGCCCGCTTTACCGACAGCCCTTTGGTGCGCCAGCGCCAGCACCTGTCGGTGGGCATCGCGACCTCCTGGGTGTTGTCGACCTCGGACCGCCTGGTGCCCACCGCTGATTGAGCCTGGACTGACACCTTCGTGAAGCTCCCCGGGTTCTTGTCTTTGCTGGTGCTGCACGGCTTGCTCGGGGTCGTCGGCGTCTTGTCGCTGCTGTGGAACCTGCTGGCGTTGCTGCTGTATCCCCTTTTGCCACGAGATCTCGGGCTGCGCCTGGGCCGAGCGACCATTGCCCAGTGCTATCGCGTTTTCTTTGCGGCGGCCGAGCAATTCGGGTTGCTGTGCGCCGATCTGAGCGCCCTCGATGCCTTGCGAACCGACACCGGGTTGATCTTGGTGGCGAACCACCCCACGATGCTGGACGCGCTCATGCTGGTCTCCAGGCTGCCCCGCAGCGCCTGCGTGATGAAGGCCAGCTTGATGCGCAACGTGTTCTTGGGGCCGGGTGCACGGTTGGCGCGCTACATCCCCAACGACCGACCTCGTCAAATGATCCGCGAGGCGGTGGCGGACCTGCAGCAAGGCGGTCAGCTGATCCTGTTCCCCGAGGGCACGCGCACCACGAACGGTGTGCTCAACGCGTTCCGGCCGGGCTTCACCTTGATGGCGAAAATGGCGCAAGTGCCCATCCAGACCGTTCTGATCACCACCAACTCGCTCTACCTGACCAAAGGGTGGCCGCTGTGGCGCATGCCGCCGGTGCCCATCATTTTCACCGTCCGATTGGGCGAGCGCTTCGCGCCGTCGACCGATCCTTCCACCCAACTCGACGACATCGAGGCGTACTTCCGCACCGAGGTCGCTCGTCTCTGCACTGCTGGCCATGACGACCACCGCTGACCCTTCGCGCTGCACACCGCGCAGCTTCACCCACCTGGTGCTGATTCCGAGTTACAACACCGGCGAAAAGCTTTTCGAGACCGTGGCCGCGGCCCGCGCCCAGTGGAACCCGGTGTGGGTGGTGGTCGATGGGAGCACCGATGGGACCGCTGAGCGCCTTCAAGCCCAGGCACGCAGCGATGACGGCCTGCGGGTCTGGGTGCTGCCGCACAATCAAGGCAAAGGCGCCGCCGTGTTGCACGGCCTGCTGGCCGCTCGCGCGGCAGGCTACACCCATGTGCTGGCCATGGACGCTGACGGGCAGCACCCGGCTGGCTTGATACCGGCGTTCATGCAAACCTCGATGAAGCGGCCGGAGTGCATGGTGTTGGGCCGTCCGGTGTTTGACGCGAGTGCCCCCCGTCTGCGCGTGCGGGGGCGCAAGGTGTCCAACGGCTGGACTCAGCTGGAAACGCTCGGCGCGGGAGTGGCGGACTCGCTCTATGGCTTCCGGGTGTACCCGGTCGCGGCGTTGGTCGACGTGATGCAGCGGCAACCCTGGATGCGGCGGTTTGATTTTGACACCGAGGCCGTGGTGCGGTTGGTGTGGCGAGGCGTCAAGCCGCTGAACCTGGACGCCCCGGTGAAATACCTTCGTGCGGACGAAGGGGGTGTGTCGCACTTCAAGTACGGGCGCGACAACTTGCTCCTCACCTGGATGCACAGCCGCCTGATGATCGAATTCTTGATTCGGCTGCCGTGGCTCATCGGCTTGCGCTTGAGGGGTCGGGCGCCTTTCCAAAAATAAAAACAGTGACAACCGCTGCGCGACCTGGGACTGTCACCTGTCCCCAGGCCAAGGCAATCAAGGCCGCAAGTGAATGCGCAGCCCAGAGTGGCTGGACAGGGGCAGGTCGACGACAACAGGCGCAGGCCCCGTGTTGAGCGCCGGCTGCGCCAGGGCTTCGAACAATGGCAAGGCGTCGGCCATGGCATTGCCCGACAGGGACTGCGCGGCCGAGGAACGCAAGGCCGTGCGTCGGGAAAAATCAGGGCCGAGCGCCCAGTCCAGCGCGATGCGGGTGTGGGCGCTGCGCTGCGGTGCCAGCACCAGCGCCACCGCCAGCAGGCCCTGGCTTTTCGTCACGGTGGACAGGGCACCGCAGGCCTGGGTGTCGTATCCCACCAGCAGCACCGCCCGCTGCTCGGCGACGCAAAAACTCAGCGCCTCCAACAAGCCCGCTGCGAAGCTGTGCTCGAACGCACTCACTGCGGTGCTGGTTTGCATGCAACCGGTGCCCATCGTCCAGTAACCTGCGGCCGCGTTGTGCACCGAATTGTGAAACTTGGTCGGTGACAACAGCGTCGGGCTTTCTGCCAGGGTGCTGCACATGGTGTCGTTGATCGCCAAGTCGCCATGGGCCGAGGTGAACACGCACGGCAAATCGGCAGCGGCCTGCCCGCTGCCGTCGATGGCCTGCGACGCCACCTCCAGGGCCAGGGCCACGGTGTCCGGCGCCCGCCGGCGCTCGGTGGGCGGCAGCAGCAACGGCGCGGGGCGCTTGGCCGGCGGCTCCACCGCGACGTCTTCGCCACGGAAAGCCGCCTGGGCTTGTGACCAACTCGGCCAACGCGGCGCCCACACGGCCAGGCCTTCCACGAACACCGGCGGCAAGGCGGGACGATGTGTTGCCCGAACCGAAGACGCACTCATGACACCGCCCTCCCCTGACCGAAAATCAGCACACAGTTGTTGCCACCAAACCCAAAGGAGTGGCTGACAGCGCAACGCACCCGGGTCTGCGCGTCTTGCCGGCGGATCTGCGGGCCGCACAGCGGGTCCAGGTCTTCGGTGTTGAGGGTGCCGGGCATCCAGCCGCTCTCCACCGCCCACAAACTGATGACCGCCTCCAAGATGCCGGCGGCACCCAGGGTGTGCCCGGCCCAGCCCTTGGTCGAGCTGGCATGGGTGTGGGGGCTGTACTTGCGTGCCACCAGCGCAGCCTCCACTTCGTCGTTCTTCTGGCTGGCCGTGCCATGCAGGTTGAGGTAGTCGATCTCCTCCATCGGCACGGCGGCGCGTGCCAGGGCTTCGTCAAGGGCCCGTTCGGCGCCCAGGCCTTCGGGGTGCGGCGTGGACATGTGATGGGCGTCGCTCGACTCGCCGTAACCCCACAGCTGCAGGCCGCCCGAACCCCGCTCCAGCAAGGCGAAGCCGCCAGCCTCGCCCAAGCTCAGGCCATTGCGCGCCACGTCGAAAGGCCTGCACGGTTGCGTGGACACCAGCGACAGGGCGTTAAAGCCGAAGAGGATGCTGCCGCACAGCGTGTCCACGCCACCCACCACGGCCGCGTCCACCAGGCCCAAGCGCAACAGGCGCTCGGCTTGTGCAAATACCTTCGCACTGGAGGAGCAGGCGGTGGCCACCGTGACGGCCGGACCGGTCAGTCCCAGGGCTTCTTGAACGAAGGCGCCAATGGAGTGCGGCGTGTGCACTTTGGGCTCGCGGGTATGAGCAGGAAAGAGGCCGCGCTCATCCAGCGCGGCGTAAGCGTCTTCGGTCTGGCCCATGCTGGAGGTTGACGTGCCCATGACCACTGCCACCCGGTCGGCCCCGTGGCGCTCACGGGCTTCTTGCACAGTGTCCAGGAAACCGTCGGCCTGCAGGGCCAGCCAAGCCAAGCGGTTGTTGCGACACTCCCAGCTCGCCAAGCTGGCCGGCAAGGCCGCAGCCTCGAGATCGCCGACGCGGCCGATCCAGGTGTCCAGCGGGGTGCTGCCGAAATCATTGCGGCGCAAGCCGCTGCGGCGAGTTGCGAGCGCCTCGACCAAGGCGGCTTTGCCAGTGCCCACGGCACTGGTGGCGGTGTAGGCGCTGATGCGCAAGGGGCGCATCGGTGCGGCGAAAGGATGAAGCGCTGTCATGGTGGGTGTTCCTGTGTCAGACCATGCCGCCGTTGATGGAGATCACCTGCCCGGTGATGTAGGCCGCCCGTGGGCTGGCCAAAAAGGCGGTGAGGTCGGCGACTTCCTCGGGCGTGCCGGCGCGCTTGGCCGGGACCAGTTGTTGGATCAGCTTGTCGTCGAACACGCTGTCGGCCATGGGTGACTCGATGATGCCGGGGGCGATGGCGTTGACGGTGACACCGCGGCTGGCCACTTCGATTGACAACGCCTTGGTGGCACTGTTGAGTGCGCCCTTGGCGGCCGCATAGTTGACCTGGCCGCGGTTCCCGGTGATTGACGCCACCGAGGACATGTTGATGATGCGTCCCCAGCGGGTGCGCAGCATGGGCAGCAGCAAGGGCTGGGTGACGCGGAAAAAGCCGTTCAGCGACACGTCCATCACGCGGTGCCACTGGTCGGCGCGCATGCCAGGAAACACGGCATCGTCGTGCACACCGGCGTTGTTGACGATGATTTGCACGGGGCCCGCGGCCAGCATGGTTTCACAGGCCGACTGGGTGGCCAGGTCGTCGGTGATGTCGAACACGCAGACGTCCGCCTGCCCGCCCAACGTGCGCAGATTGGCGGCCAGCTCCTCGGCGGCTTGCGGCCGTGAGTTGGCGTGCAACAGCACGTGCGCGCCCTCTTCCGACAAGCGGCGGGCGATGGCCGAGCCAATGGCGCCACTGGCACCGGTCACCAGGGCCCGGCGGCCTTGCAAAAGGCCGGTCACGGGGGTCACGGAAGCAAGCACGGCGGCAACGTTCATGGGATGTTCAGTTCACCAAAGGAGGGGCAACGGGGGTGTTGAGCACAACGGCAGCACGCCCTGCCACCAGCAGGCGGTCGGTGCTGTCGTCGTGCAACGTGAATTGGTAGAGCGCCTGGTGGCCGTCTCCGGCGACCCGCGTGGCCTGGATGCGCAAGGGCCCGGCCACGTCGTCGAGCCGCACGACGTGGCACCGCACGTTGCGGGCACTGGCCAAATAGCCGGCCGCCACCTCGGATTCTGCCGCCGAACCCGGGCCACCGGCCCGCAGGCCGCCATGCAGCGCCATGGCCTGGGCCGCGTACTCGATGGCACAAGCTGCCAGCAGGCCACTGGCGGTACGCAAGGGATGCGCCGGATCGGTGTGGCCCACGGCGCGGCAGACGATGTCGTCTGGCGACCAGGACCACAGGGCGTCCAGCAGGCACATCGTGCCGCTGTGAGGCACCAGGCGGGCAATGCCGGCATGGTCCAACAGCACCGGTGGGGTCGTCAGCGGGGTCATGCGGCGGTGTCTTCGATGGTCAGGGTGGCGCGGGCGGGCACGTGGGCCACCAGCAGGACGTTGGAAAAAGGCGTGCCCTGGCTCATCGGCAAGCTGTCGACGGCAAAACCCACGTCTTGCAACAAGGCCACCCAGCTGGACAGCGGCCGTCCGAAATGAGGCTGAGCCCCGTGGCCGCGCGCCCGCACGACCCAGCGGTCCACCCATTGGCTGAACGAGTGGCGCTGTGACTCCGCGGCATCGCCCACCCGCAGCACCAAACGGCCCTCCGGCGCCAGAGCCTGGCGGATGCGCTGCAGCAGGCCCTGTTGGGCCGGCAGCTCCACGTAATGCAGGACATCGAGCAGCAAGATCAAATCGCTGGGCGGCAAGTTGGCCCGAGAAACATCGACGCAGGCGAACCGCGGTTGGGTGAACGAGCTGGCCAAGGCGCGCTCGGCCCGCTGCACCACTGCTGGCATGAGCTCGAATCCCTGGTAAACGCAGCCCAGGGGTGCTGGCGGTTGGGCCGGCCACTGGCCTGCCCGGTGAAGCTGGTGTGCCGCATGAAGCACGGCCGCGATCAGTCCTTGGCCGCACCCCAAATCGAGCACCCGGGCCTGGGGCAGCAGGTCGCCGCGTTCGAGCAAGGCCCGAAACATCGGGTCGTGTTCGAGCTTGCCGCGCGCGAAGTGATAAGCGAGGCGGCCAGCCTGGCGGTAGGGCTCGCTGGCCTGCTGGCGCACGGCCTGCCACACGGCTTCGTCGAGGCGCACGGCTGTCATGCCATTTGCTCCGTGGGGGGGTCAGCCAGCACGGCGGGCAACGTGGCCCAATGCAGGCCCTGCGCCCGGGCGCGCTCGGCCAGCAGCGGAAGCACGCCGAGGATCACAGGACGCCCCTGCAGGTCGCGGGCCGCATGGCCGTCGTGCACCAAGAGAATGTCACCCGCTGCCAGCCGGATGGTCAGCCGGTCGGCCACCTTTTGCGGCGACCGCTCGCGGGTGTCGAAACCGCGCCGAGTCCAGCTGACCAGCTGCAACCCTTCACGGTGCAGCACCGGATCGAGAAACGGATTGCGCAAGCCGGCCGGCGCCCGAAAACAGGTGGGCTGCTGACCGCTCAGTTCGGTCAACACCGCCTGAGCGGCCCTGATCTCCTGGCGCAAGCCGCGTGGTCCACGCAGTGAAAAACTGTGTGGATGGCTGTAGCTGTGGTTTTGCACGCTGTGTCCGCGCTCGACAATTTGCTGCACGCACCGAGGGTGTCGACGGGCGCGTTCAGCGATGCAGAAAAAAGTGGCGCGAATGCCGTGTGCCTCGAGTGCGTCCAGCACCCAAGGCGTGACCTCTGGGTCAGGTCCGTCGTCGATGGTCAGGGCCAGGGCGCCCTGTGCGGTGGCCGCCGCCCCCAGCCGGGTGATGTTCGGCCCCAGCCACTGACTGCGAGGCCACAGCCCGGCAGCCGTGATGCCCAGGTGATTGACCGCCACGCCGGCCAGCGCCCAAGGCCACATGCCCGGCTGCACCATTGCCCAGCCGGCCGCGGCCGCATGCCACGCCACGCTGGCCTGGATGAAACGCGGCACCGGCCAAGGCGGCTGGGACGACGGCTGAAGGGGGGACCGCATGGGAGGAACGCCTGATCGGAAGAAGCGAAATTTTCACACAGTGCGTCGCACTGGCAAGAAACTGGCGGCCAGAAAAAAGGCCAACAGTGCCCCGGGCCCTACCACCATGCCAAGGGCAGACAGCACGGGGATCTTGGAAAAAGCCAGCAGGCCAAACGACAGCACGGTGGTCAGGTTGGCCAGCAGCAGCGACGCCATCATGCCCTCGTTGTGGGCCATGGCTGGATTGTGGGCCAGGGCATCGAAGAACAGCACGTAATTCGAGCCCACGGCTACCACCAGCAGCAAGCCGACCAGGTGAAGCACGCCCAGGCTGACGCCAGACCACCACAACCCGCCCAGCGTCAGGATCACTGCACCCGCCAATGGAAGGCACACACGCAGCAGGCGCCGTGGATGCCGAAGCCACAGTGCCATCAAGACCACCACGCCCACAGCGCCGAACATCACCTGCCAGATTGCCTGCTGGAGGTAACCCGCATACAAGTCGTCAAGCGCTGCCTGGATTGACAGCACCTGCACCCGCACGGCAGGGCCGTCCAGCCCGGCCAGCGCCTGCCGAACGGCGTCCAGGCGCACGCCAGACGGGCCTTCCTGCAAAGGCAGCAGCGCGGTCAACCGGCCATCGGGCTGCTGCCAGAGCATGGTGTGAACCAAAGGCGCCACGGGCGCCTCACGCACCGAGGCCAGTGTCAACGGTGCCTGCGTGCGGGCCGCCTCGACCGCCGACACGAACGGCGCCAAACGCTGCGCCTCCAGCGGTCCGCCGCGGGTGGCTTGTTGCAAGCGGCCCCGCAAGATGTCGGCATCGGGCAAGCTGCCCAAGCGGCTGGCCTGGGTGGCCAGGCTGGGCAACCACCGGGTGGGCGACTCGAAACCCGCCAACTGCCCTTGCTCGACGAGCGTATCCAGCCGGGCGCTGACAGCTTCCGTGGCCTGCAGCAGCGCCTGCTCATCGCCCGACTGCAAAATCACCAAGGTACCAGCGTCCGAGCCCGACAGGTCGGCGCGAAGCTCGGCGTCCAACGCCTGCGCTGACGCTGAAATCGGATTCAGTGACTGCAGGTTGCCTTGCCACAGGGTCTGCTGTGCGCCGCGGGTCTGCCATACCAGGGTGGCCAATGCCGCCACCCCCAACACCAGCCAGACCGGGCGCCAGCGGGGAAGGTGTCGGCTCAGTGCCACGGCGCCCGTGGCCAACAGGCGGCGGGCGCCCTGGCCCTTGGCACCATCGGGCATGAACAGGGGCAGAACATAGCGGGTGGTCAATGCGGCGCCAATCAGTCCGGCCAATGAGAAGACCCCCAGTTGCGCCAAACCGGGAAACCCCGACCAAACCAGGGCAGCGAAGCCGCACAGCGACGTCAACAGGCCGAGGCGCACCGTCGGCCAGCCGTCCACCAACCACTGTCGCCACCCTTCTCCCTTGAGGGTGCCCGCGGCAGGCCGGGCCTGGATCAGGAAGTAAATGGCGTAGTCGACCGACTCGCCGATCAGGGTGCTGCCAAAGCCCAACGTCAAGCCGTGCACATGGCCGAACGCCACACTGACCGCCACGATGCCGCACACCACCCCAGTGGCCACCGGCAGGAACGCGGTCAGCACCGCGCGAATGGACCCAAAGGCCAGGCACAACAGCAGCCCCATCAGCACCGTGCCAGCGGCCGCGAACACGTGCGCTTCCTTTTGAATTTGGGCCCGGCTGTTGACGGCAAACACTGGCGCACCGCTGAGCTGCAGGCTCAGCGCGCTCGATGGCGTCTGGGCAGCAAAAAGGCTGCGCACCTTGGCGATCGCGGCTTCCTGGGCGTCCAGGTCGCCGCCCGCGGCGCGGGTGCTGACCAGCAGCAACGCACGCGGGTGCGTGCGGCCCATCCAAACCCCCTGTTCCGAGCGCGGCGCCTGGCTGGGTATCAGCATTTCCGCAATGCGTTGCATCTCCCCGGTCGGATCCTGCGACAACAACGGCTTGAGGGCGCTGCCCGCAGGCGTGCCCAACAACGACAGGGTTTCGTTGAAGGCCGCCTGCAAGCCCGCCTCGGTGAAGCGTTGTGCATCGACGCCCGGACTGAGTTGGTAGCGGTGGGCCAGCAGCCACTCCCCGACCGGCCGCCACGCGCTCAGGTCGCCGTTTTGCACCTGTTCGAACAGGTCGGACTGTCGCAAGCCTTCGGCGAGCTTGCGCGATGCCTCGGCACGCTCAGTCACCGACCCGCCTTCGATGCCGATTAGCAAGGTGCGCGCCGGCGTGCCGCTTTGAATCTGCTCCAGGAGCACCTGTTGCTGCAAGTCGGGGTTGCGCGGCAGGAACGCCGACAGGTCCGCCTGAAACGTCGTGCGGGAAATCCACCAACCCGCCAACACCAGGCTCAGCAGCCAGATCCCGATGATCCAACGGCCGCGTTGCACACCGCCCTGCCTCATGGCGTCGTCTTCAACGGCTCGATCCGCATCAACGAGCGGTCACCGTCGGCCAGCTTGATTTCGACCGTGTGGAGTTCCTGGCGGACCCCTGAAATGCTCACCTGACTGACCTGTCCGGCCAACCGGGCCTCGATCGGCACGAGTTCCAAGGTCCACTGCACCGCGGAGCCGCTGAGCCGCGGCGTGAAGTGCTGCCGCAGCACGTCACCCTGGCCCATCAAAGTGCCGCGAACCGCTTCAACGATGGCGGCCACCTCCGGCGTGGCATCCAGCGACAAGGTGCGGCTGCGGTTGCCCCGCTTGAGCACCACGGTGTTGCCTTGAACGGACATGCTTTCCTGCGTGGGCGACAGCGTGGTGCGGGTGAAGCGGTCGGGAGCGACAAAGCTCAGCGTGCCGCTGGACTGCAGGGGCTGGCTCAACTCACTGACCCAACGTTGCTCGGTGAAACGCGCCTCGCCACTGCGGTTTTGCGACAGCAGCGACATCAGCTCGGGCAGGTCCCAGGCCCACGCCGTTGGGATCAACGCCAGCCACAGGAAAGCGCCCAGCACACTCGACTTACTTGGAAGAATCTTCATGCCAAAAATCAAAATAGTTGAACCAGTTGGTAGGCGCCTCTTGGCACAGCGACTCGAGCCGTGCCGCATAGGCCTGCACCGCTTCGCGAATGTGCGCTTCGCGCACCGCCGGGTCGGCGATGCGCTCGGAAAAGTCGGCCAACACCTCGAAACGCACGTCGTATTGACCGCGCCCTTGGTGCTCTCCACGGTACAGCCCCACCATGAAAATCACCCGTCGCCGCAACAGGGCCGCCAAACGAAGCGGGCCGTCGGTGAAACGCGCCGGCCGGCCCAGAAACGGCAGTTCGATCCAAGCACCGCGGGCAGATTCCGCCGGCAGCATCCGGTCGCCCAGGATGCCGGCCAAGCCGCCCTGGTTCATCCAGTCGCGGATCGCCAAAGTGGATTCCGGGCGCCCCAGGGCGATGATCTTGAGTGGCTTGTCAGGCACCAATGCCTGCAACGCGGCGTTGATTTTGCGCGCATTGTCGGGGTACATCACCATCGCCACTTCCATGTCGGGCCGGCTGCGTCCCACGGCGCTCAAAACTTCAAAGCTGCCCAGGTGAGCGCCCATCAAGAAGGCACCGCGCCCTTCTTCCAGGGTTCGGTCCAGTGACAGCGGGTCGGTGATTTTCAGATCAAAGGCGTCCATGTGCCCCCGCAGCAGGTACACCCGGTCCAGCACGGTGGTGGCAAAGCAATGGAAATGACGGTAAACGTCTGACCAGCGGGCGGGACGGCCCAGTGCCCGCTCCAGGTAGCGACGCGCGTGGCGACGCGGCATGGGGGCCGCGAGCACAAAATACAGGGTGATCGGGTGCAGCAGCACCCGGGTCCATCGGCGTCCCAACGTGACCGCCAGGCTGCACATCAAACGCAGCGCCAAGGCATTGCTGCGCTCTTTAGCCACCAGCCAGTCCTGGGCCTGTGCGGATGCCGGTGGTGCAGCGTCCGGTGCTTTGTCCTCGGTGTTCACGACGGTCTCACTCTTGCACCGTCAACTGGCCACTGGCCACCAAGGTGTTGCCATGTCTGACTTCAAAACCATGGCCGCGCACACGCGCCCGCACCGTCATCGTCAAGCGCGCACCCGGCCCGACGGGTGCCAAGAACTTGACCGCGTCGAATGTCCACTGGGCTTGCAGCGCCTGTGGCGACTGCACCAACCAATGCTCCATGACTTCCGCCAACAACGCCACGCCAGGCAGGATCGGTCTGCCTGGAAAGTGGCCGGCAAATGCCGGGTGAAACGGGTCCACCACAAAGGTGGCGGTGAGGAGGGCAGCGTCGTCGCTCATGGGCAGTCTTGCAACGTCTTCAGCGCGAATTCGCGCAAGGCCGACGCGGTCAACTTGCCAGTGGCCTCGCGGGGCAAGGCGGCGACGTGAACCACACGCCGAGGCAAGAACGCTGACTCGATGCGCTGCCGCAGGCAGGCTAAAATGTCATCGGCCGTGAGGCTCGGCGCGACCACAAAGGCCACGGTCCTGACCACCGCGTCAGCGCGTTCCTCGGGCAGCCAAAAGCAGCCGTCATCCACACCGTCGATGCGGTTGAGCTGCATGTTGAGGTGCGACAGGGAGTGCCGCTTTCCCGCCACGTTGATCAAATCATTCGCGCGGCCCAACAAATAGAAATGCCGCTCGTCGACCAGCCGCAATGCGTCTGTCAGGGCCCGCGCCTGTGGCAGGTGTCCGCCGTGGACCTCGAACGTCGACGCGTCCGTTTCGGCGTCTGCATGGCGAACGATCTGCAACCCGCCCAGGGTGGCCCACCGTTGCCCATGCAAGGTGCGGCGCATGGCAATTTGGCCGGCCTCGGTGCAACCGTAGATCTCGATCAAAGGGCCGAGCAAGCGCTCGGCTTCCTGCGTCAACGCCAGCGACAACGGGGCCGTCGCACACAGCACCAAGTCGACGGGAGGCAAGGCCAAATCGGAGCGGAGCAAATTCTTCAAGTGCAGCGGCGTGGTCACCAGCGCCCTGGGGCGCGGCAGCCGCTGCAGGCCTTCGACGATGTCGGCCGGAAAGAAAGGCCGCTCACTCACCAGCACCGCACCGGCCACCAGGCTCAGCAAGACGCTGGATTCCAGGCCGTAGCTGTGCTGCGGGGGCACCGTTGCCAGCAAATGCAAACCCTCCACATTCGCCTGGCCCATTTCCGCTGCGATGCGTTGTGCCGCCACCTGCCCACCTTCAGCCAGCATGCCCCAAGACCTGACGTGCGGTTGCGGCACGTCGGTCGACCCAGACGTCAACAAGCACACAGACACCAACGCCGGGTCCAGGGCATCAACGGCGGTTTCTGAGCGCAGGTCGCCAGCGGCCGGCGCCTCACAGCGGTGCAGGGGCAAGAAATCAGAAACGCTCTCCCATTGCCCCAAACCTTGGGCATCGCACACGCCATACACCAAGGGATGTGTCGCCTGCAGCCGGCGCAACGTCTCCGGCAACGGGTTGGGCGGCATCAGGCTGGTTTGGCCCCGTTGCATGGCCGCCACCCAGCTCACTGCAAAGGCATACCGATCGACACACAGATTGATGGGTGTGCCTTGCGCAGGCAGCGTGCTGGCGAAGCGTTGCACGTCCTGCAGAAATCGACGGCGGGAGATCGGCACACCCTGGTGCGAGGCGAAGGGGGCATCCAGGCCCCCATGGTTCGAGATCGGAAACACGCTGATCACCCGCAAAGACTGATAGAGGAGAAAAAAAGCAGGTCAAAGTTGGGCCCTGCCCAACAACCACGAACACCAAGGTGCTCACGGCTTGGCAAGCGCAGCCCAACCCAACACCGGCCCAGCACCACGAAGGCGCGCAGAAGGTACCACACGCCTACTCGATGCCAATGGGCGCACGCCAGACGAACGAAAGGCGCCAAAGGCGCCTTTCGTAGGCCGAGCCTGCTGCCGGATCAGGCCGTGGCGGGCTCCGCTTTCGGCTTGTCGCTCTTGCGAGGCGGCTGAATGTCCAGCAGGGCCTTGCCATCGGCGTCGATGTCCACCGACAGCCGCCCGCCATCCACCAGGCGGCCGAAAAGCAACTCGTCGGCCAGGGCACGTCGAATGGTGTCCTGGATGATGCGTTGCAAGGGGCGCGCACCCATCAGCGGATCAAAGCCCTTGGCTGCCAGGTACTTGCGCAGCCCGTCGGTGAAGGTGGCCTCGACCTTCTTCTCGGCCAGCTGACCTTCCAACTGCAACAAGAACTTGTCGACCACCCGCAGCACGATCTCTTCGTCCAGCGCGCGGAAGCTCACCACCGAGTCGAGCCGGTTGCGAAACTCCGGCGTGAACAGGCGCTTGATGTCGGCCATCTCGTCGCCCTGCTCTCGGGCATTGGTGAAGCCGATGGACGCCTTTTGCATCGCCTCGGCACCGGCGTTCGTGGTCATCACGATGATCACGTTGCGGAAGTCGGCCTTGCGTCCATTGTTGTCGGTCAGGGTGCCATGGTCCATCACCTGCAGCAGCACGTTGAAGACGTCCGGATGGGACTTCTCGATCTCGTCCAGCAGCAGCACGCAGTGCGGCTTTTTGGTGATGGCCTCGGTGAGCAGGCCGCCTTGGTCGAAGCCGACATAGCCGGGAGGCGCGCCGATCAAACGGCTGACCGCATGGCGTTCCATGTACTCGCTCATGTCGAAGCGGATCAACTCAATGCCCAAAATGAAGGCGAGTTGCTTGGCCACTTCGGTTTTGCCGACGCCCGTGGGCCCGCTGAACAGGAACGAGCCGATCGGCTTGTCTGCCTTGCCCAGGCCAGAGCGCGCCATCTTGATGGCCGCAGCCAAGGCTTCGATGGCCGGCGACTGACCGAACACCACGCTGTTCAAGTCTCGCTCCAAGCTCTTGAGCTTGGAACGGTCGTCGTTGGACACGCTGGTGGGCGGGATGCGGGCGATCTTGGCCACGATCTCTTCCACCTCGGTGCGGGTGATGGTTTTCTTCTGCTTGCTCTTGGGCAAGATGCGCTGTGCTGCGCCGGCCTCGTCGATGACGTCAATGGCCTTGTCAGGCAGGTGACGGTCGTTGATGAACTTGGCAGACAACTCCGCCGCCGCCTGCAGGGCGCCCACGGCGTACTTGACGCTGTGGTGTTCCTCAAAGCGCGACTTGAGCCCCTTCAAAATTTCCACGGTCTGCTCGACCGACGGTTCGACCACGTCAACCTTTTGGAAACGCCGCGATAGGGCCGCGTCTTTCTCGAAGATGCCGCGGTATTCACTGAAGGTCGTGGCGCCAATGCACTTCATCGCACCGGAGCTGAGCGCCGGCTTGAGCAAGTTGCTGGCGTCAAGGGTGCCGCCGGAGGCCGCGCCCGCGCCGATCAAGGTGTGGATTTCGTCGATGAACAGCACCGCGGCCGGCTGGTCCTTGAGCTGCTTGAGCACACCTTTGAGGCGTTGCTCAAAGTCGCCGCGGTACTTGGTACCGGCCAACAAGGCGCCCATGTCGAGCGAGTAAACGATGGCATTGGACAGCACCTCGGGCACGTCGCCCTGGGTGATGCGCCAGGCCAGGCCCTCGGCGATGGCCGTCTTGCCCACGCCCGCCTCGCCCACCAGCAAGGGGTTGTTCTTGCGTCGACGGCACAGCACCTGGATCACACGCTCCACCTCGTGCTCGCGGCCGATCAATGGATCAATTTTGCCGTCGCGGGCCAGGTTGTTCAGGTTGCTGGTGAACTGGTCAAGGGGCGAGCCCTTGCTGTCAGTTTCTTCCTTTTCACTTTCGCCACTGGCAGCCCCGTCACTGGCCTTGGTGGGCTCCGGTGGATCGCTCTTGCGAATGCCGTGGGAAATGAAATTGACGACATCCAAACGGGTGACGCCCTGCTGGTGCAGGTAGTAAACCGCGTGAGAGTCCTTCTCGCCGAAGATGGCCACCAGCACGTTGGCGCCGGTGACTTCCTTCTTGCCGCTGCCCGTGGACTGCACGTGCATGATCGCGCGCTGGATCACACGTTGGAAGCCGAGCGTGGGCTGGGTGTCCACCTCTTCCGAACCGCCAACGGTGGGCGTGTTTTCCTTGATGAACTGGACCAGGCTCTTGCGAAGGTCGTCCATGTTGGCAGAACAGGCACGCAGCACTTCTGCGGCCGAAGGATTGTCAAGCAGTGCCAACAGCAGGTGCTCGACGGTGATGAATTCGTGACGTTGCTGCCTGGCTTCCACAAAGGCCATGTGCAGGCTGACTTCAAGCTCTTGGGCAATCATGCGACCTCCATAATGCATTGCAAAGGGTGACCACTGCGACGTGCCGCTGCCAACACAAGTTCCACCTTGGTGGCAGCAACATCCTTGGAAAACACGCCACAGACGCCTCGACCTTCATGGTGAATCTTCAACATGATTTGGGTCGCGGCTTCAAGGTCGCGGTTGAAATACTCCTGCAGCACCATCACGACGAACTCCATGGGGGTGTAGTCATCGTTGAGGAGCACCACTTGGTACATGCGCGGCGGCTCGGTCCGAGCTGTTTGCCGCTCCGCCACTGCAGCGCCTTGCCCATCATCGGGCTTGACCACCGGTGGCGTGGGAGGCGGTAGAGGTTCGTCAGGCATGAAATCATTCTATCGAGTTGAAGTGGTTGGCGTGAAAGTCATCTTGGGGCTAGGCGGAATTCCACAACGAACGATCAGCCTGGAAAGTCCCCCTGATTTGCACGCATCGGGAGCGCCGGCTTGGGACAGGAAGTCCGGCACTTACCGGTGTCACGCCCTGCCCCCCTAAGTTACAGCCTTGACACTCCTTCACATCCTGCTCAGAATAAGTTTGGCTTTTCTTCTGAAATGAATCGGAGGTTTTTATGGCTGTAGGCACAGTGAAATGGTTCAACGATGCTAAGGGTTTCGGCTTTATCGAGCCGGAAAACGGAGGGGAGGACATTTTCGCTCACTTCTCCGCAATCAAGATGGAGGGTTTTCGAACGCTTCGCCAAGGTGGCCGGGTCAGCTTCGAGCTGGTTCAAGGTCCCAAGGGTCAGTTGGCTCAAAACATTTCGCCTTTGTATTCCGATCAAGAATCTCGTTCTGAGGAACAGCAGTCGGTGTCAGACGCGCAAACTCTCTAGTTCAAGCCGTTGGAGGGGGAAGCGGGCAAAAAGTTCGCGTCCTCATTCAGCTGCTTGCGCCATGGAAAAAGCCCACCTTTCGGTGGGCTTTTTTTTAGGTGTGCACCCGGGAGCCACCAGGTGGCTCCCCGCCGATACCGTCTTCACATGTGATCAATCATGACCTGGCCGAAACCGGAGCAGGAGACCTGTGTCGCACCCTCCATCAAACGGGCAAAGTCATAAGTGACTTTCTTCGACAATATCGACTTCTCCATTGAACTGATAATCAGGTCGGCGGCTTCGGTCCAGCCCATGTGCCGCAGCATCATTTCCGCCGAAAGAATTTCTGACCCCGGATTCACATAATCCTTGCCTGCGTATTTCGGGGCCGTGCCGTGAGTCGCTTCAAACATCGCGATCGAGTCGGACATGTTCGCGCCGGGAGCAATGCCGATACCGCCGACCTGGGCCGCCAGCGCATCCGACACGTAATCGCCATTCAAATTGAGGGTGGCAATCACGGAATACTCGGCGGGACGCAGCAAAATTTGTTGCAAAAAGGCATCGGCAATCGAGTCTTTGACGACGATGTCACGGCCAGTTTTCGGGTTCTTGAACTTGCACCAGGGTCCGCCATCGATCAGCTCGGCGCCAAACTCCTTTTGCGCCAGGCCGTAAGCCCAGTCCCGGAAGCCACCCTCGGTGAACTTCATGATGTTGCCCTTGTGGACGATGGTCACGCTGGGCTTGTCGTTGTCGATGGCGTACTGCAAGGCTTTGCGCACCAAGCGCTCGGTGCCCTCGCGCGACACCGGTTTGATGCCAATTCCGGACGTGTTGGGAAAACGGATTTTCTTGACACCGAACTCGTCTTGCAAGAACTTGATCAGCTTCTTTGCTTTGTCGCTTTCCGCTTCGAACTCGATCCCGGCATAGATGTCTTCCGAGTTCTCGCGGAAGATCACCATGTTGGTCTTGTGCGGCTCTT
>JAZKHH010000022.1:37737-54809 GCA_040385465.1 Pseudomonadota bacterium | reverse complement strand
TTGAACCGCGAGGCGGGCACCACCTTGGTGCTGGTCACCCACGACGCCAGCATTGCCGCTCGCTGCGAGCGGCAGTTGCACGTCGAGGCGGGCCGGCTGACCGAGCGCTTCGAGCCGCACTGACCTCGCCATCACAGGCGCCGCCACAACGACACAAGGGGCCGCAGCCCCTTTTTTCTCGTGTCGTTGACAGCGGTTGAGCTCGCCGACAACCCAGCTTACTTCTTGGTGGCCTCAGGCGCCTTGTTTTTCTCGAAGTTGAAGACGTAATCGGTCTTCGTTTTGGCGCGGATCTCCTCGCGGAACTGGGCCAGGCGCTGCTGGCTCAAACGCTGCTCGATCTGCGGACGCACAGCGTCCATGGGTGGAAACTGCGCTTCGCGCGTGTCCTCCAGCTTGATGATGTGGTAACCGAACTCCGACTTGACGGGGGTCGAGGTCATCTCGCCTTTTTTCAGCTTCATCAACGCCGCCGAGAACTCGGGCACGTAGCCTTTGGGGTCGGCGAAGTCGAGGTCACCGCCTTTGTCCTTGCTGCCCGGGTCTTTGGAACTCTTCTTCGCCAGGTCTTCGAACTTCGCCGTGCCTTTGTTGATCTGGGAAATCAGTGACTTGGCTTCGTCTTCCTTCTCCACCAGGATGTGGCGGGCCCGGTACTGGGTGCCGCCCCCTGACTTGGATTCGGCCTTGAATTTTTCGTATTCCGCGGTCACCTCGGCATCGGTCACCGGGTTTTTCTTCTGGTAATCGGCAAACAGCGTGCTGATCAAGATGCCCTGGCGCGCCATGTCCATCTGCGCCTTGAAGTCGGGCGAAGACGCCATGCCGCGGCGCTCGGCCTCTTGCGAGAACATCTCGCGCAAAACCAGCTCGTCTTTCACCTGCAGCTCCAGGTCCGGCGTGGGCGGCTGGCCCTGCGCCTTGATTTGGGTCAGCAGGGTGTCGAAGCGGGCCTTGGGAATGGGCTTGCCATTGACCGTGGCAATGTTTTGGGCGTGAGCGGCCAAGGGCCCCGCACATGCCAGCACCAGCACCATGGAGAGACGTGACAACACAGCGAATTTATTCATGGCCATCAGGCTTTCAGGTCAAGGGGAGGGGAAGGAAGGCAACCGCGTTTTACTTGGAAAAGGCGTAATCGGTCTTGGCGTTGGCGCGCAGCTGTTCGCGGAATTCCATCAGGCGCTGCTGCTCCAGGTTTTTCACGATCTGCGGCTTGACGTCGTCCAGGCTGGGAAAAGGCGTCTCGCGTGTGTCTTCCAGCTTGATGATGTGGTAGCCGAACTCGGACTTCACCGGGGTGGGGGTGACTTCCCCTTTCTTCAGCTTCAACAGCGCTTCCGCAAACTCGGGCACGTACGACTTCGGGTCGGCGTAATCGAGGTCGCCGCCCTTGTCCTTGCTGCCGGGGTCCTTCGAGTTTTTCTTGGCCAGGTCTTCGAATTTGGCGCCTTTTTTCAGCTGGGCCGTCAGGGCCTTGGCCCGGTCTTCCTTGTCCACCAGGATGTGGCGGGCACGGTACTCGGTGCCACTGGCCTGGGCCTGGGTCTTGAAGCTGTCGTAAGACGCCTGGATGTCGGCATCGGTGATCGGCTTGGCTTTTTTCTGGTCGTTGAAAAGCGCGTTGATCATCAAGCTTTGACGCGCCAGTTCGAACTGGGTCTTTAAATCGGGCGAATTGTTCAGTCCGCGCTTGTCGGCTTCTTGCAGGTAGATCTCGCGCAGCACCACCTCGTCGTTGACCTGCTTTTCCACCTCAGGTGTGACCGGCTGGCCTTGCAGCTTGAGCTGGCGGATCAGATCTTCGGCGCGCGACTTCGGCACTTCCTTGCCGTTGACGGTGGCAATGGCTTGTGCGTGGGCGGCAAGGGGTGCGGACAGGCACAAGGCCAGCACGAGCGTCGAGGAGAGTGAGACTTTCTTCATACAGGGACCTTTTCTCAAGGGTTCACAAGGAGGGATGCGAATGCGGCGGTGGGCGCAAGCAGGCGGCAGAGGGGGACAAGAGGAAGGCGAGGGTGGTTCGGTGAGGCGGGCGGTACAGATGCACCACACCCAGGATCAGGGTCGGGCGGCCACTTCGGCAGGTGCGAGGGCCTCGATCGCCAAGGCATGAATGCCTTGGGGGATCAGCGCTGACAAAGCATCATAAACGAGGCGGTGGCGAGACACCCGGCTCAGCCCAGCGAAGCGCTCGCTCACCACCCGCGCCGTGAAATGACGGCCTTCGCGGGCGCCAGCATGGCCGGCGTGTAAATGGCTGTCGTCTTGCACCCGCACCTCGTCGCCGGTGAAGGCGGCGAGCAGGGCGGTGTGAACGTCGGAAGCGGACACGGCCATGTCAGTGCCCCGAAGTCACGGTTTTGCGGGCGGCACGGCGGCCGGACCCGTTTCGATCACATGGCGGCTCACATACAAGCCCTGCGCCAAGGTGAACACCACCATCAAGCCCAGCCCGCCAAACAACTTGAAATTGACCCAGGCGTCGGTGTCGAAGGCGTAGGCGATGTACAGGTTCAACGCCCCCATGCCCGCGAAGAACCCCGCCCAAGCCAGGTTCAGCCGCTCCCACACGGATGCCGGCAGGCTCAACTGCGCGCCCATCAATTTCTGAATCAGGTTTTTCTTCAGGACCCAGGCCGAGAGGGCCAAAGCCGACGCCATCGCCCAGTACAGCACCGTGGGCTTCCACTTGATGAAGGTCTCGCTGTGGAAGTACACCGTGGCACCGCCCAAGACGACCACCAACGCCAGGCTCACCCACAGCATCGTGTCGATCTTCCGCCGCATCGCCAGCAAATACACCACCTGCGCCAGCGTGGCCGCCATCACCACCAGGGTTGCCAAGAGCACGGGCGCTTCTTTGGGCCCGACCACGCCCCCGGCCACCAGGAAGCCAAAGTGATCCGAGGCGAACGTGGAAGCCCACTCGGTGCGGCCGCCGGCGTATTTGTAAGTCCCGAAAAACAGGATGATGGGCAGAAAATCAAACAGCAGTTTCATGTCGGGGCGTCAGTCGGGCTGGGGAGGGGTGAAGTCTATCGCTGCCGAGTTGATGCAAAACCGCTCGCCCGTGGGGGCCGGGCCGTCCTCGAACACATGGCCCAGGTGAGAGCCGCACGCATTGCAGCGCACCTCCACGCGGGTCATGCCGTGGGCGCGGTCGACCACCCGCTCCACCACCTCGCTGTTGATCGGCTCCCAATAGCTGGGCCAACCACAGCCGGCGTCGAACTTGGTGCGCGATTCGAACAAGGCGGTGCCGCAGCCCACGCAGCGGTACTGCCCGTTGTCCCAGTGGTCCCAGTACTTGCCGGAGAACGCGCGTTCGGTGGCCGATTGCCGCGCCACCTGGTATTGCATCGGGTCGAGCTCGGCGCGCCACTCGGCATCGGTCTTCTGAACCCGTCGGACTTTGGTGTCGTTGGATGTGCTCATGATGAACAGGAAACCTCCAGGTGTTGGGCCCAATCGGGCGGAAAGGCGGCGTAGCGGGCGCGGGCGTCGGCCGGCAGGTCTTCTGCCGCGTCTTCGTCGAACGGCCGGCGCAAAGCTTTCAGCAGGTGCTCGGCTTCGGTGAAGTCGCCGTGTTGGGCCGATTGGATCGCGCTTTCGGCCAAATGGTTTCGCAGCACAACCCAGGGATTGACCCGGTTCATGCGCTGCGCGCGTGCAGCGTCCGGGCCTGCGCCGCTGCCGTCGGGCTCGCGCGCCAAGCGGTCGCGGTAGGTGGCTGCCCAGGCATCGAAGGCGTCACGGTCGCGGAACACGTCGCGCACCGCGTCGTTGGCCGCATCAGGTGCGCTGCTGAACTGGCTCAGCCGCCGCCAACCGATCGTGAAGTCGACCCGGTCTTGCGCCATGCGGGCCAGAAAGGCCTGGGCCAGCGCGAGATCTTCCGGCTCGGCCCGTTGCAGGCCGAGTTTGGCGCGCAGCCGTGTGAGCCAGGCCTCGGGGTACGAGGTTTTGAACGCGTCCAGTGCGGCCACGGCGGCATCGGCATCCTGCAGCAAGGGCATCAAAGCCTGGCCCAGGGCATACAAGTTCCAAAAGGCGATGCCCGGCTGCTGGTCGTAGGCATAACGGCCCTGGTGATCGGAGTGGTTGCAAACGTGCCCCGGATCGAAGGTGTCGAGAAAGCCGAAGGGCCCGTAGTCGATGGTCAGGCCGAGCACGGACATGTTGTCGGTGTTCATCACGCCATGGCAAAAGCCCACCGCCTGCCATTGCGCGATCAGCTCGGCGGTGCGTTGGGTGACCCAAGCCAGCAGGGCGACGTGGGGTTGCGCGGCCTCGGCGCAATGCGGTGCGTGGCAGGCGATCACGAAGTCGGCCAGCGCGCGCAGCTCGTCGATCTGACCGCGTTGCGCAAAATGCTCGAAGTGGCCGAAGCGGATGAAGCTCGGGGACACGCGTGTCACCACCGCGGCGGTTTCGATCGTTTCGCGTCGCACGGGCAGGGGTGAATGAACCAGGCACAAAGCACGGGTCGTGGGGATGCCCAAGCCGGCCATGGCTTCGGAGCACAGGAACTCGCGCAGCGACGAGCGCAGCACCGCGCGCCCGTCACCACCGCGTGAGTAGGGTGTGCGACCGGCCCCTTTGAGTTGCAGCTCCATCGGCCCGTGGTGGGGCGTGTCGACCTCGCCCAGCCACAGGGCGCGTCCATCGCCCAGCTGTCCTGCCCAGATGCCGAACTGATGGCCGCTGTACACCGTGGCCAGCGGGCGCATGCCCGGCCAGGTGGCTTGGCCGCTGAACACAGCGAGCGCCTGGGGGTCGGCCCACCAGTCCGAGGGCCAGCCCAGCAGCTCGGCCACCTCAGGGCTGCGCACGCCCCATTGCGGGTTGGGCAAGGGCTCACCCGCCAACTCGGTGTAAAACGCGGGTCCGAGCCGGTGAAACCGGTGGGTCCAGGGCAGGGCGGCGGGAAAGGCGGCGGGGGTGGAAACACTCATGCGCGGCAGTTTAGCCAGCCTGCACACCGCTGGGCCCGTTGGATGCCCGCGGACCGGGTAAGGACTCGCCTGGCTTCTGCTCGGCCTGAACCTCCACCCGAGCTCAACCTTGAGCGATGATGAAGATGAAGACAACGACAATCGACAAATGGATTTGGGTGCTGATCTACGTGGGCCTGGGAGCCGTCGGGCTGGGCTTGGCGTTGCAGCGCCAGAACGCCGCCTTCGGGCCCTGGGTGGCAGGGCTGGGCGCTGCGGCCATCGTCATCGGCGCCTTGCTCATCTTCATTCGCTCCCGCATCAACGACACGGACTGACCCCCCCCATGACTTCATCCCCTGCCTCACCATCCTCCTCGTCCGCCCGCCTGAACCATCTGGTGATGTGGAAGCTCAAGGACCCGGCCCAGGCCACCGAGTTCAAACGCCTGCTGATGAGTTGCAGCGACCTGGTGCCCGGCATGCTCACTTTCGACGTGGGCATCCGCGAGGCCGATCTCGAGGCCAACGTCGACGTGGTGCTGAACGCCGCCTTCACCGACGCGGCCGCCCTGCAGGCTTACAGCAGCCATCCGCACCACCAGTCGGTGGTGGCGCAACTGGGCCCGCTGCGCGAAGCGCGGCACGTGCTCGACTACTGGGGTTGAGCTGTGGACTTCCCGACCCGCATTCCTTTTGTCGAGACGCTGGGCCTGGAGTTGCTGGCCTTGGACAACGGGCAGGCCACCATCCGCCTGGACCTGCAGGCGGCGCACCACAATTCCTTCGACGTGGCGCACGGCGGCGTGGTCATGAGCCTGCTCGATGCCACGCTGGCCCACGCGGCGCGCAGTTTGAACCCCGTCACGCCCGAAGGCGTGCTGCCGGGGGTGGTCACCATCGAGATGAAGACCAGCTTCATGCAGGCAGGCACCGGCGTGCTGCAAGCCGAGGCGCGGGTGTTGCACCGCACGGCCACCTTGGCGTTTTGCGAGGGCTCGGTCTTCAACGAGCAAGACGAGCTGTGCGCCCACGCCACGGGCACCTTCATGTACGTGCGGGGCCTGCCCACACCGCAAGGCAAGGTCAACGCGCTGCGCGGCAGCACTCCCAAAGGCAATTGAACCGTTGCCCAGGGCTGCTTTCGCCCTGCCAGGCGGCTTGACCGACAATCGCCGGTTTCGGCGGTGCACGCGTCATGTCAGCTTCCCTGTCTTCAGTCGGTTCGCCCCAAGTGGCGGTGGTGGGTGGCGGCCCGGCCGGCCTGATGGCCGCCGATCGGCTGTCCCAGGCCGGTGTGTCGGTCCACCTGTTCGATGCGATGCCGTCGGTGGGCCGCAAATTCTTGCTGGCCGGCAAAGGCGGCTTGAACTTGACGCACAGCGAAGAGGCCGCAGCCTTCGGTGCCCGCTACCGCGCCCGTGCCGACGCCGTGGCCCCGTGGCTCGACACCTTCGGCCCTGTCCAAGTGCGCGCCTGGGCGCAGGCGTTGGGCGTGGAGACGTTCGTGGGCAGCTCGGGCCGGGTGTTTCCCCGCGACCTCAAGGCGGCGCCGTTGTTGCGGGCTTGGTTGCACCGCCTGCGCGTGGCCGGCGTGCAGTTCCACATGCGCCACCGGTGGGTGGGTTGGGGTGAGCCAGGTCGGGATGCGAACGCACCGCCGGCCTTGCGTTTTGCGACGCCCGGGGGCGACGTCTCTGTGCAGCCGCAATGCGCCACGGTGCTGGCCTTGGGCGGCGCCAGCTGGCCCCAGCTCGGGTCCGACGGCGCCTGGGCGCCTTGGCTGGCCGAACGCGGGGTGGCGGTGGCACCCCTGGTGCCGGCCAACTGCGGGTTCGACGTCGCACGCTTCGATGCGCAAGGAACCTTGCACGCCGGTTGGACCGACCACCTGCGCACCCGCTTCGCCGGCGCGCCTTTGAAGAACATCGGGCTGCAGGTGCGAGCGCCGCACACGCAAGCGGTGCTGTTCGATCAACACGGTGAAGCCGTGGTCACCGAGCAGGGGTTGGAAGGCAGCTTGGTGTACGCCGCCTCCGCGGTGGTGCGCGAACTGCTCAATGACCACCCACCGGTGACCGTGCACCTGAACCTGTTGCCCCAGCGCTCGGCCGAGTGGGTGGCCCGCGAGGTGCAACACGCACGCGGCCCGCGCTCTTTGGCCACCCACCTCAAGTCGCGCCTGGGCATCGACGGCGTGAAGGCCGCGCTGGTGCACGAAGTGCTTTCGCGCGAGGTGGTGGCCGACCCAGTGCGCCTGGCCGCGGCTTTGCAAGCGCTGCCCGTTACCGTCACCACACCCCGACCGATCGCCGAGGCCATCAGCACCGCGGGCGGCGTGCGCTTTGAAGCCGTCACGCTTGACGCCATGTTGCACGCCGTGCCGGGTGTCTTCGTGGCCGGCGAGATGATGGACTGGGAGGCGCCCACCGGCGGCTACCTGCTCACTGCCTGCCTGGCCAGTGGTGTGCAGGCCGCGCAGGGGGTGCGCCGTTTGCTTGTGGCCTCCGAGACCCTGCGCTGATCTTTGCAAGAGGCTGCACGACCAGCACCCAATCCAGATCCTGCTCAAGCGGGCTGCGGCCTGGCGGGGTTCTTCCCTGGTTTGTCCCCAGGCTTACCCACCGAAATTGTGGATAAGCGGCAGGCTGAAGATGTCCGTCCGTGTTGTCCCTCTCCGAGCGCCAGCGCTTCTGTGGTGAGTCGATCGGGCACCGAAGGGACATGACCGCCACGCGGGCCCGTCGCGGGATTCATGGAGTGGCGTGCCGCCTGGACAAAGCGCTTCTGAAAAAAGTGGTGAGGGAAGCAGGCAGGAAAAAATGGGCCGGCCGCTGACCCGCTATGGCACACTGCGCGGCTCCATTTTGAAGGGGCGACGTTGGACAACATTCTTCTGCAGATCGCGGCCGAGTTGAAAGTTCGGCCCGCCCAAGTCCAAACCGCTGTGGGCTTGCTGGACGGCGGCGCCACCGTGCCGTTCATTGCGCGTTACCGCAAGGAAGCCACCGAAGGCCTGGACGATGTGCAGCTGCGTGAGCTGGAGTCGCGCCTGTCGTACCTGCGTGAATTGCACGAGCGCCGCGTGGCGGTGCTCAAGAGCATCGACGAGCAAGGCAAACTCACCGCGGAGTTGCGCGCCCAGATCGAAGCCGCGCCGACCAAACAAGAACTGGAAGACCTGTACCTGCCCTTCAAGCAAAAGCGCCGCACCAAAGCCATGATCGCCCGCGAGGCCGGCATCGAGCCACTGGCCGACCGCTTGTTCAACGACCCTGGCTTGACGCCTTTGAGTGAGGCACAAGCCTTCATCCAGACCGAAGCGGGTTTTGCCGACGCGGCCGCGGTGCTGGACGGCGTGCGCGACATCTTGTCGGAGCGCTGGAGCGAAGACGCCGCGCTGGTCAAGACCTTGCGCGAGTGGTTGTGGGAAGAAGGCCAGTTCACCAGCCGCCTGGTCGATGGCAAGGACGCCAACCACCCCGACATTGCCAAGTTCCGCGATTACTTCGACTACGCCGAGCCGATCCGCACCGTGCCTTCGCACCGGGCGCTGGCGGTTTTTCGCGGCCGCACGTTGGAGTGCCTGGAAGGCAAGCTGGTGGCCCCCGAGGCAGCCGAAGGCGCCTTGCTCGGCCCGGCCGAAGGCCGCATCGCCGTGCACCTGGGTTGGCGCCATGCGCAGCGGCCGGCCGACGACCTGATCCGCAAGTGCGTGTCCTGGACCTGGAAGGTCAAGCTCAGTCTGAGCCTGGAGCGCGATCTGTTCAGCCGCTTGCGCGAAGACGCCGAAGCGGTGGCCATCAAAGTCTTCTCCGAGAACCTGCGCGACCTCCTGCTCGCCGCGCCGGCCGGCCCCAAGGTCGTCATGGGCCTGGACCCAGGCATTCGCACCGGCTGCAAAGTGGCGGTGGTCGATGCCACCGGCAAGGTGCTGGAGACGGCCACCGTCTACCCGCACGAGCCGCGCAAGGATTGGGAGGGCTCGCTGCACACCCTCGGGCGCCTGTGCGCGGCGCATTCGGTGCGCATCATCGCGATCGGCAATGGCACGGCCAGCCGTGAAACCGACAAGCTGGCGGGCGACCTGATCAAACGGGTGCAAAGCCTGGCCCCTGACGCCCCGTCAATCCAAAAGATCGTCGTCAGCGAAGCGGGTGCGTCGGTCTACTCTGCCAGCGAGTACGCCAGCCAGGAGCTGCCCGACATGGACGTCAGCCTGCGGGGCGCGGTCAGCATCGCCCGGCGCTTGCAGGACCCGTTGGCCGAGCTTGTGAAGATCGATCCGAAGAGCATCGGCGTGGGCCAGTACCAGCACGACGTGAACCAAAGCGAGATGGCTCGCAGCTTGAACTCGGTGGTGGAAGACTGCGTCAACTCGGTGGGCGTGGACCTCAACACCGCGTCGGTGCCACTGCTGGCGCGGGTGTCCGGCCTGAGCAAGGCGGTGGCCTCGAGCATCGTGCGCTGGCGTGATGCCAACGGCGCTTTCCGGCGCCGCCAGCAACTGCTGGAGGTCACCGGCCTGGGGAACAAGACCTTCGAACAAAGCGCGGGGTTTTTGCGCATCCATGGCGGCGACAACCCGCTGGACCGCTCGGGCGTTCACCCGGAAACCTACCCGGTCGTCGAGCGCATCGTCAGCGCCCTGAAGTTGCCAGTGGGCGAGCTGATCGGCCGCAATGACGTCATCCGCACGCTGCGCCCGGAGGCTTTCGCCGACGACACCTTCGGGGCCATCACGGTGAAAGACATCCTGACGGAGCTGGAGAAGCCGGGGCGGGATCCGCGTCCGGATTTCAAGGTCGCCCAACTCACCGACGGGGTGGAGAACCTCAAAGACCTGCAGGTCGGCATGACGCTGGAGGGCACCGTCAGCAACGTGGCGCAGTTCGGCGCCTTCATCGACCTCGGTGTGCACCAAGACGGCCTGGTGCACGTCAGCCAGCTGTCGCACAAGTTCGTCAACGATGCACGCGAAGTGGTGAAGACCGGTGACATCGTCAGGGTCAAGGTGCTGGAGGTGGACCTGGCGCGCAAACGCGTTTCGCTGACGATGAAGCTGGACACCCCTGTTCAGCGTGGCGGGCCAGCGGGGCCGGGCGTGGGCCAGGCGCTGCCCAACAGCCGCCCCACTGGCCGCCAGCCCGCTCGCCCGGCGGCGTCCCTGCGGAGCAACGAACCCGCGGCCCCCAGTGCCATGGCCGCGGCCTTTGCCAAGCTGCAAGCCGCCAAGTCGCGCTGAGCAGGCACGCAAGCCAAACCGCCTTCCGGAGCGATCGGGGGGGGCGGAGGAGCGTTCACCGGAGCGTTTGCCTGGCCTCCAGGCCACGCTCAGTCGACAATCATCGTGCCGTTCTTGATCAACGTTTGCAGCAAGCCGTTCTCGTCACCGCTGGCGATGCCGGTGGCCGAGTACAGGTCGACGTTTTGCAGCACGATGCGCTCGTCCTCAGCCAGGGGGTCGTAGGCGCCCCCTGAGAAGCCGCCGCTGCTGCTGATGTGCAGCACCGTGTTGCCCCCGCTGACCTCGACGTCGATGTAGTTGCTCAGGTTGGCCAGCTGCACCTCGTTGGCCGGCAGGCCCAGCCCACCCACGCTGGTGTGTTCGCCCTGCAGCAGGTCGCGCAGGTCGAGCACGTCGCCGCCGCCGAGGGGCTGGCCGTTGCCGCCCAGTTCGACGCTGGAGTTGCCGCCACCGTAGCTGAAGTCGGTGATGGTGTCGACCGTGGGCGCGCCGCCGGCGCCACCCTCCGCAAAGCGCCAAGCGAACACATCGGCACCGGCGCCACCGGTCAGCAGGTCGTTGCCGGCACCGCCGATCAGGAAGTCGTTGCCATCGCCGCCGTTGAGCGCGTTGGCGCCATCGGTGCCACCCAGGCGGTTGTTGGCCGCATTGCCATTCAAATTGATGGCTTCGGCGCCTTGGGCGAACAGGTTCTCGAAATGCTCACCCAGCGTGTAGGTGCCGCCCACATTGCCCGCCAGATAGGCGCTGTCGAGCTGAACGGTGTCGGTGCCTTCGCCCGCGTTTTCCACCAAGGTGTCGGTGCCGTCGGACAGCCGGTAGGTGTCGTCGCCCACACCGCCCGCGAGGGTGTCGACGCCCGCACCGCCCATCAGCAAGTCGTTGCCGGCGCCACCGGTCAGCGCGTCGTTGCCAAGGCCGCCTTCCAGTTGATCGGCGCCGCTGCCGCCGTCGAGCACGTCGTTGCCAGCGCCGCCGCGCAGCAGGTCGCGGCTGATGCCGCCGACCAGGGTGTTGTTGCCGGCATCGCCGTCCAGCATGCTGCCGGTGCGCACCTGCCAGGCGCCGGTGGCGCTGTCGAAGACGATGTCCTGGATGCGCGGATCGGCCAGCACCGGGGCGGCTTCGTTGCTGAACAACGCGGTGTTGGTGTCGGACATGACCTGGTAGTCCGAGGCCGGCGCGCCGCTGGGCTTGTACTCGATGCGCAAGCGGGCGTTGCCGCCTTGCTCCCAGTACAGCAGCTCGAAAGCCTGCAGGCCGCCGCCCAGATCCCCCAAGGGCACGTTGGTGAACACCCGCGCCGTGGGCCACTGGTTGCCGTCGTACTCCAACAAGGTTTCCCCGGCCACGCGCAGGCGGAAGCCATCGTCGCCGGTGACGCGGAAGTCGTAGCTGCCCGGCTGCACGTAGATCTGGCCTGACAACCGCATCGCCACGTCGGTGGTGGTGCCCAGACCGGCATTGCCGTTGGTGCTGCCGCCGCCCACCTGGGCCGTGGTGTTCAGCGCGTCGGCGCCCAGGAAATTGCTCAAGCCGCGCCCGAGCGAATTCGGGTTGCCATCGCTCAGAGGCAAAGCCGCGCCGGCCCCGACCGGCGTGTTCGAGCCCAGGGCCGCGTCCACTGTGGGGTTGAAGCCGTAATCAAGGTTGCGGGCGGTGAAGACCACGTCCGCAGCCCCCGTCTGGCCGGTGGCCGAGGTGCCCAGGATGTTGCCCGGGCCGCCCGCTGAGGCATTGCGGCCATTGACGATGAGCTCCACGTCCTCCACCGAGTTCAGGTTGCCCGCAGCCCCGTGGGTGCCGAAGGTGGCGGTGCCATCGTCGGCGTGGGTGCGCAGGGTCGGGTCGGTGGTCGCGGTGTCGTTGTAGCCGTAGTAGCTCCCGCTCAGCCCGCTGACGACGATCGGTGTCAAACCGGGCGGCCCGGCGGTCAGGTCCTGCGCGCCGGTGACGTTGATGCTCAGCGTGGCGCTGTCGGTGCCACCCTGACCATCGCTCACGGTGTAGGTGAACACGTCCGTCACCACTTGCCCGGCGCTGAGGTTTTGCACCTGCGGGCTGGCATTGGCCAGCACATAGGTGTAGCTGCCGTCGCTGTTCAGGCTCAGGGTGCCGTACGTTCCCTGCAAGGCGCTGCCCACGGCGCCGGGCGTGCCCACGCCGGCTTCGGCACCGCTGCGCACCGCGATCACGCTGAGCGTGTCGCCGTCGGCGTCTGTGTCCCGCCCCGCCACGGCGCCGGCGCTTTGGATCACGCCGTCGGCACTGCCCACCACCAAGGCGGCGAGCGCACCGTCTTCGCTGAGGCCGCTGCTGTCATCGCGGGCCACGGGCGCATCGCTGAGCGGGCGCACCAGCACGTTCACCGTGGCGGTGGCTGTGCCGCCCTGGCCATCGGACACGGTGTAGGTGAAGGAGGCCGGACCGCTGTAGTCGGCGTTGGGCGTGAACACGACGTTGCCGTTGAGCAAGCTGACGGTGCCGTTCACCGGGCTTTGCACACTGACGAGGCTGAGGGTGCCGCCATCGCTGTCGCTGTCATTGGCCAGCAGCGCGCCGGCGGACAGCGTGAAGGGCGTGTCTTCGTCGGTGCTGGCCGTGTCGTTCACCGCTGTTGGCAGGTCGTTGACGGGCAGCAGGTTGATGGTGAGAACCGCGGGTGTTGACGTCACCCCGCCGTCGTCGGTGACGGTGAACTCGATCTGCGTGGCGCCGTTGAAGTTGGCGTCCGGCCGGAAGACCAGGCCTGCTGCATCCGCGGGGCTCAGCGCCACGCCTGCCACCACCGGGGTCACCCCGTCGGCCAGCAGCAGCGTGCCGTTGGCGGGCAAGGCCGTGACGGTGACGCTGGTGACCTGGCCATCCGGGTCTTGCCCCCGCAAGGGCACGGGCAGGGTGCTGTCTTCCAAACCGCTCACGTTGCCCGGCACAGCCGAGGGCGGCAGATTGGCCGGCACAGGCGCGCCCACCGGGGGCGTGCCGGTGCCGGTGTTGTCCACCACGCCTGGGCCGGCGACCGGTCGAACGAACGTGACGCCGCCGCCATCGGCCGGCAACACCAGGCTTGCGGGCGTCAGGCCTTCTGCGATGCGCCCGACGCGAAAACCTTCGCTCAGCGAGCCGCTGTCGCCGCCGCTCAGGCCGGCGCCCGGCGCATCCAGTCGGTCGAAGTCGATCTCCGCCGGCGTAGGCTCTGCGGTGGCCACCGCCGTCGGCCGCTCGAACGGCGTGAGTTGCACGATGCCGTCCTGGGTGGTGAGGATCTGGTCGCCCTGGCGCAGCACATCGCCCATCTTCAGGCGCCGCATCTTGCCGTTCGGGTCGCGGATCATGGCGGCACCCCACAAGCCAGTGACGGTGCCTTCGGTGGTGCGGGTGAGTATGGGCATGGCGGTCGGGTTCAGCTCGGTGCGAATCAAGGACAGCGGCAGTGCTGGGGCAAGCCGCCAGCCGCTGCGCTGCAAAAGAAACGTATTGTTTCAGCAAGCTCTGAGGCGCTGTGCGTTAAGACACGAAAACAGCCCGCTTTTCGTGACCGCCGTCACCAAAAAACAGCACTCTCGCCGCTTCAGAACGGAATGCGCCCATGGGGCTGAGCTCAGCGCTCCGACAGCGCGTAGGCCCGGGCTTTGAGCACCGGCTTGAGCAGGTAGGACAACACGGTTTTGCGACCCGTCAGGATGTCGACCTCCGCGGTCATGCCCGGGATGATCAGCATTTTTTCGTTGAAATGCGCCTGCGTCGTGCGAACCCGCACCAGGTAGAACGCATTGCCCTTGTCGTCCACGACGGTGTCGGGGCTGATGTTCTCCACTTTGGCGCTCAAGCCGCCGTAGACTGCGAAGTCGTAGGCGGTGAACTTGACGTTGGCGCTTTGGCCGGGGTAGATGAAGGCCACGTCCCGGGGTTGAACCTTGGCTTCCAGCACCAGCGTGTCGTCCAACGGCACGATTTCCACCAGGTCTTTGCCCGGCTGCACGACGCCGCCCACGGTGTTGGCCAGCAGCCGCTGCACCCGGCCCCGCACAGGGCTCTTGACCTGCGATTTGTCGACCTTGTCGGCCAGGGCCACCGCGCCTTCGTTCAGGGCGTTGAGCTTGCCCATCACCTCCGCCAGTTCCTTGCGCGCCTCGTTGCGGAACATGAGCTCGGTCTCCTGCATCTTGCGCTGAGCTTCGCCAATGGCCGCCGTCACCCGGCTGATCTGCGCGCCGGCCTGCTCCGACTCGCCGCGGCTGCGCGACATCTCGCGCTCCAGGCGCAGGATGTCCATCTCCGACACGGCGCCCGTGGCCAGCAGAGGGCGGGTCTTGCCGAGCTCTTGCTGGCTGATGGCGATGGCCCGCTCGGCGGTGCTCTTGCGCGCCCGCATCTCCGACAGCTCCTGGTGCCGCTGCTGCAGTTGCTGCTGGTTGATGGCCAGCAGCGTGGTCAGCTCGGACTGCCGGTCCTGGAAGAGCACTTTCTCTTCATCGATGATGCGTTGAACTTCAGCGTCCTTGTAAAGCATCACGGGTGGCACGAACGCCGAGCCCTCGGCCAAGGCCCGCAGCCGGGCCTGGCGGGCTCGCAACGCAAAGCCCTGCGCCGCGCTTTCGCGCACGCCGGAGGTGGCACGCGTCTCGTCGATTTTCAGCAGCAGCTGGCCGCTTTCCACCACTTCGCCCTCGCGCACCAGCAGCGCCGACACGACGCCGCCGTCCAGGCTCTGCACAATCTGCAGCTGCCGCGAGGGAATGACCCGGCCGTCACCGCGGGTGATCTCTTCGACCGAGGCCAGTGCCGCCCACACCAGCAACAACGCCACCACGCCCACCGCCGCCCGCACGATGGTCTGGGCACGCCGCGTGCGTTGGCGCGACATCACCTCGTCGGCCTCGAATTCGAAACTGGCGTAGCCGCGCCGGTCATCGTCGTCTGTGGAGGGCGGCCCCAACGCCGCCCTGAGCCGACGCCACCTGCTTTGGCGCGGAGCGGAAGGCGGTTCCGGCACCGGGGGTGGGGTGGGGGTGGTCGTCATGCCGCTTTGGCGACCCGGCCACTGGCCAGCGCGTCCATGATGCGGTCGCGCGGCCCATCGGCCACGATGCGCCCGCCATCCACCACGATCACCCGGTCCACCATCGACAGCAGCGAAGTGCGGTGCGTCACCAGCACCACCGTCTTGTCATGCGCAAAGGTCTGGATGCGCTGGGTGATGCGGGCCTCGGTGGAAAAGTCCATTGCGCTGGTCGGCTCATCCAGCAGCAGCACCGGTGCGTTTTGCAGCACCGCCCGCGCCAGCCCGACGCTTTGCCGCTGCCCACCCGACAACGACTCACCGCGTTCGCCCACCAGCAGGTCGAAGCCGCGCGGGTGCCGGTTCACGAACTCCGCCAAGCCCGCCACGTCGGCCGCTGCCAGCACGGCGGCATCGTCGGCGTAAGGCATGCCCAGGGCAATGTTCTCGCGCAGCGTGCCGTACAACAGGTTCACGTCTTGGGACACGCAAGCCATGTTGCGGCGCAGGTCGGCCGGGTCCAGTTGGCGCAGGTCGATGCCGTCCACCAACACCGCGCCGTCGGTGGGCTGGTACAGGCCCAGCATCAGCCGCTGAATGGTCGATTTGCCCGATCCCACCCGCCCGATCAAGGCCACTTTTTCACCCGCCTGCACCTTGAAGCTCAGGCCGTCCAGCGCGACGTCCTGGCGGTTCGGGTAGGTGAAGCGGACATTGCGAAATTCGATGTCGCCACGCAGCTGCGCACGGTGAATGAAATTTTCACCCTCGGGCCGCTCCACGGGTTTGGCCATGATCTTGTCGAGCGATTTCAGTGCCGTTCGAGCCCCCTGGTACTGCATCAGCAAGCCCACGACCTGGGCCGCCGGCGCCAACGCCCGGGACGACAGCATGCTGCAAGCAATGAGCGCACCCATGCTCAACTCGCGTTGCCCGATCAGGTAGACCCCGATGACCACCACCACCACCGTCACCAGCTGGGCCATGAAGTGGGTCAGGTACTGGGCGCCGGCCGCCACGCCCCGCATCTTCACGTTCATGCGCGCCAAAAACACATTGGCCCGTTCCCACTTGGCCTGGACCACGCCTTCAGCCCCTTGACTCTTGATGGTTTCGATCGCGCTCAAGCTCTCGATCAGCGTGGCGTTGCGCAAGGCGCTGGCCTTGTAGCTGGATTCCGCCAGGCTGTGCAAGGGGTGCTGCAGCAGCCAGCCGCCCAATAACATCAGGCCAAAAGCCACCATCACCGGCAAGGCCAGCCACGGTGAAATCCAGGCCACCACCAGCACAAACAGCAGCGCAAAAGGCAAGTCCACCAAAGCGGTGACGGTGCCTGAGGCGATGAAATCGCGCACCTGTTCAAAACCGCGCAGGTTGGCCGCGAACGATCCCACCGACTCCGGCCGGTGCTCCAATCGCAGCCCCAGCACCTTTTCCATCAAGCTGGCCGAAATGTCCACATCGATGCGCGCGCTGGCCTCATCCACAAAGCGGCCGCGCAGCAAGCGCATGGCCACGTCCGCCACCATCACCAGCAGCACGCCCGCCGCCAAGGCCCACAAGGTCTCGACGGCTTGGTTCGGCACCACCCGGTCGTAGACGTTCATGGTGAACAAGGGCAGGGCCAGGGCGAAGCAGTTGATCAGCAGGGCCGCCCACAGCACGTCTCGGTAGACGAAGCGCTGCTTCAACACGCTGGTCCAGAACCAGTGTGCGGCCGCCGGCGCACGCACTTCCGGCGTGCGCGCGTCAAAGCGGAAGTGCGGCCGGGCGAACAGCACCACGCCGGTGTAGCAGGCCTCCAGCTCGGCAAGCTCCCATTGAACCGAACCTTGCCCGGTTTGGGGCAGCAGCACCCGGGCATGGCCCGTGGCCTCGTCCCAGCC
>JAZKHH010000022.1:0-37637 GCA_040385465.1 Pseudomonadota bacterium | reverse complement strand
CGCGCCGATGTCACGCGCTTCGGGCAAGGTCATGGCGGCCGGGGGCCCTCAGGCAATGTCGGCGCAGTGCACAGGGAAGTGGTCGCGCCGGCGGTCTTCAAAGAAACGGCGCAGCGTCGTGCGCACCGTCTCGAAAGCCAGGTCGTCCCAAGGCACCTCGTGCTCTTCGAACAACTGCGCCTCGATGGTTTCCGGCCCCGGCTCGAAAAGGGAATTCAACAAGCGCGCGCGGTAGTAGAGGTGCAACTGGCCGACCCGGACCACATTGAGCACGGTGTACAGCGACTGCAGCTCGATCAGTGCGCCGGCCTCTTCGGTGGTTTCCCGCACCGCACCTTGCTCGGTGGTCTCACCCAGCTCCAAGAACCCGCCCGGCAAGGTCCAAAAGCCGAAACGCGGCTCGATGTTGCGACGGCACAGAAGCACTTGCGAGCCCCATACCGGCACAGTGCCTACGACGGCCAAAGGGTTTTCGTAGTGAACCGTGGCGCAGGACGGACAAATGGCGCGTTCACGGTTGTCGTCTGCCGGCACGCGGTAGTCCACCCGCGTGCCGCAGGCCCGGCAGTGCAGGATGCGGCGTGTCGAAAACATGGTCAGGGAGTGTAGCGGGGCGCGCGGTGTCAGGGGGTTTGTGGGGGTCGCCTCACCCGCCTTCGCGTGGCATCATGTTTCTCGACCCAGGGCCTGACGGGCTTCCGTCCTGTGAACCGGCCCTCGCAGTGAGCTCCTTTTGGAAAGCCCATGCCATGAATTTTGTCTTCACCCCGCCGGTTCTGCCCGCCGTGCCGGTCACCAATTCGGCTGCCAGCTTTCCCGTGCACCGCATTTATTGCGTGGGCTTGAATTACGCCAAGCACCAGGAAGAGATGGGCCATGCCGAGCGCGCGGCGCCTTTTTTCTTCATGAAGCCGGCCGACGCGGTGGTGCCGGTGGTCGAAGGCACCGTGGGCCGCATGCGCTACCCCACGCTCACCAACGACCTGCACCATGAAGTGGAGCTCGTCATCGCCATTGGCACCGGCGGGCGGCACATCGACCCGGCCGATGCCCTGCGCCATGTCTGGGGCTACGCCGTCGGCCTGGACATGACCCGGCGCGACCTGCAAAGCGACATGAAGAAGCAAGGCCGACCCTGGTGCATTGGCAAGGGATTCGAGCAGTCGGCGCCGGTCGGCCCGATCGTGCCAATCGATCGGTGCGAGTGGGGCCCTGACAGCGAAATCGCGCTTGAGGTCAATCTCGAAGTCCGTCAGCGCGGCAACTTGGGCCAGATGATCTGGAGCGTGCCCGAGATCATCTCGAAAGTGTCGTCCGCCTGGACGTTGGCCCCGGGCGACCTGATCTTCACCGGCACGCCAGCAGGCGTGGCGCCCGTGGTGGCGGGCG
Source organism: Pseudomonadota bacterium (assembly GCA_040385465.1). Taxonomy (GTDB): domain Bacteria; phylum Pseudomonadota; class Gammaproteobacteria; order Burkholderiales; family Burkholderiaceae_C; genus CANHBY01. The sequence goes on along the minus strand of JAZKHH010000022.1, from coordinate 36,248 downwards.
ACCGCATGTGCGCCCGCATTGAAGGCGTGGGCACCTTGGCGGTCGACGTGGTCGAGGCCGAATGAGCGGGCTCAGGGCCTGTTCACACGACGCAAGCCCTATGCGTTGAAATCGGACTGAGCTTTAACCCCATGCAGCTCTACAGCTACTTCCGATCCTCGGCCTCCTACCGGGTGCGCATTGCCTTGGCCTGGAAGCGGCTGGACCACGATTACCTGCCGGTGCACCTGCCTCGCAACGAGCACCACGCCCGTGGCTTTGCCGAACTGACGCCTCACCAACAGGTGCCGGTGCTGCAAGACGGCGACCAGGTGCTGACGCAGTCGCTGGCCATCATCGAGTACTTGGAAGAGACCCATCCGATGCCCCCCTTGCTGCCGGCCGACGCCGCCGGGCGGGCCCGGGTGCGCGCCTTGGCCCTGAACGTCGCTTGCGACATCCACCCGCCTGCCAACCTGCGGGTGCTGCGCTATTTGCTGCATGACTTGAACGTGGGTGAAGAACGCAAGGACCAGTGGTGCCTGCACTGGGTGCAGCAAGGCCTGCAGGCGATGGAGCGGCAACTCGCCCGCCACCCGGCCACCGGGCGCTATTGCCATGGCAACCAGCCCACCTTGGCCGACGTGTTCCTGGTGCCGCAGATGTTCAACGCCCAACGCATCGGGTGTCCGCTGGACGCCTTGCCCACCGTGCGCCGCATCACCGATGCCTGCCTTCAACTTCCAGCCTTCGCTGACGCGCAACCGTCGGCCTGTCCCGATGCAGCCTGAAACACACGGATGGCACCCCGAGTGGCCGGTGACCGGCGTGGGTGCGTGGATGTCCACCCGCCAGGGCGGCAGCAGCCGCCCGCCGTTCAACAGCCTCAACCTGGGCAGTGCGGTGGGGGACGACCCCGAGGCGGTGCTCGCCAACCGGCAGCGGTTTCAATCCGCCCTGAACGCGGCGGTGCCGGTGTTCCTGAAGCAGGTGCATGGCGTGCGGGTCGTGCGGCTGTCTGGGGAAGACTGCCTCACCGCTACCGGTTTGATTCCAGCGTTCGAGGCCGATGCGTCGGTGTGCACCGAGCCGGGCGTCGCCTGTGTCGTGCAGGCGGCCGACTGCCTGCCCGTCTTGTTTGCGGCGCCGCAGGGCCGGGCCGTGGCCGCGGCCCATGCGGGCTGGCGCGGGCTGGCCGCCGGTGTGCTCGAAGCCACCTTGGAGCAAGTGTGCTTGTTGGGCGAGTGCAGTCCGGCCGAGGTGCGGGCTTGGCGTGGCCCCTGCATCGGCCCTCGCCATTTCGAGGTGGGCATTGACGTGCGCGAATCCTTCACCGGCGCGCCGGACGCCTGCTTTCGCCTCTCCGATCGCCCAGCAGCGCCGACGGGCCACTGGATGGCCGATCTGCCCGCCTTGGCACTTTGGCGTCTGCAAGTGGCTGGCATGGCCCCCCAGCATGTCCATGGCGGCACCTGGTGCACCGCCGAAGATGCCTCAAAGTTCTTTTCCTTTCGACGGGACGGTGTCACCGGGCGCATGGCTGCTGCCATTTGGCGCTTGCCCTGACACGTCCGCCGCAGCCGCTGTGGCCTCCGCCGCCAGGCGCTTGCGGCGCGCGCGCCGTGCGGGCGTGCGCATCAGATACAGCACGATCCCTAACGGCAACGCGCCGTACAACAGGAAGGTGAACAGGGCTCCAAGCACCGTGCCCTGCGTGCTCGTGGCTTCTGAAATGGCCATCATCAGGACGACATAAACCCACGCAATGATCAGCAAATACATACCGTAATCTGAGAAGAGTTCCTATAATTTGAAAAACTACTGCTTGCAAGGCGCTCGTATTCGACGCTTGCGGGCTCGAGGACACTTGTGAACGCTGCCACTGACACCCCTTCAAGCTCGGTTGAGCTGTTGGCCACCCTGCCTTTCGCCCTGCCACCCGGGGCAGCCGACATTCTGGAGTCAAGCTGGGGCGAGACGTTGAAGACCCTGTCGTCGGTCAGTCTTCCGATGACGGCGCTCAGCGAGCTGCAGGCCCAATATGTCGCCCAGGCCTCGACCTTGTGGAACGAGACGTTGCAGCGTTTGAAACCGGGCGAGGGCCCCGACGCACCGCCGCCCTTGCCCCCGCCTGTCATTGAAGACCGCCGCTTTGCCGCCAAAGACTGGGTGCTCAACCCGATGTCTGCTTTCGTGGCGCAGCTCTACCTTTTGAACGCCCGCACCCTGACGCAGATGGCCGATCAGTTGCAAGGCGACGAGAAAGCCAGACAACGCATCCGCTTTGCCATCCAGCAGTGGGTGGATGCCACCTCGCCCAGCAACTACCTGGCGCTCAACCCGGAAGCCCAGCGCCTGGCGCTGGAGACCAAAGGCGAAAGCCTGGCGCAAGGCTTGCGGCAGTTGCTGAACGACATGCGACAAGGTCATGTCTCGCAAACCGATGAAAGCGTGTTCGAAGTCGGGCGCAACGTGGCCACCAGCGAAGGGGCGGTGGTCTATGAGAACCACCTGTTCCAGCTGCTGGAGTACAAGGCCCTGACCCCCAAGGTGCACGAACGACCGCTGCTGTTCGTGCCGCCTTGCATCAACAAGTACTACATCCTCGACCTGCAACCCGAAAACTCGCTGATCCGGCACGCCGTTTTGGAAGGCCACCGGGTGTTCGTGATCAGCTGGCGCAACGCCGACGAAAGCCTGGCCCAGGCCACCTGGGACGATTACGTTGAAGACGCGGTCATCAAAGCCATGGGAGTCGTGTGCGAGATCAGCGGTCAAGCCACGCTCAATACCCTGGGTTTTTGCGTCGGCGGCACGCTGTTGTCGACCGCCCTGGCGGTGCTGGCCGCGCGGGGCGAGCACCCCGCCGAGAGCATGACTTTGCTGACGACGTTCCTGGACTTCAGCAACACCGGCGTGATGGACCTGTTCGTCGATGAGTCTTTGGTGAAGCTGCGCGAGGCCGCCATCGGCCCCAACCATCCCGGGGGTGGTTTGCTCAAGGGCCAGGAGTTGGCGTCCACCTTCAGCTTTTTGCGCCCGAACGACCTGGTCTGGAACTACGTGGTGGGCAACTACCTGAAGGGCCAGCCGCCTCCAGCGTTCGATTTGCTTTATTGGAACAGCGACAGCACCAACCTGCCAGGCCCCATGTACTGCTGGTACCTGCGCAACACGTACCTCGAAAACAACCTCATCACGCCCAACAAGGCGACGGTGTGCGGCGAGCCGGTGGACCTGCGCAAGATCAAGGTGCCGGTGTACGTTTACGCTTCGCGCGAGGACCACATCGTGCCTTGGGAAAGTGCTTACCGCACGGTCCACGTGCTGCCGGGCAAAAAGCGTTTTGTGTTGGGGGCGTCCGGGCACATTGCGGGCGTCATCAACCCACCCGCCAAGAAAAAGCGCAGCCATTGGACCGGGCCGGCGCAGCCTTGGCCTGCCGAGGCGGCTGGGTGGTTGGAAAAATCCACGGAGCAACCCGGCAGCTGGTGGACCGACTGGTCGCGCTGGTTGACGCCTCATGCAGGCAAGTCCGTGGCCGCGCCCAAAGCGTATGGCAACCGTCAATACCCCCCCATCGAGCCAGCCCCCGGCCGATACGTTCGACAAAAAGCCTGACCGAGCGTTTGGCTTGTGTTCTCAGCCGTCAGTTCCTGACTCAACAAAAAACGAAATGGAGACAACCATGACCGATATCGTGATCGTTGCCGCGTCCCGCACCGCGGTGGGCAAATTTGGTGGCACCCTGGCCAAGACCCCGGCCGCTGACTTGGGCGCCGCCGTGTTGGCCGACTTGTTGCAGCGCACCCAGCTGACGGGCGACCAGATCAGCGATGTCATCCTGGGCCAGGTGTTGACGGCAGGGGCCGGGCAGAACCCGGCTCGCCAGGCCGTCATCAAAAGCGGGCTGCCTCAAAGCGTCACCGCCATGACCATCAACAAGGTGTGCGGCTCGGGCTTGAAGGCGGTGATGCTGGCTGCCCAATCGCTGCGCGACGGCGACACCGAGATCGTCATCGCCGGCGGCCAGGAGAGCATGAGCTTGTCGCCTCACGTTTTGGCTGGTTCGCGCGATGGCCAGCGCATGGGCGACTGGAAGATGGTCGACAGCATGATCGTCGACGGGCTGTGGGACGTCTACAACCAGTACCACATGGGCATCACCGCCGAAAACGTCGCCAAAAAATATGGCATCGGCCGCGAGGAGCAGGATGCCCTGGCTTTGGCGTCTCAGCAAAAGGCAGCCGCCGCGCAAGACGCCGGCCGGTTCAAGGACGAGATCGTCCCCTTCAGCATTCCCCAGCGCAAGGGCGACCCGGTGGTGTTCGCGGCCGACGAATTCATCAACCGCAAGACCAATGCCGACGTGCTGGCCGGCCTGCGCCCCGCGTTCGACAAGGCCGGCAGCGTGACCGCCGGCAACGCCTCCGGGTTGAACGATGGCGCCGCCGCGGTGGTGGTGATGACGGCCAAGAAGGCCGAGCAATTGGGGCTCAAGCCCTTGGCTCGCATCGCCAGCTACGCCTCGGCAGGACTGGACCCGGCGTTGATGGGCATGGGTCCCGTGCCCGCCGCCCGCAAGGCGCTCGAGCGCGCTGGCTGGAAAGCCGCTGACCTCGATCTGCTCGAAATCAATGAAGCCTTCGCTGCGCAAGCTTGCGCGGTGCACAAGGAAATGGGCTGGGACACCACCAAGGTAAATGTCAACGGCGGCGCGATTGCCATTGGCCACCCCATTGGCGCATCGGGCTGCCGGATCCTGGTGACCCTGCTGCATGAAATGCAGCGTCGCGACGCCAAGAAGGGGATCGCCTCGTTGTGCATCGGTGGCGGCATGGGTGTGGCCCTCACGCTCGAGCGCTGAACCGTCAGGACGCGCAAACCCCGGGGAGAACCCGGGTTGACGCCGGCGCGCTCTGGGGCGACGCTGGCGATTGGGTTTGTACGACTCAAACAACAACATCGACCAACTCATTGATCCATCGAGATCGGGAAACATCATGACTCAAAAAATTGCATACGTCACCGGCGGCATGGGCGGCATCGGTACCTCCATGTGTCAGCGTTTGCACCGCGATGGCTACCTCGTGATCGCCGGCTGCGGACCCAGCCGCGACTTCGAGAAGTGGCTCAATGAACAGAAGGCATTGGGCTATTCGTTCTACGCCTCGGTGGGCAACGTCGGCGACTGGGATTCCACCGTGGCTGCGTTCCAGAAGGTCAAGGCTGAGCACGGTTCGGTCGACATTCTGGTGAACAACGCCGGCATCACCCGTGACGGCATGTTCCGCAAAATGAGCCGTGCCGATTGGGATGCGGTCATCGAGACGAACCTCACCAGCCTCTTCAACGTCACCAAGCAAGTCATTGACGACATGCTGGAAAAGGGCTGGGGCCGGATCGTCAACATCTCGTCGGTCAACGGCGAGAAGGGCCAGTTTGGCCAGACGAACTACTCGGCGGCCAAGGCCGGCATGCATGGCTTCACCATGGCCTTGGCCCAGGAAGTGGCCAACAAGGGCGTCACCGTGAACACCGTGAGCCCTGGCTACATCGCGACCGACATGGTCAAGGCCATCCGTCAGGACGTGCTCGACAAGATCGTGGCAGGCATTCCGGTCAAGCGGTTGGGCACGCCAGACGACATTGCCTCCATCGTGTCGTGGGTGGCGTCCGCCGAGTCGGGTTTCGCCACAGGCGCCGACTTCTCGGTGAACGGCGGCTTGCACATGGGGTGAGGCAGCGGCAAGGTCGTCATCAGCACATCAACCAGGCAACCCACTCCGGCGCTTTGGGTGGGGCTGGGCTCGCCGCGATGTGGACGACTTTGATGAACATGACCTGACAACGGGCCCTGCGCGGTCGCCCTTCAAAGCCCAAATGGTCTTCAAGACATTTGGGCTTTTTCATTGTTTTTAAGGGCCGGCGACCGACGGGCAAAGCTCAAGCAACACTTGAACTCAGCCAGAAATCACTTGAATGTCGAGTTTTCAATGTGGCCCGTAAGTTATTGATTTAATTGTTTTTAATGGCCAGTTCTAGAGCATCGGTGAAGCAGGCGGCGACATCAAAGCCCGTCTGCTCGGCGATCTCTCGAAAACAAGTTGGGCTGGTGACGTTGATCTCGGTCACGCAATCACCAATCACGTCCACGCCCACCAGCAGCAAGCCCCGTTCATGCAAAACAGGCCCCAGTTTTTCAGCGATCTCCCGGTCACGGGCGCTCAGCGGTTGGGCAACGCCCTTGCCGCCGACGGCCAGATTGCCGCGAATTTCGCTGCCTTGGGGAATGCGCGCCAATGAGAACGGCACCGGAACGCCGGCGATCACAAGAATGCGCTTGTCGCCGTCCCGGATCTGCGGAAGATAAGCCTGCACCATCACCGTCTGTTGTCCCTGGGCGTTCAGGGTCTCGGTGATGCTGCCCAGGTTCAGGCCGTCGGGTCCGACCCGGAAGATGCCTTTGCCGCCCATGCCATCGAGCGGCTTCAAGATGATGTCGCGGTGCACGGCATGGAATGCACGGATGTCGGCAGCGTCTTTGGTGACCAGCGTCGGGCCGATCAGATCGGGAAACTCCATGATGGCCAGCTTTTCTGGGTGGTTGCGAAGGGCGGCCGGGCGGTTGAACACCCGTGCACCTTCCCGCTCGGCTTGCTCCAGCAAATGGGTGGCATAGAAGAACTCGCTGTCAAAAGGCGGGTCTTTGCGCATGACGACCGCATCGAACGAGGCCAGTGCTTGCGCCTCGTCGCCCCACGGCGCCGGTTCAAACCAGGGGGCCAATTCGCCCGTCAGGCGCACCGGGCGCACCCTGGCGCTCACGCGGCCGCCCTGGGCCCACGACACCTGGCCCATTTCACAAGCCCACAGGGCGTGCCCACGCTTGGCAGCCTCGCGCATCATGGCGAAGGTCGAGTCTTTTTTGGGCTGAAAGTGTTCCAGCGGGTCGGCAACGAAAAGCAGTTTCATGGCGCAGAGGAAGAAGAGGGGGTCGACGGAGGGGGAGGCGGCGAAGCGGGTGGCGCCGTGACAGGCACCTGACGGCGCCACTGTTGCACGAAAAGCGTCAGGCCGCCGGCGACCATGCCCCAGAAGGCCGACCCCACCCCCGCCAAGCTCAGGCCGCTCAAGGTGACGACGAAGGTCACCACCGCTGCTTCGCGATGGGCGGGGTCCCGCACGGCGCTGTGCAGCGCATTGCCCACGGTGCCCAGCAGCGCCAGGCCGGCCACCGCCGCCACCAGCTCGGGCGGCAAAGCCAGCAAGGCGGCGGTGATGGGGGCGCTGAATGCCCCCACCAGGCAGTAAATCAGCCCGCAGCAGGCGGCCGCGGTGTAGCGTTTGTCAGGGTTCTCATGGGCGGCCGGGCTCATGCACAGTGCCGCCGTGATGGCCGACAGGCACAGGGCGAACGCGCCCCAGGGGGCCAGCAGCAAGGTCGCCAGGCCGGTCAGGGCCACCAGCTTCGAGAGGGGCAACTGGTAGCCGGCGGCACGAATGGCCGCAGCGCCCGGCAGGTTTTGCGACGCCATCGTGACCAGGAACAAGGGCAAGGCCAGGTTGACGATGGCACTCCACTGAAACACCGGCATGACAGGGGTGGGCCAACCGCTTGGCATGGCCCAGGCTCGGACTTGAAATCCGCCGGTGGCGCCGGTGTACAGGCAGCCCACGAGCAACACGCCCAGTACCGTGTAAGCCGGCCAAATGCGTCGGCCGAGCAAGTAAGCGCCGCACATCAACAGCACCAAGGGCAGCGCGGTGTGCAAGCTGACAAACGTGTTCATGGCAAAGCGTGCCAACACCCCTGCCAGCAAGGCGTTGGCCAACGACATGGGCATCCGCCGCATGCCGTGCTCGAACCAGCCGGTCACGCCCACGACCAGGATCAAGGCGGCGCAGACCATGAACGCGCCGACCCCTTCGGCCATGGTGTGCGGCGCCGCGGTGGCGGCGGTCGCCACCACCGCAGCCCCTGGGGTGCTCCACGCAACCATCACCGGCTTGCGCCACCACAGCGAGGGCAGCAAGGTGCACAACCCCATGCCCAGCCCCAACGCTGCCACCCAAGAGACCAGCTGCGCGGGCGTGGCCCTCAAGGCCACAGCGGCCTGGAACACGATCGCCACCGAACTGGTGAAGCCCACCAGCACCGCAACGAAACCCGCGCTGGCCGCCGGCCACGACACGTCGTGGAAAAACTGCTTCACTGGTGGCGTCCAAGCATTGTTGAAAAACCGCGCATAGATGACTGATTCGATTCGTTGAGAAGAGAGCCTCGATCATCCCCCGCCCACGCTTTCACCGCGTCATGCCGACCCCAGTTGGGTGCTGGCCTTGGCGCTGCTCGACAACAGGCACTGAGTGGCAATGCCGGCCGGCGTGGCCACCCAGCTGAGCGCCTGCATGGCCTCAAGAGGTGCAAAGCTTTCGGGTCGCTGGGGCACGTGCCGCGAGGCCTGCAACGCTCAGATCTCCACCTTGGAGCCCAGCTCCACCACCCGGTTGGTCGGCAGGTTCAGGAAGTCTGCCGCATCGCTGGCGTTGCGGTGCATGCTGGCAAACAGCTTTTCCCGCCACATCATCATGCCTTGGCCCAGGGTGGGCATCACGATGTCGCGCGACAGGAAGAAGCTGGTTTCCATGTCATCGACCTGGATGCCGCGACCGCGCAGCAGCTTGAGCGCCTCGGGCACGTCCGGGTCGTTCTTGAAGCCGAAGTGCAAGGTGACTTGCCAGCAGTCGTGCCCCAAGGGTTCGACTTCACACCGTTTGTCGAAGCCCACCCAAGGACGCTCATGGTGCCGCACGTTGACGAACAAGTTAACCTCGTGCAGCACCTTGTTGTGCTTCAGGTTGTGCAGCAGGGCATTGGGGGTGATGCCCAGGTCGCTGACCAGGAACACCGCCGTGCCGTCGACACGGGTAGGCGGGCTCATGAACACCGCTTCCAAGAAGGTTTTCAGCTCGATGGCGTCGCTGCGCAGCCGCTCGCGCATCAACTCGCGCCCCTGTTTCCACGTCATCATCAAGGTAAACATGACCACGCCAATGGCCAAGGGGAACCAGCCGCCGTCGAAAATCTTGAGGAAGTTGGCAGCGAAAAAGACGAAGTCGACGATGAAGAAGAACCCGGTGGCCACGACGCACAGCACCCAAGGCAGCTTCCAGCTGTAGCGGATCACAAAGAACGTCATGACCGTGGTGATGAGCATGTCGGTTGTGACCGCGATGCCGTACGCCGAGGCCAGCGCGCTGCTGGAGCCGAAGGCCACCACCGCCAGCACGATCGAGACGTACAGCGACCAGTTCATGAATGGCACATACACCTGCCCGGTTTCCTTCACCGAGGTGTGCTCGATGCGCATGCGCGGCAGATAGCCCAGTTGGATGGCCTGTTTGCTGATTGAAAACACTGCGGTGATCAAGGCCTGGGAGGCGATCACGGTGGCGCAGGTGGCCAAGCTGACCATCGGATACAGCGCCCAGGTCGGCACCATCTCATAAAACGGGTTGCTGGCTTTTTCCGGGTACAGCAAAAGCATGGCACCCTGGCCGAAGTAGTTGATCACCAAAGCGGGCATGACCAAGGCGAACCAGGCAATGCGAATGGGGCGTTTGCCGAAATGCCCCATGTCGGCATACAGCGCCTCCGCACCGGTGACACACAAGACCACCGAACCCAGGGCCACGAAGGCCACTTTGGGCTCACTGCTGGCGAACGACACGGCATACACCGGATTGAGCGCCCACAGCACTGCCGGATTCTGGGCAATGTGATGCAGACCCAGCGCCGTCAAGGCCGCGAACCAGATCACGGTGAGAGGCCCAAACCACCGGCCCACTTTCCCGGTGCCCTGGCGTTGCAGCATGAACAGCAAGGTCAGCACCACCACCGTGATCGGCACCACGTAGGGTTTGAGCACCGGGGCTGCGACCTCCAGGCCTTCGACCGCCGACAACACCGAGATGGCGGGGGTGATCACGCCGTCACCGAAAAACACCGCAGTGCCGAAAATGCCCAGCAGCAGCAAACGACTGCGCAATTTGGGGCGGTCTTTGACGGCCTGCGAAGCCAAAGCCAGCATGGCGATCAAGCCGCCCTCGCCGTTGTTGTCGGCTCGCAGGATCAGCACCACATACTTGACGGACACCACGATCACGAGGGTCCAGAACATCATCGACAAAACCCCGTAGATGCTCGTGGGCGTCATCACCACATGACCGCTGGCGAAAACTTCTTTCAAGGCATACAGCGGGCTGGTGCCGATGTCGCCGTAGACAACGCCCACGGCGGCCAACGTCAGCGCTGCCAGGTTGGAGGTAGGTCGTGCTTGAGTCAAGGTTCCAGGCGGCGCCCAGCAGGGTGCCGCGCTTCAACAACGGGAGGCCGATTCTGCGCTCAGGCCACGCGTTTGCCCGAGCATCCCCCCTGAATGGGGCAGGCCTCGACCCCGCCTTGTTGCTGCACCGCAACATTTATCGACTAGGATGCGCCCCGGCCTGGGGGAAACCGCGGGGCATCGGCCCTGACTACAATCCCTTTTTATCTTTGTGCCATGGCCAAAAATACTGAACCCAAATCGTTGTCGTCCTCATCCTATGAGGAAGCCCTGGCTGAGCTGGAACGCTTGGTGGCTGCCATGGAAGGTGGGCAGATGCCGCTGGATCAATTGCTGGAAAACTACCGTCGCGGCGCCGACCTGCTGCAGTTCTGCCGTGCCCGCTTAGAAGCCGTGGAGCAGCAAGTCAAGGTCTTGGAAGAGGGACAGCTCAAACCCTGGGTCGGTTCATGACGGACTTTGACACCTGGTCGCGAAACGAGCTGGACGCCGTGGAGTCGGCCCTGGGGGCCTGGGTGCCCGCCGACGCCCCCGCCGGGCTGGGTTTGGCGATGCGTTACGGGGTGCTGGACGGAGGCAAGCGTTTGCGGCCCTTGCTGGTGCTGGCAGCCGCCCACGCGGTCGGCGGTGCGCGTGAGACCGCCATGCGGGCTGCCTGCGCGGTGGAACTGATCCACGCTTATTCATTGGTGCACGACGACATGCCGTGCATGGACAACGACGTGCTGCGCCGCGGCAAGCCCACGGTTCATGTGCAGTTCGGTCAAGCCCCGGCGATGCTGGCCGGCGACGCGATGCAGGCCCTGGCTTTCGAAGTGCTCACGCCCTCGCAGGGGGTGTCGTTCGAGCTGCAGGCCCGGTGGTGTGGGTTGTTGGCCCGGGCGGCCGGCCATGCCGGCATGGCGGGAGGGCAGGCCATCGACCTGGCCAGCGTCGGGCGCGCGCTCAGCGAAGACGAGCTGCGCTTCATGCACCGCCTGAAAACAGGCGCGTTGTTGCGCGCCAGCGTGGTCATGGGTGCCGTGTGTGCGCCGCTGGCCGAAACCACCGGGCATGCCCTGGGAGATTTCGGCGACGCCATCGGGCTGGCTTTCCAGGTGGTGGACGACGTGCTCGATGTGACCCAGGCCTCAGAGACATTAGGCAAGACCGCTGGCAAAGACGTGGATGCCAACAAGCCCACCTACGTCAGCGTGCTCGGTCTCGAGCCGGCCATGCGTTATGCCTTGTCTTTGCGCGACCAAGCCGTGTCGGCCCTGGAGCGTGCGGACCTGCCGTCGGGGCGTTGCACCTACCTGCGCAGCCTGGCCGACAAAGTCGTTCAAAGGGAAAGTTGAATCCATGACAACGACCACCTCATCCACCCTGTTGCAATCGATCCAAAGCCCCGACGACGTGCGCAAGCTGTCGCGGGCGGACCTCGAGCGCCTGGCCGTGGAACTGCGTGAATTCGTGTTGCACAGCGTTTCGCAAACGGGCGGGCATTTGTCCAGCAACCTGGGCACCGTCGAGCTGACGATTGCGCTGCATTACGTGTTTCACACGCCTCACGACCGGTTGATCTGGGACGTGGGCCACCAGACCTATCCGCACAAGATCCTCACCGGTCGGCGCGACCGCATGCCCACGCTGCGGCAGTTGGGCGGCATCAGCGGCTTTCCACGCCGCAGTGAAAGCGAGTACGACACCTTCGGCACGGCCCACTCGTCAACCTCCATTTCCGCCGCGCTCGGCATGGCCATGGCCGCCAAGCTCAAGGGCGAAGACCGTCGCACGGTGGCCGTCATCGGCGACGGCGCCATGACGGCGGGCATGGCCTTCGAGGCCTTGAACAACGGCGGTGTGGCGCACGCCAGCGGGCATGCCGATCTGCTGGTCGTGCTCAACGACAACGACATGTCGATCTCGCCGCCAGTGGGCGGGTTGAATCGCTACCTGGCGCGGTTGATCAGCGGCAAGTTCTACGCGGCCGCCCGCGACACGGCCAAAAGCGTGCTGAAAAACGCACCGCCTTTGTTCGAACTGGCCAAGCGGCTCGAGGAGCACGCCAAGGGCATGGTGGTGCCAGCCACCATCTTCGAAGAATTCGGCTTCAACTATGTGGGGCCCATCGACGGGCATGACCTGGAGTCGCTGGTGCCCACGCTGCAGAACTTGCGGCAGGCCAAGGGCCCGCAGTTCTTGCACGTGGTGACGAAGAAAGGGCAGGGCTACAAGCTGGCGGAGGCCGATCCGGTGGCCTACCATGGCCCCGGCAAATTCAACCCAGCAGAGGGGCTGAAGGTGCCCGAGACGCCGCCCAAGCCCACCTTCACCCAGGTGTTCGGCCAGTGGCTGTGCGACATGGCCGCTGCCGACGAGCGCCTGATCGGCATCACCCCGGCAATGCGCGAGGGCTCGGGCATGGTGGAGTTCGAGCGGCGCTTTCCCCGGCGCTATCACGACGTGGGCATCGCCGAGCAGCACGCGGTGACCTTCGCGGCGGGTTTGGCTTGCGAGGGCCTCAAGCCCGTGGTGGCCATCTATTCGACCTTTCTGCAGCGCGCCTACGACCAGTTGATCCACGACGTGGCGATCCAGAACCTGCCGGTGATGTTCGCCCTTGACCGCGCGGGTCTGGTGGGAGCGGACGGCGCCACCCATGCCGGGGCTTACGACATTGCTTTTCTGCGTTGCATCCCCAACTTGAGCGTCATGACACCGTCCGATGAACGCGAATGCCGGCAGCTTTTGAGCACGGCCTATGGGCACGCCGGCCCGACCGCTGTGCGCTACCCGCGCGGCGCGGGGGTCGGTGTGGCCCCTGGCAACGACCTCGACCCCCTGCCGTTTGGCCGGGCTGAGGTCTGCCGCCATGGCCAGCGCATCGCTGTGCTGGCGTTTGGCACGTTGCTGCATGCGGGGCTGCAGGCCGGCGAACGGTTGGATGCGACGGTGGCCAACATGCGTTTCGTCAAACCGCTCGACGTCGCACTGGTTCAGACGCTGGCCCGCACCCATGACGCGCTGGTGACCCTGGAAGACGGTTGCGTTCAGGGCGGCGCGGGCAGCGCCGTGCTGGAGGCCCTGCAGGCCGCCGGCCTCGAGGTGCCGGTGCTGACCTTGGGATTCCCCGACGAGTTCGTGGAACATGGCGATCCTGTCAAACTCATGGCTTCGTGGGGCCTGGATGCCGTGGGCATCGAGCAGGCCATCGTTCAACGGTTCGGCCTGCCGCCTGCCGTGCTGCGCTCGGCCATTCCCTGACCGGGGGGCCCTCGCAGTGCTTCGTTCCTGTTCTGGCGTCGGAGGCAGTTCCGCCGCCTTGCGAGTTGTGTGCCTATGAATGCCTCCGTGCCACTGGTCCTTCCCATTCCCGACACCCAAAGCGAGACCGACGGCCGCCACCTGGTCATCCAGCGGGTCGGCATCAAGGAGGTGCGCTACCCTTTCCAGCTGGGCATGGGCCAGGCGCCTGCGCAGCCCACCGTGGGCCAATGGAGCTTGGATGTGCTGCTGCCGGCGAACAAGAAAGGCACCCACATGTCGCGGTTCGTGGCCTGGCTCGATGCCCTGCGCCACCCGTTGGACGAAGTCACCTTGCGCGTCGCCTTGAGCGAGATGCTCAGCTTGTTGCAGGCCGATCAAGGCCGCATTGATGTGCGGTTCCCGTTTTTCCTGCGCAAGCGGGCGCCCGTGTCCGGGGTGGAGAGCTTGCTCGAGTACCAGGGCCGCTGGATCGCTGTGCAGCCTGCTGACGGGCCGGCGGAGGTGTGGGCCGAGGTGGTGGTGCCGGTGAAGTCGCTGTGCCCGTGCTCCAAGGAGATCTCCGACCAGGGGGCGCACAACCAGCGCTCGCACGTCACGGTGCGGGTGGAGCTCAAGGCGGCGCTCGGGTGGCAGGAGCTGGTGCGTTTCGCCGAAGACAACGCTTCTTGTGAGATCTGGCCCATGCTCAAGCGGGCGGACGAGAAATGGGTCACGGAACGGGCGTACGCGAATCCCAAGTTCGTGGAAGACATGGTGCGTGACGTGGCATTGCACCTCAACCGCCACCCCGGCGTGGGACGCTACCGCGTCCATGTCGAGAACTTCGAGTCCATCCACGCGCACTCTGCCTTCGCTCAGATCGAGCGTTAAGGCAGGGTGATGGCCTGGGGCAGTCGACCCTGTTCTCAGGGCTGCCCAAGCGTGACGCCTGCCCAAGCCCATCAATCCCTGTGGAAAACCGGGCCGCAATCTTTTCGATCGAACGTGAATAGTTGGGCCGGTGGCGGTGCCATCGGCCGTTGCACGGTCTGATGGGACGGAGGCGCTGAGACAATCCGGCCATCTCCGGGTGCCGTCCATGAAGCCATCTTTTCGTTTGAAGTTGTCGCCGCTGGCCAGCGGTTTGCCCCGGCGTGGGGTGACCCTCTCGAAGGAACGCCGTGCTTGACTTGCTGCCCATACCCGTGCGCTCGCCCGACGTGCGCTGCGCTGGCAAGGGCATGCTGTCCTTGGCATTGATGGACGCACGCAATCGCACGCTGCGGTGGCTGTCGGCCTATGACCAATGGCTCGAGCCGATGCACTTTGTGGTGCCGCCGCTGGCCGAGCTCACGCCGCCCCTGTGGCTGTTCGGACATGTGGCCTGGTACCAGGAGCGCTGGATCCCGCGCAACGTGCACCGCGACCGGGGGGAGCTGGCCGATGCCAGTGCGCCGCGGCTGGCGTCCATCGAGCCCGACTCCGACCGTTGGTACGACCCGGCCAATGCGCCGCCCGACAGCCGGTGGTTGCTCGATCTGCCCGACGTGGCCAGCACCAAACGCTACCTGGCCGACACCATCGAGATCACCTTGGAGCTGCTGGAGTTGACGGGTGACTCCGATGCTTCGCTGTACTTCTTCAGGTTGGCGTTGCTTCATGAAGACCTGCAGTGCGAGTCACTCGCCCGCATGGCCCAGACCCTTGGCCTGCCCTCGGGGCAGCATCTTCTGGCACCTGTGCAGCCGACGCCCTGGCGCCAGCCGCTGCGTTTTGCAGCGGCCGAATGGTTCTTGGGGGAGCCGGTGGAGCCGGGTGCGGCCGGGTTCACTTACGACAACGAGAAACGCGGCCACCTGGTGCCGATGGCCAGTTTCGAAATCGATGCCCAGCCGGTGAGTTGGGGTCAATACGCCGAGTTCGTGGAAGACGGCGGCTATGACGAGCCGTCTTGCTGGAGCCCGGCCGGCTGGGCCTGGAAGGAACACGAACGGCGCCGGGCGCCGCGCCACGTCGACAAAATCCGCCACGGCGTGCTGCAGCGGCATTTTGGCCGCAGCCACACGGTGCCGTTGACGCAGGCGGTGGAGCATGTCTGTTGGCATGAAGCGCAGGCCTGGTGCCGCTGGGCCGGGCGGCGACTGCCCACCGAGATGGAGTGGGAACTGGCGGCCTGCACCGGTGCGGCGCGGGGTTTTCGGTGGGGCGAAGTGTGGGAATGGACCCAATCGGCCTTCGAGCCTTATCCCGGCTTCGTGGCGGGGCCGGACAAGGCGTACTCCCAATCGGGTTTCGGCACCCACAAGGTGTTGCGGGGCGCGTCCCGCGCCACCCACGAACGCCTGCGCCACCCCAGCTTTCGAAACTTCCAGCTGCCCGAGCGCGACGACGGGTTTTGCGGCTTTCGCAGCTGCGCTTTGTAGGCACGGGCAGAGGAAGAGGGTGGGGGCTGCGCTGCGCGCACACGGGCTGCCGGCCGAGCATGGATCGGCGGGCTTTTAGGCCCCGGCTCAAGCGCCCATCAAACGACGCTGCTTCTGATTCTGGTCAATGTAGCGCTGCAAGGCGCGTTGGGCCTCTGCGTTCAAGGACACTACCTCGCAGCCCAGCCGCACACCCTGATTCTGTGAGCTCAGGGCCGTCACGTGGTGTAGGTGCAGGTCGGCCACGAAGCGGGTGCTGGTGTCGAACAGGAAGCGCACCTCGTTGAGCCGGATGCCAGGCGCCAGAGGCGGCACGTCATTGGGCAAAAACAGCGCACAGCCGCTCAGGCTCATGTCGAGCACGCGCAACTCCAGTTGCATCTCCGCGATCATCGGGTGCCGCATGGCGGCTTTGGGCAACGTGCGGCCCAAAGGCTGCACCCGGAAGCTGTTGCGGCGCTGGAAGCGAAACAATTCGCGCGGAAAGGTGCAGTGCAGGACGCTGTCGTCGGTGCCCCGCACCAGCATCAGGTTTTGCAGATCGAATTGCAGTTTCACGCTGTCCAGGTAAGCCACCGCGGTGGCTTCGTCGGACTCGATCAGCGCTTGAAGGCTGGGGTGTTCCGGGTCGACCCGCAAGCTGATCGTGTCGCTGGCTTCGTCCACCGTCCACAACTGGGTCATGACGATCGGGCCGTGCGGCGAGTGCAGCGTGAGGGCGACGCCAGCGTCGCGCAGCTGATCGAGCAAGGCCGCGATCTCGCCGCCCGCCCGCACGCACAGGTCGCTGTCTTGGACAGCTTCCAATGGGGCAGGGGAGGCGAGCATGGGCACGGGTGGCCTGCGGTTCAGTGCAGCGTCTTGGAGCGACCGGTCAGGATGCCGTCGAGGTCTTCCAGCCAAGGCTCGGCCAGGTTGCGGATCTCGGCGTCATTGACCAGGATGCGCTGCATGATGCGCGACTTCAGCTGCGACTCCTCCGGCCCCAGCGGGCGCTCGGAGGCGGCGTGCTTGAGCTGCGAGATCAACAGCGCACAGGCGCCTTCGAGCTTGACGACCTGGTCCCAGTTTCCATCGCGGGCAGCTTGCAACATGGACTGGCTGGCTTGTTCGATGGCTTCGTAATAATTCAAGAGTGAAGCGTTCATGGTGTACGGCAGTGTGAAGGACGGTGAAGAGGCAGAGGACATCGACGCGGGGCGCAGCGGGGTGTTCACTGGGTGGCAGAAGCGGCGTTGTTGCCGATGCCGATGCCGATCCAGCCGGCCCGAACGGGTTCGATCAGCCGCACGCATTCTTCCAAAGCGGCGACGTCGTTGTGCAGGTTGGCCTGCGTCAGGCGCAGCGCAATGTAGTTGTAGAGGTCGTTGAGATCCTTGGCCAACTGACCTCCTTCTTCCAGGTTCAAGCTGGTGCGCAGGCCTTCGTCGACAATGCGCACCGCACGGATGATGGCGCGGCACTTGACTTCAATGTTGCGCGAGGCAATGGCGCCACGCGCCTGGGTGACCGACTCGAGGAAGCCGTCGAACAGCATCAGCACGAGTTGATGGGCCGAGGCGTTGGAGACGCCGGTTTGGACGCCGACTTCGCGGTAGGCACTGGTGAAATGGTTTTGCATGCTGCGGGGGGCGGTGCTGGCAAACATGGGGCGCTGCTTTCTGTGTGGACCTGTATGAAATATCGGCGTCCTCCCCAGCGACTTGAGCCATAGCTGCTTGACTTGCGTGTATTTTTGTTGCCTGCATTCAATGCTGCGGCGCCAAAGGAAATGGCCGCAAAAGCGGCCATGTCGGGACGGAGAGACGCGCCGCGCGCAAGGTGCGCGCGACCGATCTCAGGAGCTGTTGTTGCGGTTGTTGTTGCCGAACTGCTGGCTCACGTAGTTCTGCAGGCCGTTGAGCTTGCCCAGCTGGGTGTCCAGCAGGCTGTACTGTAGGCGCAGGCGCTTTTCCACCAGGGCCACGCGGTCGTTCAAGTCGCTTTGCTTGTCGGCGTTGCGATCGATGCGTTTGCGCAGGCCTTCGCTGCGGGTGCTCAGGGCACCGTCGATGCCCATCACCTGGTCGGCCATGCGGCGGATGCGGGTGGCGATGCCGTCGTTGCTGCCGTTGGCCAGGTCGCTGTTGCCGAAGAGCTTGCGCATCTCGGTCAGATTGGCCAGGCCGTTGCTCAGCTTGGTCTCGTTGATCTTGATGTTGCCGTCGCGCTGGACGTCAAAGCCGATTTCCGACAGCCGGCCGAAGGTGGCCGAGGCGCCGCTGGTCATGCCCAGTTCGCTGCGCATCTGCGTGCGCAACGACACCGCGGCGCTGTCGCCTTGCAGGGGAGCGCTCGACTTGCTGTTGGGGTCGTACTTGGTCTGATTGGTCAACAGCGTGTTCAGGTCGTTGTAGGCCTTGACGAAGTTGTCCAGCGCCTTGCGGATGGCGGTGTCGTCTTGCTTGGCGTTCACTTGGACCGGGCTGGTCGTGACCTTGCCCAGCGTCAGGCTGATGCCATCGACCACGTTGGTCAACGTGTTGGTGGCCGACGAGATCTGCAGGCCGTTCAGGGTGGCGGACGCGTTGGCGGCGGCCAGTGCCTGCGCCATGGTCAGGATCCCGGCGGAGGGGTCGAAGGCGAGGGCGGACAGGCCCAAGCCATCGCTGTTGTTGCCGTCCCCGTCGTCGACCGACACGCGGAAGCCCGCGGCCGCGCCGGTGGAGGAAGCCCGGAACACCAGGCGCGAGCCATTGGCATCGGTCAGCACCGAGGCGGTGACGCCAGAATTCGACGAATTGATCTTGTCACGCAGCTGGGCCAGCGACTCGGCGGGTGGGCCCACCGGAATGCTCAGGGAGCTCGAGGGCGCAAAGCTCAACTGGTCTTGCGACCAGGAGCCGATCTCGATGGTCAGCATGCCTTCTCCCACCAGGGAGTCGGCCGAGGGATAGGTGCGGGTGGCGTTCGACTGTGCCGTGGCCAGTTGCTGGATTTCCAGCGAGTAGGTGCCGGGCTTGGTGCTGGAATTGGTGCTCACCGCCACGCTGGCGCTGTCGGTGGAGGTGCCGGAGGTTTGCCCCCAGGTCTCGGCCATCGTCAGGGCGGCGGCGGCGTCCCGCAGCGTGGACATCGAAGATTTCAGCTGCCCATAGGTCGACAGTTGAGATTGAAGCGTGGTCGCTTCGGTCTTCAGTTTGTTCAGCGGTTGCTGCTCAACAGCGACCAGTTGGGTGATGATGCTGTTGACATCAAGGCCGCTGCCAATGCCGGGGGATGAGATGGTGGCCATGAATTACTCCTCTAACGTCCTCAGGATTTCGGCACTTTTTTTGAGAACTTTAGGGGCATGGCTGCGCAAACGGCGCCCATCCGTGACCGGGCTCCTGTGAAACGGGCCCCAGCCCGTTTCAATCAGTTACGAAGCAGCTGCAGCACCTGCTGCGGCAACTGGTTGGCCTGGGCCACCATCGCATTGCCAGCTTGCTGCAGGATCTGAGCGCGGGACAGGTTGGCGGTCTCTGAGGCGAAGTCGGCGTCCATGATGCGACCGCGGGCGGCGGATTGGTTTTCACCCGAGATCCGCAGGCTGGAGATGGCGAATTCGAACCGGCTCATGGCCGCACCGTAGGTGGCGCGGTCGGTGGTGATCAGGTCGAGTGCGGTGTCGATCGCCGCCAGGGCAGTCGAGGCGTTGTCCGCGGTGGTGAGGTCGCCGGTCACGGTGGCCACGGTGTTGGTTGTGACCGTCAGCGTGTCGCCGTTGTTGGCGCCCACCTGGAACACTTGGATGCCGGCGCCGGCGCCGACGATGGCCGTGCCGTTGAATTTGGTTTGGGTGGACACCCGGGTGATTTCCAGCGCCAGCTGCTGGAATTCGGTGTCGAGGTTGACCCGGTCGGAGGTGCCGTTGGAGCCGTTCTGGGCTTGCACGGACAGCTCACGCATCCGCTGCAGCGCGTCGGTGATGGTGGCCAAGGCGCCTTCAGCAGTTTGCGCCAGCGAGATGCCGTCGTTGGCGTTGCGGATCGCGACGTTGGTGCCGCGGATCTGTGCGTTCATTCGGTCGGCGATGGCCAGGCCGGCCGCGTCGTCCTTGGACGAGTTCACTCGCAGGCCAGAGGACAGGCGCTCCATCGACGTCGCCAGCGACATCTGGGAAGTGGCCATGTTCCGCTGCGCATTCAGCGAGATGATGTTGGTGTTGATTGTTGCAGCCATGCTCAGCACTCCTAAATGATCCAAGGACGTCCGGCGAGGGCGCCGGCGACATTCAGGCCAAGGTTGAAATTCGGTCTGTTGGGTTCATTTTCGGCAGCTCTCAGCGCGAGGGTCCGCCGAACAAAAGGGGTTTCACAGCGCTTCTTTGCAGCCGTTGCGCCACACGGCGTCCAGGCCGTGCCGGGTCGTGAAAAACTGCTCAATCGCGAGGCGGGCTGGGCCTTTGCGGGCCGTCGGCTGCCCAGCGTCGAAAGCGCGGCGCCCACGAAAAAGCCGCCCCGGAGGGCGGCTTGTTGAGCCGAGCGTGACAGGCCGGAGCCTGTTGTTCGACGCGCTCGAAGATCAGCGCAGCAGCGACAGCACCTGGTTGGGCAACTGGTTGGCCTGCGCCACCATCGCCGTGCCGGCCTGCTGCAGAATCTGCGCCCGTGACAGGGCAGAGGTTTCTGCAGCGAAATCGGCATCCAGGATGCGACCGCGGGAAGCGGCTTGATTTTCGCCAGTGATCGACAAGTTTTGGATTGTCAAGTTCAGGCGGTTGATGGCAGCACCGTAGGTGGCGCGGCTGGTCGTGATGGTGTCGAGTGCCGTGTCGATCGCGGCCAGAGCGGTCGAAGCGTTGGCCGTTGTCGTCAGGTCGCCGCCGACGGTGGTGACCTGGCTGGTCGTGACCGTCAGGGTGTCGCCGTTGTTGGCGCCGACTTGAAACACCTGGGCGCCTGCCGAAGCGCCGACAACGGCGGTGCCATTGAATTTTGTCTGGTCGGCGATGCGGGTAATTTCAGCGGACAGTTGCTGAAATTCCGTGTCCAGGTTGGCACGGTCGGTCGTTCCGTTGGAGCCGTTTTGAGCCTGCACTGACAGTTCACGCATCCGCTGCAGGGCGTCGGTGATGGTGGACAGAGCACCCTCAGCAGTCTGCGCAAGCGAGATGCCGTCATTGGCGTTGCGAACCGCGACCATGGTGCCGCGAATCTGAGCGTTCATGCGGTCAGCGATGGCCAAGCCGGCTGCGTCGTCCTTGGCCGAGTTCACCCGCAAGCCAGACGACAGACGCTCCATGGACGTCGCAAGCGACATCTGGGAGGTCGCCGCATTGCGTTGGGCATTGAGCGAAATCACGTTGGTATTGATGGTCATTGCCATGATAGAAACTCCTTACAAGTTGAAATGACTCCCGGCCTAGCCGCCGGCGTTCAACGCCGATGACCCTGGAGGGCACTGAGGCCAATGCCTCCTTCGAATCACCTTTGCCGGCTTGTGTTTCCAGCGGTCTTTCAACCCCCTTGTTCACAAGCACCGCCCGCACTAGCCAACCGTTGTGTCTCGCAGCGAATTTGCTGTTTAACCCTCTGGCCGGCTAACCGGACCACGACCCAAATAAACTCAGGTGCGTTGATGAAGTTATCGGCGTGACGTGCTAGGAACTTGAGAGAAAATTTCAAAGGCGGCAAACCTGGCTTGCCAAAAATGAAGCAGCCCGGTCCGAGGAAAAGGCAGGTGGCTTGCCCCTTGTTGTCTCGCCAGCGGCGAATTGGCGGGCCAATCCGGTCTTGCCGTCACAATCAACTTCCCCTGTTCACTGTTAGTCAACCCCCTGCTGCCATGAACCGCATTGCCCTGGTGATGATTGCGCGCAACGAGGCACGCTGCATCGAACGCGCGCTGCGCAGTGCCCAGCCCTGGGTGGACGAGATGATCGTGCTGGACACCGGCTCCACCGATGGCACGCCCGAGCTGGCCAGCGCTTGCGGTGCACGGGTGGGGCACTTCACTTGGGTGGATGATTTTTCGGCCGCACGCAACGCCGCCTTGGCACTGACTGAGGCACCCTGGCGCCTGGTGGTGGACGCTGACGAGTGGCTGTCAGAGGGTGCCTCAGCGCTGGCGGCTTTGCACAACTTGGCCCCGGCGTTCATCGGCCAGCTGAGCGTGAGCAGCACCATCGAGCAAGGCCTGTCGCAGCAAGGCCAGGCACCGAGTTGGCTGTCGCGGGTGTTGCCGGTGGGCGTGGCGTACGCAGGCCGGATCCATGAGCAGCCCGACTCGCCGTTGCCGCGTCGCCGCTTGCCGCTGGTGTTGGCCCACGACGGCTACCTGCCCGAGCAGATGCAGGCCAAGCAAGGCCGCAACGCGCACCTGCTGGACCTGGCGCTGGCCAGCCAGCCGCACGACGCGTACCTGCAATACCAACGCGGCAAGGATTTCGAGGTCCACGGCGACCCTGTCCAGGCGGCGGCGTGGTACGACAAGGCGTTCCGTGGCGCAGGTCGCGACGCGCCCTGGCGCCACGACCTGGTGCTGCGCCGTTTGTTCACCCTCAAGACGCTGCGCGCCTTCGAGCCGGCGTTGCGGCTGGCCCAAGCCGAGCTGCCGCACTGGCAGGCGTCGCCCGATTTTTATTTCGCTTTGGGCGACCTGTTTCTCGACTGGGCCCAGCACGAGCCGCACAAGGCCTCGGAGCTGTTGCCGATGATCCAGTCGAGCTGGGAGCAAGCCGTGCAGATCGGTGAACGTCCTGAATTGCCTGACACGGTGCGGGGCCGCGGCAGTTATCTGGCCGCCCACAACCTGGCGGTGCTGCATGAGAGCCTGGGCCGCGCCACCGAAGCGCAGGCCTGGCGCGAGCAGGAGGCCCAGATGCGGGCCGCGGCGGCGCCTGTTTCACCGGTGGGTTGAGGCCTAGCCCGGATATTTCACCAGGTCGCTTGAGAATCGCTGGACACACTGCATGCATGCTGAATGGGGAGACCACGAACACCGAGGGCAGTTGGGTCACAGCGCTACGCACCCCTGCGACGGTGTCTGGCCGGCCGGAGGCGGCCTCAACTCCTCGCCAAGGCCCACCGGCCTTGGCTGCGGCCGTCTCGGCCACCCCGGCTCGCCCAGCCACCGCCGCAGCGGCGCGTCCCCGGCGAAATACCCGGGCTAGCCCTGAATTTGACGGGTGGGGGCGGGGCATTTCCGCTCACCGGCCCGAGGCGGCTGTGCGTACCCTCTCGGGCAGCGACACCTTCGAAGCGGCCGCTGCGTGTGCCGTTTTCATGCGAGGCCGTTGGCGTTTCCCTTGACAAGAGGCATGCATGGCATTGGTTCTTCCCACCCCGTCAAGTCCTGCAGCCGCTGGTGCGCCGGCCGCCCAGGTGCGTGCCCATAAGCGTTGGAAGGCCGGACAAGCGCATGCCAGCCAGCAACAGTGGCCCAGCGCCGCTGAAGCCTTCGATCAGGCACGCCGCTGGCAAGCGGAGCCGGCCTATGCGATTGCCGCGGTGCATGCGCACATCAAAGCCAGTCGGCCTGAGCAAGCCCTGGTGGTGGCGCAGCAGCTGCACGCCGACCATCCCCAGGTGCTGATCGGCTACACCCTCGAGTCGCATGCCTTGCTGGCCTTGGGCCGCCACGAGTCGGCGGTGCGCTGCCTGGAGGGCTTGCCGCCTGGGGTGGTGAAGGACCACGACGCCTGGATTTCTCTGGGCGTGTCCTTGCAGCGCTGTCGGCGCCACGAAGAGGCGATCCAGGCCTTCATGCAGGGCCTGGCGCAAAAGATGGACAACGCCGTGGCCCACTTCCGCCTGGGCATGTCGTTCAAAGACCTGGGCATGAAGGCCGAGGCCGCCGAATGCGTGCGCACGGCGCTCGCCCTCGGCTTGGGGTCCAGCGAGCTGTCGGCCCGAGGCCAGTTGGTGTTCCTTGAACGCGAGGCCTGCCGCTGGCCCCAGGCAGCCTTGGCCATGCAGGAGCTGCGCAGTGCCCTGGGCCGCACCCCTGACCACGTGGCCCTGGAGACAGGCCCCTTTCCGCATGCCGTGTTCGTTGACGACCCGCTGGAGCAGCTCAAAGTGGCGCGCCATTACGCTGCCCATGCGCAGGCGAGCATCCGGCCACTGCCGCGCGCACCCGCGGCCGCTGCCGCTGCGCCGGGTCGGCGCCTGCGACTGGGCTATGCCTCGGCGGATTTTCACCAGCACGCCACCAGCCAATTGATGGTGCAGATGCTCGAATGCCATGACCGCGAGCGCTTTGAGGTCACCCTGTTTTCCACCGGTCCTGACGATCAGAGCGCGATGCGCCGCCGCGTCAAAGCCGCCTGCGAGCATTTCGAGGACCTGCGCGGCTTCAGCTTCGAGCGCGTGGCCCAGCGCGTGCGCGAATGCCAGATCGACATCCTCATCGACCTCAAGGGCGCCACCCACGACACCTTGCTGCCGGTGTTCGCCTGCCGGCCCGCGCCCTTACAGGTGACCTGGCTGGGCTTTCCCGGCACCACCGGTGCGGCCTACATCGACTACTTCATTGGCGACGCCATCGTCACGCCGTTGGCCCATGCGGGGCATTTCAGCGAGAAGATCGCCCAGATGCCGCATTGCTACCAGCCCAACGACGCCCACCGGGCACAGCCTGTGCCCAGCCCGCGTGCGCAGTGGGGCGTGCCGGAAGGCGCCTTGGTGCTGTGCGGCTTTCACCAGTCTTACAAGATCTCGCCCGAGGTGTTCGACGTCTGGTGCCGCCTGCTGCAAAGCGAACCCCGGGCGGTGCTTTGGCTGCTGCAGTGGAACGTCAACGTGCAGCGCGCGCTGCAGGCCGCCGCCGCTGCCCGCGGCATTGCCTCGGAGCGGCTGTTGTTCGCCCCGGTGGTGCCATTGCAAGACCATCTGGGCCGGTTGGCCTGCGCCGACGTCTACCTGGATGCCTGGCCCTGCAATGCCCACACCACCGCCGGCGAAGCGTTGTGGATGGGCGTGCCCGTCGTCACCTTGATCGGTCCCACCTTCGCGCAGCGCGTGGCGGCCAGCCTGTTGACCGCCGTGAAGCTGCCCCAGCTCGTGTGCGAGACCCCGGCCGCTTATGAAGCCACCGTCATGCAATTGCTGCGCGACGCGCCCACCCGCCAGGCGCTGCGCGCGCACCTGCAGGCGCAGCGCCGCCAAAGCACCTTGTTTGACGGCCAGCGCTTTGCCCGGGATTTCGAGGCCGTGGTGGGCCGCATGTGGCAGCGCAAATTGACAGGGCAGGGGCCTGAGGCTTTGCCGGCTGCCCCTGCTGCCGCAGACGCTGGCCCTGCGGGACACCCGTTGGCATTGCAAGGGGTGGGTGTTCTCTCCAATGCGCCCAGGGGATGATCATTGCCTTGAAGCCGCTGTTCAAGGAAAGCGCCAATGCGGTGGCGATCGGGCGTGCGCTGCTCGGCACGGGGTGCGTCAAAGCGCCCCCACAATCAGTGCTGGTCGTTCATTGAGTTTCTGTCCCATGCAACTGAGCTTTCGCCACCTCGCCCTGGCTTCCGCGGCTCTCTGTTTTTTCCTGGCCGCGACTTGGCTCGTGGCGCCTCAGCTGTTGCTGTGGATGTGGGGCGTGCCTTACACGGACTCGGCCGGGCTGGTGGGCCGGCGGGGCGCAGCGCTGTTCTTCGGGATCGCTTGCATGCTGGTGGTGGCGCGCAGCTCGGGGCCATCGCAAGGCCGTCTTGCGCTGGCGGGCGGCATCGCGGCGGGCTGTCTCGCCCTGGCAATGCTGGGCCTGCTCGAGCTGCTCAGGGGCCGCGCCGGCCTGGGCATCTTGCCCGCGGTGGTGGTGGAGATCGTGCTGGCTTGGGGCTTTTCATGGTCTGCGCTGGGCGACCGCGCTGTGTTGCGCGACGAGTCGAACCGCTGACCTTGGCGGTGCGTCCGACACCCGGCAGCGGTGTTGGCAGGATGAACAGACCACCCGCGGTGGCCCATCCAATGAGCAGCGTCAGCCCATGACACCCTTGCGCTCGCTGGAAGCTGGGTCGCCGAAGAGACGCGCCGTAAGGTTCCGATTTTCCTCGTGAACGAGGTCTTTGTTCAACTCGGCCGTGACGACGCGCAGCACCTGTGGGCTCACGGCTTTTCGCAACAGGCCGAGAAAGCGGGGAGCGGTCACGATGCGCAGCTCGTTGTAGCGCTGCTGCTGCAAGGCGGTGGCCAGGTGGCTGGCCGCGCTTGCCGACGGCTTTGAGTGAGCACGATGTGGCGAAGGGCCGCACCGTTGGGGCCCCATGCCTCCGTTTTGCATCCGTCTGCCCGCCTGTGTTCCTAGGGGGAAGAAGGGGTGGCCCAAAGCCCAAACGGCTCGCTATCATCCCGGCGATGTCGACGTCCTGAAGTTCGTGCTGTTTCCGCGCTCGCCTACCCAAAAGGGGGTCTCATGAGGCAGTTCATTCGTCATCCCGTGGACGTGCCGGTCGAGGTCGGCACACCGTCTGCCGACACACCTTCCGCCCTGCACACCCACGACATCAGCGAAGGTGGACTGGCGTTGAGATCGGAGCGGCCGATTGCGCTTGGCGCTCAAGTGGCCATCCGCATCACCTACGTGCAACCGGAGTTCTTCGCGCAGGCCCGCGTGGCCTGGTGCCACCCGCGGGAGGACGTCGGCTTTGAGGTGGGCGTCACCTTTCTCGACGCCGAAGACGCCTTCCGTGCGCGCATGGTGGAGCAGGTCTGCCACATCGAAGACTACCGCCAATCGGTTCACCGCCTTGAAGGTCGCTGCCTCAGCGCCGAAGAGGCAGCGTCGGAGTGGATTGCTCAGTTCGCGGAGGATTTCCCGCGCATCGGGCCTGACCGGTTTCATTGATGGCTCAGCCCTCCGCGAGGGGCAAGGCCGCCTGCGGAGAGCCAAGGGGCTCGCGACGGCTTGGCCAGGCTGGCCACGCGGCTGTTGGACTCCCTGTGCGACAACCTGGCTGCCGGGCGACCGAGCCCCTGCACCTTGTTGGCCATTGCCGTGTGGATGCGCTGCGCCAGTGGCGCCGATGGCCTCGGTGGGGCGGTGGGGCCGCCTGCAGGCGTCTCAGATGTCCATGCGGTTGAAAACCAAAGCCGGCAAATGGCGGATCACGTTCATGATCAGCGCCCATTTGCCCGGTGCATAGACCACCGGCGTGCCACGCTCGGCACCGCGCACGATCAAGGCGGCCACTTCTTCCACAGAGGCCAGCTTCGAGGCGGGCAGGTGGGCGGTCATGGGCGTGGCCGTGGGACCGGGCTTGATCAACACCACTTTGACCTGTGTGCCGCTGGCGGCCAGGCGGTGCTGCAGGCCTTGGGCGTAGCGGGTGACCAGGCCCTTGGCCGCGCCGTAGACGTAGTTCGAGCGGCGCCCCCGGTCACCGGCCACCGAGCCGATCAGGACCAGCGTGCCCCGGCCGGCGGGCACCAGGCGTTGCATGAAGGCCTCAGCGAACAACACCGGCGACAAGCCATTGAGCTCCAGGGCCTCACGCGCCAAATTCAAGTTGTCCTGGCAGCGCGTTTGATCGGGAAGCGAGCCATGGGCCACCAGCACGATGTCGGGACACCGGGTGCGGCACGCGTCCGCCACGCCGGCTTCGATGGGGGCCGTGGCATTGAAGTCGCTCACTTCCACCAGCTCCACGGTGCAGGCCGGGGCCCGCACGCGCAGGTCCGCGGCCAGGCCGTTCAGACGGGCCGCATCGCGCCCCACCAGCACCAGCTCGTTGACGCTGCCGGTGGCCACCCACAACCGGGCGCAGTGTTCCGCCATGGCCGAGGTGGCGCCGACGATGACGATTTTTTTCTGAGATTGTGGTTTTGACACGCCAGTGTCCTGAGTTGGAGGTTCGTTGAATCAATGAGGGCACAGCGAATGAGCGGTTTGAATTTTGATCAGACGGCCGTGAGGCTGGGCGCCGCGCGCAGCCGGGTTGTGCACCCGGCGAGCACGGCAACAACGCGTCGCGGCTGCCCGATCAAAATTCTTCAAGGAACTTCCGACTCAGGACACTAGGCTCCCATCAAACGGCGCGACAAGGCGGAACTGATGCCTGCGTCGCGATACTGTGAAAAGTCCACCAGCCGTGGATAACCGGCCTCGAACAACGCCCGCGGCATGCGGGCGTCCTTGGCGGGGTAAAGCCGTCCGCCCGCCTCGCGCACGATGTCGTCCAGGCGTTCCAACAGTTTCAGCGTGCCGGCGCCGCGGTTCGGGAAGTCCAGGGCCAAGGTGACACCCGGCTGGGGAAAGCTCAACATTCCCAGCGACGGCCGTTCGCCGAAGGTCTTGAGCACGGCGAGGAAGGAGCCTTCGCCACAGGCGCTGATCGCCTTCAGCATCGCAGCGACCGCATCCTGGCCCACGGCCCGCGGCACCACGCTTTGGTACTGGAAAAAGCCGCGGGGGCCGTACATGCGGTTCCAATGGCGCAGGTTGTCCAGGGGGTAAAAAAACGGCGCGTAGTGAACTTGGCTGGCGCCGGCCTGCTGCTTCTTCAGATTGAAATAGAGGCTGTTGAACGGGTGCAGCGTCAAGCCGTTGACCAGCGACACCGGCGGCACGAACGGCATGGTGCGCACCCGGCTGGGTGGTGCGGGCTCCGCATGGTCGGCAGGGTTGGCCCGCATGAAAATACCCCGCCCCGCACTCGACAGGCAGTCGATCCAGGAGACGGTGTGTTCCCAGCCCGCTTCCGAGCTGTCCGCCAGTGCAAAGAACTCGGTCAAGCTGCCATAGGGCAGCGACTCGGTCGACAGCCAGGGGCCCTTGACCGCGCGCAGCTGCAGCGTCACCTCGGTGATCACGCCCGTCAGCCCCAGCCCGCCCACCGTGGCGGCAAACCACTCGGGCTGCAGCGCCGGCCCGCAGCGAAGCAGGCGGCCCTCGGTGCGCATCAGCTCGATCTCCAGCACATGGTGGCCGAAGTTGCCGGCCACATGGTGGTTCTTGCCGTGCACGTCGTTGGCCACGGCCCCACCGACGGTGACAAATTGCGTGCCCGGGGTCACGGGCAGCATCCAGCCCTGAGGGGCGAACACGCGTTGGATGTCGCCCAGCAGCACACCGGGCTCGCACACCAGGCGGCCGCTGGCCGCATCGAAATGGCGCAGCCGGTCAAGACCGGCGGTTTGCCACAGCGTGCCGCCGGGGTTGAGGCAGGCGTCGCCGTAGCTGCGCCCCATGCCGTAAGCCAGGCCTGGCCCGGGCCCCTTCAGGGCCGTCGCCCCGCCATGGTGGCGTCGCAGGGGTTGAACCTGGTGCTCCCACTGGCCCAGCCGACCCCAGGACGACACCGCTACCATAGCCAGCCGACCGTGCCGATGACCAGCACCACAGCGAAGGCCACGCCGGCCACCAGGCTGCTTCTGTCTTTCACCGCAAAGACCAGGGGGTCGTCGTGCATGTTGCCGCGGTGCGCCTGCATCCACATCCAGCTGACCCAGAACAGCAGCACCGGCACGGCGCTCCACATGAACTCTGGAATGCGGTAGAGCTTCACGACCGCTTCGCTGTTCAAGTAAAGCGCCAACACCACCACCGCGGCGTAGCCCGAGGTGATGCCCAGCGTTTGCACCAAGGGGGCGTCCGAGGTGTAGTAACCGCGCCCATGGGCTTTTTGATTGCCGCTCAGCACCTGCACTTCCAGTTCGGCGTAGCGCTTGACGAACGCCAGGGACAGGAACAGGAACACCGAAAACGCCAGCAGCCAGAACGACAGCGCCAGCCCTGCCGCCGCCGCGCCCGCAATGATGCGCAAGGTGTAGAGCACCGCCAAGGTCAGGCAGTCGACCAGCATCAGGCGTTTGAGGCCCCAGGAGTACAAACAGGTCAACACGAAGTAAAACGCCAGCCACGGCAGGAAGGCGCCGCCGGCATAACTGCCCAGCCACGCACTGGCCAGCAGCAGCAACGGCGCCAGTGCCACACCCCACCAGGCGGGCACCGTGCCCGAGGCAAACGGGCGGTTGCGTTTGCGCGGGTGCAGCCGGTCGCTCTCGAGATCGAGCAGGTCGTTGGCAATGTAGACCGACGAAGCGCACAGGCTGAAGGAAACGAAAGCAATCAGCAGTGATGTCCAGATGCTGGATTGGGTGAGCTCGTGGGCCGCAAAGATGGGCACGAAGAGCAGCATGTTCTTCAGCCACTGGTGCACGCGCAGCATGCGCCGCCACGCCGACCCATTGACGGCCGGGGCCGCAAACACGCGCTCCACCTCACAACATTCCCGGGCCTGCTGCACCAGCGAAGAGGAGGCGTTGACCACGATGGCGTGGCGCGCATGCCGCCAGACCGCCAGGTCGGGCGTGGCGTTGCCGACGTAGTCGAACCCGGCCGGGCCGAAGCGCTGCGCCAGTGCCTGGGCTTTGTGGACACCGGCCAGGTTGACCTGGCCGTCGCTGGCCATGACTTCGTCGAACAGCGCCAGGTGGTTGGCAATGGCCGTGGCAATGGACTTGTCCGAAGCGGTGCATAGGATCAAGCGGCGCCCCGATGCCCGTTGCGTCCGCAACCAGGCGATGAGGTCCTCGTTGTAGGGCAGGGTCTGCGGGTCGAACTCGGTGCGGCTGGCCAGTTGCTGCTTCAAGGCCGCCTTGCCCGGCGCCAGCCAAAACGGCATCCGCAGCAGGTTCAGCGGGTTGCGGCGCACCACGGCCAGTGCCGACTCGTGCAGCATGTCGGTGCGAATCAGGGTTCCATCCAGGTCCACCACCAGGGGATGCACGTTCACTGAGTTGCCTTTGTCGGTCGGAGGTGAGCGTCCGCAAGCAAAGACGAAAAGGTTTCCCTTTGTGCGGTCGCTTCGGGCAAAACCGATGATTTTAAGGCAAGGCGCCTGCGGAGCGCCTGAAGGCTCGGCTGGGTTGCCCAGGCCAACAAGGCAGGATACGGCGGCGCGATGAGGTCAAGGCACCCGCCGAAGGGTGCCCTACGCGCCGTCGGCGACCCGTCCGACAGCGCAGGCGTGCCGCGGGCACCATGCTGGCAATGAACCTCACAACGATGCCTCCGGAGAATGTCATGGCCAACCCTTGGTTGAAAAAGAACCCCTTCATGAGCCTGTGGCTCAGCGGTGCGAACTCAGTGGCCTCGTCGGCGCGCGGTCAAGCCACCGCCCAAGCCAAACGACACACCCACGCGGCGGTCCAGCAGGCGACCCAGGAGGTCATGTTGTTCTGGACCCAGGCCCTGGGTGCTTCCGCCAGCCGAGCCGCCAAGCGCAAGCGGCGTTGACGTGACAGAGTTGGCGAAGGGCCTGGGCACCCGCCCCGGCCACTCGCCGGCCGCATCAGGCGCCGGACAGAATGGTGTCCATGCGCTTGCCTGTCCTTTTGACTGTGCCGGAGCCGCTGCACGCTCTCAACAAAGCGGAATTGCGCCCGGGTGAACACCTGATCTGGTCGGGCCAATCCCTCGTTAAGCGCTTGGCCCGACGGGCGCTGCCGTTGGCCCTGTTCGGGGTGCCGTGGACGGCCTTGGCCGCCTCGGACACGGTGTCCGTCACCGGCAGGCCCGGAGGGTTCAACCTGTTTCCCCGGTTTGGCAGCCCATTTGGATGTTGAAATGGTCAGGACAGACTTGCCAATGCGGTGGGCCCGTGATGGCCACGTCCAATTGCGCGGGCCGTTTACCCGGCATGCCTGTGGAGGTTTTCAGTCCGAAACGGCTGACATCATTCAGGGCTCGGCGGGCACGCGTTGCCTGCTTGGGCAGCCGTGGTGCGCGGCAGCAGCGTTGGCCCTGCGCAGGGACGTCGCGCTGTGCCAAGTCTTGCCGGCTGGCCATGTGGCGGTTCAATGCAGCTTGTTCGACAAATCCCCTGAACGCAACTGGATGGTAGGCTTTCACCAAGACCTGAGCATTCCGGTGGCGTCTCACAGCGCCGATCCCGTCTTGCAAGGGTGGTCAGAGAAAGAGGGCTTGTTGTTCGTACAGCCACCGGCTGCCATCTTGCAGCAGCTGGTGGCGGTTCGAGTGCATCTGGACGACTGCCACCTGGGGGATGGCCCTTTGCGCGTGGTGCCCGGTTCCCACCGTCACGGCATCCTTGACGTTGACGCCACCAGCCGTTTGCAACAGGCCCACGGCGAAGTGTCGTGCACCGGCCCGGCCGGCAGCCTGCTGGTCCTGTCGCCCTTGTTGCTGCACGCCTCGTCCAAAGCCACGGGCGCTCGCCGCCGGCGGGTGCTGCACTTCCTCTGGGGGCCGCCGACGTTAACCCATGGTTTGCGGTGGCAACATGCGGTCTGACCGTTGGACCTTTTTCGTTGTTTGAGACAGCACACCTGTCCAACCACCCGCCTGACCGTTCGGGAACCTTCTCATGCGCAGTTTCATTCTTTGGCTCAGCTTGTCGGCCGCGGCGTTGTTCGGCACGGCATTCGCCCTGTCGTACCTGAATCCTTTGCTCATTGAGCGAGCGGCCCGAGAGTTGGTGCGGCTGGAGGTGGAGCGCCGCGTGGGTGAGAAGGTGGGGTCGCTCACGGACAGCCGCGTCGTTCTCTTGGCTCAGAAGGCCCTGGGAGCCACCGATGCGCAAGTGGCTGCTGCCAAGCGGGCACTGGCTGCCGAAGTGCCGCAGAAGGTTGCGCTCGCGATGGCCGACCTGCTCCGGGCCGACTGTGAATGCAGAAAGCGCCTGGTGGAGCGCGCCACCCAGGCGCACGAGAAAGAGCTTGGAGGCCTGATTCAAGTGCGCGAACGCCTGCAAAGCCTGATCGAGACGGCGTACCAATCCGTCACCGCCCAACTGTTTCGCGAGTTCCGCATCTTCACCGCCTGCAACGGGCTGGCCTTTGCGCTGCTGGCGGTGGTGACCTGGTGGCGCCGGGCGGCGGCCTGGCAATTGGTGCTGCCAGCACTCGTGCTGGTCAGCGCCACGACCCTCACGGCTGGCCTGTACCTGTTCGGCCAGAACTGGCTGCACACCGTGGTCTTTGGCGACTACCTCGGGCTTTACTACGTGGCTTACCTGGGACTGGCGGTGCTGCTGATGAGCGACGTCGTTTTCAACCGCGCGAGGGTGTGCACCCAAGCGGTCAACCTGGCCTTGAATGTGGTGGGCTCGGCTGCGCAGGCCGTGCCGTGTTGAGGACACGGCCGGTGCAACGTGAGGAAGGGGCCTGGCGCGTGGGCACTCCGGACGACGCCTTGCCGGTCAGCCGGTTGATTCACCGTGTGAGCGCAGCGTTTCTGCGGCACCCGGATGGCCAGGGTGCGGAGGCTTTTTTCGCGTCGATCTCCGAGGCGGCGCTTCGCGTCCATCTGTCGGCCCCGAACATGGCCTATCTGTTGTTGGAGAGGGGCGGCGATTTGACAGGCGTTGTCGGCGTGCGAGACCACGCTCATCTCTACCACCTCTTCGTCGACCCAGCCTGCCAAGGCCAGGGGTGGGGGCGGGCCCTGTGGGAGCGAGCCCGGGACCATGCCCTGCTGCAGGCCCGCACGTCAACGTTCACCGTCAATGCCAGCGTCATGGCGGTGCCGGTGTACGAGCGCTTCGGTTTTGTTCGCCATGCTGCCCCGGTGGAAGCGCGTGGCGTGGTGTTCGTGCCGATGCGCCTCACGCTGGCTCCGGTGCCAACGACTGCTTCGATCCCAACCGGCGCCAGCTCTTCGGGAAGGTTGAGTGGATGAACCCTTCCCACGTTCATAACACCCTCTAAGGAAACGATCCCTTGAGCCGGGGCGGCAGCAAAGGACCGTGCTGAGCGCGCGCCTGATCTGCGAGACGGGGTGGGGTGTTTTTGATGCTTTTCTGAGTCGGACCGGCAGGTCCTTCGACTGGCGCGGGCGCCGTCGCAGGG
Organism: Pseudomonadota bacterium; assembly: GCA_040385465.1. Lineage (GTDB taxonomy): Bacteria > Pseudomonadota > Gammaproteobacteria > Burkholderiales > Burkholderiaceae_C > CANHBY01. The sequence continues at coordinate 2,501 of JAZKHH010000022.1, read as the reverse complement.
CACGGCCGAGCGGTCTTCAAGGCTCGCGCCGTGCCCGCAGGTTTTTGTCGACCACGGCCGCAATGATCAGTCCGAAGCTGAACAAGCGGACCACATAGACCAACGGCTCCTGGTCCTCGCCCAGCTGCTGCAGCCAACCCAAGGTCACCCGGTGGACCGTGTCAACCAGGAAGGCGGCGGCAAACAGCAGGAAAAACCGGTCCCGGGTCTTGCGCCAGAAACCGTAGAAGAACAGGGCGGCCACCAGTGTGGCCATGGCGATCGCTCCGACGAGCAGCAGTGACAGGTTCGTGGCGTGCATGGGTCGTTCTCAATCGGCGTCTAGGATCAAGCCATACAGAAGCACCATCATGGCCGCCAAGGTGATGATGTTGCGCACCAAGGACAAATCCACCGTGGTGAACCACAGTTTGTCCAGCGCCAGCAACAGGTTGTTCACCGCCAGCCCGCCAAAACACAAGCCGCTCCACAGCAACAAGCGGTAGCGGCCGCGGGCATAGGCTTGCAGCAGCAGCCACGCACAAACGGTGGCGGTGGTGGCGCACAAGGCGTAGACGACAAGGGCCATGGAACTACTCCTTCTTGCGGAGTTGAAAGGCGTCGGCAAAGGCCTGAACGCGGGCAGGGCGGTTGGCATGGATCAGGTGGGTCACCGCAATCAACTGCTCAGCGTACAGCGCCACCACCGCCTCCGCGTTGGCGGTTACCTCGGGCGTGCGGCAGGCAAAGCAGTGACCTTCCCCCTGTTTTTCTGTCAGGCCGTGGGCGGTCATCTGTCGAAGCACGATGGTGGCTTCTGCAGAGCTCACGTACAAGCGGGCCGCCATCAATTCAACGGTCCAGACCGTGTCCGGGGCCTTGACCATCATCACCAGGGCCTCCATCTCCGCAATCGAGTGGATGTGTTTGACGATGAAGTGGCGAAGCGCAGGGGGAACGGCTGGGGAAGTCACGGCGACGGATCAGGCAGGCAGCACAAGGAGAGCGTCCACCCTGAGCAGGGCCGGTGGGGCGCGGCGCACATGGTAGAGCAAGCTCAGGCCGGTGGGCGCCGACCAGGATCTCAGCCACCTGGGGTTCTCCCTAGGGCGGGCGGTTTTTGAGACTTGTCGCACAGTTGAAACGGCTACATTTCACGGGCCACCCTTGCCCAGCCGCGGCAAGTCCACCCGATGACGCCCCGGAGCCACGCATGAGAGTGATGGAAGCCCCCCAAACCAGCGCAGAGTCTACCCAAGTGCTGAGTGAGTTGTTGGCCGCCCTGGTCTGCCTGCGCAAAGGCGACGCCCAGACCCGCCTTCCCGTGCAGTGGTCGGGCTTGGCTGGCAAGGTGGCGGACGCCTTCAACGACGTGGTGGAGCAAAACGCCGCCATGGCCGAGGAGCTGTCGCGCCTGCAGCAGGTGGTCGGCAAGGAGGGCAAGCTCAAGCAGCGGGCCTCCCTGCGTGAGGCCCGGGGTTTCTGGGGTCAGTCCATCGAGTCCATCAACTCATTGATCGACGACCTGGTGCACCCCACCAGCGAAGTGGCCCGGGTGATCGGCGCCGTGGCCCAGGGTGACCTTTCCAAGAGCATGGCGCTGGAAGTGGAAGGCCGGCCGCTGGAAGGCGAATTTCTGCGCACCGCCAAGACCATCAACAAAATGGTCGACCAGCTGGGCAACTTCTCGGCCGAAGTCACGCGCGTGGCGCGCGAGGTGGGCACCGAGGGCAAGCTGGGCGGCCAAGCCAAGGTGAAAGGCGTGGCGGGCACCTGGAAGGATTTGACCGACTCGGTGAACTCCATGGCCGGCAACCTGACCGACCAGGTGCGCAACATCGCCGACGTGACCACCGCGGTGGCCAAGGGCGACTTGTCGAAAAAGATCACGGTGGACGTGAAGGGTGAGTTCTTGACCCTGAAGAACACCATCAACACCATGGTGGACCAGCTGCGCAGCTTTGCCTCCGAAGTGACGCGGGTGGCACGCGAGGTGGGCACCGAGGGCAGTTTGGGCGGCCAGGCCCGGGTGGAAGGCGTCTCGGGCACCTGGAAGGATTTGACCGATTCGGTGAACTCGATGGCAGGCAACTTGACGTCGCAGGTGCGCAACATCGCCGACGTGACCAAGGCCGTGGCGGCAGGCGACTTGTCCAAAAAGATCACGGTGGACGTGAAGGGCGAAATCCTGGAGTTGAAGAACACGGTGAACACCATGGTGGACCAGCTGCGGTCGTTTGCGGCCGAGGTGACCCGGGTGGCGCGGGAGGTGGGCACCGAAGGCAAGCTCGGTGGCCAGGCCGACGTGCAGGGCGTGGCCGGCACTTGGAAGGACTTGACCGAGTCGGTCAACTTCATGGCCGGCAACCTGACTTCGCAAGTGCGCAACATCGCCGAGGTGACCACCGCGGTGGCAGCGGGTGACTTGTCGAAAAAGATCACGGTGGACGTGAAGGGCGAAATCTCCGAGCTCAAGAACACCATCAACACCATGGTGGACCAGCTGCGGTCGTTTGCGGCCG
>JAZKHH010000021.1:0-8017 GCA_040385465.1 Pseudomonadota bacterium | reverse complement strand
GCGCTCCTTGATCACCGGCAACGAAAGTGAACTGATCAACGGCCTGCTTTCCTCCCTGCGCATCGGGGGCAGCGCGCTGGCGGCGGTGATCGGCAACCTGTTCCTCATGCCCATCGTGGCCTATTACCTGTTGCTGGACTGGACGAACCTGATCACACGCGCCAAAAACCTGATTCCACCCCGCTGGCGCGAGAGTGTGCAGAGCTTCCTGAACGAAACCGACGAGGTGCTGGGCCAGTACCTGCGTGGTCAGTTGCTGGTGATGGCGGTGCTCGCGGTGCTCTACACCGTGGCGCTGGCGCTCGTGGGGCTGGACCTTGCGCTGCCGATCGGCGTGTTCACCGGGCTGGCCGTGTTCGTGCCCTATCTGGGGTTTGGCCTGGGCCTTGTGATGGCGCTGTTCGCCGCCTTGCTGCAGTTCCAGACCGTGCTGGGTGTGGCGCTGGTGGGCGGCGTTTACCTGCTGGGCCAGGTGGTCGAGAGCCTCTACCTCACCCCGCGTCTGCTCGGTGAGCGCATCGGCCTGCACCCGATCGCCGTCATCTTCGCCCTGTTGGCCTTTGGTCACCTGTTCGGCTTTGTGGGGGTGTTGATCGCCTTGCCCGCCAGCGCAGTGCTGCTGGTGGCCATCCGGCGCGCCAAGCGCGGTTATCTGGCCAGTCAGATGTACCTGGGCGACGGGCCCCGCACCCCCAACGGGACCATCGAGTCATGAGCACAGGACCCATGAAACAGATGGCGCTGGACATTGGTCTTGCGCCCGTCCCCACACTGGCCAACTTCGTGCCCGCCGGCAACGAGGCCGCGCTGGAGCACCTCAAGCTGTGGACGCACAACCCGCTGCGCTCGCCCGTGCCCACGTTTGTCTGGGGCGAGAGCGGCAGCGGCAAGACCCATCTGCTGCGCGCGGTGCGCGAAAGCCTGCGCGAGCACGGCAGCCGCGTGGGCTGGATCGATGTGGACACGCTGGATCCGCCCGATTTCGACGAACACTGGGACGCGGTGTTGCTGGACGACTGCCATCTCTACACCGCCACGCAGCAGGCGGTGGCCTTCAACTGGTTCGTCAACGCGCAGAACCCGGCGCACGGCCCGGCCCGCTGGGTGCTGGCCGCGGCCAACTGCCCCCCAGCCGACCTGCGCCTGCGCGAGGACCTGCGCACCCGCTTGGGCTGGGGCCATGTGTTCCAGCTGCACGCGCTGGGCGAAACCGAACGCCGCGGCGTGCTGCGCCGCGCCGCCGATGACCGTGGCGTCTTCCTCAGCGACGAGGTGATGGACTTCATGCTGCGCCGCTTCTCGCGCGATCTCTCCAGTCTCATGATGCTGCTGGACCAGCTCGACGCCTACGCGCTGCGCACCCAGCGCGCCATCACCATCCCGTTGATCAAATCCATGCTGGAAAACGAATGAGACTGGCACTGTTTGACCTCGACCACACCCTGATCCCGTTTGACTCCGATTACGCGTGGGGCGAGTTCACTGTAGCCCTGGGCTGGCGCGATGCCAACAGCTTCTCGCAGTCCAACGACGGCTTCTACGCCGACTACAAGGCCGGCACGCTGGACATCCACCGTTACGTGCGCTTCGCCATCGAGGCGGTGCGCGAACGCGGGCTGAAGACGGCGCGCCAGGCGCATGAACGCTTCATGGCCGAGGTGGTGCAGCCTGCGCTGAAAGACGCCGCACTGGAGCTGGTGCGCTCGCACCAGGCCGCTGGTGACACGGTCGTGATCGTCACCGCCACCAACGAATTCGTGACACGCCCGATCGCACAGGCCTTCGGTGTGGATGAGCTGATCGCCATCGATCTGGCCACCGACGAACGTGGCGAGCCCACTGGCGAGATCCGGGGCACGCCGTCGTTTCGCGAGGGCAAGGTCGCCCGTGTGGAACAATGGCTGGCTGCACGTGGCCTGGAATGGGCTGGCGTGCAGCACAGCACCTTCTACAGCGACTCCATGAACGACATGCCGCTGCTGGAAAAAGTGCACGAGCCCGTGGCCACCAATCCGGACGCCCGGCTCCAAGCCATTGCCCTGGAACGGGGCTGGCGCATATTGAACCTATTCGAATGATCAAGAAATTCATTGACAGGCTGCTCGGCAAATCGCCGGCGGCCCCCGCACGCCGAGCCAACCCTTTCGGCAAACGCGAAGACGTGCCGGTGTCCGTGCACGGCATCGACCCCAAGCTGGTGGACCAGCGAGCGCTGGACGTGGTGCACACCCTCAAACAGGCGGGTTACGAGGCCTACATCGTGGGTGGCGCGGTGCGCGACCTGCTGCTGGGCCTGCGGCCGAAAGACTTCGACGTGGCCACCAGCGCCACGCCCGAGCAGGTCAAGGGCCTGTTTCGCCGCGCCTTCATCATCGGTCGGCGCTTTCGCATCGTGCACGTGATCTACGGCCGCGGCCGCGAACACGAAATGATCGAAGTCTCGACCTTCCGCGCGTATCTGGACAGCGCCGACGCCGAGCAAGTGGCCGGCAACGAGCGCACCAGCAAGGGTGAACTCGCCGGCATGAAACACGCGGTGGACGCCAGCGGCCGGGTGCTGCGCGACAACGTGTGGGGCCCCATCGAACACGACGCCGCGCGCCGCGACTTCAGCATCAACGCCATGTACTACGACCCCGAGTCGCAGACCGTGGTCGATTTCCACCACGGCATCCGCGACGCGAAGAAGAAGACGCTGCGCATGATCGGTGACGCCACCACGCGTTACCGCGAAGACCCGGTGCGCATCATCCGTGCCGTGCGTTTTGCCGCCAAGCTCAGCGGGCTGGGCTTCACGTTTGACGCCAAGACGCTGGAGCCGCTGGCGTCCTCGCGCAAGCTGCTGCTGGACGTACCGCAAAGCCGCCTGTTCGACGAAATGCTCAAGCTGCTGCAGACCGGCCACGCGCTGGCCAGCGTGGCGCAGCTCAAGGCCGTGGGCCTGGACACCGGCATCTACCCGCTGCTCGATGTGGTGGTGCAGCGCGCTGACGACGATTTTGTGAAGCTCGCCCTGCAGGACACCGACCGCCGCGTGGGCGAGGGCAAACCCGTGGCGCCGAGTTTTCTGCTCGCCTGCGTGCTGTGGGCCGACGTGCGCAAGGGCTGGAGCCAGCGCCTCAATGCGCGCCCTGGTCAGCGCCCGCCGCCGCCGTTCGCGGCCTTGCAGGACGCGGTCGACGAAGCCTTCGATGCGCGCATCGGAGATGTGTCGGGCCGCGGCAAGCTCGGCGCCGACATGCGCGAGATCTGGATGATGCAGCCGCGCTTTGACAAGCGTGTGGGCACCTCGCCGTTCAGCCTGGTGGACCAGGCGCGCTTTCGTGCCGGCTTCGATTTCCTGCGCCTGCGCGCGCAGGTGGGCGAGGTGGAAGAAGAGTTGGCCCACTGGTGGGAAACCTTCAGCATGGCCAGTGACGACATGCGCGAAGACATGGTGGACGCGCAGCGCCGCGACAACCTGGCCAAACCCGGTGCCGGCAAGGCGCGGCGCGTGAAGCGCAGCGACGACGACCACCCGGCCAATGCCGGCGCGTCGAGCGACGCACTCACGCCCGACCCGCGTTTCCGTGCGGTCAACGAGGGCGGTGACGACCGCGAGGAGGAAGACACGGGTGAGTCCGATGACGGCGCCGAGTCGACCGCGTCCATCGACGGCTCGGCACCGGCCAAGAAGCGCCGCCGTCGCCGTCGCAAGCCGGGTGGCGCCGCCACCGGTGGCGAACCGGGGCCGGTCTGACCTCGTCGGCCGTGGATCGCCCTGATGTCACGGCCTTTGTCGCGCTGGGCGCCAACCTGGGCGATGCAGCCCAAGCCCTGCGCGATGCCGTGGCGGCTTTGGGCGACACGCAGGGCATCCGTGTCGTGCGTGCCTCCCGTCTGTACCGCACCGCACCGGTGCAGTCCACCGGGCCCGATTACATCAACGCCGTGGTCGAGGTTTCGACCACCCTGACCGCGCCAGCCTTGCTCGACGCCCTGCAAGCCATCGAAAAACAGGCCGGCCGCGAACGTCCCTACCGCAACGCCCCGCGCACGCTGGATCTCGACCTGCTGTTGTACGGCCAGGGAAGCATCGCGTCGCCTCGATTGACCGTGCCGCATCCGCGCATGAGCGAGCGCGCCTTTGTGCTGGTGCCGCTCGCCGACATCGCGCCCACGCTGGTGAGTCCCTTGCTGCTGCAGGACGTGGCCGACCAAGCCATTGAACGGCTGGTTCGGTAGTGGGGCTCAAGGTGGGCATCGCCAGGCTCATACCAGCTCGCGGGGTTGAACACCCATCGCTGCGCAATGCCGGCGATATTCATCCAGTCGGTCAGCGGCATTGATTCTCTGCAGCACGCTCTGGTGCGCCCCGAGGTATTCCACTTCACCCTTGACGACCACGTGCGACGCATCGCCGCTGCCACGGTGAGATGGGCGAAATCCATGGTGACTCCTCTCATTGGTCCGGATGCTGATGGCGGTATTCCTGCGTCCTGCCACCAAATCCGTAGGCGGCGGCACGCACGTCCTGCACGTAGACGTAGCTTTCGTGGTGCAGGTCGCCCAGCAGACGGGCGAAGGCTTCGAATGCCTCGTTCACATATGCCGATTTTTCCGCCTTGGTGTTGGTCTCATCGACTACCTTGACGTCGAAATAGAAGCTGGCCTTCCCCAGGTCGGCCAGCGATTTGCCGCCAACAAACCAGTCACGAGGGTCGACATAGTCGATCGTCACGGCGGTGAGGTCGCGTCGCTTGCCCAGCACACGGCTGGTCAATTCAAGCAGTGTTTCCGTGATGCGCTCGGACAACCCGGGTGTGCGGTGCGCCGAGACCTTGACATTGAGAATGGGCATGGCTGATTTCCTTTGCGTGGTTGAGTGCCGTGACTTTAGGAAAAGCGGCAGCGCGCGGAAACCCGCCAGCGCCATAATTGGTTTTGCTCCAAACGCAAAGGCACTCGAATGCGAAATTTCATGCCGGACCCTGCAGATTTGCGCTGGCTGGTTCGTTCGCTCGACCTGGGCTCGTTCTCTGCGGCCGCTCGCGAGATGGATGTCGCTGTTTCGGTTGTCACGCGTGGCGTGGATCGCCTTGAAGCCGGCTATGGCGTCACGTTGTTGCGCCGGTCCACGCATGGACTGTCGGCCACCCCTGAAGGCGCCGAGCTGGCGCAGGAAGCGCGTGAGTTGCTGGAGCGGCTGGAGGACATCTCGTGCGCGCTGTCCAAGCAGCAAAACCGCGTGGCAGGCGTCGTTCGTCTTGCGTCCAGCCAGGAGATCTGCGAGGAGTTGATCGTGCCTCATCTGACCCGGCTACACGCGCAACATCCAGCGTTGCGAATCGAGCTGGTGGCCGAGGACCGTGTCGCCGACCTGGTGACGGATGGCATCGACGTGGCCTTGCGAACGACCGTGGGCAATAGCGAATCGGTGGTCGCTCGCGAGTTGGGGTCGTTCGAGCGACGCCTGTACGCCGCGCCCGAATACCTTCACCTGCACGGCGTGCCGGACAGCCCTCAGGCGTTGCACCAGCACCATGTCGTCACCCATACCGCGCAAGGACCGGCTGTGACTTGGGCGTTTCGCAAGGCGGGCCGGAAGCTGGACGTGACTGTGAGGCCGCAACTCGCCGCCAGCACCTCGGCCCTGGTGCACCACGCGTTGGTGGCTGGGGCGGGCGTGGGCATGCTGTCGCGCCCGCTGGCGGCGGCAGATGTGGCCAGCGGACGGCTGGTGGAGGTCCTGGCGGCGTTTGCCTCCGGGACTACTTACACGATGTATGCCGTCTCGCTGTCTGGCCGGCGCAGCACCGCACGGGTTCGGGCCGTGGTTGACTTCCTGCGGGAGACCGCCCGGAAACAGTGGATCATGGTCTGAGGAAGGACTGCACCGCACCAGTGCACGGGTGCGGTGCAGACTTTCCTCAGGGCGCGAGCCGCTCGCGCAGCCAGCCGCCATCGGCCTGCGCGGTGTAGCGCAGCCGATCGTGCAGCCGACTCTTGCGGCCCTGCCAGAACTGCCAGTTGTCGGGCCTCAGGCGGTAGCCGCCCCAGTGCGGCGGGCGCGGCGGTTTCAGCAGGAACTGTGCACCGTACTTCGCCACGTTGGTCACCAGCACCGTGCGGCTGTCGATCACTTCGCTCTGCGGGCTGGCCCACGCGCCGATGCGGCTGTCCAGCGGGCGGCTGTGGAAGTATTCATCGCTCTCCGCATCGCCGACCTTTTCCACCACCCCTTCGATGCGCACCACGCGCTCGAGCTCGACCCAGTGGAACTGCAGCGCGGCAAACGGGTTGCCCGCCAGCTCCCGGCCCTTGCGGCTCTGGTAGTTGGTGTACCAGACGATGCCGCGCTCGTCATAGCCTTTGATGAGCACCACGCGGGTGCTGGGCCGCAGGTCGGAGCCCACCGTGGCCAGGGTCATGGCGTTGGGCTCGGGCACCTCGCTGCTGATGGCTTCGTGCAGCCACTTGGAGAACTGCTGGAGGGGATCGGCGTTGGAAGCCGACTCGCTGAGTTCGGCCTTTTCGTAGCTCTTGCGCAGGTCGGCGATGTTCATGGTTTCAGTATAGGAGTGGGGCGTCCGCCCGGGCTTGCTGCAGGTCAATGAGCCTCATTCGTCGACAAGCTGCAGCAGTTTTCCCAGAGCGCGGTCGTGGATGCCGTGGTGCAAGAGGCCATGGAAGGTCTGGCGCGCGTAGTCCAGCGTGGTGCCGTAGCGTCCGCAGGAGCGACTGAAGATCTCCCGGTAGCGCTCCTCGCTCAGCGTGCCGGTGTGGCTGGGGCTGCGCCGCGAGAGCGTGAAGGCCAGGGCGTGCACCGGGCCTTGTTCGGTCTGGCAGGCCAGCCATCTGGGGTCGTACACCGGGTTGGGCATTTCACGCGCCCACAGCAGCGGCATCAGGGCTTCCACGTCGTCGTGCGGCACGCGCAGCGCCAGGCCCGTGCAACTGCCGCCAGGCATGAGTGCAAACACCAGGCCAGGGCATTCAACAGTGCCTCGGTTGACGCGGCTCCACATTTCCAGGCAGCGGTGGTGCCCATGCACGCGCGCCAGGCGCTGCTCGGCCGCGGTGAACTCGGGGCGCCACACCAGCGAGGCGTAGGCGAACACCCAGAGGTCGGGACGAGGCCCTTGGGAGCGCCACTGCGCCATCGTGTCGGCCATCATCTGCGCGCCGTTGCGCTGGGCGGGGTCCCAGGTGGTGGGGCGTACCGTGCGGGGTGGGGTCGGGGAGGGTGCCATTTACAATCCTGCAGCGCCCGAAGGGCCGTGCCGCTGTGACAAGCTGGCGCGTTGCGCCCGGGAGGTCGATGAACGGTCAACCATTTTCACGGAGTGTTTCCCATGTCTTCCCAAGATACCGAAGTTGAGTACCGCGTGGTCGCGGTTTTGCTGGTGGCTGTGATTGTGCTGGTGACCGGCTTTGCCGTGGGCCTGGGCATCCACAAATCCCGCGGCGGTGCTGCCTCGACCACGGTGGCGGCGGCTCCCATGGCCGTTGCCCCTTCCGTGGCCGCTGCCACGCCCTCGAGCGACGACGCCAGCGTGGTGGTGGAAAACGGCGTGGTGAAGTTTTACTTTGCCTCCGGCAAGGCCGATCTGGCATCGGGCGCTTTGGTGGCGCTGGGCGATGCAATCGCTGCTGCCAAGGCCGGCAAGCGGCTGGTGCTCTCGGGCTTTCACGACGCCACCGGCGACCCGGCATTCAACGCCGAACTGGCCAAAAAGCGTGCGCTGGCCGTGCGCGACGCACTGGTGGGTGCGGGCGTGGCCGAGACCAGCATGGAGCTGAAGAAGCCCGAGCAGACCACCGGTACCGGCAACGACGCCGAAGCCCGCCGTGTGGAAGTGACGATTGCCGGTTGAGCCGGCAAGGATGCTCGCCGGCTGAGGCGAACCACCCTCCAGTCAGCCCGGTTCGCCGGGCTTTTTTTTCGCCTGGCCTCAGCCCGTCGGGGTTTCGAACACGAGGCAGGTGGTGGTGGCGTGGGCGTAGAGTTTGCCGTCAGCGCCGACGATGCGGGCCT
>JAZKHH010000020.1:0-6086 GCA_040385465.1 Pseudomonadota bacterium | reverse complement strand
TATGGAGAGAAATCAATGCAGGCGGGCCTGATGTCGTTGATGCACGCGATCCTAACGCAAATGGCTTTTTGTTGACATACAGCCAGGATATGGGGAAGGTTGTTGGCGGCAAAATGATTGGGGTAGGAAAGGAAAAGAAGTTTGTAGTGAGTCATAAGCTCACCCCATCTGAGAAAATACAAGTCGCTCTGGCGATATTTATGGAAGTCAGTATTGGCTTTGAAACGCTTCAGGACTCATTCCCAAATTTCGTGACCAAAAGTGGCTTCAGTCAAGAGGACTTGGTTTCAAATTTAATCGGTTTTTACATAGCGTGCGGTGTGGTAACCCATGCGCATGTGCTTGCGGAAGCAAAACCTGTTTCGAAAGAAGTCGCACTGTCGATTTGGGATAACGAGGGCCCTGTCGGCTCCAATAAAAATAAGACTTTTATGCCGCTTTTTAGCAAGGCGACAACAAAACAGTGTCATATCGCCTGCGATGGTTTATCTCCACGCCCACCAAGTTTCATGAATGCCATCAAACCAGAAAGAAAAGGTAGGCTGTTTTGGGATTATGAGTTTGATTTGGCCAAGGGGGCTTCTACATCGTTAAAAAAGGTTAAGGAAATCTTTTAAAATCGATCAAGCCTTTTATTTAAAGATACTTTTAAATTCAAATAATAGCTTCAATTCAGTTGGAAATAACGACACGCATTGCACGTCGACAAGTCAAGACCACGGTATCTAATCTGCAGTTCTTTACTAAGTGTTATGGAGTCGCAGTGACGTGGGCGAGCCAGAGTAGGCGGGGGCACATGATGGCTGAATAAGGCACTGCAAATAGGTGCAAGCTGGGGGACTTTGCCTTCTAGCTGAGCTAGCGGCAGGCAATTTCCCATAAGCAACGGTCAGAGATGCGCGTGGGCTCGGGCGGCCTCGTCAGCAGCTTGCCTGCCGAGCCGAACTACTCATTTGCGGCGCGGTCAACAAGCTGTTGGCCCGGCTGCCGCAGCCAACCCCTCATCACCTGAACGGCGCGGGTGTTAAAGCGCTGCCCGAACCGATGTCGGACTTTCCAGGTCGGACGCCGCTTCCTGCAGGGTGAAGCTGAGGCTGGTGAGGACTTCGAGGTGAGCCTCCAGGTCGGCGTCGTCCAGACTGCGGTGGTTCGCCAGCAGCCGTTCCACGCTGAGTCGGAACTGGCGCAGGCTGCTGCTCACCAGGCTGGCCGGGCCGAGCAGCAGGGGTTCCAGGTCGCGCAAGGGCAGGTGCTCCAGCGCACGCTCCAAGGCCAGCAGCTCGGTCATGTCGATCGGCAGGCCCGAGCGCTCGGCGCTTTCCAGGGCGTCGCGGCTGCTGAGCTTTTCGCTCAGCTGAATCTGCAGGGTGCGGGCATTCTTGGCCAGGCCGACCAAGGCGGCGGCGGTCTGGGCGCGCTCGACCTCGCGCAGGCGCTGTCCAGCGTCTTGCTGGCGGCGGGCCTGCCACAGCACCAGGCCGACGCTGCCGGCCAGGGCGGCCAGCGTGCCCCAGGTTTGCACCCAGGCGGCGCACTCGGAAGGGGTCAGGCCCCAGGGGAAGAAAAAGCAGGTTTGGCTGATCGTGTACGTCATGGCGGCTCCGGGGCGGTGGCCACGCCCATGCTGCCCAAGGCCACCCGGCATTGAACCGCATTTTGGAAACACACCCCGCGCCAGCCCTGGGCCTGGGCGGCCTCGATGTTGTGCGGCAGGTCGTCGATGAACAGCAGATCGCGGGGGGCCACGCCGAACTGCTGGCTGGCGGCTTGGAAGATGGCGGGCTCGGGCTTGATGAGTTGCAGCCGGGACGAGAACACTCCGTCGTCGAACCACTCGAAAAAGCGGTCGCGCTCGAGCAGTGCGTCAGCGTAGGCGGCCGGCATGTTGGACAGGTAGAACAGCCGGTGGCCTGCGCTGCGCAGGTCGCCCAACAAGGTCAGGCTCTCGGGCATGGGGCGCAGGTGCTCGAGCACGGCCTGGGTGACCACGGCCAGGTCGGCCGCTGACAGGAAGCCGGTGCGGTGGGCAATGCGCTGGCCGACCTCGTCCGCGTCGATCACCCCGCGGTCGAAGGCGGCCCAGTCGCCGTCGGCTTGGAACGACTGGAAGATGGCTTGGGACACCCGACGCGCCTGCGCCTCGTCGGGGGCATGGTGGGGCAGCACGGCTTGCAGCAGCTGCAAGGGCTGCCAACGCAGCACCACGCCGCCGAGATCGAAAACGAGGTTCATGCGCCGGGCGTGCGGCCACCCAGGCGCTGCAGCAAGGCAGCGGTGGAGCCGTCGAGCCCGGTGGTGTCGCCCGAGGCGAGGCGGGGCAGCAGGTCGCTGCACAAGGCTTTGCCGAGCTCCACACCCCATTGGTCGAAACTGTTGATGCCCCACAGCGCACCGCTGACGAACACCCGGTGCTCGTACAGCGCCAGCAGGGCGCCCAGGCTGTGCGGCGTGAGTTCGTTGAGCAGCAGGGTGGTGCTGGGGCGGTTGCCAGGGAAGCTGCGGTGGCGCGCCAGCACCTCGGGCGCCAGGGTGCGCGAAGCCGTGGGGGCGACCTCGGCGCGGGCTTCGGATTCCAGCTTGCCTTGCATCAGGGCCTGCGCCTGGGCCAGGCCGTTGGCCAGCAGCTTGGCGTGCGAGTCGGCCAGCGCGTGGGCGGGCTGCTTGACGAGGATGAACTCGACCGGGATCACGTCGGTGCCCTGGTGCAGCATCTGGAAGTAGGCGTGCTGGCCGTTGGTGCCGGGCTCGCCCCAGACCACCGGGCTGGTGCCGAAGGGCAGGGCCTCGCCGCTCAGGTCGACGCACTTTCCGTTGCTTTCCATCTCCATCTGCTGCAGGTAGGCCGGCAAGCGGCTCAAGCCCTGGTGGTAGGGCGCCACGCTGCGGCTGCCGAGGTGGTGGAAGTTGCGGTACCAGACGTCGAGCAGGCCCATCACCACCGGCAGGTTCTGCGCCAGCGGCTGGCTGGCGAAATGCTGGTCCATGGCGTGGGCGCCGGCCAGCAAGGCCCGGAAATGGGTGGCGCCGATGGCCAGGGCGATCGGCAGGCCGATGGCGCTCCACAGCGAATAGCGCCCGCCCACCCAGTCCCAAAAGCCAAAGGTGGTGCGGATGCCGAAGGCTGCGGCCGCTTCGACGTTGGTGGTGGCGGCGACGAAGTGGGCGGCGATGTCGGTGCCGCCCTGGGCTTCGAACCAGGCCTTGGCGGCCTGGGCGTTGGTCATGGTTTCCTGGGTGGTGAAGGTCTTGCTGGAGATGACGAACAAGGTGTCGTGCGGCGACAGGCGGCGCAGCACCCGGGTCAGGTCGTGCGCATCGACGTTCGACACGAAATGCATTTGCAGGCCGGCCTGGGTGTAGGCGTCCAGCGCTGGCACGACCATCTGGGGACCGAGGTCGCTGCCGCCGATGCCGATGTTGACCACGTGCGCGATGCGCCCCTCGGTGCGCACCGATTCGGCAAAGGCCAGCATGGCGTCGAGCACGCCGTGCACCTCGTCGCTGAAGGGGCCCTGGCCGCGGGGTGCGCGCAAGGCGGTGTGCAGCACGGCGCGGTCTTCGGTGGTGTTGATGGCGTCGCCGCGCAGCAGGGCGTCGCGCCGCGCCTCGATGTCGCATTCGCGGGCCAGCTCGAGCAGCAGGGCCAGCGAGGCGCCGTCGAGCCAGTTCTTGGACAGGTCGGCGTACAAGCCGAGCTCGGGCAGGTCGAGGCTCAACTCGCTCACCCGGTCGGGGTCGCGGCGGAAGGCCTCGCGCAGGTTGAAGTCGCTGCCGATCACCTGGTAGTGGCTGGCCAAGCGGGACCAGGCCTTGGTGCGGTCACAGCGCGCCGGGGGCAGGGTGTGGGGGGTGTTCATGCGGAGAGCGCCTCCACCATCTTGTCCAGCTTCACCGCGTCGCTGACGAAGGCGCGGATGCCCTCGGCAAGTTTTTCGGTGGCCATGGCGTCTTCGTTCAACGCCAGCCGGAAAGTGGCTTCGTTGTAAGTGGTGGCGTGCACGGGGGCCTGGCAGGCCTCGTCGGCCGACAGCGCGCGGGTCAGGGTGCCCTCGGTCTGCTGCAGCTGGGCCAGCAGCTCGGGGCTGATGGTGAGCAGGTCGCAGCCGGCCAAGGCGGTGATCTGGCCGAGGTTGCGAAAGCTCGCGCCCATGACCTCGGTGGCGATGTCGAACTTCTTGTAGTAGGTATAGATCTGGCACACCGAGCGCACGCCGGGGTCATGGGCGCCCTGGTGCGCGGCCTCGTCCCAGGCGGCGCCGGCGGATTTTTTGTGCCAGTCGTAGATGCGCCCGACGAAGGGCGAAATCAACTGCACGCCCGCGTCGCCGCAGGCCACCGCCTGGCAGAACGCGAACAGCAGGGTGAGATTGCAGCGGATGCCTTCGTGCGCCAGGATGCGGGCGGCCTGGATGCCCTCCCAGGTGGCGGCCAGCTTGATCAGCACCCGCTCCGGGGCCACGCCGGCGTCGCCGTACAGCTCGATCAGCCGGCGGGCGCGGGCCACCGTGGCGGCCACGTCGAAGCTGAGCCGGGCGTCGACCTCGGTGGACACGCGCCCGGGGATGACGTTCAAGATCTCGCGCCCGAAGCGCACCAGCACCTGGTCGACGATGGCCTCGAGCGGTTGGTCACGGTGCTCGCGGACGGTGTCTTGCAGCAGCGGGGCGTAATCGGCGTGCTGCACGGCCTTCAAGATCAGCGACGGATTGGTGGTGGCGTCTTGCGGCGCAAAGGCGGCCAGCTGCTTGAAGCTGCCGGTGTCGGCCACCACGGTGGTGTATTGCTTGAGTTGGTCGAGTAAGTTCATGGCAAACGAGGTGGCCTCACAAGGGTCGCCTGGGAACCAGGGCGGTCGAGGCGCTGCGCAGCGGACTCGGTGCAGGGAAAAGAGCAGGGAAACGGATGGGAACTGCAACGCCATCGGACAACTTGGCATTAGAACCGACGCTCACCGAGAAGGCAAAAACGGTGCCAAGCCGGACAGCCGTACCGCCTGTCCGGCGTTGGCTTGCCACCCCGGCCCAAGGTTGTTAGGCTGAATCCAACGGATCCGTATCCCGTGTCAATGACACTTTCCCCCCCAGCGAAAGGAGTTCCCATGAACTTGACCATCAGCGGCCACCACCTCGAAGTGACACCCTCTCTGAGAGAGTATGTGCTCACCAAGTTGGACCGCGTCACCCGTCATTTTGACCAGGTGGTGGATGTGAACGTGCTGCTCTCCGTGGAAAAAATGAAGGAAAAGGAACGGCGTCAAAAGGCGGAAATCACCCTGCACGTGAAAGGCAAAGACATTTTTGTGGAAAACAGCCATGAAGACTTGTATGCCGCCATCGACCAGGTGATGGACAAGCTTGACCGGCAGGTCTGCCGGCACAAAAACAAGCTGCAGGACCACCACCACGTGGCGGCCAAACGCCTGGGGATCGACCTGCAATAAGGCACCCCCGCCCGGCCACCGGGACAACGAGAATTCTCTGAACAGGGGCGCTGCGGCGCCCCTTTTTCATGGTGGCCTGTTTTGGCCTAGGCCAAAAGCGTCCTATACCGATGCTGAGTGAGCATCAACTTATGAAATGCCGGTTTGAAGCCGGCTTTTTTGCGGGTTCCTTGGGTCGAGCCCAACCGCAAACTTTCCCTGGAAGTGACAGAGGGAAGTTCGCTGTGATGCCTTGGCCAGTCCATGAACACGACGTGGGAACGTCGTGCAGACCCAGACAGACGCCCCGCTGAACACGCTTCTCACACAAGCAGTTCTCCGCTGGATCGTCGTGCACCCCGTCTGGGTGGCGCCTTGGAAGGGACAGACCATGAACCGATTTTTCCCCATTGCCGCCGGTCGGCTGGCCGGCTTGAGCCTGGTGTGGTTGAGTGCGTGCGGCGGGGGCGACTCTGCGCCGGACAAGGCTGCAGGGACGCCCAGTGCCGCCGCTGCCGCTGCTGCGACTGGGGCCGGCGCGGTGGCCCGGGGTGAGCCCACGGCGCAGGCCCAGACCCTGGCGGCCCCTGTGTCCGCAGGGCAATGGTCGCCCCTGATTCCCCTGCCCCTGGTGGCCTCGTCGGCGGCGCACCTGCCGAACGGCAAG
>JAZKHH010000019.1:0-7531 GCA_040385465.1 Pseudomonadota bacterium | reverse complement strand
CTGCCGACCCGCAAGGGTCCGTGAGTTCGAATCTCACAGTCTCCGCCAACGAATTGAAGGGCCTTGAGAAATCAAGGCCCTTTTTTCTGGCACAGCGTCACCGCTTGGCCGCCACACGCCGCAGGCACTCCATCAATTGCTCGGTGATCCTCGTTGGCGGACGCCCGCGCACCGTGATCAGGCCCACGGGCGGCAGATCGACCGGCACCGGCAGTTTCAACACCTTGAACAGGCCCTCGCGCTCGAAGTGCAGGCCCACCGACCGTGCCACGAAGGCCACCGCCAAGCGCTGCTGCACGAAGGTGCTGATGGCCAGGAACGATGCCGTCTCGATGATGTCCGCCGGTGGTTGCAGCTTGTGTTTGAAGAACTGCTGCTCCAGCTTCACCCGCAGCGAGGCCCAGGGCGGCGGCAGCACGCAAGGCATGGCAGCGAGGTCGGCCCAGGTGGGTTGCTTCTTGCGCGAGAGGGGATGGCCTGCACCCACCACCGCCACCATCGGCTCGTTGAAGAGCTTCTCGGTCACCAGGTCCGGGGCCGCGTAGCCAGGTTCGAGTCTGCCCACGAACAGGTCGATCTCGCCCAGCCTCAGCTTGGGCAGCAGCTGGGTCAGATCGCCCTCCTCCACCAGCACCGTGGCCCCCGGGGCGTCGCTCTTGAAGAGCGCCACCGCCTGGGCCAGCAACACGGGCAGGGTCACCACCATGGAGCCCACACGGGTTCGCCCCGCCGCACCGCTTTCCACGGCCGCGATCTCGTCGCGCGTGCGCTCGTAGTCAGCGAGCACAGAGCGGGCGAAGCGCACGAGCGAGCGGCCGGCGGAGGTGGGCTCGGTGCCGCGGGTCGAGCGCTCAAACAGCGTGGAGCCCAACATGCTCTCCACCTCGGTCAGCATCTTGGAGACGGCCGGCTGGCTCACCGACATGAACTCCGCCGTGCGCCCCACGTGGCGAAACTGGTCCAGCGCCACCAGCAGCTGCAGGTGGCGCAACTTGATGTTGGAACGCAGGACACGGTCGATGGAGGCCATGGTTCGATCATAACCAGAGCCTCATGTAGCCATTCCGTTTAACGATTGGATTGTTATGGATGGATGTCGAACAATTCTGGCTCCACCACAGAGGAAGACAATGAAGCTCAACATCCAGACCCCCATCTCCCGCCGCCACCTGCTCGTGGGCGGCAGCGCCACCGCTGCCGGCATCCTCGTGCCATCGCTCGCATTCGCATCGGACGCTGCCAGCTACCCCGAGCGCCCCATCAATTTCATCTGCCCGTGGCCTGCCGGCGGTACCGCCGACCAGTCGATGCGCGCGATCTGCCTGGTGGCCGCCGGTGTACTCAAGCAACCGATCGCCGTGGAAAACAAGGCGGGTGCGGCGGGCATGATCGGCGCGAAGGCCCTGGCCAACGCCCGACCCGACGGCTACACCATCGGCCAGATCCCGATCTCCGTGACCCGTTTCTCGCAGCTCGGCACGCTGCAGGCCGACCCGCGCACGGACTACACCTACCTGGCCCGCACCTCTGGCCAGACCTTCGGCATCGCCGTGCTGCCCAGTTCGAAATTCGCAACGCTCAAGGACATGGTCGCCTTCGCCAAGGCCAACCCCGGTATCGTGAGCTACGGCCATGCCGGAATCGGCGGCGCCACCCATGTGGGCATGGAAGAGTTCGCGCTGGCCGCGGGCATCTCGCTCAACGCCATCGCCTACAAGGGCGGCGCGCAAGCCCTGTCAGACACGCTGGGTGGTCAGGTCGACATGCTGGCCGATTCGAGCTCGTGGGCACCACACGTCGAAGCCGGCAAGCTGCGCCTGCTGGCCACCTGGGGCGAGCAGCGCACGCCGCGCTTCAAGGACACCCCCACGCTCAAGGACCTCGGTTACAAGGTGGTGGTCGATGCGCCCAATGGCATCGGTGCTCCCAAGGGTCTGGACCCGGTGGTCGAGAAGAAGCTGCGCGACGCCTTCCGCTTTGCCGTCAACAGCACCGAGTTCAAGGCCGTGGCCGACAAGATCGACGCACCGCTGATGTACCTCGACGGCCCCGACTACAAAAAGTACGTGCAGGGCATGTACGACCGCGAAACGCAATTGATCGAGCGCCTCAAGCTCAAAGAACTGCTCCAGAAAGGTTGATTCGATGACGCTCAGCCCCTTGATCCGTCTGCACGCCAACGACAACGTGCTCGTTGCGAGGTCGGCCCTGGCTTTGGGCCAGGACCTGCCCGAGTTCGGCGTTCGTGTGCGGGCGCAGGTGCCGGCCGGCCACAAGATCGCGGCCAGCCGCATCGCGCAGGGGGAGCGCGTGCGCAAGTACGACACCGTCATCGGCGTGGCCGAGCGCGACATCGAGGCGGGTGAATACGTGCACACGCACAACCTTGCGATGGTGGAGTTCGACCGCGATCCCGGCTTTGGCCTGGACGTGAAGCCGGTGGACTACGTGCTCGAAGCCGAGCGCGCGCAGTTCATGGGCTACTTGCGCGAAGACGGTCGCGTGGGCACGCGCAACTTCATCGGCATCCTGTCCTCGGTCAACTGCTCGGCCACGGTGATCAAGAACATCGCCGCGCACTTCACGCCCGAGCGCCTGGCGGCCTACCCCAACGTGGACGGTGTGGCGGCTTTCGCCCAGACCAGCGGCTGCGGCATGTCATCGCCCAGCGAGCACTTCGACGTGCTGCGCCGGACCATCGCAGGCTATGCGCGCCACCCCAACATGGCCGGCGTGCTGATCGTCGGCCTGGGTTGCGAGCGCAACCAGGTCGCGGGCCTGGTGGAATCGCAAGGTCTGGAAAGCGGTCGCCTGATGCGCACCATGGTGATGCAGGAAGTGGGCGGCACCCGCGTGACCATCGAAGCGGGCATCAAGGCCGTCGAAGAGATGCTGCCCATAGCCAACAGCTACCAGCGCCAGCCTGTGTCCGCGAGCCACATCAAGATCGGCCTGGAATGTGGCGGCTCGGACGGTTTCTCGGGTATCACGGCCAACCCCGCGCTGGGTGCGGCCATGGACATTCTGGTGCGCCATGGGGGCACGGCCATCCTCTCGGAAACGCCGGAAATCCACGGCGTGGAATACATGCTCACGCGCCGCGCGGTCACGCCCGAGGTGGGCCAGAAGCTGCTGGACCGCCTGACCTGGTGGGAGAACTACACGAGCGGCCACAACGGCCAGTTCAACGGCGTGGTCGGCCCGGGCAACCAGGCCGGTGGCCTGGCGAACATCTTCGAGAAGTCGCTGGGTTCGGCCATGAAGGGCGGCACGACGCCGCTGCAGGCGGTGTACGAGTACGCCGAGCCAATCGACCAGGCGGGCTTCGTGTTCATGGATTCGCCGGGCTACGACCCGGTGGCCTGCACAGGCCAGATCGCCAGCGGCGCCAACCTGATCTGCTTCACCACCGGCCGGGGTTCGATGTTCGGCTCCAAGCCCGCGCCCACCATCAAGCTGGCCAGCAACTCGGTGATGTACCGCAAGCTGGAAGAGGACATGGACGTGAACTGCGGTGCCATCCTCGACGGCGAGGTGGACGTGCCCCAAATGGGCCAGCGCATCTTTGAAGCCATCCTGCGGCACGCCTCGGGCGAGCCGACCAAGAGCGAAGCCCTGGGTCTGGGTGACCACGAATTCGTGCCGTGGCACCTGGGCATCGTGAGCTGAAACCGCTCACCCCAAAACCTCTCAAACACACTGGAGTTTTCATGCTGGGCGAACTTGTTCGCGGCGAACTGCTGCGCACTCACAATTTCATTGCAGGCCGCTGGCAGCCCGCTCAGGCAGGCGCCTTGCTCGACGTGGTCGACCCCGCCACGCTGGCCACCATCGCGCGGGTGGCCGACAGCACCGCTGCGGACGCACAGGCCGCCGCCGACGCAGCGCACGCGGCCTTTCCGGCCTGGCGCGACAAGAGCGGGCGGGAGCGCGCGCAGTTGCTCAAGCGCTGGCACGCCCTGATTCTGGAACACCGCGAAGATCTGGCGCGCATCATCTCTGCCGAACAGGGCAAGCCCCTGGCCGAGGCGCGCGGCGAAGTGCTCTACGGCGCGTCGTACGTGGAGTGGTTCGCCGAGGAGGCCACGCGCACGCACGGGGACATCATTCCCGAGCCGGTGCGCGGCCGCAAGATGATGGCGGTGAAGGAGCCGGTGGGGGTGGTGGCCGCCATCACGCCTTGGAACTTTCCGCTGGCCATGATCGCGCGCAAGATCGCGCCTGCCCTGGCCGCCGGCTGCACCGTGGTGGCCAAGCCCGCCGAAGACACACCGCTGACCGCTGCCGCCCTGGTGGAGCTCGCCCACCTCGCGGGTTTTCCGGCCGGCACGATCAACCTGGTCTGCGCCTCGCGCGAGCACACGCCCGAGGTGGTCGACGCCTGGTTGGCGGACCCACGCGTGCGCAAGATCACCTTCACCGGCTCCACACCGGTGGGCAAGCATCTGGCGCGCGAATCGGCCGGCACGCTCAAGAAGCTCTCGCTCGAACTTGGCGGCAATGCGCCCTTCATCGTGTTCGAAGACGCCGACCTGGACGCGGCCGTCGAAGGCCTGATGGTCTCCAAGTTCCGCAACGGCGGTCAGACCTGCGTCTGCCCCAACCGCGTGTTCGTGCACGACACCGTGCACGACCGCTTCGTCGAGAAGCTGGCGGCCCGCGTCGGTGCCTTGCAAGTGGGCCCCGCGAGCGACGAGCGTTCGCAGATCGGCCCCATGATCAACCAGCGCGCGGTCGACAAGATCGAGCGCCATGTGGTGGACGCGGTGTCGCACGGCGCGCGCGTTGTCACCGGCGGCCGCCGGCTGAGCGCAACCGATGCCGGCAGCGCCGGCCACTACTACGCACCCACCGTGCTGGCGGGCGCCAGCATGGCCATGGTGCTGGCGCAGGAAGAGACCTTCGGCCCGGTGGTGCCGGTGTTCCGCTTCACCACCGAAGACGAGGTGGTGGGCCTGGCCAACGACACGCCGTTTGGTCTGGCGGCCTACTTCTACACAACAGATGCCAAGCGCATCTGGCGCGTGGCCGACCAGCTTGAGACCGGCATCGTCGGTATCAATGAAGGTGCGCTGGCGGCCGAGTCCGCGCCGTTCGGCGGCGTGAAGGAATCGGGCTATGGCCGCGAGGGCTCACGCGATGGACTGGACGACTACATGCACGTCAAGTACCTCTGCCAGGGAGGCCTGCGATGAGCGGCAACGCCTTCAAGGCCGCGCTGGCGGCACGGCGCCCGCAGGTCGGTCTGTGGCTCTCGATGGCCGACCCTTACCTCGCGGAGGTCAGCGCCACCGCCGGCTTCGACTGGCTGTTGATCGATGGCGAGCACGCACCGAACGACCTGCGCTCCACGCTGGGCGCCCTGCAGGCCGTGGCACCCTACCCGGCCCACCCGGTGGTGCGCGTGGTGTCTGGTGAAGTGCATCTGGTCAAACAGTTGCTCGACATCGGCGCGCAGACCCTGCTGGTGCCCATGGTGGACACGCCCGAGCAGGCCGCGGCTCTGGTGCAAGCCACGCGTTACCCGCCGCTGGGCATTCGCGGCGTGGGCAGCGCGGTGGGGCGGGTATCGCGCTGGAGCGCACGCACCGACTACCTCGACGTGGCCGACAGCGAGGTCTGCCTGCTCGTGCAGGCTGAGACCGTCACGGCCTTGCAGAACCTCGACGCCATCTGCGCGGTGGACGGCGTGGACGGTGTCTTCATCGGCCCGGCCGACCTCGCGGCCTCGATGGGTCACCGCGGAAAGCCGGGTCACCCCGAGGTGCAGGCTGCGATCGAGCAGGCCATGAAAACCATCGTGGCCAGCGGCAAGGCCGCCGGCACGCTCACCTCGGACCCCGCCCTGGCGCGGCGCTACCTGGCGCTGGGCTGCACCTTCGTGGCCACCGGTGTGGACTTGCTGCTGTTCGCCAACGCAGCACGCAAACTCGCCACCGACTTCGGGCGCGGCACCACAGCCCCTGCCGAGCGCTCGGCCGCCTATTGAGCCCCCTCACATGACCACCCCTTCATCGCCCACCATCGTCGCCGCGCTCACCGACATTGTGGGCGCGCGCGCCTGCCTAAGCGGCGCCGACACGGACGCCTTCACCATCGACTACCGGCGCCTCTACCTCGGCAAGGCCGCTGCCGTGGTGCTTCCCGCCAGCACCAACGAGCTCAGCCGCGTGATGGCCTGGTGTTACGCACACGACGTGCCCGTGGTGCCCCAGGGAGGCAACACCTCGCTGATGGGCGGCTCGGTGCCCGACGACAGCGGCACGGCCGTGGTGGTCAGCCTCAAGCGCATGAACCAGGTGATCGAGGTCGATGCGGTGAACGACACGCTGACGGTGCAGGCCGGCGTGACCCTGAGTGCCGCACGCACCGCGGCCGAAGCGGCGGGCCGGCTGTTCCCGCTGCGCATTGGCTCCGAGGGCTCCTGCCAGATCGGCGGCAACCTCTCCACCAACGCGGGCGGCACCGCCGTGCTGCGCTACGGCAACATGCGCGACCTGGTGCTGGGCGTGGAGGCCGTGCTGCCCGATGGTCGCGTGTACTCGGGTCTGCGCGCCCTGCGCAAGGACAACACCGGCTACGACCTCAAACAACTTTTTGTGGGCTCCGAAGGCACGCTGGGCATCATCACCGCCGCGGTGCTCAAACTGATGCCGCTGCCCCGCTCGTCGTCGGTGGCCTTCGTGGCCGTGACCTCACCCGCCGCCGCCGTGGCCTTGCTCGGCGAAGCCAAGCGCACGGCGGGCCAGGCCGTCACCGCGTTTGAACTGGTGTCCCGGCCAGCGCTCGACCTGGTGCTGGATTACCTGGGCGGCGAGAAGTCCCCACTGGCAGCGCCACACGACTGGATGGTGCTGATCGAACTCACATCGGGCACCGACGCCGACAGCCTGGACCAGACCATGGTGCAGCTGCTCGAAGCCGGCCTGGAGGCTGGCTTGGTGCTCGACGCGGCGGTGGCCGCCAGCGGCGCCGACGCGCAGGCGTTCTGGCGCATCCGCGAAGAAATCTCGGACGCGCAGACGCGCACTGGCGGCAGCATCAAGTGCGACGTGTCGGTGCCGCTCTCGCGCATCTCGCGATTCATCGAGGAAGCCACGGCCGCGGTGCTCGCACTGGAGCCGCGCACGCGCATGGTGGTGTATGGCCACATGGGCGACGGCAACGTGCACTTCAACCCGCTGCGCCCGGCCGACACCAGCGCCGGGGAGTACATGGCTGCCTGCTACACACAGATCTCGCACGTAGTGGACGCACTGGCCCACGCGGCGGGCGGCTCGATCTCGGCGGAACACGGCATCGGTGTGGCCAAGCGCGACGACCTGACGCTCTACAAGTCGCCGGTCGAACTCGAACTGATGTGGCAGGTGAAGAAGGCGCTGGATCCGAAGAACCTGCTCAACCCGGCGAAGGTGCTGCCCGCGCCGCAGTGAGTTCGGCCGACGCGACACGCCCTGGATGCCTCAGCGCAGACGAATCTGGTTGGGCAGCGGCATCGACAGGCGCAGCACGTCTTCGGCCAGCCAGAGCG
>JAZKHH010000018.1:0-42828 GCA_040385465.1 Pseudomonadota bacterium | reverse complement strand
GCGGCCAAGGGCCGCAAGGCTGGCAAGGTGGAAGAGGTCAAGACGGCCAAGCCCGAAGTGCCCGAAGAAGACTTTTCCGATCTCGAAGCCGATCTGGAAGGGGAACCAGAAGCAGAGACCACCGGTGACGAAGTCAAGGCCAAGGCCAAGCCGTTGCGCATGAAGGTGTCGCGCGCGAAAGAGCGCGCGCTGATGCGCGAGTTCGGCCTGGACGAAACCGCCTTGACCGAAGAGGAGGTGGCCAAGCGGCGCCAGGAGCTCAAGACGCTGATCAAGATGGGCAAGACCCGCGGCTTCCTGACGCACCAAGAGATCAACGACCACCTGCCTGAAAAGCTGGTCGACAACGAGATCCTGGAAGCCATCATCTCGATGCTCAACGACATGGGCATTGCCGTGTACGAGCAGGCGCCTGACGCGGCCACGTTGCTGATTGCCGGCGGCGGCACCACCACGGCCACCGAGGAAGAAGCCGAAGAAGCGGCCGAGGCGGCGCTGTCCACGGTCGACTCCGAATTCGGTCGCACCACCGACCCGGTGCGCATGTACATGCGCGAAATGGGCACCGTGGAGCTGCTCACCCGCGAAGGCGAAATCGAAATCGCCAAGCGCATTGAAGGCGGACTGCAGGCCATGATGTACGCCATCAGCGCCTCGCCCACAACGATCGCGGAAATCCTCAGCTACGCCGACCGCATTGCCTCCGGCGAGATGAAAATTTCTGAAGCCGTTGACGGCTTTGTGTCTGAAGACGAGGCCGACGACTACGTGGCCGAGGAAGACGTCGACTTCTTCGACGAAGAAGATGACGACGATGGCCAAGGTGGCAGCAAGGCCTTGACCAAGAAGCTCGAAGAAATGAAGTTGGCCGCGCTGGCGAAGTTCGACAACCTGCGCATCAATTTCGAGAAGATGCGCCGTGCTTTCGAAAAAGAGGGTTACCAGTCCGGTCCCTACAGCAAGGCCCAGCAAGCCATCAGCAACGAGCTGATGACGATCCGCTTCACCGTCAAGACGATTGAAAAGCTGTGCGCCATCCTGCGCTCACAAGTGGACGACGTGCGCCGCTATGAGCGCGAGCTGCGCAAGATCATCGTCGACAAGTGCGGCATGCCGCAGGAATACTTCATCAAGCATTTTCCGCCGAACCTGCTCAACCTGAAGTGGGCGGAGAAAGAAGTCAGCTCGGGCAAGCCCTACAGCACGGTGCTGGAGCGCAACCTGCCCGCCGTTCAAGAACTGCAGAAGAAGCTGATGGATCAGCAGTCTCGCGCGGTCGTGCCCTTGGACGACTTGAAGGCCATCAACAAGCGCATGAACGAAGGCGAAAAAGCCTCCCGGGATGCCAAGAAGGAAATGATCGAGGCCAATTTGCGTCTCGTGATCTCCATCGCCAAGAAGTACACCAACCGCGGCCTGCAGTTCCTCGACCTGATCCAGGAAGGCAACATCGGCCTGATGAAGGCGGTGGACAAGTTCGAATACCGCCGCGGCTACAAGTTCTCGACCTACGCCACGTGGTGGATCCGCCAGGCCATCACCCGCTCGATCGCCGACCAGGCGCGCACCATCCGCATCCCGGTGCACATGATCGAGACGATCAACAAGATGAACCGCATCTCGCGCCAGCACCTGCAGGAGTTCGGCTTCGAGCCCGACGCCAGCATGCTGGCGGCCAAGATGGAGATCCCGGAAGACAAGATCCGCAAGATCATGAAGATCGCCAAGGAGCCGATTTCGATGGAAACCCCCATCGGCGACGACGACGATTCTCATCTGGGCGACTTCATCGAAGACACCAACAACACCGCTCCGATCGAGGCCGCCATGCAAGCTGGTCTGCGCGATGTGGTGAAAGACATCCTGGACAGCCTGACGCCGCGTGAAGCGAAGGTCTTGCGGATGCGCTTCGGCATCGAAATGTCGACCGACCACACCCTGGAAGAAGTCGGCAAGCAGTTCGACGTGACCCGTGAGCGGATTCGCCAGATCGAGGCCAAAGCCATCCGCAAGCTGAAGCACCCCAGCCGTTCGGACAAATTGCGGACCTATCTCGACAATTTGTAAGCCCACGCCGTCGGCTGTTGCAGCCCGGCCGAACCGCAGCCCACCCACCGGTGGCCTGCGGTTTTTTTTCGCCTTCCGCGGCTAAACTCGGCCCGTCCCTTTCCCCCAAGGCAGGCATGACCCTCATCATCGAACGCACCATGCTGTTTGCGGACCTGCGAGGCAGCACGGGTTTGTACGAATCCATGGGCAATGCCGAGGCTACCCGGCTGGTCACCCAAAGCGTGACCTTGGCCGCCCGGGTGGTGGATCTGTGCGGTGGCACCGTCGTCAAAACCCTGGGCGATGGGCTGATGGCAATCTTCGAGACCTCAGCCTCGGCCGTGCAGGCAGCCGCAGAGATGCACGACGCCCTGGAGCGCATTGGCAGTGCGGCCAACCAAAGCGTGCGCTTGAAGTTGCAGGTGGCCCTGGCACGCGGCGAGGTGGTGGAGATGGCCGGCGATTTCTTTGGCGATGCCGTCAACGTGGCCGCCCGGCTGCTGGACCATGCCGGTGACAACGAGACACTGGCCACCTCGGTCGTCATCGACGAGCTGACGTCGGAAAACCGGGCCAGCTTCCGCAGCCTGGACAAAATGCAACTGCGCGGGCGCATCGAGCCGGTGCACGTCTACCTCCTCGACACCCACCGGCCCGACAGCGACACCACGGCCTATGCCGATCTCGGCGCGGCATCACCTGACCCGGAAGGCATCCGCTTGAGTTGGTTCGACCTCAACCGGGTCTACTCCACCAGCAGCCTGCCGGTGGTACTGGGGCGCAGCCCTCAGGCCACCTACTGCATTGACGACGCCCGGGTCTCCCGCACGCACGCACGCATCGACTGGCACGGGGGCAGTTTCCAATTGATCGATCTGAGCTTCAATGGCACCTACGTCCGCTTCCGCAACGACACCGAGGTGGTGAGCCTGCGCCGCGGGACTTGCACTCTGCACGGCAGCGGCACGATTGGGCTTGGGGCCTCGCCCAGCGACCCTCAGGCACCTTGCGTCAAGTTCGAAATCATGCGGTTTTCCGACACCCAGCCGCAGATCCCGAGCGACCTGTCGTCAACCCAGGACGACGCCGATCAGCGGTAGCCGGGGTGCGAGGCGGCGTGCCGTGGCACCGGGGGCCGCCGGGCGCCTCCTGGCGCCATCGTCTGCTGCACCCGCCCTTGGGTGTACCGGGCGACCAGTTCACCGTAGGCCAGACAGATGCCCACCACCACGAAGTTGATGGTGCCGATGGTATTGATGCTGCTCACGCCGATGATGGTGATCATGACACCGATCAAGGTGGCCAGCAGCGTGCGGCCCAAAAGATGGAGCTCGTCACCCGGGCTGCACAGCTTCATGCTGCGCCACACGGTCCGCAATGCGCTGAGGAACATGCCCAGGTACAGAGCCAGTCCCACCAGGCCGTAGGTCAGCGCCACGCCCAGATAGGAGTTCACGATGTCGATGATGCCCTCGCCGGTCTTGAGCTGCTGCATCATAGGCAATTGCAGATAGGTGAACGAGCCAAAGAACGGGTTCAACTTGACCACCTCGATGGAGGTGTCGAGCAGGCGCTGGCGGTAGATCTCGTTGAACTTGTCAACCGTGCCGACGATGGGCAGCACCGAGATGATTTTTTCACCGGCTGGGCTCAGCAGCACCGCCGCCACGATCGGCAAACAGATCATCAACAGCTTCATCGAGCGCCCGATGGGGTTGGGCCCAGTTCCATAAATTACGGCCAGCGCCGCCAGCGCCCCCAACCAAGGACCTCGTGAGATCGGCGACCACAAACCGGCCAGCAGCACCAGCAAGCCCAGCGTGACGAACTTCTTGGGCGTCAGGAACTGGCGGGCATAAGCGTACAAGCCACAGGCCACCACCATCAAGTAGCCCAGCGACAGCGCGTGGCCCGCCGAGGCCATGGCACGCAGGTCGTTGCCGCGCGCCAGGTAGGAGCCCATCTCCCACCGAATGCCCAAGGCCGAAGGCAAGCTGCTGTACAAAAGCCACTTGCGACCGTACTCAAACAGCGCGATGGGCGCCATCAACATCACCCCGATCACAAACGACATCAAGACGTCGCGAAAGGCGGGCAAATTGCGCAGCGAACGGCTGGCCACGTAGTACGGCAAGAACAGCTCGAGGTAGGAATACACCCCCTGTCGCAAGGTGTTGGTGATGGTGTCGTCAATGGCTTGCAAGCCCAGTGGGAGCACCAGGAAACCCAACAGGCACTTGTCAGCGAACTGCCGGCCAAACGGCACCACGTCGGGCTCTTGACGCAGGCGCAGGTAAAACGGGAACAGCAACACCAGCGACAGCAGGCGCGGATAATCCAGGTTCATCAAATAATTGAGCACGCCAAAGCCAGGAATCTCGGCTGCAAACGGTGGCACGGCAAAGACCACGAGCAGGTACATGCCAAAGCGATTCGAATCTCGACCGCCCAGGACCAAGAGCAAAATCGTCGAGAAGAAGGCGAACAACCAAAAATCGTGCGTCAAAAATGCGAATGCGGTGACACCGAGCCACACATTGCGGCGGCGCAAGAAGTCCGCTTCGTCCATGGCCATGTGGCACACCGGCTTCTTGGCCAAAAGGAAAAACGGCACAGACAGTGCCATGATCACGATGAAAGCGCGGAGGGTTTCAGACATGGTTTCGACGGGGCGTGCGGAAAATCTTCGCCAACACAAAATCAAACGCGAACAAGATGCCAATCGACACCAACATCAACAACACACCAGCAGCGCCGTGCAAGAAGCCTTGCCCGACCTCGTCGCCAAAGTAAAACGTCAGCAACACCAAGACGACCACGCGCACCACATTGGCTGCAAACGCCACCGGCAAGATCGCACACACCATGAGCAGGTTGTGCCACGGATTGGTGCGGGCCACGATGTACATGAACAAGGTGCCCACCGCGGTCAGGCTGAACATGGAGTTCAAGCCGGAGCAGGCGTCGGCCACCAGCAGTTGGTAGGGGCCAATGCTCATCATCACGCCCGTGCGGGCGATGGGATAGCCGGCTGCATGCAGCACCGTCTCCACAATGACGGAGACCCACTGCTTCAGCGGGCCGGTGACGGCATCGACGAAGGTGCCGGGCAGGGGCACCATGAAGACCAGATAGAGCACCGGGAACCACGCCAGCCGCAGGGCAGAACGGCCCTTGAGCAGCAGCAAAGCGGCAGCCACCACCAGCAGCTGTGAACTGAACTCCAGGATGGAAATGCTGAACACCCGGCCCAGCAGATAGGTCAACAGGCCCAACGCAAACAGCGGCCAACCCAACCAAGGGTCCGGACGCGACAGCGCCTGGACCACCGGCCGGTGCACCAACCAGGCCAGCCAGACCAGCACCCCCAGGATCAGAGGGCCGTGGGCCTGCTCATCGGTGGTCCAGATGGAGTGGGCCGCCCACCAGTACACCGGGGCGTACATGGCCAAAAAACCGAGGCCCAAAAGCCACCAGGCCTTGTGCGCCCGCCATCCGCTGCCTCCACCGCTGTCGTCACGCCATGACACCGGGTGAAGCTCACCATTCACTTCGAGGCCTTCTTCGCAGGAACCTCGTTGAGCACCGAGCCCACCACCGCCACCCCGGCGTTCATCAAGCCTTGGACCAGGTTGGTGAACCCCGCGACCCGGGTCGTGGCAGACCGCGCCATCACCAACGCCGCGCCAGCGCGCAACGCGATGATGATCGGGTCTTCGCCGGTTGAGAAACTGGGGGTGTCGATGATGATCACGTCGAAGTTGGCGCGGGCGTTGGCCAACAGCTCATCGAACGATGGCCGGCTCAACAGCTCCAGCGGATTGGGCGGCACGGGGCCGGCCGGCAGCACAAACAGACCGGCCAGGTCGGTGATGCGAATGATCGACTCGTCACTGGAGCGGCCCGCCAGGATGGTCGACAGGCCGAGTTTGTTGTCCAGCTTGAACAACTCATGTTGGCGCGGGGTTCGCAGGTTGCCGTCGATCAGCAAAGTGCGTTCGCCCAGCTGAGACAGCACAATCGCCAGGTTGGCCGCCATGTAGCTGCGCCCTTCCCCCTTCTCAGTGCCGACCAACGCCAGGATTTGGCGCTGCTCGACCTTGTCGAACCAGCGCAGCATCAACTGGCTGCGCAGGGCACGAAGCTGCTCCACTTGGGCGCTAAAGGGCTGATAGGCCGCGATCAGCTCATCGCTGACGGGCTTGCGATCGGCGGTGGAGCGCAGGTAGGGATAAGCGAACTGCCGCGCCAAGGCGAACTGGATGTCCGCCTCCTTGAGGATGCCCAAACGAATGGCGGCTTCGCCAAAGCGCAAGCCTTGCTGCTTTTGCACCACCAGGATGCGCTCGGCATCATCGGTTGACAGCAAGCCGGCGTCCATCAGGATGGCGCCGATCGTTCGATTGGCGCGCGGTGTGGTCGGCAGCAGCGACACGGACATCTTCATCAACGCGCTCCCAACAGCGGCATCGACGACTGCGGCTTGTGGGGCTCATTCGGCCCCAATGACAGCTGGCGGAAAGTCGGCTCCTTGGAGCCTTCAGGACGCAGCACTCCGATCACCGGAACGCCGTACATGAAGGTCATGTCCTCGGCCCCGCGCACACGCCGGTCCAGCATCTCCAAGCCCACGGCCACGGCGAAGCCCAACAACAAGCCGCCCACCAACGATGCGGCCAACCCGACCACCAGCTTCTTGTTCGAACGGGTGAACGGCTCCACCGCTGCGCTGAGCAAGCGAAGGTTGGAGTCCTTCGCACCGCGCTCCGACTCTTCGCTGAGGCTTTTACTGACCTTCTCATAAGCGCTTTGGGCCGTCTCGACGTCCTTCAACAACACGGTCGCCTGATCACGCTCGAAACGCAGGGACAAAACCCGCTTCTTTTGCTCTTCCAAGGAAGTGCGCAAGGTGCTGATCTTGCGTGCCGCTGCGCCCATCACCGCACTGCTGCCACTGCGGGCGCGGGAGATTTCTGCATTGAGCTGTTGGTTCAAGCCGGCCAGCCGGGATTGGACTGCCAGCCGCTCCGGGTGGTTGGGACCCCACACCCCAGCGCTGCCGTTCAGAATGGCTTGCTGAGCCGAAATCTGCGAGCGAATGTTTTGCACGCCGGCGCTGGCGTTGACATCGGTGGTGCTGTCGCTGGGGGCGACCAAACCGGCCTGCTCGGCCTGGGCTGCAGCAAGCTGCTCGGTCAACAGGTTCAACCGAGCGTTCTCCTGATCCATCTGACCGTCGGAAATGATGATGCCCTTGTCTTGCTGGTATTTCGTCAGACGGGCCTGCGCCTCCTCGTAACGCACGCGCAGCTCTTTGGCACGCTCTTGGAAGTCCAAAGCCGCCAGCCGGGCAGGCTCGGCCTTCAAGGCAATGGAGGTGTCGATCGCCGCCTGGGCAAAGGCATTGGCTGCCTGCGCCGCGAACGCCGAGTCAGGCGAAGTGAAGGTGACCGTGATGACGTTGCTCAGCCGCAAAGGCTCGGCCATCATGCCGCGCTGCAGCATGGAGGCGAAAAACCGCTCCATTGGCACCTTCTTGCCGCCTGTGGCTTTGAGCCAAGCTTCACGTGCCTTGGGGTCTTGATCCAAGCGCAGGATCTGAACGGCACGCGTGGCCACCTTCTCGCTCTTGATGATTTCGATTTGCGTGGACAAATCGATGGGCGATGCCATGTTTCCCAGCAACGGATCGGGTCGGACTTCCATGACCAGGGACGCCTCGGCCACGAAAAGCCGGGGCATGCTGAGCACCACGGCGCTGCCGATGCTGGCGGTGACTGCGAACAGCACCAACACCAGCCACTTGCGTGCCCAGATCACCCTCAAATACTGTCGCAACGACATCGCCATGATTTACCTTCAGAACACGGACTCGCGGACGTAGATCACGTCGTCGCGTTCAATCGGATCAATCATCTTCGGCTCGATGATCTTGGTGCCGGTCCCACTGGGATCGCGGCGGTGAATGCGGATGCCTCGCTCGGTCCCACGCTGAGTCAGCCCGCCTGCCTGCGCCATGGCCTGCAGAACCGTCATGCTTCGATCCCAGCGGTAGGAGCCGGGCTTTTGCACTTCGCCGTAGATGAAAATCTTCTGCTCACGGTCCACGTGGAGGATATCGCCATTGGCGACGATCACGTCGAGCTCGCGGCGACCGGCTTGCAAAATAGATGGCAAATCTATGTCGTATTTCACCGGCTTGCCATTGCGGTTGCCCACCAAACTGACCACGTCGGAGCCACCAGGCAACACGCCGCCCGCTGCTGCCACCATCTCAGACACGCGGGTGTTGGCAGCGTCGATCGGATAACGACCGGGCTTGGCCACCTGGCCCAGGATGGAGACCTGGTTGCTTCGCACCGTCACCAGCGCGATGCTCACCTGCGGCTTCACCACGAAGCCACCGTCTCGCAACTGTTTGGCGATCTTGTCCTGAGCGGCTGTCAAAGACAGACCGTTCAACGACACGTTGCCGATCAAGGGAAAGCTGATCTGGCCCAATTCCGACACCCGTGTCTCAACGCTGAGGTCAGGGTTTTGAAACACCGTGATCCGCAACACATCACCCGGACCGACGATCGGTTCGGCTGCAACGGGAGAGGCGGCAGGGCCTGATTGGGCAAAGGCGCTCGTGCAAACCAGGAAACTCAGCAAAACATATTGAAAAATTCGTCGCATCATGTCAAAGCTCTTTCATCAAACACTCATCAAAATTTCCAAAGAATTTACTTCAATTCCTTGGGCGATTCAGGCGACGTTGGCAGGGCCGTTTTCGACTGCTTCACATAATCACCCACATACTCAATCTTCGCATTCGTTCGCAACTCGTCAAGATCACTTTCAATGAGCACCCGCTTGCGTTCGTTCAACAAGAATTGCTCAATGGCCGGTTGGGCTTGAGCCAAGCTCACCGGCTGATTGACCGAATTCAGCAAAACCAATACCTGAACGCCGGAAGGCACGGTGTTCAACACCGTTTGTCCGTCCTTGAGCTTGGCATACGCAGCCAGGCTGGCCAGCGGAAGTTGCTCGGCACCCTTCGTCACTTGAGCCGTGGTGAAGGGAGTGCTTTTGGCCTTGAGCATCTCCATGAACGCGCCGATGTTCTTGGCGGACGACAAGGCACTGCGCAACTCTGCCATTTTGTCAGGCGTCGCCGGAATGTTCACTTCCTGGAAAGTGAAAACCCTGCGCTCTTTGAACAGCGCAGGATGCTTGTCATAGTATTCACGGACATCGTCGACCGTGGGTTCAGACACACCGTTGACAATGCGCTCGATGTAAGCCCGGGCCACGATGTCGCGGCGGGCCGCTTCCAGTTGCTGCATGACCTTCACGTCTCGGTCGATTTTCAGCTCGGCGGCCTTTTGAAGCGTCAACTCTTGGTCGATCAGGCGCTCCAGCGCTTCCTTGCTTGCCACACTCGCCTGCTCAGCCGGGACCCGACGCTGCTGGAGCAAGAAATTGATCTGGTGCACGGTGATCTCAGACCGGTTCACTTTGGCCGCGGTCTGGGTGGCCGCCTTGTCGTCTTTCTTCTCGCCGCAACTGCTCAGAAGGCAAGCGCCCGACAAAAACAAAAGCACCGCGCAAACTCCAGGAAGCCTGGTTGGTTTACCGAAAAAAATCATGGACCCGTGGACTCCGAATTACTCAAATGAACCTGCCTCAACAAAAAGCCCAGATTCCCCAAAAAGGAATGACGATAGCCTGTTGAGTGTAGCGGTATCAGGGCAAACCAGGATCTCCCCTGTCTCGGGGGGTGGGTTCGCGGTGCTCGACACAGGCCTGTCATGCCCGCGCCTGTTCACCCGATGCAAGCCAGCGCGAAGGTGGCTGACAAACCATGGGCGGCGTTGCAATGCCCCGCCAGGGGCGCCGCCCCGGCTGTGTTTTGCGCCCTGCTCACCGGCTTTCTCCTGTAAACGCATCTCGTTTGCGTCGTGTGAGCAGGCCTTAGCACTTGATGCCAGCATGCAGGGCCACCACCCCCGCGCTCAGATTGTGAACATCGACATGGCCAAAACCAGCGGCCCTCATCATCGACTTGAGCGTGGCCTGGTCGGGGTGCATGCGAATCGACTCCGCCAGGTAGCGGTAACTCTCTGCGTCACCGGCCACCCACTGCCCCAACGCCGGCAACACTTTGAAGGAGTACCAGTCGTACGGCTTTTGCAAAGGGGCCGCCACTTTGGAGAATTCCAACACCAACAGCCGACCGCCTGGACGCAAGACCCGCGCCATTTCGGCCAACGCCCGGTCTTTGTGGGTCATGTTGCGCAAGCCAAAGGCCACACTCACCAGGTCAAAAGACGCCTCGGCAAAAGGCAACACCTCCGCATCGCACAACACAGTGGGCAGCAAGGTGCCTTCGTTGGTCAGCCGCTCCCGGCCTTGGCGCAGCATGGCTTCGTTGATGTCGGTGTGCACCACGCAGCCGGTGGCTCCCACCTTTTTGGCGAACGCTTTGGCCAAATCCCCCGTGCCGCCAGCCAGGTCCAGCACCTGCTGACCTGGCTGAAGGCGCGCGACTGCCACGGTGTAGGCTTTCCAAAGGCGGTGCATGCCGACCGACATCAGGTCGTTCATGACGTCATAACGCGAAGCAACCGAGTCGAAGACACCGCGCACGCGCTGCGATTTCTGCTGCTCGTCCACGGTTTCAAAACCGAAATGGGTGGTGTGGTTCATGACACGCTCAATCAGGCGAAAGTGTGAATTCTAGGAAACGGCGGGTGGGGCGCAAACCGTAACCCGTCGCCATCACCCGTGCGATCCGCAGCCCGAGGCCTTGGGCAGCGGTGCTGACACGGGCGGTGCCGCATCGCGGCTGAATCCTGCGGTTTGCAGGCGCGCCTCGTATTGCTGCCACAGCTGGGTTTGCTGGGTGCCCAGGAAATGCAAGTAGGCCCAGGTGAAGATACCCGTGTCGTGCCCATCAGAGAACACTGGCTTGACAGCATAGTGCCCGACGGGCTCTAACGCCCGCAGACCCACCTCCCGCTTGCCCTGTTGAAGCACCTCTTGGCCCGGACCATGTCCCTTGACCTCCGCCGAGGGCGAGTACACACGCATGAGCTCAAACGGGATGCGAAAAATGCTGCCGTCCGTGAACCGGATTTCAAGTTCACGCGACTGCTGGTGGACCGTGATGGATTCAGGGTGGAGGTCGGTGGACATGCGCGGCACCCGGTTCAGCAGCCAGACGGCACGGCCGCGCAAGCAACGGCCAGAGCACGGTCGATGCCGGGCAGCGCAAGGTTCACACGCTCAACCTCGTCGGCGTTCGCCGGGCGCACTGCGGGCCCCCACACCGGGTTGGGGAAATGGGCATCCCAGGCGAACCGAGCGATCGCATGCCAATGCAGGTGAGGCACCACGTTGCCAAACGACGCCCAATTGATCTTGGCCGGGAGCAGGTGCTGGCACAGCACCCGCTCGACCGCCACCATGGCGGCCCAACAGACCTGCCGTTCCGGCTCGGACAAATCGGACATCTCGGCCGCATGCCGTGACCAAATGATGCGGTAGTACGCTGGAAACGCAGGGTCAACGACGCGCACCAGGCGCCAGGCTGGCTGGGAGGCAATGAGCACACCGCCAGGCTGCCGACACAATTCGCAGCCAGTCGCCGTGCTCACACCAGGACCCGCTCGATGCCACCCTCGTTGGCCGACTTCACGTACTGCGGCATCCATTCTTCGCCCAGGATCTTGCGGGCCATCTCGACCACGATGTAGTCGGCCTCCAGCAATCCGGTCTTCAGGTCGTCTTCGTAGCGGTTCAGGCCCATCAAGCAACTCGGGCAAGAGGTGAGCACCTTGACGTTGTCTTGCGGACCCACGGCGCCGCGTTCGCGCAGTGCCGCTTCGCCTTTGCGGATTTCTTCTTCCTTGCGGAAGCGCACCTGGGTGGACACGTCGGGCCGAGACATCGCGAAACCACCGCTCTCGCCACAGCAGCGCTTGCTCTCCAGCACCTGATCGCCCATCAACGCCTTGACCGTTTTCATGGGCTCTTGCAGCTTCATCGGGCTGTGGCAGGGGTCGTGGTAGAGGTAGCCTCCGCCTGCGGTGTCGAGCTTGATGTTTTTCTCCAGCAGGTACTCGTGGATGTCGACAATCCGGCAACCGGGGAAGATTTTGTCGAATTGGTAGCTTTGCAGCTGGTCATAACAGGTGCCGCAACTGACCACCACGGTCTTGATGTCGAGGTAGTTCAGGGTGTTGGCCACGCGGTGGAACAGCACCCGGTTGTCGGTGATGATCTTGTCGGCTTTGTCGAACTGGCCGCTGCCTCGCTGCGGGTAGCCACAGCACAGGTAACCCGGCGGCAAAACCGTCTGAACCTTGGCATGCCAGAGCATTGCCTGCGTGGCCAAACCCACTTGGGAGAACAGACGCTCAGAACCGCACCCGGGGAAATAGAACACCGCCTCGGTCTCGGCCGTGGTGGTCTCCGGGTTGCGGATGATCGGAACGTAGTCTTTGTCTTCAATGTCCAGCAAGGCCCGGGCGGTTTTCTTGGGCAGGCCGCCAGGCATCTTCTTGTTGATGAAGTGGATCACCTGCTCCTTGATCGGCGCGGTGCCATGGGTGGACACCGGCGCCTGCGTCTGTTTGCGCGCCAGCACCTTGAGCATGCGGTTGCCGAAGCGCTGAGCCTTGAAGCTGACAGCGGTCAAGGCGTGGCCGACCCGGATCGCCCGGGGGCTGGTGATGCCGATGAACAAAGACTGCAGGGCCGCGGCCGGGCGGAAGCTGCGCTTGCCCATTTTGCGCAGCAGGTTGCGCATGTTCATCGACACTTCGCCGAAATCGATGTCCACCGGGCACGGGCTCAAGCACTTGTGGCAGACGGTGCAGTGGTCGGCCACGTCCTCGAACTCTTCCCAGTGCTTGATGCTCACGCCACGCCGGGTCTGCTCTTCGTACAGGAAGGCCTCGACCAACAACGAGGTGGCCAGGATCTTGTTGCGGGGGCTGTACAGCAAGTTCGCCCGCGGCACATGGGTGGCACACACCGGTTTGCACTTGCCGCAGCGCAGGCAATCCTTGATGGAGCTGGAAATCGCGCCAATGTCGCTTTGCTGCATGATCAACGACTCATGCCCCATCAGGCCGAAGCTGGGCGTGTAGGCATTGGTCAGGTCGGCCTTAAGCATCTGCCCGTCAAACTGCGGGTCTCGCAAGAGCTTGCCCTTGTTGAAGCGACCTTCGGGGTCGACGCGCAACTTGTAGGCGGTGAAGTCCTTGATCTCGTCGTCTGTCAAGAACTCGAGCTTGGTGATGCCGATGCCATGCTCGCCGGAAATCACGCCGTTCAGGCTGCGAGCCAGGCCCATGATGCGGGCCACCGCTTCGTGGGCGGTCTGCAACATGGCGTAGTTGTCTGAGTTGACGGGGATGTTGGTGTGCACGTTGCCGTCGCCGGCATGCATGTGCAATGCCACCCAGACCCGACCCCGCAGCACCTCCTTGTGGATCTTCTGGCAGGCGTCGACGATGGGCTTGAGGGCCGCACCTGCGAAGATGTCTTGCAGCTTGGCACGGACCTGGGTTTTCCAAGACGCGCGCAGAGTGTGATCCTGCAACTGCTCAAACAGCGTGCGCTGGCTGTCTGGCGATTCTTGCGTCTGCAGCGCTCCCTGCCCCACACAAGGCGGGCGTTGGGCCACCGGCGTGTCCAGTTGGCTCAACCAGTAATGCCACAACGCACGCACTTCCCGCAGCGTGCCCAGCGCCGTTTGCACCCGGTCTTCCAGCAGCTCTGCGGACGGTATGTCGCCCGCGTCGTCGCTTTTGCCCAGCGGCAGGTTGCCCCGGGTGAGGAATTCCTCCAGTGCATCGATGAGCTCGAGCTTGTTGCGCAGGCTCAACTCAATGTTGATGCGCTCGATGCCTTCGGTGTACTCGCCCATGCGGGGCAGCGGAATCACCACATCCTCGTTCACCTTGAAGGCGTTGGTGTGCTTGCTGATGGCAGCGGTGCGCTTGCGGTCGAGCCAGAATTTCTTGCGAGCCTCGGGGCTGACGGCCACGAAGCCCTCGCCCGCGCGGCTGTTGGCAATCCGCACCACCTCGCTGGTCACCCGGGCCACCGCATCGGCATCGTCACCGGCAATGTCACCGAACAGCACCATCTTCGGCAGGCCCGCGCCGCCGCGCTTGCTCTTGGTCGCGTAACCCACCGCCTTCAGGTACCGGTCGTCCAGGTGCTCCAAGCCGGCCAGCACGGCACGGCCTGCCTTGGCCTCGGCGAACATCAGGTCCTTGATGTCGACAATGCTTGGCACGGCGTCTTTGGCGTTGCCAAAGAACTCCAGGCACACGGTCCGGACGTGGGCCGGCATTTTGTGAACAATCCAGCGGGCGCTGGTGATCAGCCCGTCACAACCTTCTTTCTGGATGCCCGGCAAGCCGGCGAGAAACTTGTCGGTGACGTCTTTGCCCAGCCCTTCCTTGCGGAAGGTGCGGCCGGGAATGTCGAGGCGCTCGGTGCGCTCAAGGCGATCTCCGCTGGCGTCGAAGTAGCGCAACTCGAAGCTGGCCACCTCCACGTCATGGATCTTGCCCAAGTTGTGGTTCAGGCGAACCACTTCCAGCCACTTGGCTTCCGGGGTGACCATGCGCCAAGAAGCCAGGTTGTCGAGCGCCGTGCCCCACAACACCGCCTTTTTCCCGCCAGCGTTCATGGCCACGTTGCCACCAATGCAACTGGCTTCAGCAGACGTGGGGTCAACAGCGAAGACGAAGCCCGCCTGCTCCGCCGTGTCGGCCACACGCTGGGTGACCACGCCTGCCTCGGTCCACACCGTGGGGACTTCGCGGTCCACCCCTGGCAGACGCGACATTTCAACGCCGCTCATGGCCTCAAGCTTTTCGGTGTTGATGACCGCACTGCGCCACGTCAACGGGATGGCGCCGCCGGTGTAGCCGGTGCCGCCGCCTCGGGGAATGATGGTCAAGCCGAGCTCTATGCAGGTCTTGACCATGCGGGTCATCTCGGCCTCGGAATCGGGCGTGAGGACCACGAAGGGGTACTCCACGCGCCAGTCGGTGGCGTCGGTGACATGAGACACCCGGCTCAGGCCGTCAAATTTGATGTTGTCCTTGGCGGTGTGCTTGCCCAACGCACGCACGGCCTTGCGCCGCAAGGCAGCCAAGGTGTTGAAGTGGGCGGCGAAATCGGACACCGCCTGGCCCGCGGCCTTCAGCAACTCGCCCACGTGCGCGTCGCGCTGCCCGTCGACGCCCGGTGTTCGGCGCCGTTCGACCTCGGCCAAGCGGTGGTGCAGGGCCTCGATCAACAGCTTGCGACGGCGCGGGTTGTCCAGCAGGTCGTCTTGGAGGTAGGGGTTGCGCTGCACCACCCAGATGTCGCCCAGCACTTCATACAACATGCGGGCCGATCGCCCGGTTTGCCGCTCTTCACGCAAACGGCTCAACAGTTCCCAGGCCTTCGCACCCAGCAGACGGATCACGATTTCGCGATCGGAAAACGAGGTGTAGTTATAGGGAATCTCGCGGAGTCGGGTGACCGCCGCGGGACCGGTGGCTTCGGTGAGGTGAGCGAATTGGATGGGTGCGTTCATTGAGGGGGAAAAACGGTGGGTGCGCGCTGTGGCGGCAGACGTCATCGTACCGCACCCCCCCGAGCCGCAAGGGGGCCACTTCCCAGGGAATCATTGTGGTTTCTGAGGACCCACAGCACCTAGGCGCTGCACCGAAGTCGGAGCAGCACGCCGACGCAAAAGACAGCGAAAATTGCGCACCGGCACCTTCGAGGACCCGTCAATGGCTTTTTGGCCCTATCCCTTTTGGTTCGCTCACCGCGGCGCGGGCCAGCAGGCTCCCGAAAACACGTTGGCGGCCTTTCGCGTCGGCGCAGCACATGGGTTCAACGCCTTTGAATGCGATGTGAAGCTGAGCGCGGACGGGGTGCCCTACCTTCTCCATGACGACACCCTGGACCGCACCACCACCGGCCGAGGCGCAGCTCAGGCCTGGTCATGGTCTGATTTGTCGCAGCTGGATGCAGGGGGATGGCTGGATTCGGCCTTTGCTGGCGAGCCACCGGCCAGCCTGGCAGCAGTGGCCGCGTTCTGCGTCGGCACCGGAAGTGCCTTGAACCTCGAGCTCAAGCCCTGCCCGGGGCAGGAACGGCTCACTGGCCGAAGCGTGGCACGGTGGTTGCGCCGCTGTTGGCCAGCCAACGCCTTGCCTGCGTTGCTGAGCTCCTTCGAGGTGCCAGCCCTGGAGGCCGCTCGCGACGAGGCCCCTGAGTCGCCACGGGCGCTGCTGCTCGACCAACTCTCTGAGGCTTGGTTGAGGCAGGCGCTTGACCTGGACTGCACCGCAGTCGTGGTCCACCACCCTCTGTTATCGGAGGCGTTCATCGATCAAGCCCACGCCGCGGACCTCAAGGTGTTGTCCTACACGGTCAATGACGCCACGGTCGCGCTGCGGCTCAAATCCTGGCAAGTGGACGGCCTCATCACTGACGCGGTGGATCGACTGTCTGCGACAAACTTCACGTTCTGAAGGTGTCGTTCCCCCCGATTGCGGGATGGTGTCAAATTGTTACGAGCGGCACACTTCCAACTCGGTGAAAGCAAGGGGCTGGAGATGCGCAAACTGTTGATGATTGCTTTGTTGTGGGCAGGCGCCCCGGCGTTGTCGATGGCTGCTGCGGCACCCGGCAGCTTTGAAGGCCTGGCCCAAGCCGCCCGCGCGTCTGCCATCGATGCCCCCGCCGTGGTGCTTCAACGGCCAGCGGCTGTCAACACGGTGTCCCTGTCAAACTACAGTTTGGCCGCCTCGAGCCGTGACGCCCACACGGGAGGTCTGAAAACCCAAGCACTTTCGCAGTCCACCGCATCGCCGCGCTTGGCCACACCGGTGAGCTTCTCCGAAGGCACCGCTGTGAATACCATCGTGCAGCCTGCCACCGGGGTAACGCCTGAAGTCGATGCTTCGGTGAGCCCTCCGATTCCGGAACCTCAGAGCTACGCGCTCATGATCGCTGGCCTGGTGGCACTGGGCTTCATGGCCGCCCGCCGCGGTCGCGGCTGACGCACGTCGTTGTCGCGAAGTGGAAGACGTTGGGCTTTGGCATCCCCAGCGTTTGGCGCTGCCGCCCGCCAGGTTGTCTCAACTGCGATAGTCGGCATTGATCTTGACGTACTCCTCGCTCAGATCACAGGTCCACACCGTGGTCTGGGCTGAGCCGCGGCGCAGGTCCACGTGGATGCCAATTTCAGACTGCTTCATGATCCGCGCCCCATCTTCTTCCCGGTAATCGGGGTGGCGGCCGCCTTGGCTCACCACGTGGACATCGTCCAGGTGCAACTCGATCAATGAGGCATCCAGGTCGGCCACGCCGGCGTAGCCCACCGCTGCCAAGATGCGGCCCAGGTTGGGGTCGCTGGCGAAAAACGCTGTCTTGACCAGCGGCGAATGGGCAATGGCGTAGGCCACCTGCTTGCACTCGTCCACCGTTCGCCCACCCGCCACGTGGACGGAGATGAACTTGGTGGCGCCCTCCCCGTCTCTCACGATGGCCTGGGCAAGGGTTTGAGCCACCTCCATCACGGCGGCCTGCAAAGCTTGACCCTCGGGCGAATCAAGGCGTTCGATGACGGCATGGCCCGCTTGGTGGGTGGCGATCAGCGCAAAAGAATCGTTGGTCGAGGTGTCGCCGTCGATGGTGATGCGGTTGAAGGACTGCTCGGCCACGTCGCGCACCAGCGTCGACAGCAGCGCTGGTGCGATCACCGCATCGGTGGCGACGAAGCCCAGCATGGTCGCCATGTTGGGCCGGATCATGCCCGCGCCTTTGGACATGCCAGTCACTGTCACCGACCGCCCGCCAATGCTCAGCCGGCGCGAGGCGGCCTTGGGCAGCGTGTCGGTGGTCATGATGGCTTGCGCCGCTTCTGCCCAATGGGCTTCATGCAGGTCGGCCAGCGCAGCGGGCAACGCGGCTTCGATGCGCTCGTGCGGCAGGGTTTCCATGATGACGCCGGTGGAAAACGGCAACACTTGCTCGGGCTCAATGTGCAGATGACGGGCCAGGGCCACGCAGGTCCGTGAGGCGCGGCGGCGACCATCCTCGCCGGTGCCGGCGTTGGCATTGCCCGTGTTGACCACCAGCGCCCGGATGTCGGATCGCAAGGCCAAGTGCTCGCGGCACAACTGGACCGGTGCCGCGCAAAAACGGTTTTGCGTGAACACGGCGGCAACGCTGCTGCTTGGGGCAAAGGTCATGACCATCAGGTCGCGCCGGTTGGCCTTGCGCACGCCTGCCATGGCGATGCCGAGTTGAACGCCCGCCACCGGGTGGAGAGACTGAAGGTCAGGGGCTTGCAGGTGAACGGGCATGTTGGTGACTCCGGGAATCAGGCGCGGGATGAGAGGCGGGCAGCCTCAAGCCAGCCGACCGTGACACTGTTTGTATTTTTTCCCGCTGCCACAAGGGCAAGGGTCGTTGCGCCCCACTTTGGGCACTTCGTTGACCGTGGACGTGTCGGTTTCCTGCACCACGCCGCCGTCTTCGGTGGGGTGGGTGTAAGTGACGTTCGAGAATTCAGCCTGGTCCTCGAGCGCCTGGGCCGCCCTGACCACCTCTTCCTGAGACCGGATCGTCACGTTGAGCAGTGTGCGGGTGACATCCATCTTCACGGTGTTGAGCAGCTCGCTGAACAGCTCGAAGGCCTCGCGCTTGTATTCCTGCTTGGGGTTTTTCTGCGCATAACCACGCAGGTGAATGCCCTGGCGCAGGTAGTCCAGCGCCGCCAGATGTTCACGCCAGTGGCTGTCGATGGACTGCAACAAGATCATGCGCATGAAACGCGTGAACTGCTCAACGCCCACCAGCTCCAGCTTGGCGTTGAACACGGCATCTGCGGCTCGGGTCACCGTCGCCACGATCTCTTCATCGGTGAAAGACTCGCTTTGGCTCACCTGGTCTTTGATTGCCAGGTCGACTTGCCACTCCTCGCGCAACACTTTTTGCAGACCGTCGAGATCCCACTGCTCTTCCAGGCTCTCGGGCGGGACAAAGGTTCGCACCACGTCGGCCATGGTGCTGGCGCGCAGGTTGCTGATGATTTCGACCAGGCTGTCGGCCTGCAGGATGTCGTTGCGCTGCTGGTAGATGACCTTGCGCTGGTCGTTGGCCACGTCGTCGTACTCGAGGAGCTGCTTGCGCACGTCGAAGTTCCGGGCTTCCACTTTGCGCTGCGCGCTTTCGATGCTGCGCGACACGATGCCGGCTTCAATGGCCTCACCTTCCGGCATCTTCAGCCGGTCCATGATGGCGCGCACGCGGTCGCCCGCAAAAATGCGCATCAGGCTGTCGTCGAGCGAGAGGTAGAAACGTGAGGCACCCGGGTCGCCCTGGCGGCCGGAGCGGCCGCGCAGTTGGTTGTCGATGCGGCGCGATTCATGCCGCTCGGTGGCCACGATGCGCAACCCACCCAGCGATTTGACCTTGTCGTGCAGGCCTTGCCATTCGTCGCGCAACTGCTGCGCCCGAGCTTGCTTGTCGGCCTCGCTCAGATCGGAGTTGGCTTCGATGCTTTGGATCTGGCCTTCGACGTTGCCACCCAACACGATGTCCGTGCCGCGGCCGGCCATGTTGGTCGCGATGGTCACCACGCCCGGGCGGCCCGCTTGGGCGACGATTTCAGCCTCGCTGGCGTGCTGCTTGGCGTTGAGGACCTGGTGCGGCAGCTTGGCTTTTTTCAACAATTCGGAGATGAGCTCCGAATTCTCGATCGAGGTGGTGCCCACGAGCACCGGTTGGCCGCGCTGGTGACAGTCGCGGATGTCTTCCAACACGGCGTTGTATTTTTCTTTCGAGGTCTTGTAGACCAGGTCCAGCTCGTCTTTGCGAACTGTGGGCTTGTTCGGCGGGATGACCACGGTTTCCAAGCCGTAAATTTCCTGGAACTCATAGGCTTCGGTGTCGGCCGTGCCGGTCATGCCGGA
The DNA here is from genome assembly GCA_040385465.1 of Pseudomonadota bacterium. Lineage (GTDB taxonomy): Bacteria > Pseudomonadota > Gammaproteobacteria > Burkholderiales > Burkholderiaceae_C > CANHBY01. The sequence goes on along the minus strand of JAZKHH010000018.1, from coordinate 22,786 downwards.
CAACTTGCCATACATGCGGAAGTAGTTTTGGAACGTGATGGACGCCAGGGTCTGGTTTTCGCTCTGGATGGCCACGCCTTCCTTGGCCTCCACCGCCTGGTGCAGGCCATCGGACCAGCGGCGCCCGCTCATCAGGCGGCCGGTGAACTCGTCGACGATGATGATCTCGCCGTCCTGCACCACGTAATGCTGGTCGCGGTTGTAGAGCTGGTGGGCACGCAGGGCGGCATAGACGTGGTGCATCAGGGAAATGTTGGCCGCGTCATACAGGCTGGCGCCCTCCGGCAGCAAGCCCTCGCGTGCCAGCAACTCCTCGGCTTTCTCATGTCCCGCCTCGCTGAGATAGACCTGGTGGCTTTTTTCGTCCACCGTGAAGTCACCCGGCTCGATGACGCCTTCGCCGGTGCGCATGTCCTCTTCGCCGATCTGGCGCTTGAGCTGGGGCACCACGGCATTGATGCGGATGTACATCTCGGTGTGGTCTTCCGCCTGGCCGCTGATGATCAACGGCGTACGGGCCTCATCGATCAAAATCGAGTCCACCTCGTCGACGATGGCATAGCTCAAGCCGCGCTGTACGCGCTCGCCGAGGTCTTGGACCATGTTGTCGCGCAAGTAGTCGAAGCCAAATTCATTGTTGGTGCCATAAGTGACGTCTGCGGCATAAGCTTGCTGCTTTTCGTCTCGCGGGGTCTGCGGCAAGTTGACCCCCACGCTCAAGCCCATGAAGCTGTAAAGGCGACCCATCCATTCGGCATCGCGGCGGGCCAGGTAATCGTTGACGGTGACCACATGCACGCCTTGGCCAGCGATGGCATTGAGGTAGACCGGCAGGGTGGCCATAAGGGTTTTGCCCTCGCCGGTGCGCATTTCTGCCACCTTGCCGGCGTGCAGGGACATGCCGCCCAGCAGCTGGACATCGAAGTGGCGCATCTTCAACACCCGTTTGCTGCCCTCACGCACCGCAGCGAACGCCTCAGGCAGCAGCTGGTCAAGGGTCTCACCCTTGGCGTGGCGTTGTTGGAACTCGGTCGTCTTAACGCGCAGGGCCTCGTCACTCAGCTGCTCGAACTGCGGCTCGAGGGCGTTGATCTGCACCACCGTGCGCCGGTACTGCTTGAGCAGCCGCTCGTTGCGACTTCCGAAGATCTGGGTGAATATTTTTGGAAACATGCGGATGCGGCGTCAGGTCAGATGGAAAAGGGGTCGGGCGGAGGCGGCAAAAGGACGAAAGGCCATTGCGCAAGCCGGTCTTTTAAACCCCCATGATGGCATTGGAGCGTGTCGTGAACTGATGGAGGGGTCGCGCTTGGGTGCGAAAGCTTTCGAGTTTAACGCGGCGGCTCGCCAGCGCGCCGTGCGGTTGCTGGCCAGCTTTTTGGCGCAAACTCTCCGGCTGATGACGACGCCCCCTGCTTGGATCGCTCACCTGGACATGGACGCGTTTTTCGCGTCGGTCGAACTGCTTCGCCACCCCGGTCTGCGGGGCCAGCCGGTGGTCATCGGCGGGGGTCGCGACGCCCAGCCGCGGCTGGGACCAGACGGCACGATGATTTATGCGCGGCTGGGCCAGTACGCCGGCCGCGGCGTGATCACCACGGCCACCTACGAAGCGCGCAAATTCGGGGTTCACTCGGGCATGGGTCTGATGAAAGCGGCCCAGCAGGCGCCCCAGGCCATTCTCCTGCCCACGGACTTCGACGCTTACCGGCAGCAGTCGCAGGCTTTCAAAGCCGCTGTGCGCCAGGTCGTCCCGCTGGTCGAGGACCGGGGCATCGACGAGATCTACATCGACCTGACTGGCCAGGTCGGGCCGCGCGGGGAAGGCGCGGTGGACCTGGCACACACCCTCAAAGCAGCGGTGCGCGACGCCACCGGCCTGAGTTGCTCCTTGGGCATTGCACCCAACAAGCTGCTTGCCAAGATCTGCTCCGAATTGGACAAGCCTGATGGCATCACTTTGTTGTTGCCCGACCAGTTGGCCGAGCGCATCTGGCCCTTGCCTGCCAGCAAAGTCAACGGCATCGGCCCCAAGGCCGCGGCTCGGCTGGCGGCCTTGGGCATTCACACCCTGGGCGAGCTGGCAGCTCAACCAGTGGACGTCTTGCGGGCGCATTTTGGCGACCACCAGGGCAGTTGGCTGCACGCTGTGAGTTGGGGCCGGGACGACCGCCCGGTGGTCACGCGCAGCGAGCCCAAATCGATCAGCCGGGAAACGACGTTCGAGCGTGACCTGCATGTGGTGCACGACCGGGCCCTGCTGTCTGCCATTTTGACCCGACTGTGCGAAAGGCTCGCCGGCGATTTGGTGCGCAAGGGATACAGCGCCCGCACCTTGGGCGTCAAGTTCCGCTTCCATGATTTTCAGCGCGCCACGCGGGAACACACCCTGCCCCGCGCCACACAGGACAGCGATGTGATCCGCAGGGCCTGCCGAGTGGCCTTGAAGCGGTTCGAATTTCAAAAGCGCCTGCGTTTGCTGGGCGTTCGGGCCACTGGGCTGGTGCCGCCGGGCTCAGACGGCTCGCCACAGGAGCCCCGCAATTTGGCTTTGCCTTTTGGCGAATGAGCGCGGTGAGGAACACACCCAGCAGCACACCGTGCTCTGCTGGAAGCCGCAGAGCACGGTTGGAGGGCCGGCTCAACCCGTCTGGACGGTGATGCGGCGGGGCTGTGCGTGTTCCTTCTTCGGGATGCGCAAGCGCAGCACACCATCTTTTAGGTTGGCTTCGATGCGGCCCGTGTCCAAGTCGCCGCTGAGTGTGAAGGCCCGGCGGTAGCGCGGCAACTGCAATTCGGCATACACAGCCTCCAGTCCCTCGGGCGTGTCCTGCCGCACTTTGGCGTCGATCACCAGGGTCTCACCGTCCACCTTCAGTTCCAGCTCTTCGCGGGGCACACCTGGCAAATCAGCCAGCAGCGTGATGCCGGCTTTGTCTTCCAGGACGTCCACGCGCGGCAGGAGCGAGCGGGTTTCAGCGTACTTGTCCGTGGGTGCCGGTTGGCGGCTTTTGGAGGCCACAGCGGCCGATGCAGAAGGGGTCATGGGGGTGTCGTTCATGGGAGTTCTCCTTGCTTTTCAATCATCGACGTTCGTTCGCATGGGCGGACCCTGCGTCATTGCACGGCAATGCGCTGCGGCTGCACCGCTTCACGACGGGCGACGGAGACCCGCAGAACGCCGTCGCGGTAGCTGGCTGTCACCTGCGCCGGATCGACGTCGTCGGGCAGGCTCACAGCGCGCTTGAAGCGTCCGTGAAGGCGTTCTTTGCTGTAGACGCTGAGTGGCTGCTCGCCGCCGGGTTCACCGACCTCCGGAGCCCGCTCGCCCGACAGGGTCAATACCTTGCGGTCCAGGGTGACGTCGATTTTTTGGGCGTCCAGCCCAGGGGCGAACGCGTACACCTCCACGCTTCGAGGGGTGGACCCCACGTTGATGGCGGGAAAGGTGCCGGGTGCCACTGCACGGATGCTGGATGGCAGTCCTGCCGCACCGAAAACCCCGTCCAGTTCACGGCGGAGGCGGTCGAACTGTCCGTACAAACCGCCTGGGAAACTCATCATGGATTCATACATGTTGCGCTCCTTTGTAAAAGTTGACGAAGACGATGCCTGGGCGCCTCCGACGCCAACGCATCACGGCAGGAATTAAGGATCGCCAGGAAAAATTCAAGAGGGTGTTGGCGTCACTTTTCCAGCGGAATCCCGGCACTAAGAGACGGGGGATCGCTGGTCGACTTGACCTGGCGCATGGCTGGGTTCACAGGAACGACGCTTGCCAGTCCTCCAGACGGTTTTTTCGGAGGATGCCCTCCCATCATCGTCAATCAAGGACCTCACCATGTTTGCTCACAACAAGCGACTTCAATACACCGTTCGCGTCGCCCAGACCAATCCCGGCTTGGCCAACCTGCTGCTGGAACAATTTGGCGGACCGCAGGGCGAGCTGGCCGCCGCCTGTCGCTATTTCACCCAGGCTTTGGGCGAAGACGATCCTGGCCGCAAAGACATGCTGATGGACATTGCGACCGAAGAGCTCAGTCACCTCGAGGTGATTGGCACCCTGGTGGCCATGCTGAACAAAGGCGCCAAGGGCCGTCTGGCCGAAGGCGTAGAGCAAGAAGCTGAGCTCTACCGGTCCATGACCGCCCATGGCAACGACTCGCACGTGACCCAGATTCTGTACGGCGGTGGACCGGCATTGGTCAACTCGGGCGGCCAGCTGTGGAATGCAGGCTACATCGACAGCATCGGGGAGCCCACGGCCGATCTGCGCTCCAACATTGCCGCTGAGGCACGCGCCAAGATCGTTTACGAGCGATTGATCAACGTGACCGACGACCCGGGTGTGAAGGAGGCGCTCGGCTTCTTGATGACGCGTGAAATCGCTCACCAGCAGTCGTTCGAGAAGGCGCTGTACGCGTTGACGCCCAACTTCCCGCCCGGAAAACTGCAAGGGAAGCCGCAATTCACCCAGGTCTACTTCAACATGTCGCAAGGCGAAGGCGATCAGCGAGGCCCCTGGAACAGCGACGACCACTTCGAGTTCGTGTCGGACGCCGATCGGCAAAGCGCAGTGGATGGCGGCGATGGCACTGCCTCGATCAACCTCACGGCGGATGAAGCGACCGCCGTGGACCGGATGACGCTGCGCACCCGGTCCGATCCGAACGCCAACCCGCTCACGGGGGCTGAAATCGGCAGGGGCAGCACCGCCATGAACGCGCCAGCGACGGCCGACGAGGACGGCGAAGTCCGGGGACGGCCCGCACTGACCACTCTGTGAGTCCGCTGGCGCTGTTGGCACGCCGCACGGCACTGGGTGGGCCGTGGTGGTGGCGGCCGCTGGCACTGTCGGCTGCCCTGGCGGGGGCCGTTTGGTTGCTCTACCAAGGGGCCACGGCAGGGTGGGCGTCGGACCCCAGGGTCCAGAGTGCTTTCTGGGGTGGGTCCATGGCCGCCGCCGCCACGGCGTTGGGCACCCTGCCGGTTCTGCTGGCACAGCGCCTGTCCCAACGGGTGTCCGACGCCATGATGGGCTTCGGTGCCGGTGTGATGCTGGCAGCGTGTGCGTTCTCGCTCATCATTCCCGCCTTGGCGGCAGCCCGCCAGCAAGGTGGCAGCCAATGGGCATCCAGCGGCACCGTGGGCCTGGGCGTGCTGCTGGGCGCCATGTTGCTGTTGATCGCGGACCAGTGCGTGCCGCACGAGCACTTCTCCAAGGGACGCGAGGGCATGGCCGCGAAGGCGCTGCGGCGCTCCTGGCTTTTCGTCTTGGCCATTGCGTTGCACAACATTCCGGAAGGTCTCTCGATCGGGGTGGCCTTTGGAGGCACCAACGAGGCGGGCGCCCGCGCATTGGCCACAGGCATTTCCATTCAGGACATTCCCGAAGGAATGGTCGTGGCGCTGGCATTGCGGGGGGTGGGTTATGGGCGCTGGCATTCGGCGGCCATGGGAACGTTGTCAGGCCTGGTGGAGCCCGTGGCCGCGGTGCTCGGTGCGGCGCTGATGACGTGGTCCACCCAGCTGTTGCCCTGGGGGCTGGCGGGTGCGGCCGGGGCGATGCTGTTCGTCATCAGCCATGAAATCATTCCAGAGTCACACCGTCAGGGGCATGAAGTGACCGCCACGGTTGGGCTGCTGCTGGGCTTCGTGCTGATGATGGTATTGGACACCATGGGCTGATCAGGCCTCCCGCTTCGAGCCGATTCAGGCCTCGCGCAAGGTCGGCGGCTCGATGCCGAAATGCTGGGCCCGCGAGAACACCCGCTGCGCCCAGGGTCCGTGAACGGCCGCTTCGTACATGGTGCCGTCCAGCTGAAACACCGCCGGGCAGTCGGGCGCCACCAGCCGTTTGGCGGCCTCCAGCTCCATGGCCTTGACCTTGAAAACATCTTCGATGACGGCGATCTGGCTGGGATGGACGGCGGTCTTGCCGCAAAAGCCAAACGCCAAATCACGTTGGGCTTCCTGGCGCAACAGCCCTTCGTCGTCGAGGAAGTCAAACACCGGGGCGGTCAAGGCGAAGCCGTGCGGCTTGAAGGTCAGCACCAGCTGCGCCAGCAAGGCGCCCAGGGGAGTGTCGTACAGCGTGAGGCCCCGGGGGCGTTTCATGCCCAGCAGGCGCAACAGGTCGTTGCCACCGATGCGCAGCGCCAGGATCTGCTCGCGCAGGCCAGGCTGCAGCAACACCGTGCGCAAGGCGCGCATGGCTTCTGGCTCGAAGACCTCCGCGGTTTCCAGGGTCGGCATCCAGGCCTGGGGGCCCTTCAACAGCGGCAGATAAGGTGGCAGGCTGTCGCAGGTGACCTTGGGCAACACCCAGCCATCCAGGTGCTCGCTGCCCGGCATGGACAGCACCTCGGCCAGCACGGCCGGATTGCGCACGCGCACGAAGCGCAACAACCCAGGCGTGGGGCGCAGACTGGGCAACACCCGGCGCAACTGCGCCAGCGCGGCGTCCAGGTCGCGTTCGGACACCGCATCTTCCGTGCACACGATGACCGACTTCAGGCGGGGGTAGACCGCCTGCCCCAACACCGCTGCCAGCTTGAGATGCAATGCGGGCACGTAGAGCGATGCACCCAGTTGAAAGGCATCAGCCATCCGACAAACTCCGAATGAGGGCCACCGCCTGCAGCGCCAAGGCGGGATCCGCCTCGATGGGCACCGCCCGCTCCTGGGCCAATTGGACAAGATGACGCACCTCGGCCGAAGCCGGATTGCGCACCAACAGCAAGCTGGGCGTGCGCCGCAGCAAGGCGCGCGTGGCCTCGCCAATGCCCGGCTTGACGAAGTGGGCCGTGGCCAAGCCATGGCGCTTGCACAGCGTGTGGACCATGGTGTCGCAGCGCAGCCGGGCACCGGCAGCGTCGATCGTTGGCAGGGCCTCGCTCAGCCAGGTCTGACGGTTCGGCCGCACCTCGGCCAACAGCCGGTCGACGAACCAGCGTGACAGGTCGTGGGCCTGCCAATCGGCATAAAAAAGGCAACCGTGAAATTGACCTGGCTCGATCTGGTCGTTGAGGATTGAACGGCTCACCAGGCCGGAGACGCTGGCATTGAGCAGCGCAGACGGAATCAGGTAGTCGTCCGTCGAGCCGCACCCGCTGGCCCGCCCCGCCAAGTCGGACAACACAAAGAGCTCGGGGGCCACCTGAATGCCGCGCCGGTGGCCATAAGCCGCCAGGCTCGAAGACAGGGTGGTGGTGATGGCGCCTTTGGCTGTCCACCCGTCGATGAACACCAGGCTGTGAGCGGGGTGGCGAGCCAGGATGTGGTCCAGCGCTTGGGCGTCGACGCCGCGGTCGCGGATGACGGAGATGCTGTAGTGAGGCGCATCCACGGCCAACAACTCAGCGAGCAAGCGGCGCAGCAGCACGCCCACAGGGGTGCCGGCCCGTGCCAGCGACACCAAAGTCACGCCATCGGGCCGAACCGCACGGATGCGCCTTGCGAGGTGAACCAGGTCACGGGCCATGCGGGGCGCATGGTCTGCCACCGCCTGATGGAACAGGGCCAGGTAGGCCGGTGACGGTGGGCGTTCCGGGCTGATCATCTCGCTGTAGTGCCGTTCACCAGACTGAATCAGGCGTTCTTTCTCGGCGAGGTCGTCGATCGGCTGCAAACTCAGCGGCTGCAACAGCAGCGTGACGTCACCGGCCGCATAGCTGCCGTGGAAGGGTGGAGGCGCCGCAAGGCGGCTGGTCTGCGAAAGGATCATGGCCGGTCGCCTCCCAGCAAACGACGCCCGAGTTGCGTGCCGCGGGGCGCCATGGCGTAGTCGCACAGGCTCAAAAAACCGGTGTCGCTGAGGCTGTCGCCCAGGCCCACGGTGACAATCTCACCTGCGCTGGCCCGCAGCGTCTCCATCAGGTAGGCCACCGCATGGGCCTTGTCCAGGCAGGGCGGCAAGAGCGTCAGGTTGTTGTCGTTCTGATGCACGCGCCACCCAGGGTGGGCCGCAGCCAACGGCGCCAACACCTGCTCAGCCATTTCCGACAGCGCTTGGGCGTTGGCACTGCGGTGCTTGGACAACAGGTACTGGGTCTGACCCAGTTCTTCGACGAGCTTGACCCAGGCGTCCGTGCGGTGCGCCGCGATCCAGGCGGTGACCTTGGCGAACGCCTCATCCAAAAACGGGCGGGCCGCCGCCAGTTCAGGCGCCATGCGGGCAGCCCATTGCAGGTCGGGCCGGCGCTGTGCGTCCAGGATCACGCCACCAAAGCTCACCACGGCAGGGCCGGGCAAATCCACCAGCACGCGGGCGAACGCGTCAACGCTGCGCGCGGTGACGGGAATCACCACCGCACCCTGGCGCAACCAGGCGAGCAGGGCCCGCTGGCCTTGACTGGTGTAAGAAATCACGTCCCCGTTGGCCAGCAAAGCGGCCGGCTGCAGGACGGCACCCGGTGCGCACTTTCGCAGGCTGTTGAACAAGGAGTCGTCGAGGTCGACGAACAGACAGACCCGGGGCGCCGATGCGGGCACGCTCATGCGAGTTGCCCCATGGCCACCAGTCGCGCACCCAGGCGTCGAACCGTGTCAGACAGGGCATGTGACGGCTGAGCCTCACAACACAGCAACACCGTCTGTTCGGCAGGGTCCACGTTGTAGAGGTAATTGGGAATGCCCTCGCCATAAGGATCTTCCAGCTCGATGCGGCGCCGAATGTCGGCACCCAGCAGGATGGGCGAACGGGTGGTGGACTGCACCTGCACCGCCCGCCCCTGTGCTGCCAGCGCTCGGGCGACGCAATACGCAGGGTGCATGAACTCGCCCGTGCCCAGCACCAGCATCGGCCCTGCAGCGGGCAGCGCCGCGTGCACCTGGTCCCAGACGGACGGTGGCAGCGACAGCGCCTGATCGGTTCCGAACCGTGCGCTGAAGGGGCCCACCTGCGCCCGACGGCACCCCACCGCTGCCTGGGCCGACGGGGGCACGGTGGCTTTGAAATCGGGATCGGGCTCGAACCGATAAGCCCCTGACAGCAAGGACACAAAGTCGACTTGCTCGACTGGGGCCTGGTCTTTGAAACGCTGTCGGCCCGCCTCGCCCATGAAATCGGTCAGCGAGACCACGCTCACCCGTTGCAAGGCTGGGTTGACTTTGCGGTACGCGGCCACCAAGGACAGAAAGGTTTGGCCAGTGGACAGCTCGTCGTCCACCAGCACCACCCAGGGTGCCTCAGAGAAGGCCTGGCGCAGCGCCGCCGTCTGCGGCCAATGCAGGTGGAGATTTTGAGCGTGGCTGTGCTGCTCTTCGAAGCCGAGGGTCTGCGCACCTGACAGCCAGCAGCGGGTGGTTTGCAGGTACACCGCACTGCCCGCGCCATGGCGCGACAGGTAGGCCTCGAAGACGCCTTGGCCAAGTCCGGTGGCGGTCTCCGCCATGCCGATGAACAAGGCGGGCCGGTCGGTCGGCGGCGGCGGCAAAGGAGCAGCCAAGGCCTCGTGCGCAGCGGCCATCTCGGAGGGGGGGCTGGGCCAGTGCTTGCCCAGCACTTTGCTGACGAAGAGGAAGCCACGACGTGGGTTGTGGCGCGCGGCAAAGCCGCACAAGCGTTGCCAGGGCCAATCGGCCCGGTCCACTTCGAGCGACAGCCGCCCGGTGGGCAACAGCACCTCATGGCGCAAAGGGCCCGACCACACCGGTGGCTGGAGAACGGGCTCAGGCATGAGGCAGCACCAGAGGCGAACCCACCTCCGTCACCCGCAGCCCCAAGCGGGGTGCTGGAACCTGCAGTCCAGCATAGCCGTCCAGCGCACCGCACAGCGCCAGATACGGCAGGTTGATGCCCGACAAGCAGCTCATGGCCACACCCCCCGACGCGCGGGGGTTGATCTCAAGCAGTTTGGGCACGCCATGCTGGTCTTCTTTGAACTGAATGTTGACGAGACCCGTCAGGCGAAAGCGCGCAATCATTTTGGCGGCATGGGCCAGCAGCTCGGGGTGGTCTTCCAGCCGCTGGGTGGGGGTGGTGATGGATTTCTTGCGCACCACACCGGTGACGAACCGGCCAGCATCCCCAATGCAGTCGACACTGAACTCGTGACCCGGCAGGTATTCGAGCACCTGGTGCGAGACCCGTTGACCGGCCCGGGTGTAGCGGGCCACCCATTCGTCCGGTGTCAGGCTGCGCCGTGTGCGTGGCGATTTCGGATCGCCCGCGCGCATCAAGCGATGGAAGCCTTTGCCATAGATGGAAACCGTGGGCTTGACGCAAGCTTGAAGATCCTGGGACCAAAGATGCTCCAACGCGGACGGCAGATCGGCAGCCCGCCGCAACAACGTCGACGCCGCCAAGGGCACTTGCCCGGCCATCTTGCGGTAAACCCAGGCCTTGTTGTGCAACCGGGGCAACGTGCGGGCGTCGGCCACACCGAGCACCCGAATGCCACGGGCTTCGAAACGCTCACGTGCCGCCACGATGGCATTGGCTTCATGGGCGGGCATGAACACATCCACCTTTTGAGCCACTGCGAAATCCAAGCACCACTGCACGTAGTCGGCGGTGCTGAGGGGATCGGGCTCGCGGGCATGCTCATCGGCAGCGGCGTAGCCCACGAAATGCGCATGGCGGTGGGTGCACAACAGCGTGAAACGGTGGTCGGTGTCGGCCTCCCGGATCAACCGCAAGACGCGGTACACGAGGGCGAAGTGACGATTGAACCAAACACGCATGAACCACGACCTTGACTGCGACGCGCCGCAACGCGAATGGGAAAAAAGGACAAACGAAAGCCGTGACGGCAGCACCGCCACGGCCAACCCGCACTGCCGCAGCCGTCAGAGGTGCGGGATGATGAAAGGCATCAACTCTTGGAAGGTGCGGCCCGAACAGTTCTCACCAATGGCATGCACTTTCCATTCGCCATTGTGCCGGTAGAGTTTGACCATGATCTGGGCGCTGTGGGCGCCCTGGCACGACAAGTTGTAGCGCGCGACTTCCTGGTTGCCCTGGCCGTTCAAAATGCGGCAGGTGGCGTTGTCGATCTGGCTGAAGTTTTGCCCGGTGAAGCTGTTCACCACGAACATCAGGCTTTTGACGTTGGCCGGCACCTTGGCGAGATTGACCAGGATCTGCTCGTCGTCGCCGTCGCCCTCGCCCGTGCGGTTGTCTCCGGTGTGGCGAATGCTGCCATCGCGGCTGGTGAGCTGGCGGAACCACACCGTGTCGACCACCTGGTTTTGCTCATCGAACAAAACGCACGACGCGTCGAGGTCCACATCGGGCTGCGAGCTGCCGAAGCCGAACAGGCCCTTCTTTTTGATCGGGTCCCAGCCCAAACCCATGACGATCTGGGTCAAAGTGCCGCCCGCTTCCTTGTCCAACGAAATCTTCTGACCTTTTTGCAGTGTGACTGCCATGGTGTTCTCCCTTTGAAATCAACCATTCAATGAACGAAACGCTACCGCAACCTTTTGCTCTCGTCTCTGACGTACAGCCATCCATCTCTCACCGAGGATTCTCACCTTGAACCGGGCCTGGCGTCACTCGAGCCCTGCGCGTCAGTTGCGGGCGTTGCCGAGTTGCTGGCGCAACCACGCTGCAAAACCAGCACGCTTGCGTGAACACACCAGCACCTGGCCAGAACCGGAGAACTTCATCACCAAGCCCTCGCCGGAGGTTTGGCTGCTGACCAGATTGGACAGCAACCCGCCCTGGCGCGAGGTGCCCATCACCATGTCATAGCTCAACCGGGAATCCCAGGCGACCACATGACCGTTGTCAATGACCGGGTTTTGCCCGGGCTGGATGGTGAGCAAGAACAGGGAGCCGAACCCGCCAACGCAGAGCTTGCCGGTGCCGCTGGTCTGCATGATGAAGAAACCCCCGCTGGCACCGAACAACGCGCCTCCCAAGCCTTGAGAACGCACTTTGATCTCGACGCTGGTCTCTGCGGCCAGGAAGGCGCCATCGCTGAGCATGTATTGCTGGGTGCCGACGTCGAACACATGCAGCCCGCCGGGAACAACCTGAGACAAGAGCAGATCGCCCGGCCCACGGGTGGCCACGACCTTCTGGGTGAACAGCGACTCGTCGGCTACGAGCCGGCGGGCCAAGCCGCTTAAAAAACCGCCCTGCACATTGCCGCTGAGGTCCAGGGTGTCGTCCATCATCACCATGGCATCGCTTTCGGCGAACACCGATTCGCCGCGCTGCAGTGACACATGCAAAAAGGGATCTTGCCCATCGGTGACAGTGAAAGTGGCCATGGTGTGCGTGTCCTCAGGGTGCGTTGTCGACCAACCCGTGCTGGCGCGCCAAGCGCAACCAACCCGGGTATTCCTGCAGCATCAATCGGTACATCTCGGCGTCATCAAGCAGCGACGGGTCCGGAACCGCGAAAAAATCAGCGTTGTCAATGAAGCGGTCCTTGAGATCGTCCAGCTTTTCCAGGAAGTCAAAGCGCTCGCCACCGACGCCGATGAATTGCCAAAACACGCCCTGCTTCGACGCCTCCCGAATGACTTTTTGAGACGCAGACCGGTCACCTGGCGCGCCGTCGGTGACGAAAAGCACGTACACGGGCAAGCGGCTGCCAGCATAGGACTGCAACACCAGCTTCATGACGGGCGCGTAGTCGGTGCCGCCGCCCAGCTTGTGGGTGGCCACCAAGCGGCTGACCGCTCCGTTGATCGTGCTCACCGAGATGTCGCCGGCTGGGATGGCCCGGCTGTCGAAGAGGAAAACGTCAACGGACTGGTCGTCGTCAAACAGGCACGCCAAGGCCAGCAAGCGCTCGCCGATCTGCTGCACCACGCCACGGCGGTAAAGCCCGACCATTGAGCCTGACACATCGAGCACCAGGCACACCTTGGCCACGTGATCGACCAAGCCCTGCTTTTCAAGGTTGACCTGTGCGGCCTTGACCAGGTTGACCAACTGGGGCGCCTTGGCGCCCAACTCTTTCTCCAGCCGCACCGCTTTGTTCAGCGACACCGCAGGCCGGGTTGGGGTGGTGGCGGCTTGCTCTTCCCCGCCAAAGTGAGCCAACAAGGCGGACAACCCCCCCTTGAAGCCATCACCCAGCGCGGCTTGGCGCCACACCCCATCTTTGCGGTACACCTCCGCCACCAACAGCGCTTTCTCATCTGCCAGGTCGGCGCCGCTCAATGAAAACTGGCTCTGCACCGCATCGCCTTGGGACACTTCCAGGCGAGCGCTGCGCAACGAGCGCATCACGCCTTCGCCGTCGACCGTGGCGGTGAACACCAAGCGCTCGACCGTGGCTGGCAGCAAGCCCAAATCAATGGAAAACCTGGCCGCCTCGGGCAGGAGCTCCAGCCGAACGCCGCCACAAGGGGTGACGAGGTGGTTGTAAAACAGCAAATAGGCGTCGCCAGCCAGGCGCCCTTGGCCGTCGACACCAAAACACGCAAAATCGAGCCCAAACGGCGCCTGCCCCTGGACCGTCACGGTCAAAGGAGCGGACACGTTCAGAAAATCAGCGAGCTTGAGCCGCTGCCCACGGGAAAGATCGCGCATGCCAGACGGTCAGGCCGGTGTCCGAGCCCATGCACCTTGTGCAGACACTCGATCACCGGCTCGACGCTCGCTCAGCCGACGTTGACGCCGAAGCTCTTGGCCAAGGGGCCCAAACCGCCCTTGAAACCCTGGCCCACGGCCTTGAATTTCCACTCGGAGCCAGCACGGTAGAGTTCGCCGAAGATCAAGGCGGTTTCCGTGGACCCATCTTCCGACAGGTCGTAACGGGCCAGCTCCTTATTGTCGGCCTTGTTCACCACGCGGATGAAGGCCTTGGACACCTGGCCAAAAGTTTGACGGCGAGCGTCTGCTTCGTGGATGGTGACGCTGAAGGCGACCTTGTCGACCTCGGCGGGGACCTTGTTGAGGTGCACTTCGACCACTTCGTCGTCGCCCTCGCCCGCGCCCGTGACGTTGTCGCCCATGTGCTCCACGCTGCCATCGGCGCTCTTCTTGTTGTTGTAGAAGATGAAGTCGGTGTCAGAGCGCACTTTGCCGGCAGCGGACAGCAGGAAGGCATTGGCGTCGAGGTCGTAAGCGGCACCGTCGGTGGCGCGAACGTCCCAACCGAGACCCACCGCGACGTGGGACAGACCGGGTGCTTCCTTGCTGAGGTTGACGTTACCGCCCTTTTGGAGACTGATGGCCATGGTGAAACTCCTTGTTCTGAAAACAGGTTGACGAAGCGGTGCAAGACCGCGAGAGGGAACAGCGAACCATTTTGAAAAAACTCAACAGCGTGGGCCTCGACAGACGCTGGAAGCGTCTGGGGCGCCTGGCCGGCTCATTTGGACAAATCGAAGTCTGAAGGGTTCAATCCAAGTTCGCGGCAAATCTTGCGGGCCACTTCCTGCTCGAGGGAGTCGAAATTGCCGTCCGAGGCGCCCACGGCACAGCAGACACGCACCAGCAGACGGGCTTCCGAATCATTTTTCTTGACCTTGCCCACCGCCTGCAAGGCATCGGCCTCGCCAATGCTGCGGTCAAACTCAAAGCGGCCCGAGAATTTGTCAAACAGCTTGATGATGTCGCCGCTGTCGAACACCGCCAAGGCGTCGCTGTTGCGCATGAAACCCATCATTTTCTGCTTTTCTTCGGGGCGCACGACCCCGTCGGCATAAGCAATCAAGGTGCAGCCTGCGACAGCCGCTTCCAAGAATGTTTGGTTTTTGATTTTCTTGACTTCATCTCGGAGGGAGTTCGACACCTCGGTCGCCTTGCCCTTGAGCCAGCTCAGTACCATGTTGCTCCTTCTGGTTGAATCAGCGGCCTTGATCACTCATTGGCCGAACCGAAATATCTTACTGCACGCTTGGGCCTGACCCGGCTGCGCAAAAGCGAGGTCTGGCGTTAAAAATTTGCGCTACCGTGCGGACGTTTTGGCGGTTCACGACCCCTCTGCCATTTGCACCTGGACCAGCCGCCCACCGTCTTCCCGAGACAGCAGCAACTGCAGTCCGTCTTTCAACTCGACCTTCCCACCCAAGGGCACGGGCACGCGGTCGGGCACGGACATCAGGTCAGGCAAGCGTTCATTGACCAGCCACCAGGCCCCTTCATGGGACACGAAATAACCCACCCGTGCCAATTGGTCGGGCGCAAGCCTTTCGTTGGGCGCGATCAAGCGGTTGGCGTGCCAGGCGAACAGGGACTGACCGGTCCAGACCATCACTCGGTGGTTGTCTGGCCGAAAGCTGCCTTCGCCCTGCCGCGCCGAGTACAGGTTGAGCACAGGAATGCGGCCAAAGTGCTGGCGGCTGCAAAACGGACACGCTGGCCGCGTGGTGTTGTCAAAGACATACCACTTTTGCGCGCAGGCGCCGTTTTGGCACGGTTGCACCAGATCGATGGTTTTGACCAATGCGCTTTCCCACTCGTCGGCGGTCGGGCGCGCGGCGGGTCGGTGCAACGCATCAATGAAGGCCCTGTGGAACAAGGGACTCAAGTAGGGGCCCGACAGGCTGCACGGCAGCCGCTCGGTGTCGGCCCACGGCAGCTCGGTGGGCCTGGCTTCGGCGGTGTTCAGGCGGTTGCGCGCATCGGTGGGGTGCTCGATGAACAGGGCTTGCTCACCCATCGACAATGCCTCGTCGCGCTGGGCATCGTCCACGTCGTGCACCTGGCGGCCGCGCAAAGGGTGGCGGTAAAACAGGTACATGTACATGAGCACGGCCAACGCATGGCGGTCGGTGGCGATGCTGGGCAGGGCGCGTTGCGGATCCGATTTGGCCAGATGGGTGGTCATCACGACCTCAGGTGCGATGAAATCCGGGGTGCCCACCACGTCGGGCGGGTACTTGCCGGGCACCACCAGGCCATCGAGGTCGATCACGCTGGCATGGCCGTGGACGGGATCCACCAGCACGTTCTTGTACGACAGATCCGAATGCGCCAAGCCGGCCGCATGGAGGCGACGCACCGCGCGCGCGATGTGCAGGCAGATGCGCAGGTAATTCAACCAGTGACCCCGCTCGCGGGGGTCAACGAAACGATTCTGGTTGTGGGCGCTGGCAAACCACTTGCCTTCTTTTTCGCGACCGCGAATGCCCAGGAAATCGTTGTCGCGTGAACCGTGTTCAAAGAAGAAATGCGGCGCATAGGTGGGCACCACCATTCCCAGACGACCCTCATGCTCCACCATGGCGCTTGGCCAGCAAAACACCTTGCGCCAGTAGTCGGCACCGGCCTGCCCAAAGATGCTGTCGCGGTATTTGCCAGTGATCATCTGCAAGCGCTCGCGGCTTTGCGGATCAGGGGGCGCCTTGTAAAAGGCCACCACGTGCGATCGGTCGGGCGAAAAATACACGTCTTTCATGGCACCCGAGCCGATGACTTCGTCGATGAATTCGATGGGGTGACCCTCGGTGGTCAGGCAGTGCACGACGCGGGGCATGGTGGGTCCTTCAGTTCAGTATCGGTGCAGCACGACGACCAGTCGATCGACGGGCCGGCCTCTCTCTACCGCATCAAGAGGCTGGTCTTCACCACCACATCGCCAACGTGCGGTCGTCGTGGTGGCCAGGCTTGAAAAAATTCATCCATCCGAGCACGGCCTGCTCGGGATGCTCGGCGGCCAACGCAGGCACCAGCTCCTCCCACAGTTGCGCCCAGGCTGTCGGGTCGGCCAACGCCTGGTCGGTCTCGAAAAAGGGGTCCGAAATGCCGTCTGTCACCAACAAAAGGGCGCGCACCTCCGGTTGTTCGGTGAAGGCAATGCGCTTCCAAACCGCCTCGGCATCGCCCAGCACCGCCCGGTCCAGGAAACGTGTTTGCCCTGCGAATTCGCCACTGTCAGGCTGGCCCATCAAGTGAACCCGGCCTGCCGGGCCGCAAGCGCAGATGGCACCGTCACCCACCCAAAAGCTGGCCACGAACACCCCGATGGGCGTGGAACGCTGCACGGCACACAACAGCGTGGTCGCATAGTCCCTGACCTCAGCACCCCGCTGCAACGCTTCGGTCTCAATGGCGTCCAGGGCGGCCCAGGCGGCCTCGCCGAACAGGCGATAAAGCCGGTCTTTCAGGGGTTTGTCGCCTTGCGGGGGATCAACTCGCCACTGGGCGATCAACGTCTCCAGGGCACGGCCTCCGTCGCCGGCCAGGGCGTCGACCAGCGCGTTGCCCGTTCGGTGGGCTGCCAAAGCAGCGCCATGGCGGGCGTGCTGTGCACTGCCGGCCCCATCGGTGACGATCAACACGCTCCAGGTGGACGCCGTGTCGTGGGCAATGAAGAAATCATCGTCGCGAAACGACCCTGTGTGGGCATGCGAGCGCCCACGCCGGCTGGCGGCAAGCAAGCGCCGACCCGAGGCGTCCACACAGCGGGCATCGGTGTGGGGTTTGACGTACAACGACTGCGGATCGGGCTCCACTTCTTTCCAGAGGTCACGCGGGTTGGCGTTGACGATCAGGGTGAAGGCCCCCTCATGGGTGCGACCCACTTCGTCTTGCCAGCTCAAGATCACCGGGTGCTCGCCTGCTTCACGCGGCGTTCCCCGCAAAACGCCGGTGGCCGGATCGAAGTCCAGGCCCAAGCGCTGCGGAAGCTGGGCGGCGGTGATCAGCACCGCCTGCCCCTGTTCATCTTGCCCCTCCACGGAGGCTCGGTAGGCCTCGCCGTTCCTGGCATTGGGAGCGCTGAACCTGACCTTGCGTGGTGCCGCTTCGGTCCTGGCAGGCACTTTCTCGACAGGCGCGGGTGGAATGGCACCCGCGCGTGCCGTCGGCAGCAATGGCGCCGAGCCGGGGGGCGGCGCACCAGCGGATGGCGGTGATGCAGGGCTGGGAGTCATGCAAATTTCCTCGTGAAGACAAGGTCGCGGGGTGAGTGGGACCGCAAGGAATCGAGGGCCATCAACCGCGACCACGGCTCACATCGAAGCCGGAGTCTTCTGCGCCACTGTTGCCAAAGCGGACCTGCTTTTTGCACCAGGGACACTCGCCTTCGCCGGGGCCGTCCACACACAACAGCTTGCCGCACGAACACATGGCAAACGCCGATGCGTTGCCACAATGGGGACAGCCGGGAAAGCCCAACAGCTCGTCGGTGTGCACTTGGAAACCCGACCCGCGAGGGTCTGACCAGGCAAAGTAATCTTCACCGATGGGGTAGCAGCCGGCGATGCTGTAGTGCGAGGCCTGCACCGTGAAGTCCTGGGTGCCAACCTGCTGCGTGACTTTGTCGTACTTCATGACGTAGGGGCGCAATGTTTTCTGGCACCGCCCGGTCAACACGACGCAATGCTCGTCCGGCAAGCCGGCCGCATCGGCCTTGATCAGGCTGATGAAACTGCTGTCCAGGGCCGGCAGGGGCTGGTCGCCCGCGCCTGCGCCGAGGCTGCGGCTCTGTGCTACCACCGAGGCCGTGACCCACTGGACAAACTTTCTGAAATCGTCGACCGTGCTTTGCTCAAACACCAACACCGTTTCGGTCAAACGCGACAGCACCTTCAAATCCACATGGCGCCCGAACGCCACTGCGATCAAGGTGGCCTTGCTGGCGTACTCGGCATTCCAGCGCGTGATGGCGGCCTCGATTTCATCGGTGGGCTTGCCGTCGGTGAACAGGTAGACGATGGGTTTCCAATCGCCCTTGCGCGCAGGCGTGGTGCGCACCACTTTGCTGTCAAGCTCGCGCATCAACACCCGCAACGCGGCCCCCAGGCTGGTGCCACTGCCCACGGGCAGCTTCGGCGGATAGAACGACACCACCTCGACCAGCGGCACAACGGTTTGCGCAATGCCGGCGAAGGCAACCACCGACAGCCACACGGATTCAAGGGCATGTGGATCGGTGCGCAACGAGCGCACGATCATCTGCAAGCCCTCCTCCATGTTGCGCAGGTTGTCGCCGATCATCGACTCCGAACAGTCGAGAACGAAAAAGACAGGGAGGCGTCGCACAGCGGTCTCGCGCTCAGAGCACCAATTGCACTTCGGCCGGCGGGGGCGGCAGTGTGGTGGCCCCGGTGCCGGCGCCGCTGGTGCCCACGGCCACACTGGCGCTGACCCATTTGAAGAAACTGGCGAAACTGGTGGAGTCCATGGTGTCAAGCGTCACCACTTTGTCCGTCAGTTGCAGCAGGTACTCCTGCTTGGCCTTGGGTCCGGCTGCGCAAGCCACGACGTTGCCAAGGTCACGCTTCTTCAGTTGGGGAATGGCCTCCTCGAAGACCTGGATGTCGGTGGGGCTGCCATCGGTCATCACAAACACCAGGGGACGCCAGTCGCCTTTGGCGTCGGCCGTGGTTTTGCGGAGATCACGGTCGAGGCTGTCAATCAACAACTCCAGTGCCGCGCCCAAAAATGTGGGGCCGGAGTCCGGCACCTGAATTTCGGGCAACTGGACATTTTCCAGGGCGGTGAGCGGGAAAACCACCTTGGCCTGTGCATCGAAGGTCATCACGCACAGGTGCACGCTTTCGAGCGCCGAGGGGTCTTGCCTCAGGGCACTCAGCATGGCCTGCAGGCCGACATTGACGGCATGAATGGGCTCACCGCGCATGGAACCGGAGGTGTCAAGGAGAATGTAGACAGGAAGACGGCGCATGGATGTGATACTCGCTGATGGCCTCGCCGTTGGCCCTTGAGCGCCCAACGGCTGGCGAAGTGGGATCAATACCGCGGAAACCGGGCCAGCGGCCTGCGAGCCCCACAGGGAAAATGTTCGGGGTTGGAGAACCAGAGGGCTCACTGCAGCAGGAACGGTGCGAGGACGGCTGGGTCAAAGCTTCGTTTCTGGGCCAATTCTACGGGCTTCGGCAGCTTGTGAGCCTGCAACCAAGGGGCGTTACGAAGTCAGGAAGGGATCGCACAGGCCGGGATGGACACCGGGCGGCGTCGCACTGTTTGCACGGGGCACCAGCTGTGCCATGCACTGCGCTTTGTCTTGTGCCTTTCTCGCTCAAACGCTTTGCGAGTACATCACACCCTCTGGAACGGGATAAGTAAAGGGCGCAGGGCCAGCGCGCCATTCACGGCTACGATGCTGGGTGTTGCGAAAAATTCAGGGCGACCGCGAGCCCGCCGCGTTCAACCCCCTGAGCGCCGCCTTAAACCTTTTTCCACTTTTTCACGTTGGAGCGTTGAATGAAAGAATTCAGACTGTCGTTCTTGGTCACCTTTATCTGCCTGGGCATCGCCGTGTGGTGGGGCACCCAGACCACGATGGGACCTTGGACAGCCCTGTGGTTGTGCACCGTCTTGGCCATTTTGGAAGTCAGCTTGTCGTTCGACAATGCGGTGGTCAACGCCGGCATTTTGGAAGACATGAATGAGTTTTGGCGCCAGCTTTTCCTCACCGTTGGCATTTTGGTGGCGGTGTTCGGCATGCGGCTGGTGTTCCCCATCGTGATCGTGGCGGTGTCTGGCGACATCAGCGCGACCGAAACGGTGAACATGGCGCTGAACAACCCTGATCAATATTCCAGGGTGCTGCAGGATGCTTACCCGGTCATTTCCGCTTTCGGGGGGATTTTCCTGCTGTTGGTTTTCTTGAATTTCTTTTTTGACCACACCAAGGAAACCCATTGGCTGGGCGCCCTGGAAGAACGCCTGTCCAGAATTGGCAAGTTCGATGCCATCAGCGTGTTCATCGCATTGTCTGTTGTGTTTTCTACCCGCTGGTGGGTCCCTGAGCAAGACCAAACGGAGGTGTTCGTTGCCGGTATCGCCGGGGTGCTGCTGTACTTGGCAGTGGATGCGGTGGGTGCCTTGTT
The DNA here is from genome assembly GCA_040385465.1 of Pseudomonadota bacterium. Taxonomy (GTDB): domain Bacteria; phylum Pseudomonadota; class Gammaproteobacteria; order Burkholderiales; family Burkholderiaceae_C; genus CANHBY01. Next base: position 2,074 of record JAZKHH010000018.1, on the reverse strand, counting down.
TGAGAACGAGGTGGAAGGCGATGCAGCCGTCAAGACCATCCAGCGCTCGGGCTTTGCCAGCTTCTTGTACTTGGAAGTGCTGGACGCATCGTTCTCCTTCGACGGCGTGATCGGTGCTTTCGCCATCACCAAGGACGTCATCATCATCATGCTGGGCCTGGCGATTGGTGCCATGTTCGTGCGCTCGATGACGGTCTACCTGGTGAACCGCGGAACGTTGAACGAGTACGTCTATCTCGAACACGGTGCGCATTACGCCATCGGCGCCCTGGCGGTCATCATGTTGCTGGGCCCGGTGATGCACGTCTCGGAAGTGATTACTGGTTTGGTCGGCGTGGGCTTCATCGTGGCGGCGGTGATGTCGTCGCTGCAACACCGGAAGAAACTGGCCGCTGCCTGATCGCTGGCGGACGCGGCTGCCCTGCAGCCGTGTGTTCAAGATGGAAGCCCCGTGAGTCTTTGATTCACGGGGCTTTTTTTCGTCGCTGCAGGGGGTGGAGGTGGTGACAGGCTTGCGACTTGGCAAATCGCCAGCGCAACGGTGCATTGCGATGCGTTGTCAATCCCACCTGGGGATGCCTGCCATCTCTTGAGCTTTTTGCGAGTGCGAAAGCCGCATCGAACCGCTGCCTGCGCAGCTTGGCGCAAGACGAGCAAGCCGAGGCGGCGATGGAGGCACCGTGGCACACGGATTGCCATGCCCTTGGCATTGGACCGGTTCTCACAACCCGAGGTCGTTGTGAGGGACTGATCTTCCCTTTCTCAGAAAGCACCCCATGAGCCTCTTTTATCCCTCCCTTCGAGACGCCACGTTTGTCTGTTTTTCCCACTTGCGGTGGGATTTTGTGTATCAGCGACCGCAACATCTGCTGTCTCGCATGGCAAAGAGCCAACCGGTGCTCTACGTCGAGGAGCCCGTGCCCACAGAGGGTGTCCCACGCCTGGACATTCGCAACGTGGCACCCAATGTGCGCGTGGTGGTGCCGCACTTGCCGGCGGAGCAGTGCGCGCCTGGCCATGCCGCAGGTGAGGCGCGCCAACGCGCGTTGTTGAACAAGCTGCTGGGCAGCCAAGGCATTGTTCGCCCCGTGCTGTGGTACTACACGCCAATGAGCCTGGGGTTCAGTGACCAGGTGCCAGCGCGCCTGGTGGTCTATGACTGCATGGACGAGCTGTCCAACTTCGACCATGCGCCGGCTGAACTGGTGCCTCGCGAGCGGGCGCTGCTGGGGCGTGCGGACGTGGTATTCACGGGCGGCCACAGCCTGTACCAAGTCAAGCGGCGCGCGCATGCACATGTGCACGCGTTTCCAAGCAGTGTGGACGTTCGGCACTTCGCTCAAGCTCGGCATGTGGAGGGTGACCCTGCGGACATGGCAGGCATTCCTCACCCGCGCATCGGCTTTTACGGCGTGATCGACGAACGTCTGGACGTGGAGCTTTTAGATGCCGTGGCGCGGGCACGGCCCGACTGGCATTGGATCTTGCTGGGGCCGGTGGTGAAAATTGACCCGGCACGCCTGCCTCGCCATGCGAACGTGCACCTGCTGGGCAGCAAGCGCTATGACCAGTTGCCTGCCTACTTGGGACGATGGGACGTTGCCATGATGCCCTTCGCTCTTAATGATTCGACGCGTTTCATCAGCCCCACCAAAACTCCGGAGTACCTGGCCGGCGGATGCCCGGTGGTGTCCACCCCCATCACCGATGTGGTGAATGACTACGGCCGCAGTGGCTTGGTGCGCATTGCTCGGGGCGCCGATGAGTTTGTCGCCTCGGTGCAGGCGACCTTGAACGAAGGGGCCGCGCGTCGTCCCGATCTGTGCCAGCGTGCCGATGCCCGGCTGCGCGGGATTTCGTGGGATCTCACCTGCAGCGACATGATGGCTTTGATGGCAGAGCGTTTGGCCGCACGTGCCATGCCTGTGCCTGTGGTGTCGCGCCCCGTGGTGCGACACGCCGGCGCGGTGGGTAACAGCACGGCCTCCACGGAAGCGGCCGTCTGAGGTCCGAAGCGAGGCTTTGACAAGAAATGGTGGGCGCGAGACGGTCATTCGTGCTCGGTAGGTGACCC
>JAZKHH010000017.1:0-6636 GCA_040385465.1 Pseudomonadota bacterium | reverse complement strand
TGGCGACGGCCGAGGTCATGCTGGGCCAGATTGACCAGGCCAAGAACACCATTGCGCGTCTGCTCGCCGTCGAGCCGCAGTCCACCGTGCAGACCTACCTGGCCCGCGTGGGCCCCCCCAACGTGCAGAACCTGGAGTTCGCAGCAGCCCTGCGAACGGCAGGATTGCCCGAACGCTGAGTCAACCACACCAACGAGGAGACACACATGAGTGCAGCGATCTATTTGCAAGGAATGCAAGGCATGCAAGGTATGCAAGGAATGCAAGGAATGCAAGGAATGCAAGGAATGCAAGGCATGCAGGGAATGCAGGGGATGATGCTTACGCCCGGCGCAGACCCAGGCACGTCCTGGGGCCTGATCCTCAACCGCGAGGCGGTGATGCAGCCGCACGGGCGAGAGCCGCCAAGGGTCGACTTGAAGGGAGAATTTCGGAACACCGCAGCCGACGGGTTGCCGAGGGTGAACGACCCCGAGCGGCTGGACCGGTGGTCAATCGATGTTCGGTTTGCAAACCTTGCAGCGGAGCTGTTTCGCCCTTTGCTGTTCTCGGCCGATGAACCGGGCAAGGGCGTGGTGGTATCCCATGTGGAAATGAACTGGTCGAATCCGGGCAGCGCGTATCCCCAGGTGAGCAAGATTTTCAGCATGAGCCGACCACCTCAAGAGGTGTTTGCGGCGCAGTTGAAACAAGTGAGTGACTGGACCGAGCTGCGTGCCGAGCGCATGCCCGAGATCATGAGCCAGATGGCTGTTCCATTACAGTACTGGAGCGCGGTTGCTGACCTGAATCCCACGACATTTCGCTACACGCTGGAGTTCCTGAACCTGGCGCTGGCCCTTGCGGCCTACCTTGTCCAACCCGCGAAACACTACCTTGCGTGCCCTCGTCCAGTGGCCTATTCGCCGGGCATCCAGCCCATCATCAATGCGGGTCGCTTTGCGGTCTTCCCCAGCGGTCATGCCACCGAAGCCTTCCTCGTGGCGCGTCTGCTGCAAATGCTGAGTGCGCATGCGAAGACGGTCGACGTGGACCAGCCGGACGGCAGCTCTGTCGTGAAGGAGCACCCGTTTGAAGCGCAACTGCAGCGCCTGGCTGCACGCATTGCAAACAACCGCGTGGTCGCCGGCGTTCATTTCCCCATCGATGCGCCGGCCGGTCGCATGGTGGGTGAAACACTGGCGGAGTACCTTGTGTGCCGATGTGGCGCAACCACCCAGTGGGTTCCGCGTGGCTTTCAGGGCAGCGTGTTGAGAAAGGCCAGTGCTGACGTGGTGCGCGGCTTCAGCCGAAGCGAACCCATGGACCAGATACAAGCGGCGGGTAAGCCCGTTCCCGAATACTTCGAAGACAACACGGGAACTGTGTCCGCGCCAACGCGGACGGACAGCCTCGTTCCGGGCGCTTCTCATGGCTTGCTGACCCATTTGTGGAAGCAGGCGCGTGAGGAGTGGGCTTGATCAAGTAGGAGCACAACATGCCCACGCCGATACACCCTTCTGATGTGAATCCCATCAGATTCTGGCTCGAGTTTGTTCGTCAAAAACTGGGAGAGAGACCCGTCGATCCCTACGCCTTCTGGGGGTTGTCTACCCGATTTCGTTCGCTGGGCTTTGCCGGGGTTCCGCCTTCGGTGCTGAGCTTCTCGGTGGAGCTGTGCAAACCCTACAAGCCTTCGGATCACCCATTCATGCCGTCTTTGACGCATGCGCTTCAGGACTCAAGCCACGCAATGGGAAAGTTGCCTGAAGCGGATCACCTGCCCGCTATTGTGCCGACGGCATACGAAAGACCACTGCCAGGCAAGACGCCGACCATTCAGCCACGAACTGCCACCTTTGTGACGTTGCGATTGGACGTGAAGGACATCGAGTGGGGATTCGTCCAGCAGTATGTGCAAGAGCTGATCCTGGCTCCATATGTCAAGAGGCTCCAAATCGGCCTCCCCCGTGGGGTGGACAACCCGGACAAGTCCCAGGGAAAGGATCCTCAACTGCCGAAATGGGCGCGAACGCCGGATGTCGTCATCGGCGTGCTGGAAGATGCCTGCCCATTTGCGCACCAGGCATTGCGACGCTCGGACGCTCCGCTGAGCACGCGAGTCGTGGCCCTGTGGGACCAGACGACGGTGCGCTCAAGGCTGGGTAACGAGCCAGCGCCCGCCGGATTCCCTTATGGTGGCCAATGGGAAAACGAGGAGCTCGATCGTCGGATGCAACGGCATCTGGTGAACCAGGAGGTGGACGAGGAAGCCGTCTATGCCAGTGCCGACGTCGATTTCAAGCCTCTGGCGGGACGGGCTTCTCACGCAGCGGCCGTCCTTGGCCTTGTCGGTGGAGGTGCGCGTTCCAACACGCGCATGCCGCAGGGGGTGGACGCAGGCGATGGGCCGCCAACAGTTTCGCCTCCAGTCGGCGATGCTGCGGCCCGCGCACCCTTGGTCATAGTGCAGTTGCCAGGGGAACAAACGGCCGTTCGCGCGGGGCGCTGGTTTGCGGTGAACGCGCTCGATGGGTTGCACTATCTCGTCGATGTAGCGCGCAGGCTTGGGAACGACATCAACAATCCGCCGCCGCTGGTCGTCAACCTGAGCTACGGTTCCATGGCAGGTCCGCACGACGGTTCGGGCATGCTGGAGTCGGCCATCGACGAGTTGTGCAACTTGTATGGAGGCGACCTCGGTGTGGTCCTCGCCGCCGGCAATGGCCACGGCACCCAGCGCGACGCGGAAGACCCTTCCAAATACCTGCCCGGCGGCATGCATGCGAACCAGGATCTGGTGCCAGGCAAGAGCGTGAGCTTCACGCTCTTCATCCCGCCCGACAAGCAGTTTGAAACCTACCTGGAAATCTGGTTCTCGGTAAATCCCCCCACTGGGGTAAGCGATCCGTTCCTGGAGATCGACACCTGGAGTGAGAAAGACAATCCGGGCGAGGTGGAGATTGTGGTCACACCGCCGGATGGCCGCGCATGGCCTGCCATTCCTTGCCCAGGCATTCACCTGGCACCGGAAAATGTGCCCGACCCTGCCGCCAAGACAGAAGCCGGCCTGTTCTTCATGCGCAAGGTCAGCCAGGGCACAAGAGGCTCCATGGCGCTGCTGGTCGTGGCGGCCACCCAGGTGTCCAGCAAATATGTGGAGGCACCCGCGGGGCGATGGCTGGTCACGGTGCGGCACAAGAAGGCGGACACCACCGCGCGCAGCTTCAGCGTGGATGCCTGGGTGGAGCGTGACGACACCGAGGTCGGCGCCGTTCGCCCGCAAAGCGCGAGGCTGGTGGAAAACGCGGATGGATCACCTTCGGGCCTCGCCGATAGCGGTACTTTCACCAACATTGCCACAGGCCGCATGACGATCAAGGCCGGCGCGTTGATGGACCGTGGGGACGGCCTCGGGTCAACGGAGGTCAGTCCCTACAGCGCGAAAGCAATGCACGGCGCCCCTGGACCTGACTTTTCCTCGATCGCGGAAACCCACCCGGCGCTCCCAGGCATTCGCGTGAGTGGTTCGCAGAGCGGCATGGTGCTGCGCGCCAACGGCACCAGCATGGCGGCTCCGCAGGCCGCGCGCTACCTGGCCAATCGGCTCGCTGATGGTTGTGCGCTTCGCCCCTTGCCCGAGACACCCGGGCAGGGCACCGCAAGGCTCGGTAAAAAAACCGTATGAGCAAAACCTCGGCGCGCGTCACGCTTCGCCAGCTCTGCCGGCTGGGCCTGCCCGCGCCACTCTTGCTGCCTTCGCTCCTGCCGGTCCTGCGCGAGCTGATTCCCGCCAGCCACGGTGCGTTTTTTTTCTGCGACGCCAGGGGCAGCATCACCAATCTGTATGCCGAACGAATGTTGGCTCCCCAGGCCATGGCCTCGTACCACGATCGGCACAACGATGAGCACTTTCGCCATCAGTACCTTCGGCGCGTGGCGGACGCCAGTCCCGTGAGTCGGCGCAGCGCAAGCTCGTCTGAAAAGGAAGGCGCGTACTTTCGCGAAGTCCTCGCGCCTCTGGGGGTGGAGCACTTCCTGTATGGCGTCGTCCGGCACCATGGCAAGGTGTTGGGCCAGCTGAGCCTCTACCGTGGCGGCGATGCTTCACCGTTTTCGTTGGCCGATGAGCAGGCGCTGCTCGGCGTGATGCACTACCTGGGGGAGGCATTGGGGATGCCGTCTCCCGTGGCGCTGCTGGAGCTGCAGGAGCACACGGTGGAGGAGGGCCTGGCGCTGCTCGACGCCCAGGCCAACGAACTCTATGCCGACGACAACTGGCCCCGCTTGATCCGCCTGGCAGAGGGCAATGCGATTTCTCCGGCCACGGCCATGGCGGAGAGCGAGTCGTTGCCGCGGTTCGTGCGAGCCATGCTGGCTGCCGTGTTGAGCGCACCGCACGCGATCCATCGGGTGGATTCGGTGTGGGGCAACTTTGCATTCCGGCGCCATGCCATGGCATCGCAGCAGGGTGATCACGCCGTGGCACTGCTGGTCTCTCGCCTGGCCGCGCAACCCCTGCGCCTGACGGAGGGTGCAGCAGCCCTGGGCCTGTCTCCGCAGCAAAGGGAGGTGGCGGTCCTCATCGCCCAGGGGCACAGCAACAGCGACATTTCCCAGCATCTGGGCATCACGGTCAACACCGCCAGCTACCACGTCAAGCAGGTGTTTGCGCGGCTGAATGTGCACGATCGCAGTGCCGTCGCCAGGGTGCTTTGCGACGCAGCATCGCGCTGACGTACCGCACGATCCGTGCTGGCCTGCACGGCCAAATCCCGTTCCTTTTTGACTCACTCCCACCCGGTTGCGTAGTACCGGCGATGGGATGCGGCTTCCATCATGGAAGCGCGCTGCAGGTTCATGAAATGACTTGCAGCACATCCGCAATTCCACCACTTTTGAGGAGTCATTCATGAAACACTTGAACGCTTTTGTGCCCACTGCGTTGGCCAGCGCAGCCATGCTGGCTCTTGTTGCCTGCGGCGGTGGCGGCGACGATGCCCCGACCTCGCTCACCGGCATGGTGGCGGTGGATGGCCCGGTCAGAAACGCGGTGGTCTGTCTGGACCTCAATGCCAACAACGTGTGTGATTCAGGGGAGCCCGCTTCGGCACCCACCGGCGCCGACGGGGCTTACAGCGTCGACCCATCAACCGTCACCGAGCAGCAGTTGGCCAGTTCGTCATTGATCGCTCCCATGGTGCCGGGCGGCCTTGCCGATCCGGGCACCACCATCGACATGGCAGACGGCCAGGCAACGGCGGAAGATTCCTACGTGCTCCGACAAGTGCCCGGCAAGGCTGGGCAGATCAATCCTTTGACCACCCTGGTTGCCGCAGGTGTGCGCAATGGCATGACCGAAGCGGTGGCGCGCGCCAATGCCGCCGAACAGTTGGGCATTGCGGTGGCCAAGATCGACAACTACCAGGACGACCCCGCTTTCAACGACGCCGAGGTGGTCGACAACGCGCGTCTGATGGCTTCGGCTGTGGCCACCACGCTCGAAGACGGTGTGCCGCTGGTGGTGGGCGATCAGACAGCCGCCATTGCGGCAGCTCAAAACGATTTGCGACTCTTGCGCTACACCGACGGCAGCAACTTCAACTACCAGGACTTCACGTTGTCCGCCAAAGCTGCCGGGGTGCCGGGTCTGTCATTGGAGGATGGCCGGGTGGGCCAGGTGGGTGGAGTGGCCACCGATGCCGGCGTTCTCTACAACCAGGCGTACCTCACGTCCAATGGCTGGTTGCGCTGCGACAGCACGGTGCTGGTGACCGCCACACAAGGTGTCCCGAATCGAAGCACCTTTTGCAACGCTCAAGATGCGGTGAACTACCGCAAGAACGTCAGCGTGGCTGGCCGGCCCATGGCCGATGTGGTCACCGAGCTGCAATCCGACAGTGAAAATTTCATCAACACCGGCCTCTCCACGACAGGCTTGCTCGCAGCCCTCGGCGCTGCGCAGTTTCCGGCGGGCAGCAACCTGCGACCTGGCCTGTTGCTGAATCTGACGCAACCGATCTTCATCAACAGCATCAACACCGACGGTCGCCCGCAGGCCGAGGCGACTTCGCTGGCGCAACTGATCACGGCCAAACCAGCCGCAGGTGTGAACCTCGCCACCGGGGCAGGCAGCCTGAATCTGGGCCTGAGCAGCACCAGCACCACCACCCAGCAAAAGAATCTGCGGGTGGCCTTCACCGGTACCCTCGGTGCCACCGAAGGCACCGTGCAGTACTACGACTGCTTTCTCGACGCCGGAGGCACGGTGGTGTCCAGCTGTGCGGCCTCCGATACCGGCACCTACATCATCGAGACCATCAACGAAGCCTCGGTGATGAAATTCGCTGGGTTCACACCGACGGCGATGGACCACGTGCGCCACTACGTCGAAGTCAAGGCAGACAACCAGGCCAACGGTGTGATCGGTGGCGACTGGGTCTTCATGGCGCGGCAACGCAAGCCGGATGTTGATTCCAACCTCAGTTCCAGCAAGCGCCTCAACGGGACGGCATGGACGGCGATGAAGGACGAGCTCGGGATCTGACCCGGTCGCTGGCTGCGGGGCGAACAGGAGGAGGGGGCGGCGGCGCAGCCACCCTCCTCAGCCCTCCAAGGCCTCCAGCAGTTCCGTCTCGATTTCGATCTGCCGCTTGT
>JAZKHH010000016.1:0-10036 GCA_040385465.1 Pseudomonadota bacterium | reverse complement strand
GGGCGCGGGGGCGGTGAGGGGGGTTAAAGACACCACGAAGCGAGGCCATGGTGCAACGCCCGGTGGGCCGGAGCAGGGGGGGCGGTGGTGTTGGGAGGAAGCAGTGGGACCCAGCTCCCGAATGAGGCGCAGATGGTGCGCCAAAGCCCTGAAGAAAAAGGGCTGCCCCCTCTGGGGGAGGGGGCTGGAGTGGCTCAGCAAGCCAACGGCGGGGTCATTCGACGCAGATGTCGACCTCGCGAATCATGGCGTTGGGCGCTTCTGCCACACGGGAGGCGTACCGGACACCGCCTTCAAAGGCGGCCAGCAGGGCGGCATGGATGTCGGAGCTGCCGAGGGTTTGAGCGTCAAGGCGGTGTGAGCGCTGGCATTCGAGGAACTCAATGCGCAAGTGCTTTTGGGCAATGGTGTTGAGCAGGATGTCGATCTTGTTCATGGCGTGTGCAGTCTCCCGGTAGAAAGTCTGGATGGGTGAAAATGCCCGGTCGGGCGTCTTCACTGGAACTCGAACCTGATGTCCCCTGGGCAGCGTAAGGGGCGTGGAATCAACTGACCAGATGGGATTTCTCATGGGTGCATGCAGATGTTCAAAGGTCCATGGGCGGCTTCGCCGTCCGCCCGTTCACGGCGCCGCGCGTTCAGCGTCAGGCGCCCTTGAAAAGCGGTGTGAGTGGTAACGCCGGCGCACCGCGCCCTGGCGTCAGTGTCCAAGCCTTCGAGAACGGCCGCACCCATGAGGAACATGCTCATTGTGGAAGACCATCCGCTGGTTGCGGAGGCCACCAAAGCCTTGTTCATGACGATGGCGGTGGGCCACATCGAAATTTGCCGCAATGCCGAGGAAGCCGTCGCCCTGCTCCAGGCGCGCGACGACTGGTACCGCCTCTGGCTGGACGTGGGGCTGCCGGGCACCGACGGCTTGTCGCTGGTGCGCTATGTGCACAAGTTGGGCTGGGCTGAGCGGGCCGCGGTGATCACGGCCAGCGACAACCTGCAGTGGCGCGTGGACGTGCAGGCCATGGGCTTCCTCGGTTATGTGCTCAAGACCGCCAGCGTCGAGGAGTTCAGTTTTGCCCTCAAGGAAATTCTGGAGGGCCGGCCCTATTTCGACAAACAGCCGCACGACCGGCAACCCACCCACCTGACGCAGCGCCAGACAGAAATCCTGTGCCTGCTGCACGACGGCCTGTGCACCAAGGACATCGCGCGCCGGCTCAAGCTGTCGCCGGGCACGGTGGACAACCACATCTCCGCGCTGATCAGCGCCTTGCGGGCCAACGACCGCACCCATGCGGTGGCCATCGGCATGAAGTGCGGCTACGTGCGGCAGCACGACACGCGGCTGATGGAGCTGCCGTGAACGTGAACGACAACGGTGCTCCCGGCTGTTCGAGCCAGCCTGCCCACGCGGTGCCGCAGCCCGCTGCCGCTGCAGCGGCGGCGGCAGCACCGCTGTACTTCGCTTACGGCAGCAACTTGTGCCCGGCGCAGATGCAGCAGCGCACTGGTTGCCTGGCGCCGGGATTGTTGTGCCAGCTCGAGGGCCACCGGTTGTTGTTCAACAAGCGCTCATCGACGACGGTTGGGCGGGTGTTCGCCAACATCGTGCCGGCCCCTGGGCACACGGTGTGGGGCGTGTGCTACCCCTGCAGCCCAGCGATGTTCGAGGCGTTGGACCGGCACGAGGGCGTGCAGGGCGGCCACTACCAGCGGCTGAGCGTTCAGCTGTGGGCTCGAGGCGGCACGCCGGTGAAGGCCGTGACTTACGTGGCCGGGCCCGACTTCGTGTGCGAGGCGCGGCGGCCCGAACCGCTCTACGCGCAGTTGATTCTGGACGGGGCCCATCACCATGGGCTGCCAACCGATTACCTGGCTGGCTTGGCCGCGTTGACGAACACCATGCCTGGGGAGAGATGACTTGACCGAGTTTGCCTTGGGACTGCCCTGCACCAGGGCTGACTGTGCCTCGCGCCGCTGGGAGCGCCGCCTCCGTGTCAAGTGGGCGGTGTGGGTGTGGCTGGGGGCGATGCTGACTTTGATGTCCGGGGCAGGGCGGGCAGAAGGTGAGACGCCTTCACGTCCGGTGTTCACCGTGCTGGTGCTGCAGAACTCGCCCTACATGAGTTATCACAACGAAGACGGCGTGCTGGTGGGCTTCAACGTGGAGGTCGGCCGGTTGCTGTGCCGCAAGCTCAAGGTGCACTGTGAAATCCGCCAGACGCTGTTGGCCGACATCGTCGACAAAGTGGCTTCAGGAGAAGCGGACATCGGCATCGCCTCGTTGACCGTGACCCCTGAGCGCGCCAAGCGCGTGCTGTTCACCGTGCCGTACATGCGCGGGAACACCTTCTGGGTCGGCCGCTCGGCGCCGGCCGCCAGCACCGGCCCCATCAGGGTGGCCGCGGTGAACGGCTCGACGCAGCACGACTGGGTGTTGCAGCAAAGCGTGCAGCATGGCTGGACAGTGACGCCGGTGAAGCTCAATGCCGAGCTGGCCGACGCGCTGGTCGACAAACGGGTCGACGCGGTGGTGGCCCCCATCGCCAGCGCGATGAACATCATGAAGCGCACGGAGTTGAGCCAGGCGGGCTTCGCCCTGCACCCGCTGGAGGCGGAGGTGCTGCGAGGGCCGTTGTCCATCGCGCTCAACCCCGCGCACCGGGCGCTGCTCGAGCCGGTCAACCGCATCATTCAAGACATCCAGCAGGACGGGCAGCTGGACCGCATCAACTCTCGGTACTTTCCGTTCCGTGTGTTCTGAGCATGAAGTTCCGCGATGGGCGCATCCAACTCACTGTCTACTTGGCCGGTGGGCTTTTCATTGCCGCGTTTGCCGCCATGGCGCTGGGCATCTTAGCGGTGCAGCAGCGCATTGTCGGCGTGACGCACGAAACCCGCGACGTGATGGTGCCGCAGTTTCTGGCGCAGATCCGGGTGGTGCGCAACCTGGAGGGTTTGCGTCATTACGGCAGCCTGGCAGTCAAGGGGGCCGACCCGCAGGTGCGCCGCGACGCGGCTTACCTGGCGGCGCTGATCGCCGCCCACCCCAGCTCGCAAAGCGACGAAGCGACCCGTGCGCTGGTGGCCGAGGCCAACGGGCACGTGCAGTCCATCGTTGCCGGCGTGGGTCCTGCGGTGGCTTGGCCGCCGATGGAAGATTTGCTGACGGCGCGCGCCGACGCGTTGTCGGTGGCCACCGGCAACCTGGTGCTGGAGCGGGCCACCGACATCCGCGACGACTCTCTGCTGGTGCGCAACCTGGCCACCGCCCTGGCGGTGCTGTTCGTGTCGAGCATGGTGGTGATGGTGTTCCTGGGCCGGTCGCTGGTGGTGCAGCTGCGCACCAAGAACCAGTTCTTCAACGAAGCCAGCCACGACTTCCGCCAGCGCCTGCACGGCATGCAGCTGCTCATCAACACGGCCCAGCGCACGCCGTTGCACAACGCGCCGGCCATCGTGTCCAAGGTCAAGGCGGCCACCGCCGATTTGCAGCGCTACCTCGACAACTTCCTGGAGCTCACCCGCTTGGAGGCGGTGGTGGTGCGGCCGGTCTTCAACCCGGTGGTGCTGCAAGATGTTTTCCAGCGGCTCGAGCTGCAGTTCGAAGAGGCCGCTTCGCACCGCCAGGTCGACCTGAAGTTTCGCTACACCCGTGCGAGCGTGCACAGCGACGAGCGGATCTTGCTGAGGCTGTTGGAAAACCTGATCTCGAACGCCATCAAGTTCGCCCGCGGCCGCGTGTTGGTGGCGGCACGCCCGCGCCTGGGCCGGTTGGAAATCTGGGTCATGGACGACGGCGAAGGCATGCCGGAGCTGCCCCAGCTCGGCTTGTTCGAAGCCTTCGTGCAGGGCAGCAATGCCAAGCGGGTGGGGACGAGTGACCACGGCTTCGGGCTGGGGCTGTCGATCGTGATGCGCGCTGCCAGCCTGCTGTCGGCGCGGGTGCAGGTGCGCACGCAAGGGGGCCGGGGGTCGACGGTCAAAGTGGTGTTCAAAACGGCGGTTGACTGAACGGGCGTCCCGTTGAACCGCCGGGCTGGTCCCGCCGACAGGAATCGAACCTGTATTTGCCGCTTAGGAGGCGGCCGTTCTGTCCATTGAACTACGGCGAGGGCCGGCGGCGATTGTGTCATGGCCGCTTGCGGGGTTGGAAGGCGGCATCGCCTGCAGCGGCTCCGCAGCGCCACCGATGACGACCTGTTCAATCTGGGCTCAGGCCTGACCACAAGGTGGGCAACCCGCTCAGCCCCGGTGGTGCGAGGCACCTGAATTCGCCCACCTCGCTGCTACTGCCAGCGCCAGGTCCAAATCAAGTCGACTGAATTCTCGAAACCGGTTTGCGCCCGCAGCGTGAAGCGTTGGGCCAGCCGGTAGATCAGCTGCCAGGAGCCTTCGGTGGTGTTGAGGCTGCGCTCGTAGCCGACGTACCAGCGCTGCGAGATCTGCTTGCCCAGCGAAACGATGGTTTCTTTGACCGCGCCGTCGCTCTGGCGCACCGACAGCTGGTCCAGCCCGATGGCGCGGATCAGCTGGTCGCTCACGCCTTCGTTCTCACCGGCCAGCAAGGCCACGGCGGCGCGCTGCAGCAAGGTGACGTCGGTGCCGCCCAAGCCGTCGCTGCCGCGGCCCAGGACCAGCCAGCTCAGCTTGTCGATGTCGGGCAGGTCGGGTTCGGAGAACAGGCGCACCCGGGGGTTGGTGGCGCTGCCGATGATCGTCACGCCGACCCGGGTTTCGGTGTTGGGCCGGGTGGCCTCGATGTCCAGCCGGGGGTTGTTGACGTCGCCAGTGAAGGCCACCACGCCGCGGTCGATGGTGAGCTTTTGCCCATAGGCGTTGTACGTGCCATTGACCGTGTTGACGTTGCCGTTGACCTGCAGCACGCCGTCGGGCGAAGTGACGCGCAGCTCACCGCGCAGCCCGGTGTCCAGGCCACGGCCTTTGAGCCGCAGTTTCTCGCCCAGGTTGACGCCGAGGTTGAGGTGCAGCGGGCTGGCGCGGACGACCGGTGTGCCGGCGCCCGGCGGCCCTGGCGTTGGCCCTGGCGCTGGCGCTGGCGTGCCGGGCGCGCGTGGGGCGATTGGGGGCTCCGCCGGCACGGTTTGGCGCACCACCTGCACGTCGCCCGACAGGCTGGGTGCGTCGCTGCGCGAAAAATCAATCAGGCCTTCGTCGATCACCCATTGACCGTCCAGGGCCACCTTGTCGGGGCGCAATTCGATGCGCGAGGTGCCGCTGGCCACCAGGCGGCGGTCCACCCGGCCCAGCAGCTGGAAGCGCTCCAGCACCAGCTGCAGCTGCGCCTGGGGCGCCTCGCCCAACTGGGCTTCGCCCTTGAGCTGCAGGCTGCCCCCGCCCGCGCGGGCGCTGAACCGCTCGATGCGGGCGGTGTCGCCGCGCAGCTGGATGTCGATGTGGCCGTCGGTGATGTCCACGCCTTCAAGCAAGTGCTTGGCGCTGAGTTGCGTGCCCCGCACGGCGCCGGTGATCTCCGGGGCGCCCAGGCGGCCGGCCACGCCCGCACTGACGCGCAGCTGGCCGCCGAGCCGCCAGCCGGTGGGCAGCCAGTTGCCCCAGGCACTGAGCTGCGCGACCTGCAGCTCGAGCACGCCTTGCACCGGGGTTTGGGCATCGGGCCAACGCTGGCCGGCCGCCGGCTGCGCCACCACCGCGCCCGACACCACCCCCAGGTTCTGCCCGGCCACCGCCTGGGTGAAGGTCCATTGCCCGTCGACAGCGTTCAAGCCCAGACGCAGGTTGGTCAGGCCGAGCGACTGGACGCCGTTGTCGGCGGCCAGGCTCAGGTCGCCGCCCCGGCGCTCCAGCACCACCTCGGCCTGCAGCTGCGGCCGGGTCTGGATCTTGGCTTGCAAGCCCACGCTCAGGTCGCCGTGCCAGCCCAATTCCGGCTGCCAACGGGCCAGCCAGGGCGCCACCGGCAAGGCGTCCACCCGCAGTTCGGCCTCGAGGTGGGCCGGGCCGTTCGGGTCGGCCTGCCAGAGCACGCGGCCCCATTGCACCGAGGTGCCGGCCAAAGTCGCCTGGCCCGGTGCCAGCAGGAAACGCGGCCCGGGCACGTCGCCTTGAGGGGCCCATTGCGCCTCCAACGCCACCGCTTGGCGCAGCTCCCACCACGCGGGCAGGCCGGCGCTGGGCGGCGCATCACTGCGCACGCTCAGGCTTTGCAAGGTGCCTTGCCAGCCGGTCGGCAACTGAGGTTGCGACGGCGACGCCTTGTCGGCGGTCTGCAAGCCACCCGCAGCGCTGATGTTGACGGCCGTGCGGCGCCCTGAAGCGGGGGCCCGGGCTGGGGCCGGGGCTGCGCCGGCTGCAGCGGTCAGCGCGGGAAGTTCTTCCACCCAAGCGGGTGGCAGCGCATCGGCCAGGGCCTGCAGCTTCAAGGTGTGCTGTTCCACGCGGCCCTCGGTCTGCACGTCCAACTGGCTCACCGTGCGCCCTTGCCAGGTCGCCTGCCGAACCTGCAGTTGCAAGGCCAAGGGGTCGGCCGCCGCCAGGCCCAGGTTCCAGTCAAGCACAGCGCTTTGCAGCCGCTGGGCGTCCAGGCGCAGGTCGCTGGCGTCCAAATGGCCTTGGGTGCGCAAGCGGGGCCAGGTGCCCTGGATGTCGCCCTTGACCTGCAGCTGCCCGCCCACCCGTGAGGCACTGCTGCGCGGCGAGCCCAAGGCCCACCAGGGGCCCAGGCTGAGCAGGTCGGGCGCGTTCACTTCGACGGACAACGGTGCCGTGGCTGGCGTCGTGCTGCCGGTGAGGCGTGGCGCCGGGGGCCACGGCAGCGGCCCGTCGACGCGCAGGCTGTTGTTGGCGGCCTGGGCCTGCAGGGCCAGTTGCCAGGGCCCGTCGCTGTGGCGCAGCGACGCGTCAACGGTCCAGGGCACACCGGCCAACCGGCTGTCGGTGAACGCCACTTGGGCCACGCCGCGCCAGCCGTTCACGTCCATCGGGGCGGGACCCGCTGGTTTGCTGGCACCCGGCCGCCCTGCCGGAGCCGACGCGGACGGTGCCGGTGCCAGTGCGGGCGTGGGACCTTGCAGGTCCACCGACGCCTCGCCTTGCAGCCGGTGGCCACCTTCCCGCCAGACCGAGCCGGGTGGGCCTGGCCACCAAGGCAGCGGATCGAAATTCGACAGGGTAGTGCGGGCCTTGAGCTGCCACGGCGCCGTGGCTTGGGGGCGTGCCAGGCTGGCTGAAGCGCTCAAGCGGGCCTCGCCGATCTGGGCCTGCAGCTCGCGCAGGGTCCAATGGTCCGGCTCAGTGGGCCCGCGCGCGGTGTCGGCCCCGGCCTGGAAGCGCAGTTGCACGGGGCGGGCGTCAGCGCTGCTTTTGTTGTTGCTGCTGCTGCTGCGGGCGCCCGCCGCTGGGGCCAACAGCACGCCGGTCCAGTCGCCCTGGGTCTGCCAGCGCGTGCCGCTGCCCGAGACCATCCACGGGCCCGACAGGCGCATGGGTGCAGCCCGGGCGTCAATGCGCGAGGGCTGCAGATCGCGCCACTGCAGGTCCAGGGCCCAGCTGTCGTGGCTCAGGTGGCCGCGGCCCGACAACACCCCGGCGCTGGCCTCCCGCGTGCCCAGCTCGGCTGCGATGGCTGCCAAATCGACCACCGCCAGGCGCTCAGGTTTGGCCTGCAGCTGCACCGAGGCGCTGCGCAGCGGCAGCCGGCGATCGCTCCACAGCCCCGCCTGGTCGTTGTGCACGCTCACGCGCAGTTCGGCGGGCTGCTCGGCGCTGTGGGTGCGGGCCACGGCGTCGGCGCGCAAGGCGGTGCGCGGCGCGCTGGCGTGGAAGGCCGACAGGTCGACACCCCGGGCCTGGGCGCTCAAGTCGCCCAGCGGCCAGGCGGCCCAGGGGTGCACGGTCGCCTGCAGCGTCAGGTGGGCCTCCTCGGGTGCCCGGGCCAGGCGTGCCGCGGTGCTGGGCGACGTGGCGGTGGGGGTCTCGGTGTCCAACTGAGCCCGCACCGTGGGCGCTGCCAGCGGACCCTGCAGGTCCACCCGGGCCAGCCAGTTCAAAGCGTCGGTTGGCTTGGCTGCAGGCAATGTGTTCGAAGAAGGCGCGGCAGCCGTGCTGGGTGTCGCACTGGGCGTGTTGCGCGCGGGCCGCGCTTGCAACCGCGCGCTCAGGGTCATGGGGGCCGCGCTGGCAATCTGCGCTTCGCCCTCGGCTTGCAGTTCGCCCCAGCCCAGATGGTGCAAGGTCAGCCGGTGCAGGCTGCCACCCTCGGCCCCCACGGCGAGGCGCGCCCGCACGTCGCGCAACGCGATGGGCTCCGGCGGCGCCTCGCCGTCCGTGGCCGGCACCGACGAGGCGATGGCCACCGTGCCCACCCGCAGCGCCTCCACCTCCACACTCACCGGCAGTTGCAGGTTCGAAGGGGGCTCAGTGGGAGGCGCCGGGGAGGGCGCCGGAGCGCTGGTCACCGTCACCCGCTCCACGTCGAGCGTGGCGATGCGCAGCCCGCCCCACACGCCAGGGGCCGGGTGCCATTGCCACACCAGCCCGCGCCAGGAGAGCCTTTCCAGGTCGACCGTGGTGGCAGCACTCCGCCACTGCACCCGCTGCGCGCTGAAGTCGCCCAGCAAGGGGCCGCGCGGGTCGGTGACCTGCAAACCCGGCACGGCCGCCAGCAAGCGGCGCGTGCCCGCCTCGGTGCGCAGGGCCTGCACGGCAGCGGCCACGCCCAAAGCCAGCAGCACCCCCAGACCGAGCAGGCCGCCCGCTGCCCACCAACCCCAGCGCCGCCGCTTCACCGGCACGGCCGCTGGGGCTGGGCGGTTGTCTGTCTCGGGCGGGTTGGACACGGGATCCTCGCTTTTCTCGCCTGGCGGCATCGCCATCAAAACGTCACCCCCAAACTGAAGTGCACCCGCGCCTTGCGCACCTCTTGCCCATACGCCAAGTCCACCCGCAGCGGGCCGACCGGGCTGCGCCACCGCACGCCCACGCCGTAGCCCAGCACCGGGTCCAGGCTGTTCCAGTGGTCGGCGGCGTTGCCCGCGTCGATGAAGGTGGCCCCCCACACCGACGGCCAACGGCTGGACAGCGGCCGGGCAAACTCGAGCGAGCCGGTCAGCAGCACCCGGGCGCTGCGCACCACGCCTGCCTCGACCGGCCCGAGCGTGCGGTACCCGT
The DNA here is from genome assembly GCA_040385465.1 of Pseudomonadota bacterium. Taxonomy (GTDB): domain Bacteria; phylum Pseudomonadota; class Gammaproteobacteria; order Burkholderiales; family Burkholderiaceae_C; genus CANHBY01. The sequence goes on along the minus strand of JAZKHH010000016.1, from coordinate 889 downwards.
AGCCGCGCACCGAGTCGTCGCCACCGGCGCGAAACAGCAGCGTGTCGGGAATGCCCACCTGGTCGCCGGCAAACACCTGGCCCGCCTCCACCCGCGCGGTGGCGTACCAGCGACGGCCCACCGGCCGGTAGGCGGTGAGCCGGCCATAGGCGCGGGTGAAGGGGCCGTTGGTCGCCGGCCCGCCGCCCAGGGCGTAGCCTGCCGCGAGCTGCGCATTGGCGCTTTCGCCGTCGGTGGGCAGCAGCACGTCGTCCAGCGAGCGGCGCAGCCAGTGCACGTTGGCCGACAGCGCCCGGTTGCTGGTGTTGATGGTGGGGGTGCGCACATTGCTGTTGATGTCGGTTTGCGTGCTGGCGCTCAGGGCTTCCAGGAACACCAGCCGCTCCAGCGCTTCGGTGTCCAGCGTGCGGCCCACGCGCAGGCGCGACGAGCGCACCAGGGTGCCGGCCGCCTCCTCGCGCTGGAGGTTGCCCGCCACCAGGTTGCGGTACCCGTTGTCCAGCGGATACGACAGCAGCTCCCCCTGCCACTGCTGCTGATCGCGGCCGAGTTCGAACTTGTTCTTCGCCACCCACGGCGTGCCGAACACCCGCCGGTGGGTGTGCTCCAGCTGCACCCGCGGGCCGGCGCGGTCGCTGAAACCGATGCCGGTGGTGGCCTGCTGCAGCGTCTGCTCGCGCACCCGCACCCGCACTGGGGCCGCCGCCGCGGTGGCCGGGTTGGGGTCGATTTCCACTGCCACCGTTTCAAACAAGCCCAGTTTGCGCAGGCGCTCCTGGTAGTCGAGGATCAACTTGTCGCTGTAGGGGGTGCCGGGGCTGAAGGTGCGCATGGCTTCCACGCTGGCGGCATCGAAGCGCGACAGGCCCTCGACCTGGATCGGCCCCAT
>JAZKHH010000015.1:0-6433 GCA_040385465.1 Pseudomonadota bacterium | reverse complement strand
TGTTCATGCTGACCCGCGACTGGCGTCACGTGCTGGACCGCCGGCTGGCGCCCCATGGCCTCAGCGAAGCCACCTGGCGCGCGATGCTGCACCTCGAGTTGCTCAACGGCTCCGCCGTGCAGTCGCTGTTGGCCGCCAACATGGGCATCGAAGGCCCGAGCCTGGTGCGCCTGATCGACCGCATGGAACGCGATGGCTGGGTGCGGCGACGCGCCCACCCGCAGGACCGCCGTGTGAACGTCATCGAGCCCACCCCCAAGGGCCGCGTCGTCACCAAGCAGGTCGCCGATGCCGCAGCCGACATGCGCGCTGCCGTCTTTGCCGAGTTGAACACCGCCGAGTTGCAGCAACTGCACCAAAGCCTGGAGCGCATCGAGGCCAAGCTGCGGCAGTTGGAAGCCGCCGATGCGTCGGCTGCGCGGCCGCGCCCCGTGCGTGCCCGCAGCCGGGCGGCCTTGGCCAAAGTCTGAGTTCTGTCGTCTGAACCGTTGCCGTCGTTGTTGTTGCCCTAGCCTTTGAATTCGGAGATCACCGTGACCCCTCGACCCTGGATCGTTCGCATGCGCTGGTGGCTGTTGGCCATCGTGGTGGGCTTGGCGGCCTGGGCCGGGTGGCGGGCCTGGCAGCCCCGCGCCGCGGCACCGCCCACCGCGGCCGGCAGCGGCGGCGGGCAGGTCATCACCGTCGGCACCGTGACGCCCACGCGGGGCGACTTTCCCGTTGTGCTGGAAGCCACTGGCAACGTCGCCGCCTTGAGCAACGTCGAGCTGCGGCCACAGACCACCAGCACCGTGCAGCGGGTGCACGTGCAAGAGGGCGATTTCGTGCGTGCCGGTCAACTGCTGTTCACCCTGGACGACCGGGCCGACCGCGCCAACGTGGAAAAAGCCAAAGCCCAGTTGGCGCGCGACCAGGCCAGCCTGGCCGACGCCAAGCGCCAGGTCCAGCGCAGCCGCGAACTGGTGGCCCAGGGCTTTCTGTCGCAAAGCGCCGTCGACACCACCCTGACCCAGGCCGAAGGCCTGCAGGCTGCGGTGCTGTCCGACCAGGCCGCCGTGCGCGCCGCCGAGGTGAGCCTGAGCTACCACACCGTGCGCGCGCCCATCGACGGCCGCATCGGTGCCATCGGTGCCCACCCCGGCTCGTTGGTGCTGGCCAATGCCACCGCCACGCCCATGCTGACCATCACCCGCATGAACCCGGTCAGCGTCAGCTTCACCCTGCCCGAAGGCATGCTGCAGCCGGTGCGGGCCCGCCGCCTCAAAGGTGCGGTGCCCGTGGAGGCCATGGCGGCGGGCGCCAAGGCGCCGGTCCAGGGGGCCTTGAGCTTCATCGACAGCACGGTGGACGCCACCGTGGGCGGTGTGCGCAGCAAGGCCCAGTTCGACAACGCCGACCTGATGCTGTGGCCGGGCCAGTCGGCCACGGTGCGCGTCACGGTGGACACCCTGGTCAACGCGGTGCAGCTGCCGCTGGCCGCGCTCATCGCCAGCCCCACCGGCCTGATTGTCTACGTGGTCGGTGCCGACAACGTGGCGCAACCGCGCAAGGTCAGCCTGCTCGGCCAGTCGGGCACGGTGGCCGCGGTCGACGGCCTTCAAGGCAACGAGGCGGTGGTGGTGGACGGCAAACAGAACCTGCGGCCCGGCAGCAAGGTGCGCCCCGCGGCGGCGGCCGGCGGGCCGGGCGCGTCGAGCCCCGGGGCCGCCCCTGCCACGCCGGCCGCCGGTGCCTCCGCCGCGCCCGTGCCGCCCCAACCCTGACCGAACCGAATCGAGGACCTGCGCAATGAACCTCTCCGAATTGGCCATCCGGCGCCCGGTCATGGTGGTGCTGCTCTCGGTGGCCGCCATCTTCAGTGGCTTGCTGGCGTACACCAAGATTCCCGTGGCGGCCCTGCCGAGCTTCAACACCCCGGTGATCAACGTCTCCGCGGTGCTGCCGGGTGCTGCGCCCGACACCATGGCCTCCTCGGTGGCCTTGCCGCTCGAAAAGCAGTTCTCCACCATCGACGGCATCAACCTGATCAGCTCGGTCAACACGCTGGGCAGCACCCAGATCACCCTGGAGTTCGCGCCCAGCCGCAACGTCGATGCGGCCGCGGTCGATGTGCAGGCTGCGTTGCTGCGGGCTCAGCGCTCGCTGCCGCCGGCGATGACGCAGCTACCCTCCTACCGCAAGGTCAATCCGGCCGACGCGCCGATCCTGTTCATGAGCATGAACTCGCCGTCGATGCCCTTGTCGGAGCTGAACGACTACGCCGAGAGCGTGGTCGGTCCGACCTTGTCGACCATCGAAGGCGTGGCCCAGGTCAACGTGTTTGGCCAGAAGCGTTTCGCCGTGCGCGTGCGCGCCAATCCCGACGCCCTGAGCGCCCGCGACATGACCCTGGGCGAACTCAGCGCCGCCTTGGCGGCCGCCAACGACAACGCCCCGGTGGGCACCCTCGATGGCCCCACCCAGACCCTGACCCTGCAGGCCAACGACCAACTGACCACGGCGCTCGAGTGGCAAGAGATCATCGTCGCCAGCCGCAACGGCCAGCCGGTGCGCCTGAAAGAAGTCGCCCAGGTGGTCGACAGCTTCGAGACCGTGCGCACCTCGGGCAGCTTCAACGGCGAGCGCTCGGTGATCCTGGCGGTGCAGCGCCAGCCCAATGCCAACACGGTGCAGGTGGTCGACAAGATCCGCCAGATGCTGCCGACCTTCCGCGCGCAGCTGCCGGCGTCGATCAACATCACGCCGGTGAACGACCGCTCGCTGTCCATCCGCGAGTCGATCCACGACGTCAACCTGACCTTGGGCTTGACGGTGGTGCTGGTGGTGCTGGTGATCTTCCTGTTCCTCAAGCGCGCCACCGCCACCTTCATTCCGGCCGTCACCATCCCGATCTCGCTGATCGGCGCCCTGGGTTTGCTGTATGCGCTCGGCTACACCCTGGACAACGTCTCCCTGCTGGGCATCACCCTGGCCGTGGGCCTGGTGGTCGATGACGCCATCGTGGTGCTGGAGAACATCGTCCGCCACATGGAAGAAGACGGGCTGGACCCCTTGGCCGCCGCCCTCAAGGGTGGGCGCGAGATGGGCTTCACCATCGTCTCGATCTCGATTTCGCTGGTGGCGGTGTTCATCCCGATCTTCCTCATGCCGGGCACCATCGGCCTGCTGTTCCAGGAGTTCGCGGTGGTTGTGTCCTTGGCCATCCTGGTGTCGGCTGTGGTCTCGCTGACCCTGGTGCCGATGCTGGCCAGCCGCTTGCTCAAGGCCGAGGACGCGCACGCGCCGGGCAAGGAGTCGTGGGCCACGGCCTGGTTCGAGCGCGGCTTCGGCGCCACCCAGCGCGGCTACGAGCGCACCCTGGACTGGGCGCTGGCGCACCGGCCGGTGGTGCTGGCGGTGGCGGTGCTCACCTTCGGCTTGACGGCACTGCTCTTTGCCACCATCCCCAAGGGCTTTTTCCCGCAGGAAGACGTGGGCCAGATCCAGGTCACCACCGAGGCAGGCGAAGACGTGTCCTTCACCCGCATGCTCGAGCTGCAGGACCGCATGGCCGAGGTGCTGCGGCAGGACCCGGCGGTGAAGGATTTGACCTCCTTCATCGGCGGCGGCAGTTCGGCCAGCAACAACGGGCGCATGTTCATCGTGCTCAAGCCCAAGGGCGAGCGCGACTCGATGGACGCCGTGCTGGAAAGCCTGCGCAAGCGCTCGCGCACGGTGCCCGGTGTGGCGGTGTTCCTGCGGCCGGTGCAGAACCTGCAGCTCGGCGGCCGGCAAAGCAAGGCGCGCTACCAGTACACCCTGCAAAGCGTCAGCGCCGACGCTCTCAACGAATGGGCCAACAAACTGCAGGAGGCCCTGCGCGCCGACGACGCCTTCCGCGACGTCACCAGCGACAGCCAGAACCGCGGCCTGCAAGCCAGCCTGAAGATCGACGCCGACCGGGCCGCCGTGCTCGGCGTCACCATGCTCGACGTGCGCAGCGCGCTCTACAGCGCCTTCGGCGACCGCCAAGTGTCCACCATCTACACGCCCTCCAACAGCTACCAGGTGATCCTGGAGGCCGACGACAGCTACCGCCAGGCCACCGACGCCATCACCCGCATCGGCCTGCGCAGCGCCAGCGGGGCGCTGGTGCCGCTGTCGAGCTTTGCGACGGTGGAGCGCACGGTGGGGCCCACGGCGGTCAACCACCAGGGCCAGTTGCAAGCCATCACCTTGTCGTTCAACCTGGCGGCGGGTGTGCCGTTGGGCGTGGCCACCGAAAAGATCAGCCAGGCCAGTGCCGCCATCCAGATGCCGCCCACCATCATCACCAGCTATGGCGGCGACGCGGCGGTGTTCCAGGATGCCCAGGGCGGCCAGGCCGTGCTGCTGATTGCCGCACTCGTGGTGATCTACATCCTGCTGGGCGTGCTGTACGAGAGCTACATCCACCCGCTGACCATCCTGGTCGGCCTGCCCTCGGCGGCGGTGGGTGCGCTGCTCACCCTGCGCCTGTTCAACATGGACCTGACCTTGATCGCCACCATCGGCATCCTGCTGCTGATCGGCATCGTGAAGAAGAACGCCATCATGATGATCGACTTCGCGCTGCATGCGCAGCGTGAGCAGGGCATGCCCCCGGCCCAGGCCATCCGCGAGGCCTGCCTCAAACGCTTTCGCCCGATCATGATGACCACCCTGGCGGCCGTGATGGGCACCTTGCCCATTGCCGCGGGCCTGGGTGCGGGCGCCGAGCTGCGCCAACCCCTCGGCCTGGCCGTGGTCGGCGGGCTGCTGTTCTCGCAGGTCATCACCCTCTACATCACCCCGGTGATCTACCTCTACCTCGACCGCTGGAGCGGCACCGGTCCGCGGCGATTGCCCGATGATCCGGTGCGCGCTCCCGCCACCCCAATGATGACGACGACAACAACCCCCAAGGAGAAGACAGCATGAAAGCCATCTGGAACGGCGTGACCCTCGCCGAAAGCGACGACACCGTGGTCGTCGAAGGCAACCACTACTTCCCGGCCGACAGCCTGAAGCGCGAATACACCGCTTTCAGCAACCACCGCACCAGCTGCGTGTGGAAGGGCCAGGCCTACTATCACAGCCTGCTGGTCAACGGCGAGATGAACGAGAACGCGGTTTGGTACTACCCCGAGCCGGAAGAAGCGGCCTCGCAGATCAAGGGCCGGGTGGCGTTCTGGAAGGGCGTGCAAGTGGTCGACTGAGTTCGCTCAGCGGTGCCCCTCGCATTCCGATCAACCGTTCGCTGCCGACCCCCGGCGCCCTTCGCCCGGCTCAGCAACCGCAGCGCTCTCTTTGAGCAGCCGCTTGAGCCGTTTGCGCCCTTCGGCGTTGGTGTGGCGCCAAGCCTGCAGCGCCAGGGCCAAGAACTGCTGCTCCGAGGGGCTCATCGAGCCGGTGTTGCTCGCGCGGGCGGTGTCCAGCCAGCCCAGCGGCTGGGCACAGGCCACCTCGATCTGGCGCGCCAGCTTGTCACCGATGGGGCGGCTGCTCTTGATCTGGCTCCACATGCTGGGGCTGATCTGCAGCCGCTGGGCGAACGCTTGCTCCAGCCCTTTGGGCGGCACACCCGCGCGCATCTGCGCTTCGGCGTATTGCTGGAACAGGCACGACACGTTGTGTCGACGGGTGAGGGTGGGGTTGTCGGTGGTCACGGCGGTCGGCACAGGGCGGTGCGGTTCAACCTGCGGGCGCAGGCCGCAATTGTCGCACCGCAGCGCCTCAACCGTGAAGACTCTTTACCCAATACCGGTGCTTCGAATCAAACGGCCGCCACCGGTGGCTGCAACACCCGTTGCAGCAGCCGCTCTTCCAACTGAGCCACGCCCGCCTGACCGCGTTGACGCGGATGGGGCAAGGCGATGGCTTCGTCCACCGCCACCCGCTGGTTCTCGATCAGCAGCACCCGGTCGGCCAGGGCCACCGCTTCGGCCACGTCGTGCGTGACCAGCACCGCGGTGAAGCCATGGGTGCGCCAGAGCTGGCCGATCAGCCGGTGCATCTCGATGCGGGTCAGGGCGTCGAGGGCGCCCAAGGGCTCGTCCAGCAGCAGCAACCGGGGCCGGTGCACCAAGGCCCGCGCCAGGGCCACCCGTTGGCGCTGGCCGCCCGACAAGGTGGCCGGCCAGTCGTTCAGGCGGTCCAGCAGGCCCACGGCGGCCAGGGCCTCGCGAACACGCTCGCGGCGGTCCGCCGCCGGCAGGCCGAGCGCGACGTTGGCCCCCACCCGCTGCCAGGGCAGCAACCGGGCCTCCTGGAACATCAGGCGCACCCCTTGGTCGGCCACCGCGTCGGGTCGCAAGGGTTGGTGATCCAGCTCCAGGCTGCCACCGTCGGGTTGCGCCAAGCCGGCCAGCAGGCGCAGCAGGGTGCTTTTGCCGCAGCCGCTGCGGCCCACAATGGCCACGAACTCGCCCGGGTC
>JAZKHH010000014.1:0-16170 GCA_040385465.1 Pseudomonadota bacterium | reverse complement strand
ACGAGATCATCACGCCCTGGATGATCGGCTGCGGTGTCGTGATCGTCTGCGGCACTGCGCTGTCGACGGGGCTGGTGCGCCTGGGGTGGCTGGAGCGCGCGGTCTGATCTGATCGGGCCGCTCAACGCTCGCCGAGCGCCGCCGTGCTGCGCGAGATGGAGCAGCGCTTCGCGGCTATTCGGCGGGTTGATCGCCGGGGACGGTACCCATGCCGGCCGCAGCCTCGCGCAGCAGGTCGCGCAGCCAGATCAGGCCCGGATCCCGGGTGCGGTACTTGTGCCACTGCATGGACTGTTGAAGCGTTTTCATCGACATCGGTACCGGCCGAAGCGCGATGGGCAACAGGATTCGAAGCTGGTCGGCGAGCCGTGCATGCACGGTGGCGATCAGGTCGGTGCCGACCACGAGATGCAGCATCGCGCTGAAGCTGTAGGTGGTGAGGCCGATCTCGCGGGTCAGGCCATGGTCATTCGCCAGCCAGGTGTCGAACACCGGCAGGCTGCCATCGGACGGGACCATCGCCACGTGGCGCGCCTGGAGGTAGCGCTCCATCGTCAGCGCACCCTTCGCCAACGGACTTTCCTTCCAGACCACGCACACAAAGCGGTCTTCAAACAGAGCGTCCAGCGGATGGTCTGGTGAACAGAAGCCCGCCGGGATGATCAGCAGGTCGGCCTCGCCGCGCTCCAGGTTGCGGTGGGGCGGGCCCATCTGCGGCTTCAGGTTGAAGCGCACCCGGCTGTCGCGCTGGTGGGCCAGCGCCAGCATGCGGGGAATCAGCACCTCCATCGAATAGTCGGACACGAACAGCGTGAACTCGCGGTCCGATGCTGTGGGGTCGAAAGCGGGCCGCGCGGCCACCGTGGTGTCGATGCGCACCAGCACATCGCGCACCGCCTCGTGCAACAGCTCGGCGCGAGGCGTCAGCTCCATGCGGCCACCCACCTGCACCAGCAGGTCGTCGTCGAAATACTGGCGCAGCCGCGAGAGCGCATTGCTCATGGTGGACTGGCTCAGGAAGACGCGCTCGCCGGCCCGCGTGACGTTCTTTTCCGTCAGCAGGGCGTCCAGCGCAACGAGCAGGTTGAGGTCGAGTTTCTTGAATCGCATGGTGGGTGGGCGCCGGCTAGTGTGCATCAGCCCCCGCCACGCGCAGGGAGGCACGCGCGGGCCACAAGGGTTTGCCCTGATATTTCAAAACCCGATGGATTGGATTCGCACAACCCATTTCCCTGGGGTTGACCTTCTCCCTAAAGTCGCGGCTCGTTGGAGCTGGAACCCGTGGCCGGCATCGACGAGGACCCCACACCTACAAGGAGACAAGCCATGCCCGTTCGAGCGAATGCCCGAAAAGCCTCTGTGCGCAGGTTCGCCGCACGCCCTTCACTGCCCTGCCTGTTGTTCGCCCTGACGGCCACCCAGTCGGCCTTTGCGATCGAGATCGACACGGGCAATCCCGACTGGAAACTGCGGTGGGACACCACCGTGAAGTACAGCCTCATGCAGCGCCTGAAGGACGCCTCGCCCTCGCTCGCGGCGCAGCCGCCGTTGACCGTCAATCAGGACGACGGAAACAACAACTTCCGGAAGGGACTTGTCTCCAATCGCCTGGACCTGCTCACCGAGCTGGACCTCAACGGCCCGGGCTATGGCGCCCGCGTCAGCGGTGCCGCCTGGTACGACAGCGTTTACAACGGCAGGACCGACAACGCTGGCTTCACCTCGAACCACCGCCCGGGCAGCGAGTTCGCAACGGAAACCCGAGACCTGATGGGCCGCAAGGCAGAGCTGCTGGACGCCTTTGTCTACAGCAACTTCGACATCGGCGAGCACCGCGCCTCGGTGCGCGCCGGCAGGCACACGCTGCTGTGGGGCGAGAGCCTGTTCTTTGGTGCCAACGGCATCGCCGGCGGACAGGCACCGCTGGATCTGATCAAGCTGCTGTCCGTGCCCAACGCGACCTTCAAGGAGGTGGCCAGACCCACGGGCAAGGTCTCCGGGCAGGTGCAGCTCAGCCCCGACGTGTCGCTGGGCGCTTACCTGTCCTACGAATGGCAGAAGACCCGGCTGATGCCGGTGGGCGCCTACCTGTCGACCAGCGACGCCCTCGGCCCGGGCGCCGAGCGCATCCTCGCCGGACCCACCGCCGCTTTCGTGCGCCAGCCCGACCTCGACGCCAAGGACAGCGGGCAAGGTGGTTTGCAGCTCCGTTTCCGTGCGCCTTCGATCGACACCGACTTCGGCCTCTACGCCATCCGCTACCACGCCACGACGCCGAGCAACATCAACAACGTGCTCACAGGTGTTCCACCCGCGCTGGCGCCCAGCAGCTACCGCTGGATGTACCACGAGGGTGTGCGCGCCTTCGGCGCCAGCTTCGCCAAGACGGTCGGCGAATGGGGTTGGGCCGGCGAGGTCTCGTTGCGCCAGAACACGCCGCTGGCCAGCTCAGGGCAGAGCACGCTCTCGACGATCGGTGTCAACGCCGGACTGAACAACAACAGCAGACCCGGTTACGCCGTGGGCGAGACGGCGCACGCCCAGGTCTCCTGGATTGCTTCGCTCGGCCCCTCCTTCCTATCGCGCGAAGCGTCGTTTGTGGGCGAGGTCGCCTGGAACACGCGGCTGAAAGTCACCCGCAACGCGAACATGCTCAACCCCAATGCGGACAAATCGGCCGTGGCCACGCGCATGGTGTTTTCGCCCAGCTACCGCCAGGCGCTGCCGGGCCTGGACCTGTCACCCAGCATCGGCATTGGCTACACCAAGGGCAAGTCCTCGGCCGTCGGGCCGGGCTTCGGCGTGGACGGTGGCGGCGACATCAGCCTGGGCCTGAACGCGATTTACCTTGGGTCCTGGAACCTGGGTGTGAACTACGTGCATTTCCTGGGCAAGGCCGCGCCCACGCTCGACGCCAACAACAACGCCGTGTACCAGCAGGCGCTGAAAGACCGGAACTACCTGACCGTGTCGCTGCGCACCACTTTCTGACCGAGGAGACATTCATGAAGAAACACATTTCCCATTGGGCCCCGGCGCTGTTGTGCGCCCTGGTGGCCACGACCGCAGCACACGCCGGCGTGACCGCGCAAGAGGCCGCCCGCCTCAAGACCGACCTCACCCCGCTGGGCGGCGAGCGCGCGGGCAACAAGGACGGCAGCATCCCGGCCTGGACCGGTGGCTACACCACGGCCATCCCTGGCTTCAAGAACGGCGGGCGCCGCGGCGACCCGTTTGCGAATGAAAAGCCGCTTTACAGCGTCACCGCCGACAACCTGGCGCAGCACGCCGACAAGCTCACCGAGGGCACCGTGGCGCTGCTCAAGAAGTACCCGCAGACCTTCCGCGTCGACGTCTACAAGACGCACCGCACGGCAGCGGCGCCGCAGTGGGTTTACGACAACACTGCGAAGAACGCCACCACCGCGCGCATCGAAGGCGATGTGGTCACCGGCGCCTTTGGAGGCATTCCGTTCCCTGTCCCCAAGACCGCGCAGGAGGTCATGGCCAACCATGAGCTGCACTGGCGCGGCGAAGCCTGGCAGGCCGATTTCCGCGGCTACCTGGGCACGGCCAGTGGTCAACGCGTGCTGTCCGTCGAGGGCCGTGGCGACTTCCAGATGCCCTACTACGCCGACGGGCAGGCCGACAAGTTCAATGGCTCGTACTGGTCGATCCGCCTGGTCAACAGCGGCCCGCCGGTGCGCGCCGGCGAAGCCATCACCGGGGTCCTGAACCTCGACCAGGACAAGAGTGCCTCGTGGGTCTACCTGACCGGCCAGCGCCGCGTGCGCAAGCTGCCCAACGCCTGCTGCGACACGCCCACCCCGGCCAGCGCCGGTGTGGCCAGCTTCGACGAGGTCGATGTGTTCGCCGGCCGCAGCGACCGTTTCGACTGGAAGATCGTGGGCAAGCAGGAGATGCTGATCCCCTACAACAGCAACCGACTGCACACCCCGGCCAAGGACAGCGATGTGCTGATGGCCAACCACCTGAACCCCGACCACGTGCGCTGGGAACTGCACCGGGTGTGGGTGATCGAGTCCGCCCTCAAGCCGGGCCAGCGGCACCAGGCGCCCAGGAGCCGCTACTACGTGGACGAGGACACCTGGGTGGCCGTCCTGGGTGACCGCTGGGATGCCAAGGGCCAGCTCTGGAAAACCATCTGGTCCCACCCCGTGTCCATGCCTGACCTGCCCGCCACCACGCCGCAGCAGCAATGGGGTTTCAACGACCTGATCTCGGGCGCCTGGTATGCCAGCGGTGTGGTCAACGAGCGCAACCAGCACTACAAGATCGTGCCCCCCCGTCAGGACAGCTTCTTCACACCCGACGCCATGGCCGGCGAAGGCGTGCGCTGAAGGCGAAGCAGCATGCGTCTGTCAATGCTCATCGCCGCGGCCAGCGTTGTCACCACCACGGTGGTCGGGCCAGGCCTTGCCCAGGCACAGGTGGGCGAGGCGTTGCAGCGCCCTGCCCTCGCGGTCAAGGCGCCGCAGCGGGCCGTGTTGCTCGCGGCGGCCCAGGCCGGCACGCGCGTCGTGGCGGTGGGGGAACGTGGCATCGTGGCCCTGAGCGACGACCGCGGCATCAGTTGGCGCCAGGCGCCGAACCCGGTGAGCGTGACGCTCACCATGGTGCGCTTCGCCGATGAAAAACACGGGGTGGCGGTGGGCCACGCCGGCACGGTGATGACCACCGACGATGCGGGAACCACCTGGCGCCTGCGCCTGGATGGGCGGCGCCTGGCCGAGCTGGCCAAAGCCGCCGCCACCACGCCCGCGACACAACAGGAAGCCGAGCACTTGATCGCCGACGGACCCGACAAGCCGTTTCTGGACGTGCTGGTGTGGGACGCGAAACGCATGCTCGCGGTGGGCGCCTACGGTCTTGCTTTCTACAGCGCCGACGGCGGTGAAAGCTGGGCCCCCTGGATGGCCCGCCTGCCCAATCCGAAAGCCCTGCACTGGTACGTGGCAAGGCGCGCCGGCAATACCTTGCTGCTGGCTGGAGAACAGGGCCTGCTGGCCCGTTCCGACGACGGCGGCCAGACTTTCCAGACGATGAGTTCGTCCTACAAGGGCAGCTGGTTTGCAGGCGAGATTCAAGCCAACGGACAGATCGTGCTGGCCGGGCTGCGCGGCAACGTCTGGCGCTCGACCGATGGCGGCGCGCAGTGGGTCCAGCTGGCCTCGCCGGTACCGTCCACCATCACCGCCATGGCGGTCGGCTCCGATGGTGCGCTCCTGCTCGCCAGCCAGGCTGGCGTGGTGCTGCGCTTGCAGGGTGATGCGCTGGTGCCCCTGAAGGCGCCACCGGTGCCCATGCCTTCCAGCTTGCTGCCGCTGCGTGACGGCCCACTGCTTGCACTCGGAGTGGCCGGTGTGGTTGCCGTTGAGCCGAAGGAGGTTCGGCCATGAGCGCACCCGCATTCGATCCGCGTTCGGGCTCGCTGGTCGAACGCGCACTGTTCAACCACCGCGCCATCGTGGTGCTGCTGTGCGCGCTGGTCACGCTGCTGCTCGGCTGGCAGGCCACGCGCCTGCAGCTCAACGCCAGCTTTGAAAAGACCATCCCCACCAGCCACCCATACATCCAGAATTTTCTGGCGCACCAGACCGAGCTGAGCGGCCTGGGCAACGCGGTGCGCATCGCGGTGGCGCGGCCCGATGGCTCCATTTATGACGCGAAGTACCTCGACACTTTGCGGCGTTTGTCCGACGAGGTATTCCTGCTGCCCGGCGTGGACCGTGCGCGCATGAAGTCGCTCTGGACGCCGACCACGCGCTGGGTCGGTGTGACCGAAGACGGCCTGGAAGGCGGGCCCGTCATCCCCGATGGTTTTGACGGCTCTGCGGGAAAGCTGCAACAACTGGCCGCCAACGTGGCCCGCTCGGGCGAGATCGGCCAGATCGTGGCGCGCGATGCGAAATCGTCGGTGATCTTCGTGCCGCTGCTCGCGAAAGATTCCGAAGGCCAGACCATCGACTACGCCCGTCTCTCCGGCCAGTTGGACGAGTTGCGCGCGAAGTACGAAGCCGAAGGCGTGTCGGTGCACATCACCGGATTCGCCAAGATCGTGGGCGACCTGATCGAAGGCGTGAAAGCGGTGCTCGTGTTCTTCGCAATCGCGGTCGCCATCGCCACCGCCATGGTGTTCTGGTACACACGCTGCGTGCGCTCCACGCTGCTGGTGGTGCTGGCCTCGCTGATCGCGGTGGTGTGGCAGCTCGGGCTGCTGCCGCTGCTGGGTTACGCGCTGGACCCGTACTCCATCCTGGTGCCCTTCCTGGTGTTCGCCATCGGCATGAGCCATGGCGCGCAGAAGATGAACGGCATCATGCAGGACGTGGGACGCGGTGTGAACAAACTGGTGGCAGCGCGCTTCACTTTCCGCCGCCTGTTCCTCGCGGGGCTCACGGCGCTGCTGGCCGACGCGGTGGGCTTCGCGGTGCTGCTGGTGATCGACATCCAGGTCATCCGTGAGCTGGCGATTGCCGCGTCCATCGGTGTGGCGGTGCTGATCTTCACCAACCTGATCCTGCTGCCCATTCTGCTGAGCTACACCGGTGTCAGCGCGGTGGCGGCAGCGCGCAGTCTGCGCGCCGAGCAGGCCGACGCCGCTGGCGCGGCCAGGCACCCTTTGTGGGTTTTTCTCGACCGCTTCACCCGGCGCCCGTGGGCCACGGTGGCGGTGGCCGTGGGGCTGCTGATGGGTGTGGGCGGTTTTGCCACGAGCACGCAACTCAAGATCGGCGACCTCGATCCCGGCGCACCCGAGCTGCGCGCGGACAGCCGCTACAACCGCGACGTGGCCTTCATGAACGCGGCCTACGGCGCGGGCAGTGACGTGCTGGCGGTGATGGTCAAAACGCCCGACGGCCAGTGTTCCGCCTACGACACCCTGAACAAGGTCGACGCGCTCGAATGGGAGGTGCGCCAGATCGATGGCGTGGAGAGCACCAACACGCTGGCGCTGCTGAACCGCCGCGTGCTCTCGGGACTGAACGAAGGCAACCCGCGCTGGTACGAGTTCCTGCCCAACCAGGACATGCTCAACACGGTGACCGCCAGCGCGCCTCGCGGCCTGTACAACGACGCCTGCGGCCTGCTCACCATCTACGTCTACCTGCGCGACCACAAGGCCGACACGCTGTCCCGCGTGGTGAATCACGTCGCGGCATTCGCCCAGGTGAACAACACGGCCGACACGCAGTTCATGCTGGCCGCAGGCTCGGCCGGCATCGAGGCCGCCACCAACATCGTCGTCAAGGACGCGTGGCGCACCATGCTGGTGATGGTCTACGGCGCCGTGGTGCTGCTGTGCTTCATCACCTTCCGCTCCTGGCGCGCGGTGGTGGTGGCGGTGCTGCCACTGGTGGTCACCTCGTTTCTGGCCGAGGCGTTGATGGTGGCGCTGGGCATGGGCGTGAAGGTGGCCACGCTGCCGGTGATCGCGCTGGGCGTGGGCATCGGCGTGGACTACGCGCTCTACATCCTGTCGATCACGCTGGCGCAACTGCGCGAAGGCAAGAGCCTGTCCGAGGCCTACTACCGCGCCCTGCTGTTCACCGGCAAGGTGGTGATGCTCACCGGCATCACGCTGGCGGTCGGCGTGATCACCTGGGTCGCCAGCCCCATCAAGTTCCAGGCCGACATGGGCCTGCTGCTGGCCTTCATGTTCCTGTGGAACATGCTCGGCGCCCTCGTGCTGCTGCCCGCGCTTGCTCACTTCCTGCTGAAACCCGCCGCACGGTCGGCCCCGCAACCCGCCGCTCTGCCAGCGGTCCTCACTCCAAGCCATTGATCATGTTCAAGTATTTCCCCACCAACTACGTCTGGAACCTCTCTGTCAATCTCGCGATCGAGATGGGCGCGCGCCTGGGCGAGATCGAGCAGATGTGCGCTCCCTTGCTGGAGGCCGCCAAGGCACCCGATGCGGCCGGCACCCAGGCCTTCCGCGAGACCTGGGTGAACATGGCCGAGCGGCTGTGCGAACTGGCCGCCGAGGACGAGGCCCAGGGCCGCCTGCTCTCGGCCGGTGAAAAATACCGCCGTGCGGCCAGCTACCTGATCACCGCCGAGCGCCTGCAGGCGCACAACGCCCCGGGGCGCCTGTCGCTCTACCAGCGCTCGCTGGCGCTGTTCCTCCAGGGCTCGCGCCTGATGGGCGACCCGGTCCAGAGGGTGGAAATTCCCTATGAAGGCAAACACCTCTCGGCGCTCTACCGCCCCGCCGAAGGCCTGCAGCCCGGCGAGCGCGCGCCCTTGCTGGTGCAGCTCAACGGTCTGGACTCCACCAAGGAGATGAAGCACCTGGTGGGCCTGTCTTCGTGGCTGGCCAAGCGCGGCGTGTCGTCGCTGATGGTGGACCAGCCGGGCACCGGCGAGGCGCTGCGCCTGCAGGGCCTGACGGCGCGCTTTGACGCCGAGCACTGGGCCAGCCGCGTGGTCGACTGGCTGGAGCAGCACCCCGCCGTGGACCCCAAGCGCATCGGCTGCGAAGGCGTGTCGCTGGGCGGCTACTACTGCCCGCGCGCCGTGGCCATGGAGCCACGCTTCGCCTGCGGCGTGGCCTGGGGCGCCAACCACGACTGGCGCGACGTGCAGAAGCGCCGGCTGGAGAAAGAAGGCGACTTCCCGGTGCCGCACTACTGGGCCCACGTGTGCTGGGTCTGGGGCGCCAAGGACGTCGACGACTTCATGCGCATCGCCGAAGACGTGCACCTGGACGGCGTGGTCGAAAAGATCAAGGTGCCCTTCCTCGTGACGCACGGCGAGCGCGATTCGCAGATCCCGCTCAAGTGGGCGCACCGCACCTATGAGCAGCTGGTCAACAGCCCGAAGCGCGAACTCAAGATCTTCACCGACCGCGAAGGCGGCGTGCAGCACGCGAGCTTCGACAACAGCATCAACGCCGGTCACTACATCGCCGACTGGGTGGCCGAAGCCCTGGGTGGCCGCACCGCTGCCTGAACCAACACAGAGAAGGAAGCCAACATGAACATCATCGGACTCGACGCCCTGGTCTTTGGCGTGGACGACCTCGCCCCCTGCCGCCAGTACCTCATTGACTACGGCCTGCGCGATGCCGGCAATGACCGCTTCGAAGCGCTCGACGGCACCGCCGTGGTCATTCGCGCCAAGGACGACCCAACGCTACCGCCCGGCATGGACACCGCCAGCCTGCTGCGCGAAACCGTCTATGGCGTGGCCGATGCGGCCACGCTGGACGCGATTGCCACCGAGCTGTCGCGCGACCGCACCGTGACGCACGAGCACGGCGTGGTGCGTGCGCAGGACGACATGGGCTTTGCGCTGGCCTTTCAGGTCAGCGTGCGCCGCCCGCTGGACCTGCCCGCCGAATCCGTGAACGCGCCGGGTGCGCCGGTGCAGCGGCCCGTGAATGCCATCGGTGTCGATCAGAACGCACCAGCCCTGCCGCGCACGCTGTCGCATGTGGTCTATTTCGTGCCGGACACGGCCAGGGCGGAAGCCTTCTACGTGAAGCGCCTGGGCTTCGTCTGCACCGACCGCTTCACCGGTGTGGGCCCTTTCCTGCGCCCGGCCGGCACGCAAGACCACCACACCTTTTTCATGATCCAGACGCCGCCCTTCATGAAAGGCTGCGAACATTTCACCTTCCACATGGGCGGCCCCACCGAGGTGATGCTGGCCGGCGCGCGCTTCGTGGAGAAGGGCTACCAGAGCTTCTGGGGGCCGGGGCGCCACAAGTTCGGCAGCAACTGGTTCTGGTACTTCAATTCGCCACTGGGTTGCCACGTTGAATACGACGCCGACATGGACCTGCACGACGAGCACTGGACCGAGCGCGAAGCACCCATGGGAGCGGATGCCTCGCAGCTGTTCCTGTTCCAGCACCGCGAAAAGTGGGCGCCATCGGGGCCGCCTCCCGGTGCCGGCAAGCCTCCGGTAGGCGCGGACCACCTGAGCGCCTGAGATGCAGGCCAACTTGCGGCTGTGCCACTTCAGCGAACTGCCCGAGGGCAAGGCGCGGGGCTTTGACCCGCTGCACAGCGGGCAGGACACGGTGCTCATCGTGCGCCAGGGCGAGCAGCTGTTCGCCTGGGAGAACCGCTGTCCCCACCACGGCACGCCCATGGCATGGCGCAAGGACGCCTACCTCAATGCCGCGGGCGACCGCGTCGTCTGTGGCGCGCACGGCGCCCAGTTCGCCATCGACACAGGGCTTTGCACACTGGGCCCCTGCCTGGGTGATGCGCTCACGCCCGTTCCCCTGCTGATTCACAAAAATGGCGAGGTGCACCTTGCCCCCCATCACCGTCTGGAGACACCCACATGACCCTCTCAGCATCCCGAATTCTCATCATCGGCGGCGGCTTCTCCGGCATGTCTGCCGCCATCCAGCTGCGCCGCCAGGGCCATGAGGTCGACCTCGTGGAGATCGATCCTGGCTGGCGCAGTTACGGCGCCGGCATCAGCCTGGGCGGCGCGACCCTACGCGCCTTCCGCACGCTCGGCATCCTCGACGCCTTCCTGGCGCACGGCAGCGCCACCGATGGCGTGAACCTGTGTGCTCCCCATGGCCCGAAGGTGGCCGAGCTGCCCACGCCCCGCATCGCGGGTGCGGACGTGCCCGGCGGCGGCGGCATTCTGCGGCCGGTGCTCGCGCGCATCCTGGCTGACGCCACCCGGGCATCGGGCGCGAACGTGACGCTGGGGTGCAGCTTCACCTCCATCGACCAGGACGCGGAAGGTGTGGAGGTCGGCTTCACCGACGGTCGCCGCGAGCGCTACGACCTGGTGATCGGTGCCGATGGCCTGTACTCCAAGGTGCGTGAGGCCCTGTTCCCGCAGGCGCCCCAGCCGCAGTACACCGGCCAGGCGGTGTGGCGCGCCGTGCTGCCGCGACCCCCTGAAATCGACAACGCCACCATGTGGATGGGACCTCGCATCAAGCCCGGCGTGAACCCGGTGTCCAGGACCGAGATGTACCTCTTCGTCACCGAACCCCGACCCACCAACGAACACGTCGACCCCGCCACCTTCGCCGCCCACCTGCGTGGCCTGCTGGCCGACTTTCCGGCACCCACGCTGCAGGCCATTCGCGAGCAGATCGGACCCGACTCGCGGATCGTGTTCCGTCCGCTCGAAGCCCTGCTGATGCCACGCCCCTGGTTCAGCGGCCGCGTGGTGCTGATCGGCGACACGGTGCACGCCACCACGCCACACCTCGCGTCGGGCGCCTGCATCGGCATCGAAGACGCGCTGGTGCTGGCCGAAGAGCTGGGCCGGTCAACCGGGCTGAACGAGGCACTGACCGCGTTTGAAGAGCGGCGCTGGGAGCGGTGCCGCATGGTGGTGCAGAACTCGGCACGTCTGGGCGAGATCGAGGTCGCCGGCGGCGACAAGGAAGAACACGCCCGCATCATGCGCGAGTCGCTGATGGCACTGGCCCAACCGGTCTGAGGGCGCTGCCATGATCTCCATCCCGATTGAAAGCCGCCGCGGCCGCGCCGCTCTGATGGTCGCGCACTGCGCCGGCATGGTCGACCTCGTCGCGCTGCCGGTCTGGGTGGGCACGCTCATCGCGCACTACCGCTTCGACCCCCAGCAGGCCGGCCTGCTGGCGACGCTGTTCCTGGCCGGCGCGGTGCTGGCGAGCGTGCTGCTGGCACCGCGCTTCCATCGCCTGAACGGGCGCATGGTCGCAACGCTGGGCTTCGCGGCATCGGCCACGGGTTTTGTACTCGCCGCCGGCAGCACCGGCTTCGGCACGCTGGCCTTGCTGCATGGGCTGAGCGGAGTGGCCACCGGCGCCGCGCTGAGCATGACGCACGGCACCATCGCGTGCAGCGCACGGCCGCACCGGCTGTTCGCGATGGCCAACGCCGCACTCGGCGTGTTCGCGGTCATCTTCTATGCGGTGGTGCCCCAGAGCCTTGCCACGGCGGGCGGCGCGGCGCTGTTTGCTGCGTTCGCCATCGTGATGCTGGTGGCCACGCTGGGCTCACTGGTCGCGTTCCCGTCACCCCCGGCAAGGCCGCAGGCCGCGCGCGCGGCTGCTCGGCTGACGAAGCCGGTCTGGTGCGGCATCGTCGGCATCGCCTGCATGGCACTCGTGCAGGCCATGATCTTCAGCTTCTTGGAACGTGCGGGCAGCGACCGCGGCTTCGGTGCTTCGGCGGTGGGCGGCGTGCTGGTGGCGCTGTCACTTGTCAACCTGTTGCCGGCGCCGCTGGCCGCGCTGCTGGAGCGGCGGCTGCGGGCGCGCAGCGTGCTGCTCGCCGGCCCGGTGCTGCAGGCCCTGCTGGCGGCCGTGATCATGAACGCGCCCGCCTTCGCGGCCTACGCCGCTGCGGCTTCGGTGTTCGCCGCCGTGGTGATCTTCACCCACACCTTCGCCTTCGGCCTGCTGGCGCGGCTGGAGCCCAGCGGCCGCGCGCTCGCCGCGACGCCGGCGATGATGATGGCTGGCGCCGCGATCGGCCCGCTGCTCGGCGGCACCATCGTCAAGGCCGCCGGCTACGGCAGCCTGGCACTGGCTGCTACAGCCCTGGCTGCCATCGCCGTGTTCTGCTTCAGCCGCCTGCCCACGCCGGCGCAGACCACCGCTCAGGAGGCCCTCGCATGAAGCCCGTTCGCCGCTTTGTCGACCTCTCCATCTACCTGGAGAACGACGTGCTGTCCGATCCGCCGCCGCTGGCGCCGAAGATCACCTACCAGAAACACGCCGACACGCTGCCCGAGTTCATGGCCATGATCCCCGGCACCACGCCCGAGGACTACCCCGACGGCGAAGCCGCCGCCGCCGAATGGGTCACCCTCACCACGCACAACGGCACGCATCTCGACGCCCCCTGGCATTTCCATTCCACACAAGACGCGAAGAACGGCGGCAGCAAGCCATCGATCACCATCGACGAGGTGCCGCTGGAGTGGTGTTTCCAGAGTGGTGTGAAGCTTGACTTCCGCCACTTCCCCGACGGCTACGTGGCCACTGCTGCCGATGTGGCGGCGGAACTCGCGCGCATCGGCCACACCCTGGAACCGCTGGACATCGTGGTGGTCAACACGCGCGCCGGCTCGCGCTATGGCCATCCCGACTTCCTGGCCGCGGGCTGCGGCATGGGCTACGAGGCGACGATGTACTTGCTGGAGCGCGGCGTGCGCCTGACCGGCACCGATGCGTGGAGCTGGGACGCACCCTTTTCGTACACCGCAAAGAAGGTGGCGGAGACCGGCAACAAGGCGCTGATCTGGGAAGGCCACAAGGCGGGCCGCGACATCGGCTACTGCCATCTGGAAAAGCTGCACAACCTCGAAGCCTTGCCGCCCACCGGTTTCACCATCAGCTGTTTTCCGCACAAGATCCGGGGCGCTTCCGCCGGCTGGACGCGCGCGGTGGCGATTTTTGAAGACTGAACGTCCATGAGTTTTCCCCCCATCCACCGCGTGGTCACCGGCCACGATGCCGAAGGCAAAGCCATCATCGCGAGCAACGGCCCGCTGCCCTCCGTGGTCGACATCGCCGCGATTCCGGGCACGGTCTTCCACGAGGTCTGGAGCACCGCCGCCACCCCGGCGCCCGTGGACAACGGCGGCGACCCGACGCTCGACGCGCTGATGCTGCCGCCGCCCAGACAGGGCACCCGCATGCGCTTCGTCGACATCCCGCCCGACACCGCCGAGTTCCTGGCCCAGGGCGCCGGGCAGATGAAGGACGCCTTCGCGCAGATCGGCGACGAGAAGGCTTCGACCGTGAAAGCCCACTCGCCCCACCCGCTGATGCACCGCACCGAGTCGGTCGACTATGGCGTCGTGATCGAGGGCGAAATGACGCTGGTGCTCGACGACAGCGAGGTGCAGCTCCTGCCCGGCAGCGTGGTCGTGCAACGCGGCACCAACCACGCCTGGGCCAACCGATCAGGCAAGCCCTGCCGCATGCTGTTCGTGCTGGTCGACGGTGCCTACGAACCGTCCCTCGCCGCTGCACTGGCTGCGCGCTGACACCTCCTCCATTCCCGGGCACATCCCCATGAAATTCGCCACCCTCAAAGACGGCACGCTCGACGGCTGCCTCGTCATGGTCTCCCGCGACGGGCAACGCGCCGTGCGCGCCGGCACCATCGCACCCAGCATGATCCATGCCCTGCAGCGCTGGGAAGAAGTCCACCCGCTGCTGACCCAACTGTCCGAATCGCTCAACACCGGCAGCGCGCCCGGCGCCTTCGATTTCGAACCCACCAGTTGCTCGGCACCCTTGCCGCGTTGCCCGCAATGGCTCGACGGCTCGGCCTTCCTGAACCACGGCCGCCTGATGGAGCGGGCCTTCAACACGCCGCCCATCCCGCTGTTCGACAGCGTGCCGGTGATGTACCAGGGCGCCAGCGACGATTTCCTGGGGCCGGTCGATGAGGTGCCCTTGCCCAGCGAGGCCGACGGCATCGACTTCGAGGGCGAGTTCGGCGTGGTCACCGGCTCCGTACCCATGGGCGTGTCGCCAGACGCCGCGCTGGCTTGCGTGCGCCTGGTGGTGCAGATCAACGACTGGAGCCTTCGCGCCCTCGGCCCGCACGAGATGAAAACCGGCTTCGGCTTTCTGCAAGCCAAACCCTCCACGGCCTTTGCTCCCGTGGCCGTCACACCCGACGAACTGGGCCAGGGCTGGCGCGACGGCCGGGTGCAGATGCGGTTGCAGGTGCAATGGAACGGCGAGCGCTTCGGTGAACCGCACGGCGGCGAGATGAACTTCCACTTCGGCCAGCTCATCGCGCACGCGGCGCGCACGCGCCGGCTCAGTGCCGGCACCATCATCGGCTCGGGCACCGTGTCCAACGCCTTGCGCAGCGCGGGCTCCGCCTGCATTGCCGAGCGGCGCGTGATCGAGATCATTGAGCGAGGCCAGGCCACCACCGGCTTCATGCGCTTCGGCGACCGCGTGCGCATGCAGGCGTGCTTCGACGATGAGGGAGAAGGGCCGTTCGGCACGATCGAGCAATGCGTCGTGGCAGCGTCAAAGGCTTGAGGCCATGCATGTGTTGATCACCGGAGCCAACGGCTTCGTAGGGCTTTCACTTGCCGAACGCCTTGCTCGCGAAGGTCAACTGGGAGGGCGGCCGTTGACGCGGCTGACGCTCGTCGATCTGGCCTTTCCAGACACCTCTTCCTCTGAGGGAGTGGTCCGACGCCAAGCAGGGGACCTGACCCATGCCGCGTTTCTGGACACCGCGCTGGAGGGACGGCCGCTGGATGCCGTATTCCACCTGGCAAGCATCCCTGGCGGAATGGCTGAGGCGCAGTATTCGTTGGCGCGACGCGTGAACCTGGATGCAACGATGGGCTTGCTCGAGCGCGCACGCACGCAGGTGTTGAAGGGCGGAACGCCACCGATCTTCGTCTTCGCCAGCTCGATTGCGGTGTTGGGTGCCATGCCCGCCAGCGTGGATGACGACACATTGCCGCGTCCGGCAATGACATACGGAGCGCACAAGCTGATCGGTGAGGTGCTGGTGGATGACTTCAGCCGTCGCGGCTGGATCGATGGCCGCTCAGTGCGTTTGCCGGGGGTGCTGGCCAGACCGTCAGCGCCCACGGGCCAGTTGTCCGCCTTCCTCAGCAACATCATTCGTGAACTGGCCGCGGGTCGCTCATTTGTGTGCCCGACCTCGGCACACGCCACCACCTGGGCCTCGTCTCTTCCATGCGTGATCGAACAACTGCTGCACGCGGCGACATTCGACGCGGCGTTGATGGGTGGTCAGCGGGTGATCACACTGCCCACCCTGTGCTTCTCCATGGCAGAACTTGTTGAATCGATCACGCGCGTGTATGGCACGGCGGGGGCAGCCCTGGTGCGTTACGCGCCGGACCCCCGGATCGAGGCGCTGTTCGGGACCTTCCCCCCGCTGAGCACGGAACGTGCCGACGCCGCTGGTTTCCGTTCGGATCCCAGCCTGGATGTGCTGGTGCGTCGAGCGCTGCCACAGGGTCTACCGGTTGCGGAACACATGCCATAGAGACCCATCCCCCGGATCGATCAAGCTTTGCTGTGAGCAGAATCCGGCATACCTCCACGGCGAGGCCAACGAAAAAGGGTTAGCAGATAAATACCTGCTAACCCTCTTGGATGGTGGCGGAGTGGACGGGGCTCGAACCCGCGACCCCCGGCGTGACAGGCCGGTATTC
>JAZKHH010000013.1:0-18574 GCA_040385465.1 Pseudomonadota bacterium | reverse complement strand
TGCCCTGGGGCTGCACCGCCCAGTCTTGCGTCCCTGACGAATTCACCTCGCTCATTGGGTACTCCCTGCGTCTTCTTGACGACCGCTGCCCATCCAACTTCTTCGCCTCGCCGCATACCGACCGGACGCAGCCAGGTGCTTCCCTGTTGCCTTAGGTCTCTTCGTCCCCGTCCTCGTCCTCGTCGTCATCCGTGTCGGTGGACGTGGTCAAGGGCAATGAGCCGTGGTCGGGCTCAAACGAATCCAAGATTTGCGCCCATTGCGTGAGCACCAGTTTTGGCAACGGCTGGGTGCTGCTCAGAAACAGGAACAGCAGGTGTGTCTCGGTGAGCTGGGCCACCGCCATGCACTGGTGGATCTTCGCCGCCCCGAGTTGGTAGGTGCAGCGCCCGGTGGCGTAGCTCAGCTTGGGCGCCTGGTGCGCCGGGCCAGCCGCCCACACGAAAGCTTGCAGCTCCGTGGACATGTCACGCACCTGCCGCGTCACGCAGTCTTGCAAGGTTTCCTGCGGCTGCTTCATGCCTCGGCTGATCGTCAAGTTCAACGGCTCGCCGGTTTCCCAGGCCTCCAGCGTCAGCACGTGGATGGTCCGGTCGACGGCCACCTTCACGTTCAGCCGGCCTTCGTTGATCCGGTAGCTCATGCAACCCTCCGCTGGGAGAAGGGCAGTGAAGACGGAATCCTGGAAAGGAAGTACTTCATGGGACAGCCTGTCGATGTGTGCGAATTTGCACACTTCAGGGATTGAGTGTGATCAATCGCCAAGGTCGTGTCTGCAGCCTGTAACGAATCATTACAAAGCTGGAACTGTTCAGGATTTTCATGGGTACGGTTGTCGACGGGAATGCTGAAAAAGGCAAGCGGGGCGCCGTCAGCCGATCATGACGAAGTCGCACCGGCGAATGAACGCCATGAGCCATCCTGAATGAGCTTGGTTCGCATCGCTCCCCCCTTCAGGGGGTGTCCAAACACCCGACGACGCATTTGGGGTCTCTGCTTGTCCAGCCCCTTGGCTCGCAGTGACTGCTCAGGCGTACCGCAGCTCCGTGGCCTTGCCGCTGAACACCCGGTAGGCAAATACCGTGTACCCCGCAATGGCCGGCACGGCAAAGGCGCAGCCGAACAAAATCACCTTCAACGACGCCGGGCTGCTGGCGGCTTGCCACAGGGTGAGGCGGTCGATCACGACGAAGGGGTAGAGGCTGTAGGCCAGGCCGAAGAAGCCCAACACGAAGACCACGATCACCAGGGTGAAGGGCAGCCAGCACATCTTGTCGCTCAGCACGCGGCTCGAATTGAGCAAAGCGCGCAGGCCGAGCAGCGCGAGCACGGTGATGAGGGGAATGGGCAGCAGGGCGATGAAGGCCGGCATGCTGAACCAGCGCTCGCGCACGGTCTCGCTGATCAACGGCGTGGCAATGGAAATCAGGCCGATGCCCAGCACCACTGGCGGCCAGGCAATGCGGGCCCAGCGCAGGGCGTGGGCCTGCAGTTCGCCTTCGGTCTTCAAAATCAGCCAGCAGGCGCCGAGCAGCACGTAGGCCGCCGGCAGTGCCACGGCGATGGTGGCGCAGAAGGCGGTGTAGGCCCAGCCGGTTTGCAGGCCGGTGATGTAATGGCCGAGCATCCAGCCCTGTGAGGTGGCGGCCAGGCCGGAGCCGAAGAAGAAAGCGCGGTTCCACAGGTGCTTGTGCTGGGCATGGGCCTTGGTGCGGAAGTCAAAGGCCACGCCGCGCAGGATCAGCCCGACCAGCATCAGCGCCACCGGCAGGTACATGGCGGTGAGCACCATGCCGTGCGCCTTGGGAAAGGCGATCAGCAAGATGCCCACGCCGAGCACCAGCCAGGTCTCGTTGGCGTCCCAGAAGGGGCCGATGCTGGAGACCATGACGTCTTTCTGGGCGTCGGTGGCGCGGGGCATCAACAGCCCGACGCCGAGGTCGTAGCCGTCGAGCACCACGTACGCCAGCATGGCCACGCCCATCAAGGCCATGAAGATGATCGGCAGCATGTGGTCGAAGCTCATGTGGCGCTCCCGGTGGCCAGGTCGGTGTCGCCCACCACGTCGGCCACGGCTTCGCCGCTGCCCCGGGTGGGTGGGGTGATGGCTTCGGCGGGCTTGCCGGCCATGTAGTGCACGACCCAGATGTAGGCGCCGATCAGCAGCAGGTACACCGTGACGTACAGCACCAAGGTCACGGCGATCATCGGGGCGGGCACGCTGGAAGCCACGTCCTTGGTGCGCAGCAGGCCGTAGACGATGAAGGGCTGGCGGCCGATCTCGGTGACGAACCAGCCGGCCACGGTCGCGACCCAGCCGGCGAAGGTCATGCCAGTCAGCAGCCACAGCAACGGCCGGGGCAGGGCGGCGGGCTGCCACCGGGCGCGCCGGTACAGCCACACGCCGGCCCAGCTGGCCAGCAGCATCAACATGCCGGTGCCGACCATCACGCGGAAGGCGTAGAACACCGGGGCCACGGGCGGGTGGGCGTCGCGGAATTCATTGAGGCCCTTGATCTCACCATCCAGCTCGTGGGTCAGGATCAGGCTGCCCAGGCGGGGGATGCCGATGGCGAAGTCGTTGCTGCGGCTGGCGCTGTTGGGCAGGGCGAACAGCAGCAGCGGAGCACCACGCTCGGTCTCCCAAATGCCTTCCATGGCGGCCACTTTCTGCGGCTGGTGCTTCAAGGTGTTGAGGCCGTGGAGGTCGCCCACCAGGATCTGGACCGGGATCAGCAAGGCGCCCAGGGTCAGGCCCACGCGCAGCACCTTGGGCGTGGAGTCGTTGCCCACCTTGCGCAGCACCTGCCAGGCGCTGATGCCGGCCATCACGAAGGCCACGGTCAGGGCCGAGGCCAGCAGCATGTGGCTCAGGCGGTAGGGCAGCGAGGGGTTGAAGATGACTTCGGCCCAGCTGGTGACGTGGAACTCGCCGTTGATGATCTCGTAGCCAGCGGGGGTGTGCATCCACGAGTTCAGGCTCAAGATCCAGAAGGCGCTCATGGTGGTGCCGAAGGCCACCAGGAAGGTGGCCAGCAGGTGCACCCGCTCGCTGACCCGGCCGTGGCCGAACAGCATCACGCCAAGGAAGGTGGCCTCGAGGAAGAAGGCGGTCAACACCTCATAGCCCAGCAGTGGGCCGGCGACGTTGCCCACCCGCTCCATGAAGCCGGGCCAGTTGGTGCCGAACTGGAAACTCATGGTGATGCCGCTGACCACCCCCAGGGCGAAGGTCAGGGCGAACACCTTGGTCCAGAAGCGGTAAGCCATCAGCCAGGCGGTGTTCTCCGTGCGCAGCCAGCGCACGCGGAAGAACAGCAGCACCCAGCCCAGCGCGATGCTGATGGTGGGGAACAGGATGTGGAAAGTGATGTTGGCCCCGAACTGGGCCCGTGCAAGCATCAGTGCGTCCATGATCAGTGCTTTCCTTGTGGGCTACGAACGGCTGGTGGTGATGAGCTTGGCCTTGCCGGTGAACTCCAGCAGGCGTTGCACCTTGGAGCCCATCTTCATGAGCTGCGACAAGGTTTTTTGGTCCATGCGCTGGACGTCGTCGAACCAGGTGGTCATGAGTTCGATGAGGTCGTGCATGCTGCGCATGCGCTCCTGCGCGATGCGGTCTTCTTCGGTGGTGGGCTGGTCGAGCAAGGCGTTGCGCAACATCGACAGCGTGGGCTCGATCTCGCGGCGCCGGCGCTCCTCGGCCAAGGTGCGGAAGATCTCCCAGGCGTCGGTTGGGGCGTCGAAATACTCGCGGCGGTCGCCGCTGACGTGGCGCAGGTTCACCAGGCGCCAAGCCTGAAGCTCCTTGAGCCCCATGCTGACGTTGGATCGTGAGAACTCCAGCGACTGGGCGATCTCATCGGCGTTCACCGGCTGGGGCGAGACGTAGATCAAGGCGTAAATCTGGCCCACCGTGCGGTTGATGCCCCAACGGCTGCCCATCTCTCCGAAGTGACTCACAAAACTGCGAACCAGGGGGGACATGGACTCCATCGCTCACTCCAAACCGGGGAAAGGCCCCGGTTGACAATCGAGAGTGTACTGAATTTTCAGTATTTACTGAAAACTCAAGAGGTCGGCCAGCGTTGCGGGTGGGGGTTTTCGGGGGCTGTTGTGCACAGTGTCACGCTGTGCCATGGAGCCAGGTTGGCATCGGCCACAATGGCGGAATTTCCAGCTTGCGGTGAACTGACATGACCGAGCGACTCGATTTGGCCGGCAAGCACATCGTGCTGGGTTTGAGCGGCGGCATCGCCTGCTACAAAGCGGCGGAACTGGTGCGCGAGCTGACTCGCGCGGGGGCCACCGTGCAATGCGTGATGACCGAGGCTGCCGAGCACTTCATCACCGCCACCACGCTGCAGGCCTTGAGCGGCCGCGCGGTGTTCACCAGCCAGTGGGATCCCCAGGCGTCCAATGCCATGGCCCACATCAACCTGACCCGGGAGGCCGACGCGGTGCTGATCGCCCCGGCCAGCGCCGACTTCATTGCCAAGCTGGCACACGGCCGGGCCGACGAGCTGCTGAGCCTGCTGTGCCTGGCGCGGCCGCTCGAGCGTTGCCCGCTGCTGGTGGCGCCGGCCATGAACCGGGAGATGTGGGCCCACCCTGCCACCCAGCGCAACCTGGCGCAGCTGCGTGCCGACGGTGGCACGGTGCTGGGGCCGGCCAGTGGAGACCAGGCCTGCGGCGAGGTGGGCGACGGCCGCATGCTGGAGGCGGCCGAGTTGCTGGAGGAACTGGTGGGGTTTTTTCAGCCGAAAGCCTTGGCGGGGTTGCGGGTGCTGATCACGGCCGGGCCGACGTTTGAGCCCATCGACCCGGTGCGCGGCATCACCAACCGCTCCAGCGGCAAGATGGGCTTTGCCCTGGCGCGGGCGGCCCAAGAGGCCGGGGCCCGCGTCACCTTGCTGGCCGGGCCGGTGCACCTGCCCACGCCGCGGGGCGTGACCCGCATCGATGTGCAAACCGCGGAGCAAATGCTGTCCGCGGCACTCGCCATCGCGGCGGACAGCCAGGTGTTCATCGCCACCGCGGCGGTGGCCGACTGGCGGCCGGCGCGGTTGTCGGAACACAAGATCAAGAAGAACGGCAACAAGGTGGCGCCGGACTTCGAGCTGGTCGAGAACCCCGACATCCTGGCCAACGTGGCCCGCTTGAACCCGAAGCCTTACTGCGTGGGCTTCGCGGCCGAGAGCGAAGACCTGCTGAAGCATGCCCGCGACAAACTGGTGCGCAAAGGCGTGCCGTTGATCGTGGGCAACCTGGGCCCGGCCACTTTCGGGCTGGACGACAACGCCTTGACCCTGGTCGACGCCGACGGCCACCGGGACCTGCCGCGTGCCGACAAGCTCACCCTGGCCCGGCAGCTGGTGGCGGAGATTGCCGGGCGGCTGGCCAGCGCCCGGGCTTGACGACCGCCGCCGTAGTGGATGCACCGGCCTTGCTTCACTTCTTTTCTTTTCTCTGACCTGCTGATTATTTCTTTGACACCATGACTTTGATCGACCTGCGAGTGCTCGACTCCCGCCTGACGGAGCTGCCTGCCTATGCCACGCCGGGCAGTGCCGGCCTGGATTTGCGGGCCTGCCTGGAGGCGCCCCTGTTGCTGGAGCCGGGGCAGACCAAGCTCATTCCCACGGGCATCGCCCTGCACATCGCCGACCCTGGCCTGGCGGCGTTGATCCTGCCGCGCTCGGGGCTGGGCCACAAGCACGGCATCGTGCTGGGCAACCTGGTCGGGTTGATCGACTCCGACTACCAGGGGCCGCTGATGATCAGCTGCTGGAACCGGAGCCTGGAGGGCTTCACCGTCCAGCCGATGGAGCGCATGGCGCAGTTGGTGATCGTGCCGGTGGTGCAGGCGACGTTCCGCCGCGTCGACGCGTTCGAGAATTCGGCCCGGGGCGAAGGTGGCTTCGGCTCCACCGGGCGCGGTTGAGCGGTGGGCTCAGCCTCAGGCTGAGCGAGTGCCGCTCAGTGCAATGACGAGTCGGCCGGGCGGGCGGGGCTGACCACGGTGAAGGCCGGCTGGCCCACGCTGCCGGCTTCGATTTCGGCCTCGGTGGCGGGGCGCACGTCTTTCACTTCCAGCGCCAGGCGCAAGGCGATGCCGGCCAGGGGGTGGTTGCCGTCGAGCACCACGTGGGCGGGGTAGACCTCGGTGACGGTGTACAGGGCGTCGGGCGGCAGGTCGGGAGTGACGGCACCTTCCGGCGGGCCGTCGAACTGCATGCCGACTTCGATTTCCTCTGGAAAAATCGCGCGGTCTTCGAAAAAGACCAGCCCGGCCACGTAGTCGCCGAAGGCGTGCTCGGGTTCCAGGTGCAGCTCGGCGGTGAAGCCCACTTCCTGGTCTTGCAGTTCTTCTTCGACCTTGGGCAGCAGGTCTTCGCCACCGTAGAAGAACTCGACCGGGTCGGCGAGTTCGTCAATGAGTTGGCCTTGGGTGTCTTGGAGTCGCCAGGTCAGGCTGACGACGCAGGGGGATTGAATCAGCATGGGCGGGATTATCCATCCGACAATCACCCCCCATGAGCTCCCGCACTTCCACTGTGTCCCCCGCGCCGCCCGACATCGCCCGGCCCTTGGCCTTGCTGGGCGACCTGTCGCCCGAAACTTTCATGCGCCGGCATTGGCAGAAAAAGCCGCTGTTGATCCGCCAGGCGGTGCCCGGTGTGCAGCCGCCGCTGGACTTGGCGGGCTTGCAGGCATTGGCGGCTCAGGAAGAGGGCGCTGCCCGGCTGGTGCGCCAGACGAAGGCCGGTTGGACCTTGCAGTCCGGGCCCCTGGCGGCCGACCAGTGGCCCGCTGCCCAAGAGCGCGGCTGGACCGTGCTGGTGCAAGGCGTGGACCGGCAGGTGCCGGCGGCGCAGGCGCTGTTGGCGCAATTTCGCTTCGTGCCGGACGCCCGGCTGGACGACCTGATGGTGTCGTTCGCCGGCGATGGCGGCGGGGTGGGGCCGCACTTTGATTCTTACGACGTGTTTTTGCTGCAGGTGCAAGGGCACCGGCGCTGGCGCATCGGCCGCCTGCGCGAGCCGCAGCTGCTGCCCGATTCGCCGCTGAAAATCCTGAGCCACTTCGAGCCCGAGGAAGAGTGGCTGCTGGCCCCGGGCGACATGCTCTACCTGCCGCCGCGCTGGGCCCACGACGGCGTGGCCGAAGGCGGTGAGTGCATGACCTGCTCGATCGGCTTTCGGGCACCGGCACAGGATGAATTTGCCCGCGAGGTGCTGCAGCGCCTGCTCGATGCGGCGCAAGACGAGGCCGAGGAGGCTGCTGGGCAGGCGGCCAGTGTGCGCCACAGCGCCAGCCCGCTTTACCGCGACCCGAAGCAGCCGGCCACGGTGCACCCGGGCCGCATCCCGCCGGCCATGCAGGGGTTCGCCGAAGACGCCATGGCGCGCTTGTTGGCCGACCCGCAGGCGCAAGCCCGGGCGTTGGGCGAGTGGCTGAGCGAGCCGGCGGCCGGCGTGTGGTTCGACGAGGGCCCGGCCTGGGCGAGCGGCCAGGGGCTGCGGGTGGATCCGCGCACCCGGCTGCTGTATGACGACCACCATGTCTTCATCAACGGCGAGTCGTACCGGGCGGGAGGCCGCGACGCCACGCTGATCCGCCAGTTGGCCGATCGGCGGGTGTTGTCGGCGGCTGAGGCGGCGCGCCTGTCGCCCGAGGCCCGCGACCTGCTGGCCGAGTGGGTGCAGGCCAGCTGGCTGCACGGGCAGGACACGGCATGACGTTGGCCCAGCTGTTCGGCATCGGTGTGCTCGGCTGCCTGGGCCTGGTCGGCTCGCCCAAGGGCTGGGCGGCACCCGACTGTCCGCCCGAGCCCGCGGCGCCGACACCCGCGCAACGCGAGCAGGTGAAGGCGCAGGCCCGAGACCGCGGTTTTCTGTGGCGCGTGAGCAAGGCCGACCGTGTCTCCTACCTGTACGGCACGCTGCACGTCGGCAAGCTGAGCTGGTCGCATCCCGGGCCGACGGTGCGCCGGGCGCTGCAAGACAGCGACGTGCTGGCGTTGGAGCTGGACATGCAGGACCCGGACATTCAGGCCGGCCTGCAGCAGGGCATGACCGCCTCGGCGTCTGCGCCGCCGTTGCCGGCCCCCCTGGCGCAGCGACTGCAAGCCCAGCTGGACGCGGTCTGCCTGTCGCCCGAGCAGCAGGCGCAATTGCGCAGCGCCTACAGGCCGGAAATCGTGCTGATCACGGTGACGATGCTCTCTGTGCGCCGTGACGGCCTGGAGGCGGCGCACGGCGCCGACCAGGTGCTCGGCACACTGGCCCATGAAGGCGGCCAGACGGTGCTGTCGCTGGAGGACCCGGCGTCGCAGATGGCGCTGCTGAGCGCCGACTCGCCGGAAGCGCTGCACGAGATGCTGGACGTGGGCCTGCGTGAGCTGGAGGACCAAAGCGCGCGCCGGGGCGTGCGCCGGGTGGCGGCGGTGTGGGCCGACAGCCGCCATGCCGAGCTGGCGCGCTACGCTGAATGGTGCGACTGCATGGACACGCCGGCCCAACGCGAGCAGATGGTGCAGTTGCTCGACGAGCGCAACGTGCGCATGGCCGAGCGCATTGACACGCTGCATGCCTCGGGTCAGCGGGTGTTCGTGGCGGTGGGCAGCCTGCACATGGTCGGCCCGATGGGCCTGCCGGCCTTGCTGGGCCAACGCGGCTACCAGGTCGAACGCGTCGATTTTGGGGGAAGCAAGCCACGCCGTTGAGCATGGGGTTGTGGCACCAGCGGGCTGCGGGCCAGTGTGTGGCGCAGGAGGGCAGGGCCGCTTCTTGGGTTACCGTCGGCCGGCCAGCGGTGAGCCTGCTTTGCCTGCCCGCCGTTGTACGCTGTGGTTGGCTGTTCCTGTTGTCCATCCCTTCTTGTTCGCGCCGGAGTGTCCATGCCTGTCATCGCGTCTCAGCTCAACCCCCGCACTGAAGAGTTCCAGGCCAATGCCGCGTTGATGCGGCAGCTGGTGGACGAGTTGCAAGCCCGCCTGGCGCAGGCCGCGCTGGGCGGCAGCGAGGCGGTGCGGGCCCGGCACGTGGCCCGGGGCAAGCTGTTGCCGCGCGAGCGCGTCGAGCGGCTGCTCGACCCCGGTTCGGCGTTTTTGGAGATTGCGCCGCTGGCCGCCCACCAGGTCTACCGCGACAAGGACGGCAGCGACGCCGCGCCAGGGGCCGGGGTGGTGGCCGGGGTGGGCCGCGTGGGGGGCGTCGAGTGCATGGTGGTGTGCAACGACGCCACCGTCAAAGGCGGCACCTACTACCCGCTCACGGTGAAGAAGCACCTGCGGGCCCAGGAAATCGCGCAGCAGAACCACCTGCCGTGCATCTACCTGGTCGACAGCGGCGGCGCGCACCTGCCGCACCAAGACGAAGTGTTCGCCGACCGCGACCACTTCGGGCGCATCTTCTACAACCAGGCGCGGATGAGTGCGCAAGGCATTGCGCAGATTGCGGTGGTGATGGGGTCGTGCACGGCCGGCGGCGCCTACGTGCCGGCGATGAGCGACGAGACCATCATCGTGCAGAACCAAGGCACGATTTTTCTGGGCGGCCCGCCGCTGGTGAAGGCGGCCACCGGCGAGGTGGTGAGTGCCGAGGACCTGGGCGGCGGCGATGTGCACACCCGCTTGAGTGGCGTGGCCGACCACCTGGCCCGCAACGACGAACACGCACTGGCCCTGGCGCGCGAGGCAGTGGCACGGCTCAACCGGCGCAAGCCTTCGACTCTGACGCTGCGCCCAGCGCGCCCGCCCCTGCTCGACCCGCGCGAGCTGCACGGCGTGATCCCGCGCGACACCCGCAAGCCTTACGACGTGCGCGAGGTCATTGCCCGGCTGGTGGACGGCAGCGAGTTCGACGAGTTCAAGGCCCGCTACGGCACCACCCTGGTCACCGGCTGGGCCCACCTGGAGGGCATGCCGGTGGGCCTTGTGGCCAACAACGGCATCCTGTTTTCTGAAAGCGCCGACAAGGGCGCGCATTTCATCGAGCTGTGCTGCCAGCGGCGCATCCCGCTGGTGTTTCTGCAGAACATCACCGGCTTCATGGTCGGCCGCAAGGCGGAGACCGAAGGCATCGCCCGGGCCGGCGCCAAAATGGTGACGGCGGTGGCCTGTGCCGCCGTGCCCAAGCTGACGGTGGTCATCGGCGGCTCGTTTGGCGCTGGCAACTACGGCATGTGCGGCCGCGCTTACAGCCCGCGCTTCTTGTGGATGTGGCCGAACGCGCGCATCTCGGTGATGGGCGGCGAGCAGGCGGCCAGCGTGCTGGCCACGGTCAAGCGCGAAGGCATCGAGGCCCAGGGTCAAACCTGGAGCGCGGCCGAGGAAGAAGCCTTCAAGGCGCCGATCAGGGCGCAATACGAAGCCCAAGGGCACCCGTACCATGCCACCGCCCGGCTGTGGGATGACGGCCTGATCGACCCGGCCGACACCCGCCGGGTGTTGGCGCTGGGGCTGAGCACTGCGTTGAACGCCCCCATTGAGGACACGCGTTTCGGCGTGTTCCGGATGTAGCGGCGGCGGTGAACCTCGGGCATGGGGCGGGCGACAATGCGTCGCCGCTTTTTTTTATTCTCATCATCCTTCACGATTTTTGGGAGAGCCTTGGCCCATGAGCTTTGAACACCTGGCCTTTGACAACCACAGCGTGCCCCATGTGATTCGCATCACCTTGCATCGCCCGCAGGTGCGCAACGCCTTCAATTCTGAACTGATTGCCGAGTTGGACAACGCCTTTGAAGCCATCGCCGCCGACCCGCAGGTGCGGGCGGTGGTGCTGGCGGCGGAGGGCAAAACGTTTTGCGCAGGCGCCGATTTGAACTGGATGCAAGCCATGGCCGGCTACACCTGGTTCGAGAACCTGGCCGACGCCCAAGCCTTGGCGCAGATGCTGCACCGCCTCTACACCTGCCCGGTGCCGGTCGTCGCCCGCATCCAGGGCGACTGCTACGGCGGCGGGGTGGGCCTGGCAGCGGTGTGCGATGTGCTGGTGGTGGCCGAGGGCGTGCAGTTTTGCCTCAGCGAGGCCAAGCTCGGCCTGGTGCCGGCGACCATCAGCCCGTACGTGGTGCGGGCCCTGGGCGCGCAGGCGGCGCGGCGTTACTTCGTGACGGCCGAGCGCTTCAGCGCGCAGCGGGCCCAGGCCCTGGGCTGGGTTCACGAGGTGTGCGCGGCGGAGTTGCTGGACACCACGGTCGATGCGATCGTGGCCTCGATCGCGGCCAATGGGCCGCTGGCCACCCGGGCCTGCAAGGCGCTGGTGCAGGACGTTGTGGGCCGGCCGCTGACCGACGCGCTGCAGGCCGACACCGCGCGCTTGATCGCCGACATCCGCAGCAGCCCGGAAGGACAGGAAGGCATTCGCAGCTTCCTGGACAAGCGGCCGCCGGCATGGCGGTGAGCCTGGTCCCGGCCTGTTCGAGAGCCTGTGCCTCTTCGTCTGCGATGAACCTGGACCCGGGCCAGACCACGTCGACGGAAAAAAAGTCGCATGAACCTCCGCCTGGCCGCCGGCCATGGCGCGTGGAGGAGGGCGGCGAGCCATCCTGCTGGATGTGACAAGCTCGTTGTCGGGGGAAGGTCAGGCTCCCAATGTGATTCCAGTGTCACACCGCCGTGTTTGAGTCCAGCGCAACCGCCTGCGTCCCTCGCAAAGCTGCGGTTTTTGCTGCGCGCCGTTTCTCGGTGCCCTACAACGGGGAGCCCCGTCCGGGCGATTCGGCTTTCCGAGCGACCCGCTGTTGCGTCGAGCGCGGTGCGAAAAATGAAAGATTTGTCGCTGCGGCACCGACTCTGCCGCGACGGAGATGTGTCACTGCCTCCTTCGCCGATCCGCCACTGCTCTAAGTGGCATCACCGTCTCGACGCCAAAATCTTTGTCTATCGCCCTTTCTTTGTGTTTCACGAAAGCGCCGTATCCATGTCCTCGACCGATCCCATCAGCCGCCGCTCCCCAGTCAGCTCCCCAAAGCCCCTTGAACGCCGGCAAGAGCTCCGTCCCGAAGTGCAGACGATGTTTGCAGCGGTGTATGGCACCCTGAAAGAAACGTCAGGATCCCATGGACAGCGGCGCCAGACGGATGAGCCGCTGCATCGTGGCCGCGCGTTGCGCTCGACACGGTTTCCCGCGGTCTTGATGACCCAGCTGGCGCAGGACGCGGCCGATGCCGCGCAGCGCAGTGCACAGGCCGTGGCGCGGGCGCATGCGCAAGGCGTGACGCCGGCGCTGGTGCGCACGGCCCGCTTGGGTGCGTTGCAAGCCAGGCGCGCAGCCAGCCTGGCCCTGCAAGGGGCCTTTCGGCACCTGGCGGCCGCTGAACGCGCCCCGATGAATGACGCCTTGCAAGCGGCCGCGGACGCGGCCCGGACCCATGCCGCCGAGGCCATCGATTCCACGGTGGCGGCGAACGTGTCCTACGCTCAGGTCAGGGTGCTCGAAAGCGGGAGCGAGACCGCTGCCGCCCGCGCTGCCGCCCTGCGTTCCCAAAGCGTGTTGAACGACGTGATGGGCATGGCGGCCGACCAGTTGGAAGCCGAGGGCGGCCATCCGGACCATGTCGCCGCCTTGCGTCTCTTGCGCCTGGAGCCCGGCCAGCTGCACGAGCTGAGCTCGCTCAACGCTGCGCGCGCGCAGCTGGAGCGGATCGCAACCGATTTGGCTGCCAGCGGCAAGCCAGGGCTGGCTCGCCGCGTGCGAGGGCTAAAGAATGTCGCGAGCGCTGCATTTTCCGTGGCCAGCGCACATTCCGCCGCCGTGAACCGTGAACACTCCGACAACGTTCGCTTGCGCCACATCGTGGGGCTTCAAGACAGGGTCGCCGACTTGGCACCCGGCGATTTGATCGCCCGCCAAAGCGCCTCAGCGATGATTCAGCAGGAGG
This sequence comes from Pseudomonadota bacterium, assembly GCA_040385465.1. Lineage (GTDB taxonomy): Bacteria > Pseudomonadota > Gammaproteobacteria > Burkholderiales > Burkholderiaceae_C > CANHBY01. The sequence goes on along the minus strand of JAZKHH010000013.1, from coordinate 5,683 downwards.
TCGCCTCACTGTCGAATGAATTCAATCCGTTTGGCACCGCCGAGAGCTCCAGCGCGGCGGTGGCCGAGGCACGCACGTTGGTGGCTGCCCAGGAAGCAGGCTTCCTGCCTTACAGCCCGGACTCGGGCGCGACGGCCCAGACGGTGGCGCGGCGCCACGCCGTGGACGACTTGCAGGAGATGGCGGAGGAGATCGACGACCTTGCCTACGCTTACGACGGTGTGGGTGCGGGTGTGGATGCTCCCGAGGTGTATGCGCAGGCCGATGCGCTCTATCAGCGGCTGGCCAACCAGGCCGCCACACTGCAGCCGGACCTGGTGGCCGCCGCCCGGGCGGACGCCGCCGCCGCGGCAGCCGAGCCCGGCAACGCCCGCCTGGCGGCCGCGGCGCAGCAAAGCGCTGCGTGCCTGGACGACTGGCGAGAAGCGATCGGGAACGCGCAAAGCGGCCTGATGATGATGCGGGTGAACGCCATGGAGGGGGAGTCTTTCCATGCGGCCAAGTCGGCCGAGCTCGCCCGCGCGCAGGCCAACGATGCCGTTGACTTGGCGGCAGACGCCCTGGGTGAGGCCGGCGCGCCGCCGTCCATCGTGCAGGCGGTGCGTGGATTGAAGCTGTCCGACGCCGACATGGCCGCGAACGAGCCGGCCGCCGGCTCTGAGGCCATGGCGCAGGCGCGCGGCGCCCTGGACGCCCTGGGCCTCGCACCCGACGAGCAGGCTGGGCTGTCTGGCACTTTGAGCCGGGCAGGCGAGGCCCTCGCGGCCGCCCGTCGCTCGGCGGGCCATTCGGTCGCGACCGAGAATTTGGTGCGCCAGGCCAGTGAAGAGCTCGAGGCGATTTTCGACGAGGACAGGCCTGGCGTCGACCCGGTCGAACGCCAGCGCGATCTGCAAACTTTTTTCGAGCGCAACACGGCGCAGCAGGCGGCTGTGCACGCCGAGGCGGCCGCTGCCCGCACGGCGCAGGAGGCCGCCGGTGCTGCGGCAGGGCAGCTGCGGCAGGGCATCGGGGCGCCCGACACGGACCTGACACCGGCACTGCCCGCACGCGCACCGGCACCTGCGCTTCCAGAGACGGCGGCACCCCCGCCGCCGCCGTTGCCGCAGGAAGGTCAGCCGCTGGTCGAGATCGGCACCCAGGCTGGGCGGGAGTCGCGTGCGGCCGTCGAGGCTGCGGTGCGCACCCATGGCGGAGCGGACACCGAGGCGGCGCAGGCGGCGGCCGAGGCTGCCTTGACCGCACGCAGCACGGCGCTGGCCGAGCGCATCCTGGCCCACCCCCAGGTGCGGACCGCGCTGCACGTGGGTGGCAAGGTGCTGACGGCGGCGGCGGTGGCCGCACTGGTGGCGCAGCTGGCGCTGGCCATCCGCACGGATGTAAAAAACGGCGACCGCAGCGGCACGGCCACGCGCCGCGTGTTGGCCGAACTGGTGGGCGGCGTGGTGGGCGCGGAGATCGGCGCGGCGGGTGGCGCTGCCGCGGGCGCCTCGGCGGGCGCGGCATTGGGCAGTGTCGTGCCGGGACTGGGCACCGCAGCAGGCGCTTTGGTCGGCTCGGCCGTGGGCGGCTTCGTCGGCGGGCTGCTGGGTTTTGGTGCTGGCGCTTATGCCGGCGGGCAGCTCGAGGACGAGGTGCAGTCGCTCATCGACGGGTGGGTGGATGGTGGGCGGCAGTCGCCGGCCGGCCCGGGCGTGTTGGGTGAGCTGGCGGTCGACCCGCTGGCGAACGCACAGCGATTGATCCGAGCGGGATCTTCCGATGACGAACGCGTCAACGCGCCGGAGCTGCGCCGTGCCCTGACCACCTTTGGTTACACCGTCGATGCCGACGACGACACCTTGAGCCGGTGCATCGATGCCCACAGCCGCGCGGGCGACGGCGCGCTCGGCGTGGACGAATTGGCCGCCATGCTGCGCGACAAATCTCTGAGCGTGGCGGCGGATGGCGCCATTGAGGTGGACACCTACCGCCACAGCATCAACCTGAGTTCGGGGGACGGCAGCCAGGCAGCCGGCCACATTGCCAGCCGGTGGATCCACCTGCACGAGACCCAACAAGGCGGCACAGGCGATGAGCGGCTGAATGCCGACGAGCTGGTGGACAGCCTAGAGGCCTCGGGCTACCGGCTGGCCGAGGGCACCAGCGAGAAGGACATCGCGCGGGCGCTCAGCGCTTACGACCGCTTCGGCCATGGCGCGGTCAACCACCAGGACTTGACGAATGCTTTGGCCGATGGCGCGCTGGTGATCGACATCGACGGCAGCGTGTCCGTCAACGGCAGCCGCCTCCTGGGCCAGGCGGACGGCCAGGCCGCCAACATCGCCCTGCGCATCGTGCAGGCCGGTGGCCAAGAACCGCAAGCCTTTCTGGACGCCTCGGCGCTGCACGACAACCTGAAGGCTGCAGGCTACACGCCGGCGCTCAGCGAGGCCGACTGCGCAACGCTCATCGGCCAGCTCGAAGCGCCGGGGCAACCGGGCCGCATGGGCCGAGTGGCTTTGCAACAAGCCATCGACCACGGCCTGTTGGTATTGCATGACGACGGCACCGTCCGCCTGCCTGCAAGTCCTGGGAAGTGACAACGCGCACCGATGCGCCTGTCGCAGACAGGCTCTTGAACAGGCGTCGAGTGGACACACCGGCCCAGCTCCGGTAATTCGGCATTGCGGTGGGCGAGCGGGCGGCTTTTGCGGCCCTCTGGTTCGTTGACAACAAGGTGCGGCCTTCGCTGAGCTCCCTGGCGGAAGCGCTCGACGCAGCCATCACGTGCGCCCTGCGCCCGCCTGCCGGGGAAGCGAATGGCCCGCAGGCGAATGACCCTTCGCTTCCGATCAGAACTCTGCTTGTCATGCAACGGACAAGAGAATGGCCAAAATGCTCGTGCATGGCAGTTGCTGATCTTTAGACCGTTTCCAGCGCCACCGAAACCCTGGCCGGCGTTTTTGTCGCCAATGCATGAGCCTGCTACATCGGGGGCGTGCAGCCCCTCCTTTTAAGAAAACCCATGGTCACCCACCCCCCAAGCACCTTGCTCGTCAACGTGAGGCCGGAGCACGCCCATCTTGTTCACCAGGGTCGAGGCGATCGTGGTCCATGGGCCGCTGGCCACGCGGACCTGCAAGGCCCTGGTGCCGGACGTCGTGGGCCGGCCGCTGAGCGAGGCACTGCAGGCCGACACCGTGCGCTTGATCGCCGACATCCGCAGCAACCCGGAATGACAGGAAGGCATGCGAAGCCTCCTGGACAAGCGCCCACCGGCCTGGCAGTGAATGAAGCGTGTCGGCGTGTGGCGCTGACGGCTTGGCCCAGACACGCGGGCCGCTGGCCTGACGCGTCCTGAAAGAATGTTCATGGCGCGGCATCGATCCTGCCCGCCAGAAGGTGCGCTGCTGCGCCCTCCGCCCATTGCCTTCGCCCACACGGCCTCGCCGGCTCAACGCCAGGTGGCCTGTTGGCCTTTTTTCTTGGCTTGTTCACCCCTTTATCTTTGGTTTGACGAAAGTGCCTTAATCCATGTCATCGATCCTTCCCCTCAGCCGCCCCGCCCCTGCCGCCTCCTCAAAGTCGTCCGAACCCGGGCAGGCGTCCCATCGCGAAGTCGGCACCATGTTCGCGGCGGTGTACGGCACCTTGAAAGAACCTGTGGGTTCTTCCAAAAGCCGGGCGCAACCGACGAACGAGTCGCATCACCGCGGCCGCACGCTGCTCCAGACACGGTTTCCCCTCGCCTTGATGACCCGGTTGGCGCAACAGGCGACCCAGGCCTCGCAGCGCGCTGCGCAGGCCTTGGGGCAGGCGACTGCGCAAGGCGTGACGCCGGCGCTGGTCCGCACGGTCCGCACCCAGGTGCTGCGTGCCCGGCGCGCAGCCGATCTGGCCCTGCAGGGGCATTTTCAGCATGCGGCGGCCGCTCGGCGCGCACCGGGGAATGAAGCGCTGCGCGACACCGCCGAAGCGGTAGAAATCCGGGCCAGCGAGGCGCTCGACGCCACAGCGTCGGCCAATGTCTCCTATGGCGGGGTCCTGGTGCTGGACAGTGGGCGAGACGTCGCGGACGCGCGTGCCGCTGCTCTGCGTTCCCAAGGGCTGTTGAACGACGTCCTTGGCCAGGCCGCCGATCAGTTGGAAGCCGAAGGCGGCTCGCCTGAGCAGGTCGCCGCCCTGCGCATCCTGCGCCTGGAGCCGGGCGCGTTGCACACGCTGGACACGCGCAGTGCGGCGCTGTCCCTGTTGGAGCGGGTCGCGGGCGATCTCGCCGACAGCGGCAGGCCCGGGCTTGCCCGACGCGTGCGGGGGATCAAGAGCGTCTTGCAAGCCGCGTTCCTGGGCGTCACGGCGTTCGACGCCGCCCACCGTCGTGGAACCACTGACAGCATGCGCTACAGCCACATCATGGCGCTGGAGGACCTGATCGCTGACCTCAACCCCGGTGACCTGCTCGCTCGCCAGACCAACGTGGCGATGCTCCAAACCGAAGTTGCCGGGCTGTCGAGGAACGTCGACCCATTTGCCGCCGTTCGGAGCACCCCGGCGGCCGTTGCCGAGGCACGCGCCGTGGCAGCTGCCCAGGAAGCGGGCTTCCTGCCCCTGGACCCCGACTCGGGCCCGACGGCTCAAAGCATCGCGAGGCGCCACAGCGTGGACGAGCTGCAGGACACGACCCTTGAGATCGAGGACCTTGCCTACGCCTATGAGGGCTTGGGTCCTGGGGTGGACGACCCTGAGGTTTATGCCCAGGCCGAGGCGCTCTACGAGCGGCTGGCCGAACAGGCCGAGGCCCTGAAGTCGGGCTTGGTGGCCACGGCCACAGCGGACGCCGCTGCCGCGGCAGCCGAACCAGGCAATGCCCGCTTGGCGGCCGTGGCGCAGCAAAGCGCTGCCTGCCTGAGCGACTGGCGACGGGCGATCGGCAACGCTCAAAGCGCCATGACCATGATGCGGGTGGACGCCATGGAGGGCCAGGCGTTCCAAGCGGTGCAGTCGGCCGAGCTGGCCCACACGCACGCCAAGGACGCGCTCGACCTGGCGATCGACGCCCTGGGTGACGCCGGCGTGCCCGATGCCGTCTTGCATGCGGTGAGGGGTTTGGGTGAGCCAGATGCCAATCCGGCGGCGGCCGCCGGCGTCCTGGCCCAAGCGCGCGGTGCCCTCGATGCCCTGGGCGTGACCCCAACTGAGCAGGCCCGGCTTTCGGCCGTTTTGAGCCGCGCGGGCGATGCCTTGACGGCGGCGGATCGGTCGGCAGACCATTCACATGCGGCCGAGAGCCTGACGAGCCAAGCGGCTCAAGAGCTTGAGGTGGAGCTCGACGTGAACGCGCAAGACATCGACCCGGTCGTGCGCCAACGCGATATGCAGACGTTCTTCGAGCGCAATGCGGGGCAGTACGCATCGGTGCAGAGTGAGGCGGTTGCGGCCCGCGCGGCACAGGAGTCAGCTGGCCGGGCAGCCCAGGCGGCTCAGGCGGTTGGACGGGCCGGGCAAGGCACCGGCGTGTCCGACATGGAAGTGGAGGTGACACCGGCGCCATCGCCACCGCCGCCGGTGTCACCGCCACCGCCGCCGTTGTCGCAAGAAGCCCAGCCCTTGATCGAGGCGGGCACCCAAGCGGGGCAGGAGTCGCGCGCGGCCGTCGAGGCTGCGGTGCGCACCCATGGCGGAGCGGACACCGAGGCGGCGC
>JAZKHH010000012.1:2209-17567 GCA_040385465.1 Pseudomonadota bacterium | reverse complement strand
TTGAGGGGCGGGATTGGCCGCGCTCAGAATCGCGAAGAAGGCCTCGATGTCAGCGGATTTCATGGGGCGTGATTGTGCCCGGGGCCTACCGGGCCGGTGACGTGGTCGCACGGCCCGCGGGGACAGTGCGGCCAGTGGTGACCCTCCAGCTCAGCCAGTGTGGTTGCGCTTGTCGGCCACCTCGGCCGAAACCAAGGCGGTCATGTTGACCAGACGGCGCATGGTGGCCGACGGGGTCAGTACGTGGACCGGCGCGGCGGTGCCCAGCAGCACGGGCCCCACAGTGACGTTCTTGCCGCCAGTCACCTTCAGTACGTTGAACAAGATGTTGGCCGCGTCGATGTTGGGCAGCACCAGCAGGTTGGCCGAACCGCTCAGGGTGGTGCCGGGCAACATGGTGCGCCGGATGGTTTCCGACAACGCCGCATCGCCGTGCATCTCCCCGTCGCACTCGATTTGGGGCGCCATTTTCACGAACAAGTCGCGTGCGGCGCGCATGCGCTTGGCCGACGGCCGGGTCGACGAGCCATACATCGAGTGCGACAAGAAAGCCACCTTGGGCGGAATGCCAAAGCGCCGCATCTCGTGCACCGCCAACAAAGCGATCTCGGCCAAGGCTTCGGCCGAAGGCTCCTCGTTGACAAAGGTGTCGGCGATGAACAGGGCATGGTCTTCCAGCATCACCGCATTCATGGTGGCCAGCGTGCGCACGCCTTCGCGGGCGCCAATCACGTTTTGCACGTGCTCGAAGTGACCGTCGAAGCGGCCGACCAGGCCACACAGCAAGGCATCCGCCTCGCCTCGGCGCACCAGCATGCTGGCAATCAGGGTATTGGAGCGGCGCAAGGCGGTTTTGGCCGCTTCCGGGCTGATGCCGTCGCGTCCCATGAGCTGGTGGTACTGCTCGGCGCAGTCGCGGTAACGGGGGTCGTCTTCCGGGTTGACCAGCTCGAAGTCGCGGCCGGCCTGCAGGCGCAGGTTGGCGCGGGCGATGCGGGCTTCGATGACCGCCGGGCGGCCCACCAAAATGGGCTTGGCCAAGCCTTCGTCGATCACCACCTGAACAGCGCGCAGCACGCGTTCGTCTTCGCCTTCGGCATAGATCACACGGGCGGGCTGGGCGCGGGCCGCTGTGAACACCGGCCGCATGAACATGCCGGTCTGGTAGACATAGCGCTCGAGTGATTCGCGGTAGGCGTCCAGATCCTGTATCGGCCGGGTGGCCACCCCCGACTCGGCCGCCGCTTTGGCCACGGCCGGGGCGATGCGCAAGATCAGCCGGGCGTCGAAAGGCTTGGGAATCAGGTACTCAGGGCCGAACTTCAAATCCTGTCCGGCGTAGGCGGCGGCCACCTCGTCGCTGGTTTCCGCTTTGGCCAAATCGGCGATCTCGCGCACGCAAGCCAGTTTCATGGCTTCGTTGATCTTGGTGGCACCACAGTCGAGGGCGCCGCGGAAGATGTAGGGGAAGCACAGGACGTTGTTGACCTGATTCGGGTAGTCGGAGCGACCCGTGGCGATGATGCAATCGGGGCGCGCCGCCTTGGCGATCTCAGGCCGGATTTCCGGCTCTGGGTTGGCCAAGGCCAGGATGATCGGCTGGCGGGCCATGGTCGTGACCATCTCGCCAGTCAGCACACCGGCCGCGGAGCAGCCCAGGAAAACGTCGGCGTTGACCAGCACTTCGGCCAGGGTCTTGAACTCGGTCTTTTGGCAGTAGCGCTGCTTGGATTCGTCCAGTTTGTCGCTGCGCCCGTCACGGATCACGCCTTTGGAGTCGCAAACGAAGATGTTTTCGCGCTTCACGCCCAAACCCACCATCACGTCAAGGCAGGCGATGGCTGCCGCGCCGGCGCCGGAGGTCACCAGGCGGATGTCGCCGATCGACTTCTTCACCAGTTCCAGGCCGTTGAGCAGCGCTGCGGCCGAAATGATGGCGGTGCCGTGCTGGTCGTCGTGGAACACCGGAATGTTCAGCCGCTCGCGCAGCTTGCGCTCGATGGTGAAGCACTCAGGCGCCTTGATGTCTTCCAGGTTGATGCCGCCCAGCGTGGGCTCCAGGGCCGCGATGATGTCCACCAGCTTGTCGGGGTCGCGCTCGGCCAGTTCGATGTCGAACACGTCGATTCCGGCGAACTTCTTGAACAGGCACCCCTTGCCCTCCATCACCGGCTTGCTCGCCAGGGGGCCGATGTCACCCAAGCCGAGCACCGCGGTGCCGTTGGTGATCACGCCCACGAGGTTGGCGCGCGAGGTGTACTCGGCGGCAAGCTCCGGTTCGGCTTCGATGGCCAGGCAGGCGTAGGCGACGCCGGGCGAGTAGGCCAAAGAGAGATCGCGCTGGTTCATCAGCGGTTTGGTGGGAGTGACAGCCACTTTGCCGCGCGTGGGGAAGCGGTGGTAATCGAGCGCGGCGGTGCGCAAGGCAAGTTCTGCGGGCGAAAGTGGCTCGCTCATGAGATCGTCTCCGGAATGTGTTTTGGGAAAAGCCGAAAAGCTTACCCCCAGAACCCATGCCGTGCCGGTAAAACGCGATGCAAATTTTTCAGGTCAAAGGCGCTTTGAACATCTTCGTCAGCGCCTGGCCCGTGTCATCGCACGAACTTGCCGCCGCTGCTGATGATGGACAGGTCGGCAAAGTCAAGACCGGTGTGATCGGATTCGGTGTAGGTCACCTCCAGCCCACCCATGTCGTAACGGCGCATGGTGTTCAGTGCCTGTTGCAACGAAGCGCGTGTCGGCTGGGCACCGGCCCGCCGCAAGCCCTCAACCAGCACCTTGGCGCCGGCATAGCCTTCCAGCATCGCTGGCGTGACCTCGGTGACACCTTTGGCGGCCGCGATTTCCTGAGCTTCCTTCACGAACGGGTTCTTGATCGAGCGCTCGTACGGAAACACCTGGGTGACCACCACCCCTCGGGAGTGCTCGCCCAAGAGTTTGATGAAGCCACTGGAGGCGTTGTTCGACAAGGTCACGATCTGGGTGGCACTGCCTTTTTCACGGATGTGCCGAGTGCCCTCTGCCACCGAGCCGGCCGAGCCAATGAACAAAATGGCTTGCGGATTCTGGCTTTTTATCAGCGCGGCGATCTTTTCGAAATCGGGTTTGGCTCGGTCAAACTTTTCCAAGAACAACGGCTTGAGGGTGGATTTCTCGAAACCACGCATGGCCCCTTCGGTGCAATCGGCGCCAAACGAGTCGTCGGTTTGAACGATCCCAATGCGGGTGAAGCTGATGGTGCTCAAGTGGACCACCGCTTTTTCAGCCTCACGCTGGTAAGACGCGCGAACGTTGAAGATCCAGGGATGCACGGGTTTGTGCAACACCAAGGCGCCCGAGGACGGCGCGACCAGCGGCACCTTGTGCTGCGTCAGCAGCGGCATGACGGCCTCGGTGTGCGGCGTGCCACGGGTCATGAACAGCGCCAGCACGTTTTTTTCAGTGATGAGTTTGCGAGCGTTTTCGGCCGCCAGCTTGGGCTCGAACTTGTCATCCATGCTGAGCAGCTCGATGCGTTGCCCGTTGACGCCGCCCCGCGCGTTGACATGGTCGAAATACAGCTTGGCACCTTCGACGTTTTCTTTCACGCCGGCCGCCGCAGCGCCTGAGAAACCACTGGTTTGCCCAATGAGCAACTGTGCGTGTGCCTGAGCGCCCAGCAATGCCATGGTCAAGCTCAGGACGATCGTCACGTGTTTCATTTGCGTCTCCAGCAACTTCTGAGTTATCGGCCCATTCTTCATGGGACCTAAGCTGGGTCTGTTGTGGGAAACACCAATGCGCTTGTGAAGGACTGCGCGTTTGTGACGACAACGCAGTGCCATGGGTTCGGCTTGTCAGCCCAATGTCTGAATTGGACTCGCGGTGGTGACTCTTATCAGGGCTTGCGCAGCACCTGACTGCGTGCCATGGCCGCTTCGACAATGCGGCGCTTGCGTGCGAGTGCCGCATTGTCTAAATGGGTATGCTGGCCTGAGGCAGAGCGTTTGAGCTGTGCTTGCGCCGCGAGACGTTCCTGGTTGTCTTGCTCGGTGTGATGGGCGCGTTCTTGGCGAAATTGGTATCGCTCGCGAGCCGTGTGGGCCAGCTTGTCATCCCAGGCCTGCCAGCCGGTGCGCTCACCGGTGACAGGCACCAAGCCGATGCAGTCCACGGGGCAAACCGGAAGGCACAGTTCGCACCCCGTGCACGCCGAGCTCACCACGGTGTGCATCAGCTTGGCAGCGCCCACGATGCTGTCGACCGGACAAGCCTTGATGCACAAGGTGCAGCCGATGCACCAGTTTTCATCGATCACCGCCACCTGTCGGGGAGCCTCTTGCCCGTGGGCTGGGTTCAAGGGCCGCACGGTCAGCCCGGTGATGCGGGCGAGTCGCTCGATGCCTTCGGCACCGCCTGGCGGGCATTGGTTGATGGCGGCTCGGCCGGCAGCGATGGCTTGCGCATAGGCGAGGCAGTCCACATAGCCGCACCGGGTGCACTGTGTTTGCGGCAACGCAGCGTCAATGGCCTCCACCAGCGCAGCCGCGTCGTGCGGCGAGCCGATGGGCACCCGATCTGACGGGGGCCCTGGAGAAGAATCGGAAACGGCGGAAGTCACCTGCCGATTATCCGGTGCGGCAGGCGACCCCGGGCTCATCTCGGTCAACGGCGCCGAGCGACTTTCTTGGGTGCGGCGGGCGCCGACACGGGGGCTTTGCGCGCAGCAGCGGCTTGGACCTTCGGCTTTGCCCGCGCTGGGGCCGGCCCTGCCTCGGCTGCCTCGGCCTTCATGGCCTTGGCCTGATAAGTTGCGATGAAATCACGGACTTCCGGATAGACCTTCTCACGCCAGCGCCGACCCGAGAAGATGCCGTAGTGACCGGCGCCTTCCACGTCGTAGTGGAACTGGTGGGGCTTCGGAATGCCGGTGCACAGGTCATGGGCCGAGCGGGTTTGCCCAGCGCCTGAAATGTCGTCGAGTTCACCCTCGATGGTCAGCAGGGCCGTGTTGGTGATGTCCTGCGGCCGCACCCGTTGCCCGGCCACTTCCCAGGTGCCGTCGACCAGCGCAAATCGCTGGAAGACCACCTTGATGGTGTCCAGGTAGTACTCGGCCGGCATGTCCAGCACCGCGTTGTACTCGTCGTAGAACTCACGGTGGAAGTCGGCACTGTCGCCATCGCCCCGCATGAGGTCGAGGTAATAGTCGTAATGGGACTTCATGTGACGGCTCGGGTTCATGGCAATGAACCCGGTGTGCTGCAAGAAGCCAGGGTAGACGGGCCGGCCGTTGCCGGGGTAGTTGACCGGCACCCGGTGAATGACGTTGTGCTCGAACCATTCCAGGCTCTTGTTCATGGCCAGGTTGTTGACCGCCGTGGGGCTCTTGCGTGCATCGATCGGGCCGCCCATCATCGTCATCGACAAGGGGGTTTTTTCCCCGTTGGAGGCCATCAAGGACACCGCAGCCAGCACCGGCACGGTCGGCTGGCACACCGAGATCACATGCACGTTCGGGCCGATGTGGCGCAGGAATTCCTGCACATAGGCCACGTAGTCGTCCAGATGGAACGGGCCCACTTGCGCAGGCACCATCCGAGCGTCGGTCCAATCGGTGACGAACACCTTGTGGTCTTTGAGCAGAGCACGCACGGTGTCGCGCAACAAGGTGGAGTGGTGGCCGGACAAGGGCGCCACGACGAGCACCGAGGGCTGGCCCTTCATGCGCGCCAGCGCCACCGGGTTGTCGGTGAAGCGTTTGAACCGCAGCATGCGACAAAACGGCTTCGTGACCGCCACCTGTTCCTGGACCGCGACCTCCACGCCGTCCACTTGGACGGACAGGATGTTGAACTGGGGCTTTTCATATTCCTTGGACAACCGGTGCATCAGCTCCAGGCCAGCGGACACGCGGTGGGCCATGGGCGTGTGCGTGAACGGCGAGAGCGGGTGCCGGTACAGCTTGGAAGATGCGCTGGAAAACTCGGCGAAGGGGCTCAGCAACGCACGTTGCGTTTCGTACCACTGATAGAGCATGTCGGTTCCTGTCGCAGGTTGGGGTTCACGAGAGGTTGGAGTGCGCGGCGACAGCCGTGCCAACAACACTTTGTGCACTGCAGCATTCTAGAGCTGCTGCCCGATATTGCAACAAGACCATCCCACGCGGTGGGCGGAATAACCAGGGCTTTCCCAGGTCAGACGCCACCGCTTCCAGGCACAAAACGTGCCACTCGCGGTGGCGCGGGCGCTCAAACGACTTGCGCGATGGCCTTGACAACCGCATCGATGTTTTTGGTGTTCAACGCGGCAACACAAATGCGGCCCGAGTCGACGCCGTAAATGCCGAACTCATTGCGCAAACGCTCCATCTGGGGCTTGTTCAGGCCGGAATAGCTGAACATGCCTTTTTGCTGGGTAATGAAACTCATGTCCTGCTGCACCCCGGCCGCCTGCAATTTCTCTTGCAAGGACGTGCGCATGGCCTTGATGCGCACCCGCATGCCGGCCAATTCGGCTTCCCACACCTGACGCAGGGCGGGCGTGTTGAGTACCATGGCCACCACCTGAGCGCCGTGTGTTGGAGGGTTCGAGTAGTTGGTGCGGATGACGATCTTGAGCTGGCTCAACACCCGCAGGTTTTCTTCCCTGCTGTCGCACACCACGCTCAGCGCCCCAACCCGCTCGCCGTACAGCGAAAAACTTTTGGAAAAAGAAGTCGACACAAAGAAGTTAATGCCGGCGTCCAAAAACTGCGCCACGACCGCACCATCTTCCGCAATGCCTTCGCCAAACCCTTGGTAAGCCATGTCAAGGAAAGCCACCAAACCGCGCGCCTTGACCACTTCCACCACCTGGGCCCATTGAGCAGGGGTGAGGTCATAGCCAGTCGGGTTGTGACAGCAGGCATGCAGCACCACCACCGTGCCGGCAGCAGCCTGACCCAGGCACTCCAGCAAGCCTGCCAGGTTCACGCCCCGCGCTGCGGCGTCGAAGTACGGATAGGTGCGGACCTTGAAGCCTGCGTTGGTGAACAAAGCCCGGTGGTTTTCCCAACTGGGGTCGCTGATCAGCACCTCGGCGTTGGGGTTGAGCTGCCGCAAGAAATCAGCCCCAATCTTCAAGCCGCCTGTGCCGCCCAGGCCTTGCACTGTGGCCACGCGCCCCTCTTTCACGGCCGCGCTGCCGCTGCCGAACACCAAACCCTGAACCGCTTGGTCGTAGGCGGCGATGCCATCGATCGGCAAGTAACCCCGGGGCTTGGCCGCTTCCTGGATTTGGCGCTCCGCTTCTGCCACGCACTTGAGCAAGGGCAGCTTGCCATCGTCGTCGTAGTAGACCCCCACGCCCAGGTTCACTTTGACAGGGTTCGGATCGGCGTTGAACTGCTCGTTCAGGCCGAGGATGGGGTCGCGGGGAGCCAGGGTGATCCCGGCAAAAAGAGAACTCATGAGGGTGTCCTTGTGGGTAAAGCCGGAAACGTCGACTTGGGCTACCCTGGCGGGCGGTGACTCGGGCAGCCGGCAGGCAGAAACCAAAATTTTATCTGTCTTGGCCGCCCGATTGCTTTTCGACCCTATCCGAGCCGCCCATGACCGATCTGATTCGCCCTTCTTTCGCCACCGAGCCGCTGACAATCGCCGACGCCACTTCGACAGAACCGGCCGGAGAATTCGTGCGCTTTGCGGACTCGCCGTTTCAACTGTTCCAGCCCTATCCCCCAGCCGGGGACCAGCCCACGGCAATTGCCCAGCTCAGCGAAGGCCTGGAAGACGGCCTGGCTTACCAGACCCTGCTGGGCGTCACGGGCTCCGGCAAGACCTTCACCATGGCCAACGTGATTGCGCGCCTGGGCCGTCCGGCCATTGTTTTTGCACCGAACAAAACCTTGGCGGCGCAGCTCTACAGTGAATTCCGAGAGTTCTTCCCGCACAACGCCGTGGAGTACTTCGTGAGCTATTACGACTACTACCAGCCTGAAGCGTACGTGCCGCAACGCGACCTGTTCATCGAGAAAGACAGCGCCATCAATGAGCACATCGAGCAGATGCGCTTGTCGGCGACCAAAAGCCTGCTCGAGCGCCGCGATGTGGTCATCGTGGCCAGTGTGTCGGCCATCTACGGCATCGGTGACCCAAAGTCGTATCACCTCATGGTGATGACCCTGCGAGTGAGCGACAAGCTCAGCCAGCGGGATGTGATTTCGCAGCTCATTCGCATGCAGTACCAGCGCAATGAAATGGATTTCTCTCGCGGCACTTTCCGGGTGCGCGGCGACACCATCGATGTGTTTCCGGCCGAGCACTCGGAACTTGCCATCCGCATCGAGCTGTTCGACGACGAGGTCGAAAGCCTGCAACTCTTCGACCCGTTGACCGGCCGCATCCGGCAAAAGATTCCGCGCTTCACGGTCTATCCGTCCAGTCACTATGTGACGCCCCGCGAGCGGGTGGTATCGGCCATCGACAGCATCAAAGCCGAACTGCGCACCCGCCTGGATGAGCTGGTCAAGACCGGCAAGTTGGTCGAGGCCCAGCGGCTGGAGCAGCGCACCCGTTTTGATCTGGAGATGCTGCAGGAAATCGGGCACTGCAAGGGCATTGAAAACTACACCCGTCATTTGTCGGGCGCCGAGCCTGGCCAGCCGCCCGCCACCCTGGTCGACTACCTGCCACCCGACGCCATCATGTTCATGGACGAAAGCCACGTGCTCATCGGCCAGTTCGGCGGCATGTACAACGGCGACCGGGCGCGCAAGACCACCCTGGTGGACTACGGCTTCCGTCTGCCCAGCGCACTGGACAACCGGCCCCTGCGGTTCGAGGAGTTCGAAGGCAAGATGCGTCAAACGGTGTTTGTCTCAGCAACACCGGCGATTTACGAAAACACCAAGACCGCCGCAGGCGGGCAGGTGGTCGAGCAATTGGTGCGGCCGACAGGCCTGGTCGACCCGGTGGTGGAAGTGCGCCCCGCCACCCATCAGGTGGACGACGTGCTGCAGGAGATCCGGTTGCGCACCGATCGGCAGGAACGCGTCTTGATCACCACCCTGACCAAACGCATGGCCGAGCAGCTCACCGACTACCTCAGCGACAACGGCGTCAAGGTGCGCTACATGCACAGTGACATCGACACGGTCGAGCGGGTAGAAATCCTGCGTGACCTGCGCCTGGGCATGTTTGACGTGCTGGTCGGCATCAACCTGCTGCGCGAGGGGCTGGACATCCCGGAGGTGTCGTTGGTGGCCATTTTGGACGCCGACAAGGAGGGCTTCCTGCGTTCTGACCGAAGCCTCATCCAGACCATCGGTCGGGCGGCGCGAAACCTGCATGGCATGGCCATTTTGTACGGCGACCGGGTCACCGATTCCATGCGCCGTGCCTTGGACGAAACCGAACGTCGGCGCCAACGCCAGTTGGCCCACAACGAGGCTGAAGGCATCACCCCCCGCAGCATTCACAAGCGGGTCAAGGAGCTCATCGACGGGGTGTACGGTGGAGAGAAAGGCAACGACAGTCAGCGGGCAGGTGCTGCTGCGGTCGATGCTGAAGTGCTGAGCGAGAAAGACCTGGGCAAGCGCATCAAGCAGCTGGAAAAGCAGATGCTGGAGCATGCCCGCAGCCTGGAATTTGAAAAGGCTGCCCGCTTGCGCGACCAACTGGCGCTGTTGCGCGAACAGGCGTTCGGTGCGGCAGGAGCCGACAACGTGGTGCCTCTGGTGGCCGCAGGTGGTCAAGCCGCAGGTCCGCCTTTTGCCTGAGCGACCAGGCTCGGGTGGAAACCTTGCAAAGGTAAGGGAACTTACCTATGAAAGGTTGACCAAAAGAGTCGGTGTTGGCTATACTCGACCAACGTTATCGGGTTTAACTCCGGGTTTTCCCAGGGTTTCCCGGTGCGGTCGAGATGAAGCATCGCCAGCAAGTCACTGGTCACTTTTCAGCTTCAGGAGAAATTCATGCGTTTGACCACCAAAGGTCGTTTTGCAGTGACCGCCATGATTGACCTCGCCTTGCGCGAAGGCTCGGGTCCTGTGGCGTTGGCCGCCATCAGCGCGCGTCAGCAAATATCACTGTCTTATCTCGAACAATTGTTTGGCAAGCTGCGTCGCAATGACCTCGTGGAAAGCACACGGGGCCCGGGGGGTGGCTACACCTTGGGGCGCAAAGCTTCAGAGATCACCGTCGCCGACATCATCGTTGCAGTCGACGAGGCCTTGGACGCCACAGGGTGCGGGGGCAAGGAAAACTGCATGGGCGAAGACGCCGGTCGTTGCATGACGCATGACCTGTGGGCAAGCTTGAACGCCAAGATGATCGACTACCTCAATTCGATCAGCCTGCGCAAGTTGGTGGAGGAGCAATTGGCCAAGGGGGTGTCGATTGAAGACCAACCCGTCAAGCGCGCCATTTCCACCCAGCCGGTGGTCAAGCCGATCAAGATCACGGCGCCCAATTCGGTGTTCGCCTTGGGCTCCGCCCTGACCGACGCCACCGTCAAGTAAGCCCTTGGCCTCCGCCCTCCGATTCCCCTCTGTCAGGTTTCGACGCTTCCTATGGACATGACGCCGCATTTCCCCATCTACCTCGATTACGGTTCGACCACCCCTGTGGACCAGCGTGTGGTTGACGCCATGATTCCCTGGCTGCGCGAGCATTTCGGCAACCCGGCATCGCGCAGCCATGCGTGGGGCTGGGAGGCGGAAGCGGTGGTGGAAAAAGCCCGGGAAGACGTGGCTGCTTTGATCGGCGCCGACCCGCGCGAGATCGTTTGGACGTCGGGTGCCACCGAGTCGAACAACCTGGCATTGAAAGGCGCGGCGCATTTTTACCAGTCGCGCGGCAAGCACCTGATCACGGTCAAGACCGAGCACAAGGCGGTGCTTGACACGATGCGGGAGCTGGAGCGTCAGGGCTTCGAGGTGACGTACCTTGACGTGCAGGCCGATGGCCTGCTCGACATGGACCGGTTGAAGGCCGCCATCCGGCCAGACACCAGCGTGATCTCGGTCATGTTCGTGAACAATGAGATCGGCGTGATCCAGGACATTCCCGCCATCGGCACCTTGTGCCGCGACCGGGGCATCATTTTCCACGTCGACGCTGCGCAGGCCACGGGCAAAGTGGCCATCGACCTGGCGACCTTGCCGGTCGATCTGATGAGCCTGGCTTCGCACAAGACTTACGGCCCCAAGGGTATCGGTGCCCTGTACGTGCGCCGCAAACCCCGGGTGCGCTTGGAGGCCCAGATGCATGGGGGTGGGCATGAGCGCGGCATGCGGTCGGGCACCCTGGCCACGCACCAGATCGTGGGCATGGGCGAGGCGTTTCGCATCGCCCGTGAGGAGATGGCCGAAGAGAACAAACGCGTGCGCGGGCTGCAGCAGCGTCTGCTCAAGGGCTTGTCGGGCATCGAGGAGACGTTCCTCAACGGTCATGCCACCCAGCGCGTGCCTCACAACTTGAACATGTCTTTCAATTATGTGGAAGGCGAGTCGCTGATCATGGGCATCAAGGGCATCGCGGTGTCTTCCGGCTCGGCCTGCACGTCGGCCAGCCTGGAGCCCAGCTACGTGTTGCGGGCTTTGGGCCGCAGCGACGAGTTGGCCCACTCTTCCTTGCGCATGACGATCGGACGCTTCACCACCGAAGAGGAGGTCGACTACGTGGTCACGACCCTCAAGGAGCGGGTGGCCAAGCTGCGTGAGCTGTCTCCCCTGTGGGACATGTTCAAGGAAGGCATCGACCTCAACACCATTCAGTGGGCTGACCACTGAAAGGTCCAGTCAAAGAAGCACGGAAGGAGCCACACCATGGCATACAGCGACAAAGTGGTTGAACACTACGAAAACCCCCGCAACGTGGGTTCGATGGACAAGAACGATGACAGCGTGGGCACCGGCATGGTCGGCGCCCCGGCCTGCGGCGACGTGATGAAGCTGCAGATCAAGGTCAACCCGGCCACTGGCTTGATTGAAGACGCCAAATTCAAAACTTACGGTTGTGGTTCGGCCATTGCCTCGAGCTCGCTCGTGACCGAGTGGGTCAAGGGCAAGTCCCTGGACGAAGCGTTGACCATCAAGAACACCCACATCGCGGAAGAGCTGGCTTTGCCGCCAGTCAAGATTCACTGCTCGATCTTGGCTGAAGACGCGATCAAGGCGGCGGTGAACGACTACCGTGCCAAGAGCGCCAAACCGGCTGCAGCGGGCTCCGACGCCGGCACGGCCGCTGCACAGGTCCACTGAACCATGGCCGTGACCTTGACCGAAGCGGCTGCGCGGCACGTCAGCCGCTACCTGACCCGGCGCGGCAAGGGGGTCGGCATTCGCTTGGGCGTCAAGACGACGGGGTGCTCCGGCCTGGCTTACAAGCTGGAGTACGCCGACGACCTGGCCGCTGAGGACTTGGTGTTTGAAGATCGCGGCGTGAAAGTGTTGATCGATCCCAAAAGCCTGCCCTACCTGGACGGCACCCAACTGGACTTCGTGCGCGAAGGTCTGAACGAAGGCTTCAAGTTTCACAACCCGCGGGAAAAAGACCGCTGCGGTTGTGGCGAGTCGTTCCGTGTCTGAACGCTGACCCTGGCGGGCGGCAGTTGTTGGCAGTGCCACGAGCGCGGTGTTCCCGCGCTTTTTTTTGTGAGTGAAAGTGGGTCGATGAACCTGGACAGCAATGACTTCGAGCTTTTTGATTTGCCCCGGCGCTTCGAGCAGGACACCGCGCTGATCGATGTGCGATGGCGTGCGCTGCAGGGGGAGGTGCACCCGGACCGGTTTGCAGCGCAAGGCGCCGCAGCGCAGCGGGTGGCCATGCAATGGGCCGTGCGGGTGAACGAAGCCCACCGTCGACTGAAGAATCCTTTGCAACGCGCGGCTTATCTGTGTGAACTGGAAGGCCAGGGTTTGGGCCTGGAGTCCAACACCCAGATGCCACCGGAGTTCCTGATGCAGCAGATGAGCTGGCGTGAGGCGTTGGACGAGGCCCAGACACCGCAAGCCCTGCAAGCTCTGGCCGATGAGATCGGCGCCAGCCGTGCCCAGGGCTTGGCGGCGTTGGCCCGCACCCTGGATGTCCTGCAGGACCCTGCTCAAGCCGTGCAACAGGTCCGCGGATTGATGTTCGTTGACCGGTTGCTGCAAGACATCGAGCGCCGGGTGGAAACGACCTGAGGCGATTGGGTGGCGGATTTCCTGCTTGTGTTTTGACTGTTTGACGACCCGCTGGAGGATGCCCGTCAGGGCGCCTCGGCAAGGACCTTTCCATGGCATTGCTGCAAATTTCTGAACCGGGTGGCGCACCCGATCCTCACCAACGTCGCATTGCGGTCGGCATTGACCTGGGCACCACCCATTCCTTGGTGGCCGCGGTGCGCCACGGTGTGGCCGAATGCCTGCCGGACGCCCAGGGGCGGGTGATCTTGCCCTCTGCGGTGCGTTACCTGGCCCAAGGCCAACACCGTCAGATTGGGGCTGCGGCTTTGGCGGAAGCGGCGGCTGATCCGCGGAACACGATCGTGTCGGTGAAGCGGTTCATGGGGCGGGGGCTGGCCGACGTGCATGAACGTGCCCAGCTTCCTTACGACTTCGTCGAGGCGGATGGCATGCTGCAGCTCAACACTGTGCAAGGCGTCAAATCTCCGGTGGAGGTGTCTGCCGAAATCCTGGCGGTGTTGCGCCAGCGGGCGGAAGACACCTTCGACGACGAGCTGTTCGGCGCGGTGATCACTGTGCCGGCGTATTTCGACGAAGCCCAACGCCAGGCCACCAAAGACGCTGCCCACCTGGCAGGCTTGCACGTGCTTCGCCTGATCAACGAGCCCACCGCCGCGGCCATTGCTTATGGGCTGGACAACAGCATCGAGGGCTTGTACGCGGTGTACGACCTGGGCGGCGGCACCTTCGACGTCTCGCTGTTGCGCTTGAGCGCTGGCGTGTTCGAGGTGGTGGCCACCGGGGGCGATTCGGCACTCGGCGGCGACGACTTCGACCGCCTGCTGGCCGAGTGGGCACTGGCCCAGGCTGGGTGGACTGCGGACACGCCGCAAGACAAGCGGGCGGTGCTGGTGGCCGCGCGGGCGGCCAAGGAAAAACTTTCACAGCACGACCATGCCACGCTGGCCTGTCCCTTGGGCCAGGGCGAGCTGTCGGTGCGGGTGTCGCGAGCCCAGTTCGAGACGCTGGCGCAGCGCCTGGTGCAACGAACGATGGTGGTCGTGCGCCAGGTGCTGCGCGATGCCAAGGCGTCCAAGGCCGAGGTGCAAGGGGTGGTGATGGTGGGCGGCTCAACCCGCATGCCAATGGTGCAGGCGGCCGTGGCCGAGCTGTTCGAGCGCGCGCCCCTGAACAACCTCAACCCTGACGAGGTGGTCGCCCTCGGTGCGGCCTTGCAGGCCAACGCGTTGGCGGGCAATGCCGGTGCGGACGAGCTGTTGCTGCTGGACGTGATTCCGCTCAGCCTGGGGATCGAGACCATGGGCGGCTTGGTCGAGCCGATCATTCCCCGCAACAGCACCATTCCCACGGCACGCGCACAGGACTTCACCACCTTCAAGGATGGGCAGACCGCTTTGGCGCTGCACGTGGTGCAAGGCGAACGCGACGTGGTGTCGGAGTGCCGCTCGCTGGCCCGCTTCGAGCTGCGAGGCATTCCCCCAATGGTGGCCGGCGCGGCCCGCATCCGGGTGAGCTTCCAGGTCGATGCGGATGGGCTGCTCAGCGTGAGTGCACGCGAGGAAGCATCTGGCGTGGAGGCCACGATCAACGTCAAGCCCAGCTATGGCCTGAGCGACGACGAAGTCGCCCGCATGCTGCGCGACGGCTTCGCCAGCGCGGCGCACGACATGCACGAGCGCAGCGTGCGCGAAGCGCGGGTGGACGCCGAGCGCATGCTGCTGGCCACCCGGGCGGCGCTGGCCGTGGACGGCGACCTGCTGGACGCCTCACAGAGGCAAGCGGTCGAGCAACTGCTGCAGGCGCTGGAAACGCACCGGGAAAGCAGCGACGCCGAGACCATCAACCAGGCGATCGAAGCCTTGGCGCAAGGCACGGAAGCCTTTGCCGGGCACCGCATGAACCGCAGCATCCGCCAGGCGCTGGCGGGCCGGCGCGTGGAAGACGTTTGACCGACACCCACGTTGAAAATCTGAGAACTGCCATGCCCATCATCAAAGTTTTGCCTCACCCTGAATACTGCCCGGGGGGTGCCAGCCTGCAGGTGGTTTCGGGCACCTCGGTGTGCGAGGCCCTGCTGGAAAACGACATTCCGATCGAGCACGCCTGTGAGATGAGCGCTGCCTGCACCACCTGCCACGTCATCGTGCGCCAAGGTTTTCAAACGCTGACGCCGCCCGAAGAAGTCGAGGAAGACCTGCTCGACCGGGC
>JAZKHH010000012.1:0-2109 GCA_040385465.1 Pseudomonadota bacterium | reverse complement strand
CACCGAGCGGCTGTGGGTGCAACAAGCCGTGCAGCGCAGTTGGGGGTATTACGCCAAACTCGATTTCACCGGCTGGGGCACCTGCCCGGCCACGAACAGCGGCGACACCTTGCGCATTTCCATTGGCGATTCACAGCCGCTTGCCATGGCGCTGGGGCGCCCGGCCGCCACGTTCAACCCGGGCTTGAACCTCAACTTCACCTACCAAGCCTGGAGCCCGGGGTGCAGCACCTCGGCCTCGCGCCGGCAGAGCTGCATCGAGTTCGACGCCATGCACGAGTTCGGTCATGCGCTCGGCTTCGCCCATGAACACAACCGACCCGACACACCGACCGACCGCTGCATCGATGCCCCACAGGGCACCAACGGCGACGTGAAGGTCGGCGAATGGGACCAGAACTCGGTGATGAACTACTGCAACTTCGCCTTGTCGGTGGGCGGTGTTCCGACCAGCCTGGGCGCCACCGACATTGAAATGGTGCAGAAGTTTTACGGCGCCCGCATCGGGCTGTCGGCGGCCTATTTCGACAACTCCGAATTGCAGGGCGAGCCCAAGCTGGTGCGCACCGACGGCGCGGTCTTCAACTGGCAAGACGGCGCCCCGGCACCAGAGCTGCCTGCCGACAACTTCTCGGTGCGCTGGACGGGTTTCATCGACGCGCCCACCGCCGGCACCTATACGCTGGAAACCTGGTCCGACGACGGCGTGCGGGTGTGGGTGGATGGCCAGATGGTGATCAACAACTGGACGGCCCATTCCGCCAGCATCGACCGCAGCGCGCCATTGAAGTGGACGGCGGGCCGCCATGCGATCACGGTGGAATACCAGGAAATCGCCGGCCTGAGCATGATGCAGCTGCGTTGGCGCCAACCGGGTGAAGCGTTCTCCGATTACGTGCCACAGGAACGGCTGTCGCCCGCTCGCTCGGGCAGCGGCTTGGCGGGCGCCTACTTCAACAACCCGACGCTGCAGGGTGTGCCGGTGGCCACGCGCAGCGAGCCGGTCAACTACCAGTGGGCCGCCGCGCCCGCCGGCGTGGCGGTGCCCGCAGACGGCTTTTCAGTGCGTTGGAACGGCTGGGTGGAGCCGCCGGTGTCGGGCACCTATGCGCTGCAAACCGTGTCGGACGATGGCGTGCGCGTCTGGGTCGATGGGCAGCTCGTGATCGACAACTGGACAGGGCACGCACCCACCGCCAACACGGCAGCCGCCGTGCGTTGGGAGGCGGGTCAGCTGCATGCCATTCGGGTGGAATATCAGGAACTGGGCGGACCGGGAACCGCCCAGTTGCGCTGGCAAATGCCGGGGGAGCCTGCGTTCACCGTGGTCCCCGTGTCCAACTTGTATCCGGCCCCCATCGGCACCGGCAGCGGCACAGGCCTGAGCGGTGCGTATTTCGCCACGCCTGAGCTGGAGGGCGCGGCCGTGGCCCGGCGCACCGAGGCGGTCAATTTCGACTGGACAGGCAGCCCAGCCACCGGTGTGCCTGCGGATGGCTTTTCGGTGCGCTGGAGCGGCACCATCGAGGCCGCCACCACCGGCCTGCATGCCTTGCAGACGGTGTCGGACGATGGCATCCGCGTGTGGATTGACGGTCAACCCGTGATCAACAACTGGACCGGCCATGCGGCCTTCACCGACACCGCCCCCGCCCAGAATTGGCAGGCAGGCGAGCGCCACGCCGTGACCATCGAGTACCAGGAGATCGGCGGGCCGGGCAGGGCGCAGTTGCGCTGGTCGACCCCGCAACACGCCGAGTTCAGGGTGGTGCCGACCGGGCAGCTTCATCCTCAGTGAGCGCTCGGCCGGTGTGTGGGCCGCGACGCTGCTCCCTGGTCATCGGCCGATGGCAACACCGAGGGCGCTGGCGTCATGGGCAGGGCGGCTCAAGACGGCACCCAATCGGTGTACGCTGCGCCCTGGGTTGAAAAACACAGGAGCCAGTCGATGAACAAAGTGTTCGCAAGCGCCGCCGAGGCGCTGCATGACATCGTGCGGGACGGCCAGCTGTTGGCCGTGGGTGGGTTTGGCTTGTGCGGCATTCCGGAGGCTTTGATCGGCGCGCTGCGTGACAGCGGCGTCAAGAACCTGACCGTGATTTCCAACAA
>JAZKHH010000011.1:0-10998 GCA_040385465.1 Pseudomonadota bacterium | reverse complement strand
CGATGGCGAAGTCGATCATCATGATCGCGTTCTTCTTGACGATGCCGATCAGCAGCACGATGCCGATGATGCCGATCACCCCCAGGTCGTTGCCGCTGAGCATGAGCGCCAGCAGGGCGCCCACCCCCGCGGAGGGCAAGGTCGACAAAATCGTCAGCGGGTGAACGGTGCTCTCGTAGAGCACGCCCAGCACGATGTAGACGCACACCACCGCCGCCAGGATCAGCCACAGTTGGTTGGCCAGCGACGCTTGGTAGGCCCCGGCCGCGCC
The DNA here is from genome assembly GCA_040385465.1 of Pseudomonadota bacterium. Classification (GTDB taxonomy): domain Bacteria; phylum Pseudomonadota; class Gammaproteobacteria; order Burkholderiales; family Burkholderiaceae_C; genus CANHBY01. The sequence goes on along the minus strand of JAZKHH010000011.1, from coordinate 10,727 downwards.
GAGGAAATTCAGCGTCACGCTGGGTGGCAGTTCGATGTCGCGCGCTGCCTGCTCGATCTGTTCAACCGCCTGGCCCAACGCCACGCCGGGCGCCGTGTCAAAGCCGACGGTGGTGGCCGGGTACTGGGCCACGCGGGTGATCTGCAGGGGTGCGGGGCGCTCGGTCACCCGGGCCAGGGCTGAGAGCGGCGTGGCCTCGCCGCTGCCGGTGCGCAGGTGCAGCAGGCCCAGCGAGTCGGGTGTGGTGAGCAGGCCGGGGCGGGCCTCCAGGATCACCCGGTACTGGTTGGTCTCGGTGAAGATGGTGGAGACGATGCGCTGGCCAAAGGCGCTGTACAGCGCGTCGTCGATGCCGGCGGCGGTGACGGCCAGGCGCGAGGCCGTGTCGCGGTCGATGGCGATGTGGGCGGCCGTGCCGGTGGCCCCCGCATCGGTGACCACCCCCCGCAGGCCGTTGAGCTGGCGCAGCCGCTCGGCCAGCTTGCCGGCCCACAGCACCACGGTGGCGTTGTCCACCCCTTCGAGCGACACGCGGTAGGGCGTGGGGCCGGCCTCGGCGTCGATGGTCAGGTCTTGGGTGGGCTGCAGGTGCAGCGTCAGCCCAGGCACTTGCTCCACGCGCGCGCGCAGGCGGTCCATTGTGTCGCTCAGGCTCGTGCTGCGTTCGGCTTTCAGGCGGATCAGCAGGCTGCCGGTGTGCAGCATGGTGTTGTGCGCTGCGTCTACCCCCACGACCGAACTCAGCGACGCAACGTCCGGGTCGTCCAACAGGGCATTGGCGGCGGTTTGCTGCAGGGCGGCCATGCGCTCGTAAGACACCGATTGGCGGGCTTCCAGCCGTGCTTGCAGCTGCCCCGTGTCCTGAACGGGGAACAGGCCTTTGGGAATGGCCAAATAGAGCAGCACCGTGAGGCCGAGCGTGGCCAAGGCCACCAGCAGGGTCAGCGTCTGGCGCGCCAGCACCCACTGCAGCGCCTGGTCGTAGCGGCCCATCAAGCGGTCGCTCCACCCCGAAGGGGCTGGGGTGGTGGGCTGGGCCTGCGGCATGGGCCGGGCGCGCAGCCACCGGGCCGACATCATCGGCACCAGGGTCAGGGACACCACCGCCGAGATCAGGATGGTGATGGCCAGGGTGATGGCAAACTCGCGGAACAGGCGTCCAACCACGTCGCCCATGAACAGCAGCGGAATCAGCACCGCGATCAACGACACCGTCAGCGAGATGATGGTGAAGCCGATCTGGGCCGCGCCCTTCAAGGCAGCGGCCATCGGTTTTTCGCCGTCTTCGATGTGCCGCGCGATGTTCTCGATCATCACGATGGCGTCGTCGACCACGAAGCCGGTGGCGATGGTCAGCGCCATCAGGCTAAGGTTGTTGAGGCTGTAACCCAGCAGGTACATCGCGCCGCAGGTGCCGATGAGCGAGATCGGCACCGCCAGGCTCGCGATCACGGTGGCGCGCACGTCGCGCAGGAAGGCAAAAATCACCAGCACCACCAGGGCCACGGCCAGCGCCAGCTCGAGCTCCACATGGTGCACCGAGGCGCGGATGCCGGTGGTGCGGTCGCTCAACACGTCGACCGTGAGCGCCGCAGGCAACCCGGCCTGCAACTCGGGCAGGCGGGCTTTGATGGCGTCCACGGTGGCGATGACGTTGGCGCCGGGCTGGCGTTGCACGCTGAGCAGGATGGCGGGCCGCAGCGGGGGCCGCTCGGTGCCCAGGCAGGGGTCAGGGGCGGCCCCCGGCGCCTCGGAGGCAGGCCCGCAGGCGGCTGCGGCCCAAGCTCCCAGGCGAACGTTCTCCGCGCTGTCGACCACCTGCGCCACCTCGGACAGCCGCACCGGGGCGCCGTTGCGGTAGGCCACCACCAGGCGGCGGTAGTCGTCGACCGTGAGCAGTTGGTCGTTGGCATTGATGGTGTAAGCGCGGGTCGGCCCGTCGAAGCTGCCTTTGGCGCTGTTGGCGTTGGCCGCTGCGATGGCGGTGCGCAAGGTGTCGAGCCCCAGCCCATAAGACGCCAGCACTTGCGTGTCGGCCTGGATGCGCAGGGCGGGGCGCTGACCGCCGCCCAGCGTCACCAGCCCGACGCCCGAGACCTGGCTGATTTTTTGCACCAGGCGCGTGTTGACCAGGTTGTGCACCTCGGGCAGGGGCAGGGTGTCGGAGGTGATGGCCAGGGTCAGCACCGGCGTGTCGGCGGGGTTGACCTTGGCGTACACCGGCGGCGCGGGCAGGTCGGCCGGCAGCAGCGAGCCGCCGGCGTTGATGGCGGCCTGCACCTCCTGCTCGGCCACGTCGAGCGTTTGGCCCAGGTCGAATTGCAAGGTGATGATGGACACGCCGGCCGCGCTGGTCGAGCTCATGCGCTGCAGGCCCGACATTTGGCCGAACTGGCGCTCGAGCGGTGCGGTCACCGTCTGGCCCATGACCTCGGGGCTGGCCCCGGGGTACAGCGTCTGCACCTGGATGGTGGGGTAGTCCACCTGCGGCAGGGCCGACAGCGGCAGCAGCCGAAAGCCGAGCAGCCCCGCCAACACGATGGCCACCATGAACAACGCGGTGGCCACCGGGCGGAGGATGAACGGGCGCGACGGGCTCCAGGCCGCGGCCGCGTCCACGGGGTGGGCAGCGGCGGGCGCAGCGAGGTCGTCGACGTCAGGGCTCATGGGCAGCGCAGGCGGTGGCTCAAGGAGGGGTCGCCGTCTCGGCGCTGCGGCGTTGACCGCGAGGGCGCGAGGCGGCGTCTGCGGGCGCCGATGCGGCCGCCTCGGCGGCCGGCGCTTCGGCCCCGCTGGCGGCGGGTGCCACCGGCGCGGAGGCCGCAGCACCACGCGGCCCTCGCTCGCCGCGCCGGCCGCCTCCGGGGGCGGAGGCGGGGTTGTCGCCCGGCAAGGCCACCCGGGCGCCGTCTTTGAGGCGGTCGCCCCCTTCGGTGATGACCTGCTCGCCGGCCTGCAAGCCGCTGACCACCTCGACCTTGTCGACGGTGGCCTGGCCGCGCTGGACCGGCCGCAGGGCCACCGTGCGCTCGGCGGGTTTCAACACGTAGACAAAGTCGCCGCTGCTGCTGTGGCGCAGGGCGCTCACCGGCACCACCACCGCCTGCTTGATGGTGCGCAGCTGCACCCGCACGTTGACGAACTGGCTGGGGAAGAGCGCCTGGGTCTCGTTGGCGAAGCGCGCCTTGGCGCGCACGGTGCCGGTTTGGGTGTCGACGAGGTTGTCGAGCGCGGTGAAGGTGCCGGTGGCCAGCGTGGCGGTGCGGGCGCGGTCCAGCACCGTGACGGGCAGCGCCGGCGAGGGGGGCGAGCCGGGTGCACCAGGTACGCCGGAAGGTGCTTGAAACTCAGGCACCCGGTCTTGCGGCACTGCGAACTGCACGTCGATGGGCGCGAGCTGGGTGATCACGGCCAGGCCGGCCGCATCGCCCGAACTCACCACGTTGCCCACGTCCACCACGCGCAGCCCGAGCCGCCCGCTGATGGGGGCCACCACGCGGGTGTAGCCCAGGTTGAGGCGCGCCGTGCCTTCGTTGGCGCGGTTGGTGGCCAACGTGCCTTCGAGTTGCTTGACCAGTGCCGCCTGGGTGTCGACCTCCTGGCGGGCGATCGAATCCTGCTCGAGCAGCGTGCGAAAACGCGCCAGGGTCACCCGCGCCGCGTCCAACTGGGCTTCGTCGCGTTGGCGCTGTCCGGTGGCCTGCATCAACGCCATCTCGAACGGGCGGGGGTCGATCTGCGCCAGCCGTTGTCCGGCCTGCACCGTTTGGCCCTCACGGAACAGCAACTGCTGCAGCACACCGCTGACCTGCGGGCGCACAGTCACGGTGGCCGCGGGCGTCACTGTGCCCAAGGCTTCCAGCACCACCGGCAGGTCCGCCCGTTCGGCGGCGGCCACGCCCACGGTGGTGGTGCCGCCGCCGCGCCGTCCGCCCGCGCCGCGCTCACCACCGCCTGCGGCCGCGCCCTCGCGGGAAGGGTGGGTGAGCACCCAGGCCAGCCACCCGAGCCCGGCCAGCAGCACCAAGGCCGCCAGGCCACCGATCCAGCGGGCGCGTCGACTGAGCGGCGGGCGTGACCCAGGTGGGGACGGGGTGGCAACAGCGGGCGCACCGGGCAGCGGTTCCATGGGTTCTCCTTGTTCTTCTTGTCCAAACAGCCGCAAAGCCAGGGCGGCCCCTTTGGAAAGGGCAGCCCGGCGCCGGGGAACCGGTTGATCCTAAGGCGGATGCCGCCCTGTTCACGATCGGACCTGCTGGCTTGACGCCGCGCACCCGGCCGAGTGCTGTCATTTCACATGGCTTGTGTTGCTGGTGTGTGTCTCCGAGTGAGGTGTGTTGACAAAGCGAGGCGGCCGGCCGTGTGGACGGGGGGCAGGCGCAGCGACCCCCGGCACCGGACGGATGGCCGCCTGTCGCCGAGGGGTTGGCGAGAGCGCTTGTTGGACCCGCGGCGCCTCAGGACGCGCCTGCGCTGCTGCCCGTGTCCAAAAAATGTTGGCGGATGGCCTCGGGATCGCCGCCGACGGCTTCAACCGCTTCCGTCAGCTGTTCAAGGGTCACGCCGAACTCGTCGCGCCAATGGGCGAGGTTCGAAGGGTCTGTCGGGTCGACCTGCGCAGGGGGGTGGTGGTCGCAGACGAGGGAGCAGCCATGATGGGGTCCTTGGAAAGAAGAGCAGGGGCAGGCCCATGAAAAAAGCCCCAGTCACCTTGATGGCGCTGGAGCACGGAAGGGTGCGCAAGAGGCCCTTGGCTTTCAGGGACCGGTGCGCACGACAGAGCTGTTTGTAGGTATGGCGTTGGGCTGCTTTAAGCAGGTTGAGGTTGCTTGCGCGAAGGATCTGACGAAGACGCCGACGTTTTCCCGCCAGCGCCGCTGCTGCCGCCAACTGAAGACGAGCTGGCGGACGACGGTTGCTGGCCGCTGCTGCTGGCCGACTGCCCCGGCTGCTGGCTCTTGCTGGCGCTCAGGTCTTTGCTTTGGTTCTGGTCGCCGGTGCTGTACTGGCCGTTTTGCGACTCGGGGCGACTCTGGCTCGTCTGGTCTTGCGATTGGCCGCGCTTGACTTCAATGCGGCGGCTGCGCTGCGTTTCTTCCTTCGGCAGACGCACCGTCAGCACGCCGTTCTCGAAGCTGGCCTCGGCCTGCTCTGCGTTGGAGGAATACGGCAACATGACCGTGCGTTCGAAACGGCCGCGGCTGCGCTCCATCAAGTGGAAGTTTTCGTGCTTCACGTCGCTGCTGCTCTTGCGTTCGCCACAGATCGTCAAGGTGTTGCCTTCGATCTTGACTTCCACATCGGACTGCTCTACGCCGGGCAAGTCGGTGGTGATGCAAATTTCATCGTCGGTTTCTTCCAAATCCAGGCGAGGAGCCGTCAGCAGCTGGGCCGCTTGCTGGGCTTGCTGCGTGACTTGTTGCGTCATTTGCTGGGTGACTTGTTGAGCGGCCGTGACCGGCCACAGCGAGGTGCGGAACAGATCGTCAAACATCCGGTTCACTTCGCGGTGCAGGGCAAACAGCGGCTCGCTCAAAGACGAGAGCTCACGTCCAGAAGAGGCGGCGGGATTGGGGTAACGCGAAGAGGTGGAAGCCATGAAGAGATCTCCATTGAGTGAAAGGAATCACCTTCACGGCACATGGGGTGCCAGGAAGCGATGAGGGTTTTTCCCAGCCAGGGTTTTGGCTGGTAACGATGCTGCAGTGCAGCGTGTTGTGCGCCGCTGCGGTGCGGTGCAGTTCAGCGGTCGTGCTTGCAAACAGGTAACGCCGGCCGGTTCTTTTTACCGGTTGCGCGTCGTTGCAGGGAGTGATCGCCGCCATGCGTTTCCAGTCAAGCAGCCAGTCACCTAATTGTCATGTTGGAAGGTGAGACTGGAGCCTGTGCGGTATGGAGTCCAGTGTGCTGACGGACTGCCGTCGTGCCCAAAGTTTCCCGTGAATGTCGAGCTGGTTTGTGTTGCCACTCAGCCCGGTGGATCAAAGCGGTAGCCCACGCCATACACCGAGGTCAGGCACTCGGCACTGCGGTCGACCGCCGCGATCTTTTTGCGCAGGTTCTTGATGTGGCTGTCGATGGCCCGGTCGCTCGTGTCGCGTTGGTCGGTGTGCACGCTGTCCAGCAATTCCGCCCGTGAAAACACCCGCCCAGGGCGGCTCAACAGCAGCCGCAACATGCGGAACTCCAGGGGCGTCAAGGCCAACGCTTGCCCGCGCCAGGCGATGCGCAGGCTGTCGTCGTCCACTGTCCAGAGTGCACAGCGGCTGCCAAGGCGGCCCAGGTGGCGGCGTGCCAGGGCGCGTACCCGTGCCACGACCTCGCGCGGACTGAACGGCTTGCAAACGTAATCGTCTGCCCCCGTGTCCAGACCGAGCAGGCGGTCGATTTCGTCCACTCTGGCGGTCAACATCAGGATCGGCAGGTCGCTGAACTGGCGCACCGCGCGGCACACGCCCAGGCCGTCCAGGCCCGGCAGCATCAGATCGAGGATGGCCACGGTCGGTGGGTCGCGTTGAATCAGGTGCAGCGCTTGTTGACCGTCGCCAATGGTTTCGGCGCGAAAGCCGTCGTTGCGCAGGTAGTCAATCAACAGCTGGGCAATTTTCGGATCGTCCTCGATGACGAGGACGCGCGGGGCATCGGTGAGAGTCATGGGGTCGGGGCGGAGGCAGGAGGAGAGGGCGCGTTGACGGGCAGGGTGATGCGCACCTGCAGGCCGCCCAGCTCAGACGCCGCGGCCGCCATGCGCCCACCATGGGCCTGCACGATCAGCTGGCAGATGGCCAGGCCCAGACCACTGCCGCCGCTGCAACGGCTGCGGGTGGTGTCGGCGCGGTACAAAGGCTCGAACAAACGCGGCAGCTCTGCCGGGGCGACACCCGGTGGTGTGTCGTCGACATCGAGCTGCACCTCGTTGGCCACACAAGCCAGGCGAACGCGGATGCGGCCGCCGGGTGCATCGGTGTAGCGCAAGCTGTTTTCCAGCAGGTTGGCGAGCAGCTGCTCGATGCGCATCGCGTCCCACCGCACGGTCAACGCCCCTTGCTCACCCGGGTCGAAGTCCAACGCCACTTCGGCGGCCGCGGCCCGGGCATCAAAGCGGCGCAACACGCCGCGCACCAGCTCGACGGCGTCAAGCGCGGTGAAGTCACAGGGCAGGCGCTGCAGCTCCGACATCGCCAGCAGGTGCAGGTCGTCCACCAGGGTGCCCAGGCGCAGCACCTCGTCTCGCAGCGACAGCAGGGCAGGCGGATCGAGCGCGCGCACGCCATCGACCAAGGCTTCGATTTCGCCACGCAAGACCGTCAGGGGCGTGCGCAGTTCGTGCGAGATGTCGGCAATCCACCGCCGGCGCGAGCCGTCGAGTCGCTCCAGGCCTTCGGCCATCTGGTTGATGTTGTGCACCACCTCGCCCACCTCGTCGTGCGAGCCGATGGCCTTGGGGCCGCTGGGCAGGCGGACGTGGAAGTCGCCTTGGGCGATGCGCGCCGTGGCGGCCTGCACCGACGCCAGCGGCCGCACCCACCGGCGCGCCAGCCACCACCCGCCGCCCAGCGACAGGCCGATCAGCACCACCGCCACGACCACGATGCCCCGGTACTGCGCCTGCAAAAAGCGCGCGTCGACGGACTCGGGCACCGGGCGCACCGGCAGCAGGCGCAACCAGGCCACCGTCTGGCCGCTGACCTGCACCGGGCGCTGGGTGACGCCCGGGGCGATGGCGATGCCCGTCAAATGGGGCGCCCCGGCCAGCATGCGCTCGTCCAGCGACATCAAGGCCAGGCGGCGGCCAAAGGCGTCAGGTCCGCCACCGGGGCCCCCCGGTGGCGGCGGTCGGTCACCGGCGGGCAAGCTGCAATCCCTGCTGGGAGGCCGGCAGGGCTTCGGGCCCTCAGGCCGGCCTTCAGGTCGGCCGTCGATGCGGGCCGTCTCGCGCACCATCTGCCGCAGCTCCGGCCCGTCCGCCAGCCAGGCGGGAAGGCTGCCGGCTTGCTGCACCGCCTGGTTGACAAGCCGGGTCAGGGTTTCCAAGCGTTCCACGTCGCGCATGGCCAGGTAGTCGCCAAAACCATTGCGCAGGTTGAGCGCCAGCACGCCTCCCATGGCCACCACCGCCAAGAGCGCGGTGAGCACCAAAGACAAAGACAGGGTGTGGACGAGGCGAGGGCGCATGGACAGCAGTGGGCCGTTGCATTGTGGTCGAAATGTGGAGGCGCACCGCCTGGTGGCCCGACGGCTGCGCGCGCACGGTGCGCCAAGCCCTCCAGGCCCACGGCGGCAAAGCAGCCGTGACGCCAAACCCTTCTGCGCCCCGGCGCGCGCGCAGCGGCAGCGCCCGCTGGACTACCAGGGCACCTTCTGGCGCGTGCCGCCCAGCCCGGGGCGGTGCCCACCCTGTCGACCCGGCAGGCGCCGGCTCATCGGCAGCGTCAGCTTTCCTCCCCCCATGCGTACCCGTCCCGGGCCACCAGCACGGTGGCCGAAGAGGGCCCCCAGGTGCCGGCTGCGTAGGCCTTGGGCGGCACCACCTCGCGGCTCCACCGGTCCAAAATCGGCTCGACCCAGCGCCAGGCCTGCTCCTGCTCGTCGCTGCGCACGAACAGGTTCAAGCGCCCGGCAATGGCGTCCATCAGCAGCCGCTCGTAAGCGCCCACGCGGGCGGAAGGAAAGGCCTTGTCGAAATCCAGGTCCAGCGACACCGGGGCCAGCAGCTCCCCTTGGCCCGACCCCTTGGCCGCCTGCAGGTGCAGCTCCAGGCCGTCTTCCGGTTGCAGGTTGATGACCAGCTTGTTGGCGCGGCCCGAGTCCGGAAAAATCGAGTGCGGTACCGGGCGGAAGTTGATGACGATCTGCGATTCCAAGGCGGCCAGGCGCTTGCCCGTGCGCAGGTAGAAAGGCACCCCGGCCCAGCGCCAGTTGCAGACCTCGGTGCGCAGGGCCACGAAGGTTTCGGTGTGGCTGCCGCGCGGCACGTGGGCCTCGTCCTGATAGCCCGGCACCGACTGGCCGTCGATGCTGCCGGCCACGTACTGGCCCCGCAGCACGTTGCGCGCCACGGCCGCGTCGTCGAAGGGCTTTAGGGCCCGCAGCACCTTGAGCTTCTCATCGCGCATGGCGTCGGCGTCGCTGGTCGCGGGCGGCTCCATGGCGATCATGGTGAGCAGCTGCAAAGCGTGGTTTTGCACCATGTCGCGCAGGGCGCCGGTGCTGTCGTAGAAGCTGCCCCGGGTGCCCACGCCGATCGACTCGGCCAAGGTAATCTGGATGTTGGCAATGCTCTCGCGCCGCCACAGCGGCTCGAAGAGGGCGTTGGCAAAGCGCAGCGCCGAGAGGTTTTGCACCGCCGGCTTGCCCAGGTAATGGTCGATGCGCAAAGCCTGTCGCTCGTCGAACACGCTGCGCACCACCCGGTTGATTTCTTGCGCGCTCACCAGGTCGTGGCCCAAAGGCTTTTCCAGCACCACCCGCACGTGCGGCCCATTGAGCTGCGCGGCGCCCAGCTGCTGGCAGATCGGCACGAACAGGTGCGGGCTGGTGGCCAAGAAGAACACCACCGTGTCGGCGCCCCGGGCCTGCACCCAGCGCTGCAGGCCTTGGTAGTCGGCTGGGTGCGACAGGTCCATGCGCCGGTAGTGCAGCAGCTGGGCAAAGCGCTGGAATTCTTCTTCCGTGGGCCGCTTGGCAATCGCCACCTGCGAGAACTTGTCGGCGATGAAGCTGCGGTAGTCCTCGTCTTCGCGCTCTTCGCGGGCCACCGCCAGGATGCGGCCACCCGGCGGCAACACCCCATGGCGAAACGCCTGGAACAACGCTGGCAGCAGCTTGCGCCATGCCAAGTCACCGGTACCACCGAAGAGGATCAAGTCAAAGGACATGTGCGTGTGTAGTTTTATTACTCGTTGAAAGAGTCAAGACGCGATTGCTGGGAAATTCATGACTGCCAATGCATTGCGGAGGCAAAACGCGCTGTCCGTGAAAATACCTGTTTTCACAGAGTTGCATTGTGACCGAAGGGCGCGGCGTGGCCGAAGAGCATATCGCCAGGGTGGTTAAGCATTGCGCTGTAACTTTGTTTCACTAAAATGTTTTCTCGATTCGACGTTTCGTCAAACCAACCGCGGACCCGACAACACCATGGCCACACACCCCCGCGTTTTAAGCCTCACGGACAAGGTTCGTCAACGCAGCGCGGCCACCCGGGCCCATTACCTGGCCCGCACGCGGGCGGCGCAGCAGCGCGGCGTGTCGCGCACCGGGGTCTCGTGCACCAACCTGGCCCACGCCGCCGCGGCCATGCCGGCGAGCGAGAAGATGATGATCCGGGCGCAGAAGGTGCCCAACATCGGCATCGTCTCGTCCTACAACGACATGCTGTCGGCCCACCAGCCCTTCGAACAGTTTCCGGCCGTCATCAAGGCCGCAGCGCGCAGCGCCGGCGCCACGGCGCAAGTGGCCGGCGGTGTGCCAGCCATGTGCGACGGCGTCACCCAGGGCCAGGCAGGCATGGAGATGTCGCTGTGGTCGCGGGACATCATTGCGCAGGGCACCGCCATCGCGCTGAGCCACGCCGTGTTCGACGGTGCGTTGATGCTGGGCGTGTGCGACAAGATCGTGCCCGGCTTGCTGATCGGGGCCTTGTCGTTTGGTCACCTGCCCACCGTTTTCGTGCCCGCCGGCCCCATGCGCTCGGGCCTGGGCAATGACGAAAAAGCCCGGGTGCGCCA
>JAZKHH010000010.1:0-18767 GCA_040385465.1 Pseudomonadota bacterium | reverse complement strand
CCAGCACCCGCTGGCTGAGGAACACCGCCTCGGCCACGCTGTGGGTGACGAACAGGGTGGTGATGCGACCGGCCTGTTGCCAGGCCAGCACGTCGGCGTTGAGCCGGTGGCGGGTGATCTCGTCGAGCGCGGCAAAAGGCTCGTCCATCAGCAGCACCCGAGGGGCGGTCACCAAGGCGCGGGCCATCGACACGCGCATGCGCATGCCGCCCGACAGCGCCGCGGGATAGGCTTGGGCAAAGGCGGCCAGCCCGACCCGCGCCAGCACTGGGTCGACCAAGGCGGTGGCCGCCGTGCGCGACGTGCCTCGCAAGCGCAGGGGCAGCCAGACGTTGTCGAACACGCTGGCCCACGGCATCAAGGTGGCGTCCTGGAAGACGAACGCGGTGCTGCCCGCGGTGGCGTGGGCGGGCACCTCCACCTGGCCGGTGGTGGGCCGGTCCAGGCCGGCAACCAGGCGCAACACCGTGCTTTTGCCGCAACCCGAGGGGCCCACCAGCGAGACGAACTCGCCAGGCGCGGCCTGCAGCGACACGTCGGCCAAGGCCTGCACCCCGGTGGCAAAAGACTTGCTGACTTGGTCAAGCGACAGGGCGGCAGAGGGCGGCATCGCGACATTGTGGCGTGTTCGCACTCCGCGGCCGGACCCCTGGCGCACCGATGCGGTCGGCTCGGTTGCGTCTTGACAGGCCAGCCACACGAGCGGAGAGGGTCACTTGGTGGCCCATCGGCGCGCTTTTATTCCGGTATCAAAACACGCCACCCCAAGTCGCAAGCGTCCCACCCGCTCAGGTGATTGTGGCGACCGGTGCTTCACCGCGATACTTCGCCGCATCGAGGCAAGGGCAGGTGCCCGCCCGATGTTCCATCAAGGCAAAGGAGCCTGTCATGTCGACGAAGTATGTGGTTCAACGCGACACCGGTGGTTGGCGCGTGCAGGTTTGGCTGTCGTTCGCGCTGGCGGTGACGGCCAGCGGCTGGGGGGTGTTGCGCCTGCCCGGCCAGGAGCTCGACCGGGCCTTCCTGGCCATCGGCTTCTTTTTCTGCCTGTTCACCTGCTTCGCCGTGGCCAAGCTGCTGCGCGACAACCGCAAGGTGCAGGTGGACACCCAGGGGTGGGTGATGACGGTGTGGATCGCGTTCAGCGCCGCGCTGTTGTTGACCGGCTGGGGCTTGTGGCGCATGGACATCGCCTACTGGCAAAAAGGCTACATGGTGGTGTGCTGGCTGTTCCTTGTCAGCACGACCTTCAGCCTGGCCAAGACGGTGCGGGACCAGCACGAGGCGGACAAGCTGGAGCGCGGTGCCCCTTTGGCTGGCGACCTGCCCGCTGACATGAAGTGAGGTCGCGCAGCAGCGCCGGGCGGGCCCAACCCATGGCGCTTGTCCGGTACTGCTGCTGCAACGGTTTGGGCCCCACCAGCCGCCTTTGTGTGGCTTTTTGAAAGGGACCGGGCCGACACACTGCAGCGAATGGTTCAGTTTGAGTATGCTGAGTTCCAGTGCTTGAGGGTGGCTGTTTGCGCCTCTTCTTTCCCCTCCTGTTCCAAGGACGTGCCCGAATGAGTCACCCGAATCAGTTCGCACTGCTGACGCAGCGTCGCTTTGCGCCGTTTTTCTGGACCCAGTTCCTGGGCGCGGGCAACGACAACCTGTTCAAGTACGCCTTGACGATGCTGCTCACCTTCCAGATTCAGGTGACGTGGCTGCCGTCGTCGATGGCCAGCCTGGTGATCGGGGCAGTGTTCATCCTGCCGTTCCTGCTGTTCTCCGCCACCAGCGGGCAGCTCTCCGACAAACTCGACAAGACGAAGCTGATCCGCTTCGTGAAGTGGCTGGAAATCGCCATCATGCTGCTGGCCGCCTGGGGCTTTTACCGCGTCCAGGTGCCGGTGCTGCTGGTGTGCGTGTTCCTCATGGGCATGCACTCGGCCTTGTTCGGGCCGGTCAAGTTCTCTTACCTGCCGCAGCACCTGAGCGAGCGCGAGCTCACCGGCGGCAACGGCATGGTCGAGATGGGCACCTTCGTGTCGATCCTGCTGGGCAATGTGGCCGGTGGCCTGCTCGTGGGCATTCCCTCGGTGGGCGTGCCGTTGGTGACGGCGACCTGCTTGGCCCTGGCGGTGATGGGCCGGGTGGCCGCGCAGTACATCCCACCCACCCCGGCCACCGACCCGGGCCTGCGCATCAACTGGAACCCGGTCACCGAAACCTGGCGCAACTTGAAGCTGGCCCACGGCAACCTGGTGGTGTTCCGCTCGCTGCTGGGCATCTCGTGGATGTGGTTCTTCGGTGCGGTGTTCCTGGCGATGTTTCCCGCCTTCGCCAAAGACGTGTTGCACGGCGACGAGCAGGTGGCTTCGCTGCTGCTGGTGGTGTTCTCACTCGGCGTGGGCATTGGCTCGCTGGCCTGTGAAACTTTGAGCCGGCGGCACGTGGAGATCGGCCTGGTGCCGCTGGGCGCCATCGGCATGAGCGTGTTCGCCATCGACCTGTACTTCGCCTCGCGGGGCCTGCCTTCGGACACGACCTACACCGTGGGCGCCTTCTTGCGCCAGCCCGCGCATTGGCGCGTGATGATCGACCTGGGCCTGCTGGCCTTGTTCGCCGGGCTTTACAGCGTGCCGATGTACGCCTTGATCCAGCTGCGGTCGCAGCCCAGCCACCGGGCCCGCATCATCGCGGCCAACAACATTTTGAACGCGCTGTTCATGATCGTCAGCGCGGTGCTGGTGGGGGTGCTGCTGAAGGTGGGCATGACCATTCCGCAGGTCATCTTGTTCATCGGCGTGCTCAACGCGGTGGTGGCGTTCTACATCTTCATGCTGGTGCCGGAGTACCTGCTGCGCTTCATGGCCTTCGTGGCCACCCGCTGCTTCTACCGCTTCCGGGTGATCAACGAAGAGCACATCCCGGTGAGCGGGCCGGCGGTGCTGGTGTGCAACCACGTCAGCTTCATCGACCCGGTGATCATGGCCGCGGCCAGCCCGCGCCCGATCCGTTTCATCATGGACCACCGGGTGTTCGCCACCCCCGTGTTGGGCTGGTTGTTCCGCCTGGTCAAGACCATTCCCATCGCACCGCAACGTGACGACCCAGCGACCTACGAGCGCGCCTTTGCCACCGCGCGCGAGGTGTTGGCCGATGGCGAGCTGCTGTGCATCTTCCCCGAAGGCGCCATCACCCGCGACGGCAAGATGGCCGAGTTCAAGGGCGGCATCATGAAGATCTTGCAGAGCCACCCGGTGCCGGTGGTGCCGATGGCGCTGCACAACCTGTGGGGCTCGTTTTTCTCGCGGGTGGAGGGCTCGGCCATGACCAAGCCGTTCCGGCGCGGCGTCTTCAGCCCGGTGAGCCTGGTGGTGGGGCCACCGATCGCGCCGGAGAACGTCACCCCGCAGGTGCTGCAAGCACAGGTGCAGGCCTTGCTCGACCAACCCACGCCGCCATGAGGGCCGGAGCGATGGCGCCGCGCCAGGCCGTCGCTTGGCGGGTAGCGCCGTTCGCCGTGTTCATGGTCTTGCTGGCCCTGCGGGGAGCGTGGCCTGCCGATTTCCCAATGGAAGCTCGCTGGATCTATGCCATCACGGTGGTGCTGGTCGGGGGGCTGATGTGGGCGGGTCGGCATCAGTATGTGGAGCTGGCACATTCGCAAAGGGCCTCGGGGGGCGAGTGGGCGGTGGCGGTGGCCGTCGGCTTGGCGGTCTTCGTGGCTTGGATTCACCTCGACGCTGCGTGGATGCAGCTTGGCGAGCCGAGCGCTCAGTTCGTGCCTCTGAACGCGCAGGGCGGCGTCGCTTGGGGCTGGGTGGCGGTGCGCGTCCTCGGCGCCGCAGCCGTGGTGCCGCTGATGGAAGAGCTTTTCTGGCGCTCGCTGTTGATGCGTTGGATCGACCGCCCGGATTTCCTGGCGCAAGCGCCGAAGCAGATCAGCTGGAAGGCGATGGCGCTGAGCACCTTCGTGTTCACCCTGGCCCACACGTTGTGGCTGGCGGCCATCGTGGCCGGCTTGGCCTATGCGCTGCTTTACCGCCAGACGGGCAAACTGTGGCCGGCCGTCATGGCGCATGCCGTCACAAACACGGCGCTGGCAGTGTGGGTGGTGGTCGGTGGGCAGTGGCAATTCTGGTGATGCGGGTGTTCACAGCCTCAAGCTGCCCACCCGCGCCACAGGCCCCCAAGGATCAGTGCCAGGCCCGTGCAGGCCAGACAGGCCACCACCAGGACCCGCGCACTCCACCGCGTTGGCAAGGGGGACGGCAGCATGGGCGGTTGCTCCAAGCCGCGCATCAGGCTGGCATAGCTCTCCTCCTGGCAACGCAGGCGATGGACGATGAAGCTGGTCAGGCCCAAGACCGAGCCCAACACCAGGGCTACGCCGCCAAGCGGCACGGCCGCCCACGCCATGACGGCCCAGGCCGCGAGCACAGCGAACAGGATGAAGGCCACGACCTGGTAGAAAAGGCGACTGAAATGCAAGCGGTGTTCGGCAAAAACTTGGTATTGGGTCTGGCGCAAAGCTTCATTCATGGCGATCTCCGTCGATAACGCTGTGGGATGGTGAACCGAACCCGTCCTACTGCTGGTGTTCTTGCTGCTGCTACTACCGCTGTTGGCCGGGTGCCAGTGGAAATGTGAAGTTGATAAGACTGTCCCAAGGAGGGTGCTTGTGCGCATTGTGCTGATCAACGTTCCTCATCCGGCCATTGGCAGTCGGATTCCCAAGGAGCAACTGCCGCCCTATGGGCTGCTGTGCATCGGCGGCCCTCTCATCGACGACGGTCACCAGGTCAGCCTGATCGATGGGGAGTTCGGACCCATGACGCTGGACGACATCTTGAAGGCAACCCTGGCCTGTGAGCCGGATGCCGTGCTGTTCGGCCATTCGGGTTCGTCGTCGGCCCAGCCCATTATCGACGCCACGGCGCAGCGGGTGCGCGCGGCGCTGCCCCACGTCAAGGTGGTCTACGGCGGCGTCCACCCGACCTACTACTGGCGGGAGATCCTGCGCAACGAACCCCATGTGGATGCCGTGGTCCGGGGCGAGGGCGAGGAAACCGTGCGCCAACTGATGGCGGCTCTTGAAAGTGGAGCGCCCCTGGCCGGCATTGCGGGCATCGCGTTCAGGTCCGAAGGCCAGGCCATTGCCACGCCGCAGGCCGAAGTCATCGCCGATCTGGACGCCTACCGGGTGGGGTGGGAGCTGATCGATCACAGCCGCTACAGCTATTGGGGCGGCAAACGGGCCGTGGTCGTGCAGTTTTCACGCGGGTGCCCGCACCTGTGCAACTACTGCGGCCAGCGCGGCTTCTGGACCCGCTGGCGTCACCGCGATCCGGTGCTGCTGGCGCGGGAGATCGCCCGGCTGCACCGCGAGCACGGGGTGGAAGTCTTCAACTTTGCCGATGAAAACCCAAGCGCCGGGCGCAAGCCGTGGTTGGCTTTTCTGGAGGCGCTGATCGCCGAAAACGTGAGCGTGACGCTGGTGGGCTCCACCCGCGCCGGTGACATCGTGCGCGACGCCGAGGAGCTGCATCTCTACAAGCAGGCAGGATTCGAGCGCTTCCTGATGGGCATGGAGAACACTGATGAAAACACGCTCAAGCTGATCAAGAAAGGCGCCACCCCGAGCACCGACCGGCAGGCCATCCAGCTGCTCCGACAGCACAACATCCTGTCCATGGCGACCTGGGTGGCGGGGTTCGAGGACGAGTCCGATGCCGATCTGTGGCGCGGGCTGCGCCAGCTGGTCTCCTACGACCCTGACCAGATCCAGGCCTTGTACGTCACCCCGCACCGGTGGACGCCTTACTACCGCCTGGCCATGGACCGCAACATCGTCCAGGCCGACAAGACTCGGTGGGACTACAAACACCAGGTGCTCGCGATGAAGCGCATGCCGCCTTGGCGCTTGTTGCTCTGGGTGAAAGCCATCGAGCTGATCGTGCAGCTGCGGCCCCGCGCCTTGAAGCGCTGGCTGTGGAACCCGGACCCCAAGATTCGCCATGCCATCCGCTGGTACTACCGCATGGGCCGTCGGGTCTGGTTCCACGAAGTAATCCGTTTTGTCTTCCAAGATGCCTGCAAAGAGGACGGCCGCACCCTGCGCGCCTTCATGGGCGACAACCAGGAGCACGAGGAAGAGGCTTCGGTGGTGCCTCGGCGCAAGGCTTGGTCGATCAAGCCTGTGGCCTGAGGTCCGCGGCTGCAGCGCCTGCCCGCTACACCCCGCGCGCGCGGTCTGCCTTGAACTGCAGCATGAAGGCTTTAAGTCCGCCCACTTCCAGCGCCTCGCGTATTTCCTTCATCAGGTTCAGGTAGTAATGCAGGTTGTGGATGCTGGCCAGCATGGGCCCCAGCATCTCGCCGCAGCGGTCGAGGTGGTGCAGGTAGGCGCGCGAGAAATTCACGCAGGTGTGGCAGCGGCAGCTCTCGTCCAGCGGGCGCTCGTCGGTCTTGTGGCGGGCGTTGCGCAGCTTCAGGTCGCCGAAGCGGGTGAACAGGTGGCCGTTGCGCGCGTTGCGGGTGGGCATCACGCAGTCGAACATGTCGATGCCTTCGCTGACGCCGTCCACCAGGTCTTCCGGCGTCCCCACGCCCATCAGGTAGCGCGGCTTGTTCGGCGGCAGCTGGGGCGCGGTGTGGCGGAGGATGCGCAGCATGTCGGCCTTGGGCTCGCCCACGCTCAGGCCGCCGATGGCGTAGCCGGGCAAATCAAGCTCGGCCAGGCCGGCCAGGGAGGCGTCGCGCAGGTTCTCGAACATGCCGCCCTGCACGATGGCGAACAGCGCGTTGGTGTTGTCGAGCCGTTGCAGCTCGTCGCGGCAGCGGCGGGCCCAACGCAGGCTCATCTCCATGCTCAGCCGCGCCTCGCGCTCAGTGGTCAAGCGCCCTTGCTCTTCATAAGGGGTGCACTCGTCGAACTGCATCACGATGTCGGAGTTCAGCACGTGCTGGATCTGCATGCTGACCTCGGGCGTGAGGAACAGCTTGTCGCCGTTCACCGGCGAGGCGAACTTGACGCCTTCCTCGGTGATCTTGCGCATCTCTCCCAGGCTCCAGACTTGGAAGCCGCCGCTGTCGGTGAGGATGGGGCGCTGCCAACTTTCAAATCGGTGCAAGCCGCCGAACTGGCGGATCACGTCCATGCCGGGGCGCAGCCACAGGTGAAAGGTGTTGCCGAGAATGATCTGCGCGCCCATCTCCTCCAAGGAGGCGGGCATCACGCCCTTGACGGTGCCGTAGGTGCCCACAGGCATGAAGATCGGGGTCTCGACCACGCCGTGCGGCAGGGTCAGGCGGCCGCGGCGCGCGGGGCCTTCGGTGTGGAGCAGTTCGAAATGGAGCATGCCGGGATTGTGCCCCGGTAGCGTCAGCGGCCAGCGTCGGTATCGTGCCGTGACACTGTCTTTCGGGGGGATTGCCGACGCCTGCGCTGCACCCGCACCATGCGCTCGCCCTCAAGTGAGGGTGTCTGACAGGGAGTGGTCATGAGTGCGGTGTTTTGTGCCTCGGCGTGCGCGATGGCGATGGCGGTGGTGGCGGCGGACCTGGTGTCTGGCCTGGTGCACTGGGCGGAAGACGCTTATGTGCGGTTCAAGCCGAACCGGCGCGTGCCCTTGCTCAATCAGATCGCCCACGACAACATGCTGCAC
Source organism: Pseudomonadota bacterium (assembly GCA_040385465.1). GTDB lineage: Bacteria > Pseudomonadota > Gammaproteobacteria > Burkholderiales > Burkholderiaceae_C > CANHBY01. The sequence continues at coordinate 11,112 of JAZKHH010000010.1, read as the reverse complement.
CACCGCCGTCCGCGCGAGTTCCTGCAGCGCAGCTGGTGGGCCAGCTCCTGGGACCTGGTGCTGCTGGGTGCCTTGGTGATCCTGGGCGCTTGGGCGTTGAACGTGTTGAACACGGCGGTGCTGCTGTTCGTGGTGCTGGCCTGCAATGCCAACCAGCTGCACAAGTGGGCGCACTGCAACCCGCGCGAGAACCCGCGGCTGGTGACTTGGTTGCAGCGCTTGAAGGTGCTGCAGACACCGCGCCACCATGGCCGTCACCATGCGGGTGAGCGCAACTCCCACTATTGCGTGGTGACCAACGTGCTCAACCCGGTGTTGGAACGGCTGTCGTTCTGGACCTTCTTGGAAACCGTGTTGGCGGGGGTCTTCGGCTTGCGGCGCCAGCCCGAACCGGGAAAGTAAACCCAGACCGCCAGGGTGAAGGTCGGTGTGGCGTGAGATTCGAAACAGGATCTCACGCCAACGCAGCTTGCGTCGCCATCGTGTGGGGTTGGCCAGGCTTTATTCTTGCGGGCCTGTCCAGCGTCCCTGCCGATCCGCCGCACGAGACCTTGGGAATGGCCTTGCCTGGTGCCCCTGCATGACCTCACCCAACGCCTTACGCCGCAGCGGCGCCCCCACGCGCTTGTGGCACATCGACCTGCTCAAGTTGGTAGCAGCCAACGCCATCGTGCTGCACCACCTGTCGGCTTACGGGCCGATCGCCGACGCGGTGGCCACGGCCTGGCCGACGGTGATGGCCTGGCTGTACAACGACGCCCGCATGGCGGTGCAAGTGTTCCTGGTGGTTGGCGGCTACCTGGCCGCACGCGGCTTGTCGCGTCTTCAGGCCGACAGTGGTTTGCCACCGGTGCGGGCCATGCTGCAGCGTTACATCCGGCTGGTGCTGCCTTACCTGGCGGCCTTGCTGCTGGCGGTGGTGGGCGCCGCGCTGGCACGCCAGTGGATGACCGACGAAGCCATTCCGGACGCGCCCGAGCTGCATCAATGGCTGGCCCACATGGTGTTGCTTCAGGATTTGCTGGCGCACGACGCCTTGTCGGCCGGCGTGTGGTACGTGGCCATCGACTTCCAGCTGTTCTGCGTGATGGTGTGCCTGGTGTGGGTGGGCGGCTGGGTGGGCCGCCGGAGCGGCGCCTCTCGACAGGCCCACACCGCCCAGCGCATCACCTTGGCTTTGGTGCTGGGATTGATGGGGGCCTCGCTGTTTTTCTTCAACCGGGACGACACCTGGGACGTCTGGGCGCTGTATTTCTTTGGCGCCTACGGCTTGGGGGCGGCTGCGCATTGGGTCGCCAGATCCAAGCACGCTGGGCGCTGTCTGATGCTGTTGGCGCTCATCGGCCTGGTGGCGCTGTGGGTCGATTTTCGCGAGCGCATCGCCATCGCCTTGGGGGTGGCCTTGCTGCTGGGGGCGGTGCAGGCGCGCAGCCGTTGGCAGCTGGGGTTCAACGTGTGGGCCGAGCGCTTGGCCCGGCCACTGGACGGCTTGCTGCCCACGTCGTATGCCTTGTTCCTGGTCCACTTCCCCATCTGCCTGCTCGGCAATGCGCTGTTCGTGCGCTTGGAGGGGCAAGGCGCCGTGGCCGGCATCGCGGCCTTGCTGGGCACGTGGGCGGTCAGCGTGGGGTTGGGGGTGCTGTTCCATCACCGGGTGGAACGGCCGCTGGCGGCCGCCGTGCAGCGCCGCAGCGCGGCAAAGGCCGTGTGAGCCCAAGGTCCAGCTTCAATCCTGTGAGGGCGTGCGCTGCAGCAGCATCGCATCGCCATAACTGAAGAAGCGGTAGCGCTCGGCAATGGCCAGCGCATACAGCGCGTGCATCGTGTCGTGCCCGGCAAAGGCGCTGACCAGCATCAACAGCGTGCTCTTGGGCAAGTGGAAGTTGGTGATCAAGGTGTCCACCACCTGGAACTCGAAGCCGGGGGTGATGAAGATGTCGGTCTCGCCCGCGCCGGCGCGCAACCCTTGGCCACCGCGCGCTGCCGACTCCAAGGCTCGCAAGGTCGTGGTGCCCGCGGCCACCACCCGCCCGCCGCGGGCGCGGGTGTCGGCAATCGCCCGCACCGTCGACTCGGGCACCTCATACCACTCGGTGTGCATGCGGTGCGCCGACAGATCATGGCTGCGCACCGGCTGGAACGTTCCCGCACCCACATGCAGGGTGACGTGGGCACGGCCCACGCCGCAGCGGTCCAGCGCCGCCAGCACCGCGGCGTCGAAATGCAGCGACGCCGTCGGCGCAGCCACCGCGCCGGGCGCGCGGGCGAACACCGTTTGATAGCGCTGGGCGTCTTCCTCGGTGTCGACGTGCGCGATGTACGGCGGCAGGGGCACGTGGCCGTGGGTGGTCATCAGGCTCAGCGGATCGCCGGGCCAGCGCAGGTGGAACAGGCCCTGGTCGGGCCCGCAGCGGCCCAAGACCTCGGCCTCGAAACCCGTGGGCGCCTCGCCCAGGTGCAGGCGCGAACCGGCCGGGGGGCTTTTGCTGGCCCGCACATGCGCCCACACCTCAAAACTGCCTGGCAGGATCCGCTCGACCAGCACTTCGACGGCACCGCCCGTGGCCTTGCGGCCGTGCAAGCGGGCCTTGATCACCTGGGTGTCGTTGAACACCAGCAGGTCCTGCGGCCGCAACAAGCCCGGCAGCTCGCTGAACACCCGGTGCACCGGGGGCGCCTGGCGCGCGTCGAGCAGGCGCGAGGCGCTGCGCTCGGCCAGCGGGTGCTGGGCGATCAACGCCGGCGGCAGGTCGAAGTCGAAATCATCGAGGGTGTGGTGCAGGGGCATGGTGGCCAGGCAAACGCAGCAGCGGGGCGGGGCGGCATTGTTTCATGAGGCTGCGCCGCTGCCCCCTCCTGATGCCTCAAGCCGTGACCGACGCTCGCCAGCCAGAAGGCCGTTTCCTGGCCCCTGCAGGCCCATGTGCCAGGGCGGTGGGTTCGATGCGGTCGGTGAGTTGAAGGGGTCCGACCTCAGCGGCCACCCCACGGCCCAAGACCAGGCGCTGCGCAGGCGCGTTGTCAACGCCCATGGCGTTGACAGACGTTTCATTGCACACTCCTTCGTCCCTGCCAACGGGTCGTGCCGCCACCGGTGATTCGGCACGTCTGGGTGGCGGCGTCGCGCCTTGGCACAGGGCAGGGGCATTTCAGGCTTTTGCAGGGTCTGGACACGGACCGCCTCGCCGATCATTGCGCTTCTCCTTTCGCCACCATGCTCACCTTGCCTGCAGCGTCTCCTGCGCCCTCTGCACCCCCTGCGCCCAAGTCCGGCCCCCACAAGGCCATGGACAAGCTGGGGCTGCGCAGCGACATGGACCTCGCCCTGCACCTGCCGCTGCGCTACGAAGATGAAACCCGTTTGTTGCCGGTGGCCAGCCTGCGCGACGGCGTGACCGCGCAGGTCCAGGGCATCGTGCAGCACTGCGAAGTGCAGCTGCGCTCACGCCGCCAGCTGGTGGCCCATCTGGTGGACGAGGCCGGCGACGAGCTGGTGCTGCGCTTCCTGAATTTTTATCCGTCGACCCAGAAAGCCCTGGCGCCCGGCACCTTGGTGCGGGTGCGCGGCGATGTGCGCAGCAGCGCATGGGGCCGCGAGATGGTGCACCCGCAGGTCAAGGCGGTCGATGGCCAAACGCCGTTGGCCACCTCGCTGACCCCCGTCTACCCCACCAGCGCCAGCCTGCCACAGGCCTACCTGCGCAAGGCCGTGGCCGGCGGTTTGAAGCGTGCCAACCTGTCCGAGGTGCTGCCCGCCGCCGTCCTTCCGCCCGGCCTGCCCAGCCTGCGCGAGTCGCTGCAGGTGTTGCACCACCCGCCGACCAGCGTGCCGCTCGAGGTGCTGGAAGACCGCAGCCACCCCGCCTGGCAGCGCCTGAAGTTCGACGAACTGCTGGCGCAGCAGCTCTCGCAGCTGCAGGCGCAGCGCGCGCGGGCCCTGCAATGCGCGCCGGCCTTTGCCACACAGCCGGGTGGCCTGCACGAGCGCTTGCTCGGCGTGCTGCCGTTCGCGTTGACGTCGGCCCAGCGCCGGGTGGTCGAAGAGATCGCACTCGACCTGCAGAAAGACGTGCCGATGCACCGCCTGCTGCAAGGCGATGTGGGTTCGGGCAAAACCGTGGTGGCCGCCCTCAGCGCGGCGCTGGCCATGGGCCACGGCTGGCAGTGCGCGCTGATGGCGCCCACCGAAATCCTGGCCGAGCAGCATTTCCGCAAGCTGGTGGGCTGGCTCGAGCCGCTGGGTTTGCAGGTGGCCTGGCTGACCGGCAGCCGCAAGGGCAAAGGCCGGCGCGAAATGCTGGCGCGCGTGGCCTCGGGCGAGGCTGCGTTGGTGGTCGGCACCCACGCCGTGATCGAGAGCGAGGTGCAGTTCGCGCGCCTGGGCCTGGCCATCATCGACGAGCAGCACCGCTTCGGCGTGGCCCAGCGCCTGGCCTTGCGCGCCAAGCTGCAGCACGTGCCCCCCGGCCAGACGCAGCCCCTGGAAGCGCACCTGCTGATGATGAGCGCCACGCCCATTCCCCGCACCCTGGCCATGACGGTGTTCGCCGACCTCGACATCAGCACCATCGACGAGCTGCCACCCGGCCGCACGCCCATCGTCACCAAGGTGTTCAGCGACGGCCGGCGCGATGAGGTGGTGGCGCAGATCGCCCACGAAGTCGGCCGCGGGCGGCAGATTTACTGGGTCTGCCCGTTGATCGAGGAAAGCGAAAAGATCGACCTGCAAAACGCCACCGCCACCCACCAGGAACTGTGCGCCGCGCTGCCACATGCCGAAGTGGGCCTGCTGCACGGACGCATGAGCAGCGCCGACAAGGCCGCCGTGATGGCCCGCTTCAGCGCCGGCGACACGGCGGTGCTCGTCAGCACCACGGTGATCGAAGTCGGGGTGGACGTGCCCAACGCCAGCCTGATGGTGATCGAGCACGCCGAGCGCTTCGGCTTGAGCCAGCTGCACCAGCTGCGCGGCCGCGTGGGCCGCGGCGCGGTGGCCAGCGTGTGCGTGCTGATCTACAGCCCGCCCTTGAGCGTGACCGGCAAGGACCGGCTCAAGGCCATGGTTGAAACCAACGACGGTTTTGAGATCGCCCGGCGCGACTTAGAGATCCGCGGCCCCGGCGAATTCCTGGGCGCCCGCCAGTCGGGCGCCGCTTTGCTGCGCTTCGCCGACCTGCATGGCGACCTGCCCTTGGTGCACGCCGCCCGCGCCGCGGCCGAAACCCTGCTGGCGGCCCACCCTCGGGCCGCGGAGCAGCACCTGGCGCGCTGGCGCGGCGTGCGGCCCGATTACCTCAAGGCGTAGCCCGCGGCAAAGTCCCCGTGCTGAAGGAAGTGAAGCGTCTGGGCGATCGCCTCGCCGTTGCGCATGATGAACGGATGGCTGGTGTGCAGCACCCGGAACGCGGCCATGCCCGCCATGGGCGCCCGGCTCACCGCCACCTTGCCGTCGTCGGCTCCCGGGATCAACGCCGACAAAGCCCAGTTCAGCGAGCGGTCACCGGTCAGCACGCCCAGCTCGAAGCTGGCCGCGCCCAAGCGATGGGGCGTGGCCTGGGCCACCGTGCCCAGCTCGCCACCCGCCGGCCCATTGATCCACTGGAACAGCGGCCAGTGCCCCAGCTGGTCGACGACCTCGCTGCCCTGGTTCGGTGGGCTGAGCATGACCACCCGTCCAATGCGGGACAGGTGCCCCTCTGCCACAAGTTGGCGCACCACGATGCCCCCCAAGGAGTGGGTGACGAAGTGCACCGGCGCTGACGACGCCCCGGTGCATTGGGCGATCGCCGGCGCCACGTGGTCGCGGGCAAGCACTTCCACCGAATGGGCGCGCGACGGGTAGCCAATGTTGCACACGCGGTAGCCCTCGGCCTGCAGGGCCGCTGCCATCCGCGACAACGACAGTGGCGTGCGGGCCAGGCCGTGAAGCAGCACCACCGTCGCCGCCTCGACACCCGGCGCGGCAGTGTCTGCCGACGCAGGCTGTGCGAAGCTGGCGTGTGCGAGCAGCAGGGCCGCAGCGCTCAAGGTCAGCGCCTGAAGCCAGCCACGCGCGATCAGCGACCCGCCCGTGGTGCGAACACCTGGCAACGCGGTTGGACCCCGGCCCGAAAAGCGGTCCTCAACCACCGAAGTGCATCTGGTATTTCGCGCCGTCCGAGAACAGGCAGACCCCCGTGCCGGTGCCCGGTCCTTGCAGCAAGTACTCGCATTGCACGCTCACGCCCTTCGCGCCGTAGGCGTTGGCAATGCCGCGCTGGCCACTGTAGCTGCGAGCTGACGCACCCAGCACCTCGTTGTAGACGCGGCCGAAGGCGGCATAGCTGCTGTCCACGCGGGCGGCTTCGCCTTGCATCGTGTCGCCCCGGTAGCTGAGGGTGAAGCTGCCCCGGCCGCTGTGGTTGTCCAGCACGTTGGCCGTCAACAGGCCGCCTTGGTTGGCGGGCGCGTTCAAGGGGTAGAGCCGGGTGCTCAGGGTCCTGGCCTGCGCGGGGCCCGAAGGTGCCGCGCTGGGCAAGGCAGCAGCACCTGGGTTCGGGCCGGCTTCCCGTCCGTGGGCGCTGTGGGGGCCTTGCAGGAGGTAGCCCTGTCCGGTGCGGGGATCGATGGGCACCACATAGCAGGCGCTCAGCGTGCTGCACACGGCAGCCAAGGCCAACCAAGGGGTCAGGCCAGAGGCGGTGCGGGTACGGGTCATGTCGTCTTCCAAAAGGTCGCGGCACATGCCGCGGCGCGAGCATCCACCGGGCCAAGGGGCCCCCACAAGTCCCCCGAAAGATGGTGCAGCACGACGCGCCTGGGCGGAGCGTTTGGCGATACCCGTGGCGGCGAATTCCGCAAAACGGCTATCCTTTGTGCCTCCCCTGTTGTCGTGCCCGCCTGGGCACTGCGGAAAGCGCCACGCCCCCATGACCCTGACCGAACTGCGCTACATCGTCGCCGTGGCGCGCGAGCGCCACTTCGGCCGTGCGGCCGAAGCCTGTTTCGTCTCGCAACCCACGCTCAGCGTGTCGATCAAAAAGCTGGAAGAAGAGCTCGACGTGAAGCTGTTCGAACGCGGCGCCAATGAGATCAGCGTGACGCCCTTGGGCGAGGAGATCGTGCGCCAGGCCCAGCAGGTCATCGAGCAGGCTGCGGCCATCAAGGAAATCGCCAAGCGCGGCAAAGACCCCCTGGCCGGCCCCTTGCGGGTCGGGGTCATCTACACCATCGGCCCCTACCTGCTGCCCGACCTGGTCAAGCAGGCCATCCAGCGGGTGCCGCAGATGCCGCTGATCCTGCAGGAGAACTTCACCACCCGCCTGATCGAGATGCTGCGCACGGGTGAGTTGGATTGCGCCATCGTCGCCGAGCCGTTCCCCGACATCGGCCTGGCCACCGCCGCCTTGTACGACGAGCCCTTCATGGTCGCCATGCCCCGCGGGCACGCGCTGGCCGCCTTGCCGCAGATCAGCGCCGAGGCGCTCAAGCAGGAGACCATGCTGCTGCTGGGCACCGGCCACTGTTTCCGCGACCACGTGCTCGAGGTGTGTCCTGAGTACGCGCGCTTTGCCAGCCACGCCGAGGGCATCCGCAAGAGCTTCGAAGGCTCCTCGCTGGAGACCATCAAGTACATGGTGGCCTCGGGCATGGGCGTCACCGTGGTGCCACGCTTGAGCGTGCCGGCCGAGCCCGAACTGCATGTGCACTACGTGCCCTTCAGTGCGCCGGTGCCCACGCGCCGCGTGGTGCTGGCGTGGCGCCGCACCTTCACCCGCTACGAGGCCATCGCCGCTTTGCGCAATGCGGTCTATGCCTGTCCGTTGCCTGGGGTCGAGCGCTTGTCGTGAACGCCGGCCTCGGCCAAGATGAGCATTTTTAAATCCCCCCCCGACCTGGAGTTGCCATGAGCAAGAAGAAGAAACCCGAGTTGTTGTCCGCGATGACGTCGACGTTCCCGGTGTCCACCGCCATCAACATCGGCATCAGCGAAAAAGACCGCGAGGCCATCGCCACCGGGCTGAGCCACCTGCTGGCCGACACCTACACCCTCTACCTCACCACCCACAATTTCCACTGGAACGTCACCGGCCCCATGTTCAGCACGCTGCACACGATGTTCATGACGCAGTACACCGAGCTGTGGAACGCGGTGGACCCGATCGCCGAGCGCATCCGGTCCCTCGGCCACAACGCCCCCGGCTCCTATGCCCAGTTCACCGCGCTGGCCTCGATCCCCGATGTGCCGCCCGCCCCACCCAAGGCCCTGGACATGGTGCGCGTGCTGGTGCAGGGGCATGAGGCCGTGGCCCGCACCGCCCGCAGCATCTTCCCCGTGGCCGACAAAGCCAGCGACGAGCCCACCGCCGACCTGCTGACCCAGCGCCTGGCGGTGCACGAGCAAACCGCCTGGATGCTGCGCAGCCTGCTGGAAGACTGAGCCGCGCTGACCGGCTCAGCGCCCCGCGCTGCTGACCTGCGAGCGGACCTCGCTGCGCAGCAGTAGCACCTTGCCGTTGCGGCGCACCAGGGTGTCGGTCGAGGTGAGGCGGATCCGCATGAAGGCGCCCGCCACGTCCAGCGACTGCGTGATCCGCGCCTCGGCCGATTGCCGGTTGGGCGTCAAGGTGACCGAGTCCACCGTCAACCCCGAGTCGAGCTGCACGATGCCGCCCATCTTCTCGCCCACCGTCTGGAACAGGTCGAACATGGCTTGCGAGGCCTCGCAGGCCTCGGCCTTGTCCAGCACGCTGGTCGCCTCGCGCCCTTGGGTGGTGACCACCGTGTTGGCTTGGTATTGGGCGTCCAGCAGCGCGCACAGGGCGGCGGGCTCGCGCTTGAGCAGGGCGTGCTCCTGGGCGCGGTAAAACGCCTGCACGTCTTCCTGCGTCACCTGCCGTCCGCCGATGAAATACCACCACCCCGCCGCGCTTCCCAGCGCCAGCACGATCAACACCTTCTTCATCGTTCGCTCCTTGTCATCAAAACTTCTCAGTGCGCCTCAGTCTTCGTCGGCCCGCACCGTCCGGTCGGCCGCCCAGGCGCGCAGCGTGGCGATGGCCTCTGAACGCGTCACCGACAAAGGCTTGGTGCGCCGCAGCTCCTGGCCCACCAGCACCGCATCGGCCGGCTGGGCCCGGGCGTGGGCCTCATAACGCGCCGCCACCACCGCCGCCTCGATCTCCGCGCCTGAGAACCCTTCACTGTCCGCCACCAGCCGGGCCATCTCCGCGTCGCTGCAGACCACCTTGTGCCGGCCCAGGTGGATGCCGAAAATGCTCTGGCGCACCGTGGCCGAGGGCAGGTCGACGAAGAAGATCTCGTCAAAGCGCCCCTTGCGCATCAACTCCGGCGGCAGGCGCTCGATGTCGTTGGCCGTGGCCACCAGGAACACGCTCGAGCGCCGCTCCGCCATCCAGGTCAGCAGGGTGCCCAGCATCCGCTGACCGGCCCCCGTGTCGCCGTCGCCCTGCCCACCGGCCAGCCCTTTTTCAATCTCGTCCATCCACAACACGCAGGGCGACATGGCTTCCGCCACCCGCAAGGCCTCGCGCAGCTTGCGTTCGCTCTCGCCTTGGTATTTGTCGAACAAGGCGCCGAAGTCCATCCGAAACAGCGGCACCTGCCACGACGAGGCAATCGCCTTGGCCGACAGGCTCTTGCCCGCGCCTTGAACGCCCAGCAGCAACACGCCCCGCGGCGGCGGCAGCCCCGACTCGTCCGGCTTCAGGAACGGCTCGCGCCGCAGCACCAGCCAGCGCTTCAACGCGCGCATGCCTGCCACCTCGCTCAAGGCCGGCAGGTTGGGCTCGAACACCAGCAGTTCGGCCACCCCGAGGGTTTCCTGCTTGGCCGACAGCACCCGCGCCAGGTCGGCGGTGTTGACCTGGCCGTCGCTGAGCGTGACCCGCGCCAGGTGGCGCACCGAGATCTCCGGCAGCCCCACCATGTGGCGCAACACCGCCTCCAGCGTCTGCGAGCTGCCCTGCAGTCCCACTCCCTGGCGGGTTTGCTGTTTGTCGGCTTCCTCCTTGAAGATCGTGCGCACCCGCTGCGGGCTCATCGGCTCGACCTCGAAGCGGCTGGCGTAAGGCCCCAACTCCTCGGGCAGCTTCAACGAATGCCCGACGAACACCAGCTGCTGGCGCCGTTGCTCGCAGCGCAACGCCACTTCCTTGATCGCCCGGGTGATGAGCGGGTTGCTCAGGTAAGGGTGCACGTCCAGGAACACGACCAGCGCCTGGGTCTGCAGGCGGTCGATGTGGGCGAGGGCCGCCGGGAGCTCTTTGGTGTCGGTGCTGTCGCCCAGGGTCTCCAGCCCCAGCCGGGTGTCGTTGAGAGAAACCTTCAAGCCTGCATGGATGCGCAAACCGCGGGTGGCCGACCAGGTCCACACTTCGCGCTGACTCAGGTTGGCCACCCGCTCCAGCATCGACAACACGCTTTTCTCTTCATGGGTCTCGACCAGCACCAGGGCCGACTGGGTGTCCAACAGCGCCAAGAAGGCGTCGACTTGCTGCACACTGGTCATGGCCTGGGCTCCTGGAGGGTGCGCCGATTTTTCCACAGGCTCGTGCGGCTTGCTCTCCTGCGCGCCTGCCGATACCCTGGCCAACTCGCACTTTGTCACGAGCCGGCTGCCTCCGTCGTGTTGACAGGCCCCAACGCTAAAGGACCCCCCATGCACATCGCCTTGCTGGCCTTCGACGGCTTCGACGAACTGGAAGTCTGCATCCTGTCCGGGCTGTTGAACCGGCTGTCCACCCGAGGCTGGAAAGCCGAGGTCACGAGCGTGGCCAACCAGATCACTTCGATGAACGGCGTCACCCTCAACGCCCCCCAGCCGCTGGAATTCGCCAGCGACGCCGACGCGGTGATCTTCAGCGGCAACGTCTACGCCCGCGCGATGGCCGAAAACAGCGCCTTGCTCGATCGCCTGCAGCTCGACCCGGTGCGCCAGCTGATCGGCGCCCAGGGCTCGGGCGCCCTGATGTTGAGCCGCCTGGGCCTGCTGGGCGACTCGCCCGCCTGCTCCGACGCCCACACCAAGCCCTGGTTGACCGAAGCTGGCGTGCGCATGCTCGAAGAGCCGTTTCACGCCCGGGGCCCGGTGGCCACCGCCAGCGGCGGCCT
>JAZKHH010000009.1:0-68211 GCA_040385465.1 Pseudomonadota bacterium | reverse complement strand
CACAGGAGGGTTAGGGACCTGCCTCTCACTCCGCGACGCGTCCATGGGTCCGTTCTTGGCGGCCGCTTGTCGGATTGCCTCGCCAGATTTCAGTGGACTGATACGAGATTTTGTGTGTTCGCTGTCGACACACGAACCTCTCAACAACGTTTTTCTCAGCCCAGCGGGTCGCCGCCGTTGCACGCCGACCTGGCAGCAACAACTCGCTTCACCGATGTGATCGGCGCAGATCGCGTCGTGGGCCAAATGCCTGCGCACCTGATTCGGCGCAACGGCCCTGCGCTCACCGAGCCCTCCCAAAGCTTGAAAAACATCTACAGTTCAAGTATTCTAAAAAAATGGAAATAAATAAAGTTATGGGGCCTTCGGCGCTTTGGTACGCCCTGCCCGACTTTTGCAAACGTTGAGGCACCGATGAACCGACTTTCCCATCGGCTGCTGGCTGAAGGCCTGGGCACGGCACTGCTGCTGGCCATTGTGATCGGCAGCGGCATCATGGCCGAACGGCTCTCTGGCGGCAACGTGGCCATCGCGCTGCTTGGCAACACCTTGGCCACAGTGTGGGGCCTGTACTTTCTCATTCACACCCTTGGACCTTCGAGCGGTGCGCATTTCAACCCCGCGGTGTCCCTTGTGATGGCGATGCGCCGTGAACTGCCGTGGTCTGACCTCGTGCCCTACGTCGTCATGCAGCTCCTCGGCGCTGCATGCGGCGCTTGGCTGGCACATGCAATGTTCGACTTGTCGCTGCTGCAGTGGTCGGCCAAGGCCCGCACGGGACCCTCTCTATGGTTGGCGGAGGTCGTGGCCACCGCCGGCCTGCTGCTGGTGATTCTGAGGGCGCCGAAAGGCCGCGCAGCTTCACTGGTGGCCGCTTACATTGGAGCGGCCTATTGGTTTACTGCCTCCACCTCATTCGCCAACCCTGCAGCCGCCTTTGGCCGAATGTTCTCGGACACCTTTGCAGGCATCGCACCCGCAAGCGTTGCAGGATTCGTGGCATCGCAATTGCTGGGCGCTTTGACCGGATGGGGCATTCATGTGGCGCTGGGAAAGCGAAATGTGGCAGATCAGGTGGCTGGCCCGTAAGCAGAAAGACGAAACTTGCTTGTGAACTCTTGCAAACCAAAGATCAAGAGTCCCGCCAAGATGGGTTTACATCGCATCGCTCGGCGCGGATACCGGGGCACAAGTCAGTTTTGAATGGTGGCTCCTGCTCCCTCAGTGGCGATGGATGCTGACAGTGGGCAACCGGCGAGTGAGAGAAGGCCGGCTACCACCAAGCCGACTGACAAGGTTCCGCAGAGGTCACCCTGACTCGCTCACGACAGGCCCTGCCCTACTTTAGAGCAAAGCGCACCGTGCCGGCAGGTTTGCCGGCAATCGTCACCAAGGCGACGACCTTCGTACCAGAAACCACTTTGAAGGCGCCTGAAGCCTCGAGCTTGTCACCAGCGGGCTTGAGTTCAATCTCCTGTTTATCGGTGCCACTGAGCAGCGTCAGCTTGGCACTGGCCTTGGACACATCGGTTGCTTGGCCGTGATCGCGCAAGTACAGCTGAATCAGCGATGGTTTAGCCACCAGTTCGTAATCAATTTCCTTGAATTCGACAACCACGCCACCGTGCATTGGCTTGTGCTCGTGCTTGCCGCCAGCAGCAATGGCTGAAGTCGCCAAAACCAAATTGAATGTCAGAGCCAGGGAAACAAAAAGTGTTTGCGTTTTCATGAAAAGCCTTTCAGGGTGGTTGAGGTAGACAGGAGAAAGTTCAAAGGGCTTCGCCATCCGTGTTGTCGATCAGCCGTTCGGCAGGCTTGCGCCCGAACAACCAGAACATGGCTGGCGTGACGAAGGTGTCAAGCAGGGTTGAGCTGATCAGGCCGGAAAAAATCACCACGGCCACGGGGTGCAGCACCTCGGTGCCAGGTTGCTCGGCCTCAAACAACAGCGGGGCCAGCGCAAAGGCCGTGACCAAGGCGGTCATCAACACTGGGCTTAACCGTTCCAATGAGCCACGCAGAATCATCTTCCGGTCAAAGGACTCGCCTTCGAAACGCATCAGGTTGATGTAGTGGCTGACCTTCAAAATGCCGTTGCGCACCGAGATGCCCGCCAGTGTGATGAAGCCCACCAATGCGGCCACCGACAACGGCTGACCTGACAGCCACAAGCCAATCACTGCGCCGACCAAAGCGAGCGGAATGTTCACCATGATCAGCGCCGACAGCGCGGCTGATTTGTACCGGCTGTAGAGCACCACGAACATCAAGGTCAGCGAGACGATGGACAGCAAGCCGATCAGGCGCAAAGCCTCTTCTTGAGCTTGGAACTGGCCGCCCAAAGTGATGAAGTAGCCCTCGGGCAGCTTCGTCTGTGCAACCACCTGCCGGATGTCGGCCACAATTTCCGACAACGCGCGCCCTGATGTGTTGGCAGACAACACGATGCGGCGCTTGCCATCGTCGCGGCTGATTTGATTGGGACCATCGCCGTCTTCGATGGTCGCAATTTTCGACAACGGAATGCGGCCGTTGGGGGTCTCGATCAGGATTTGCCCCAGACCCTCAACCGACCGTGCTGACTCCGGCAGTTTGACCACCAGCGCAAAGCGTCGGCTGCCCTCGACGATTTGCGTGATCCTCTCACCCTCAACCAGCGCCTGCAGCGTCGACAAAACCTGCGGGGCCGGCACGCCATACTGTGCTGCCGCCGCGTAGTCCACGCGCACCTTGATTTGCGGGGACAGGACCTGCTTCTCAATCTGCAGATCGGCGATGCCCTCAATGGTGGACAGCTTTGTGCGCAAAGCGTCGGCCTGCCCCCGCAGGGCATCCAGATCCTCTCCGAAGATTTTGATCGCGATCTGCGAGCGCACGCCGGAGAGCATGTGGTCGATGCGGTGCGAAATGGGCTGACCAATTTCCAGTGCGGCAGGCAGGTTGACCAGCCGCGCACGGAGATCGGCTTTGATCTCATCCATGCTGCGCGTGAGCTCGGCGGTCGGTATCAGTCCAACGTCGAGCTCACTGACGTGCACGCCCTCTGCGTGCTCATCCAGTTCGGCACGCCCGCTGCGCCGACCGACGTGAGTCACTTCGGGTACCTGCTTGATCAGCACTTCGGCCTGCCGCGCCAGCGCCGAAGTCTCGGTCAACGTCACGCCCGGGTTCAAGCGCAGACCGACCAGCAGCGTCCCTTCGTTGAACGGCGGTAAAAAGGTTGTGGGGAAAAATGGCAGAGCCACTGCAGCCATCAGCGCCGCAGCACCGGCGGCCACCATGGTGGCCTTCGGCCAGTCCAGGGCACCCTGCAAGCCGCCGCGGTAGCGAGCTTTAAGCCAAGCCAGAACCTTGGTGTCGCCATGGTCCAGGTTCTTCATGCGAGGCAACAGGTAAAAACTTAGCACGGGCGTCACCGTCACCGATACGACCAGCGAAGCCAACGTCGACACGATGAAAGCGATGCCCAGCGGCACGAAGAGCTTGCCTTCCAGCCCGGGCAACGCAAACAACGGAACGAAAACAAGCACGATGATCGCGGTAGCGTAGAGGATGCCCGACCGCACTTCCATCGAGGCCTTTGCAACGAGCTCGAGCGGGTGCATGCGCTGTGCCGGTGGTTTTGCCCGGTCCGCCTTCAAGCGGCGAATGATGTTCTCAACGTCAACCACGGCGTCATCGACCAGACCCCCGATGGCAATCGCCAGGCCACCCAACGTCATGGTATTGATTGAAAGACCAAAGTATTGGAAAACCAGCGCCGTCACACAGATGGACACTGGGATGGCTGTCAGCGCGATGATGGTCGGACGCAGGCTTCCCAAAAAGAAAAACAGGATCACAGCCACAAAGATGGAAGCACCGATCAGCTTGCCCTGCAGCGTGGTGATCGACGCCTCGATGAAGCTGGCTTGGCGAAAGGTTACACGGGGAGTCTCCATGCCCGCCGGCAGCGATGCCTTGAGTCCGATCAAGGCATTCTCGATGGACTTGGTGAGCGCAATCGTGTCGGCGGTTGGCTGCTTTTGGATGCCCAGAATCACGGCTGGTCTGCCCTCAAAACCCGCATCACCGCGCTTGAGTGCCGCTGCAAACGTCACCTCGGCGATTTGGCGCATCAGGATGGGCTGACCATTTTTGGCCGTCAAAGCCAGATTATTCAGGTCATCAAGCCGGGATGTGCGGCCGAGATTCCGAATCAGATACTCGCGGCCGTTCAATTCCAAAAACCCCCCTGACGTATTCGAGGAGTAGCCCTTCAATGCGCCTTCGAGTTGTTCGTGCGTGATGCCCAGTTCGGCCATGCGCACGGTGTCAGGCTGCACCTGAAATTGGCGAACTTCACCGCCAATGGGAATGACTTGCGCCACGCCCGGTACCGAAAGCAGTCGAGGTCTCAGCACCCAGTCAGCGTATTCACGCACCGCCATTGGGCTGATTTTGCGCGGATCGACCGGAATGGCGATCTGCATGATTTCGCCCATGATGGAGCTGATCGGCCCCATGCGAGGCACCACACCTTCAGCAACGCCCTCCTCCATCGACGACAGCCGTTCAGACACCAGTTGCCGAGCCCGATAGATGTCGGTGCTCCAGTCGAAGGTGACATACAGAAAAGACAAACCCGCCGACGAAGTCGAGCGCACCGACTCGACCCCCGGCAGGCCGTTCATGGTCGTCTCCAGTGGGAAGGTGATGAGTTGCTCAACCTCCTCGGCGGCCATTCCGCCCGCCTCGGTCATGAGGGTCACGGTGGGCTTGTTGAGGTCGGGGAACACATCCACCGGCGTGCGCGACAGCGTGAACGCGCCATAGGCCATCAGCACCACGCTGGCCATCATCACCAGCAGCCGGTTCGTCAAACTGTTATTGAGCAGCCACTTGAACATGTCAGCGCACCTGGTTAATCAAGGTGGCACCTTGCGTGGCGACCCGGTCGCCCGGTTCCAGTCCCGAGGTCACCGCGGCATTGACGCCGTCCAGTGGCTCGGTGGTCACGGTCCTGGGCTCAAAGCGCTCGGGGGCGGTCTTGACCCAGACGACGGTCTGGTTGGCGGGGTTCTTCATGAGCGAGGCCACGGGCACCGAAATGCCCTTGATTTTGTCTTTGGTCTGCACAAACACGCGCACCGGCTGGCCGACGGCCAACTGGTCGAGCGCAGCGTCCTGCGCACGGAAGGCCAGAGGCAACGCCTGTTCACGCAGACTGCGCGAGGCGCCGATGAAGGTGAGCGGCACACGCTGGTCACCGATGGCCATCGACGCATCACCGATGTTCGAGGCAAGGGCCGCGTCGAAGGCCAGCGCCTCAATGCGCAGGCGAGACGGGTCAACGATTTCAAAGATGAGTTCGCGTGCGTCGACCACTTGGCCAGCCACCACATGGGCCGAGGCGATCACACCCGACACAGGGGCTAGCAGCGCTTCCCGTGTGGACAAGCCAGCACCAACGGCCGCAATGCGTGCTGCCAGACTGGCGGCTTCGCTCTCGAGCGCCTCGATTTCCTTGCGGGGCACGGTGTCGGCCAGCTCCTGCAAACGCGCGACGCGCTTGTCTGCCAGGGCTTTGGAGGCACGCAACTCGGCCAGCTGTGCGGCCTGATTGGAGCGCTCGATCGGCGCTGCCGACGGCACGACGTAGGCCAAGATTTCGCCCTTTCGCACCGCCTGCCCGGAGTTGGGCAGGCCACGCGGCCCAGGCTCGATGCGACCCGGGTTCAGGGCCTGCACCTTGCCGCCGGCATTGGGGTCCATCAGCACTTTGGCGCTCAGTTCGACCGTGCGAGGGAGTTCAGCAGCCTCAGTGACGACGGTGCGCACAGCCAGTTGTCGCTGAGCGGGCTTGGGCAAGAAAACGCTGCCGTCGGACTGCCGCTGCGGTCCGTTCGCGCTGGGCACGGCCGGTGCGTCCCCATGGTCGTGCCCTTCCCCCGCATGGGCGGGAGAGCCTGCCAAGGCCATCAGCAACCCCAGGCTGGTGGCCATCAACGTGCGTTTCATGCGGCACCTCCCGCGCGAACGCTGCGCGCAGTCAACACACGACGCCCGCTCCAGAGCAGCAAGGCCAAAACGGCCAGGCCGCCGGCAAGCCAGCCTGCGTATTTCAACCACACTGGCGCTGCAGCGACGTCTTTTGCATGCGCTTCCTCGTGAACGTCCAGCTCTCCAGCCAGCAGGTCCGTCTCATTGCCAGCCATGACCGTTGCAGTGACCGGCAGGACGCCAGGCTGAGGCTCATCAAGCAGCATCACTTCGTATTCGTCATCGCCGTGCTTGTCCGCTTTGAACTTGGCACCACCGATCTCGAGCTCGATTTGTGCGTCGCGCACCGGGCTGTTGTCTGCAAAACGGTCGAGATAGAGGGTAATCTGCTTACCGCTGAGCACGCCTACGAGTTCAAAGGTTTCAGAAACCGCAGAGAACCGCGGAAGCGCCTCCCCTGCGGTATGGGGAGCAGCATCGCCATGATCGTGGCCCTCAGTTGCCCAAGCGGGCGACGTGATGAGCGTGAGCAGCACAAGCAGTGCAGCCGGGAATTCTGAGATGTTCATGGAAGGTTTCCTAGGGATTCGATGTGTGGCCTCACAGACGCTTCACTGGGGCATCAGGCCGAGGGCCTGGCGCCACGAGGAGATCGCCGCAGCAAGCTCGATGCGGGTGCGCGCTGCCTGGCGCTCTGCCTCTGCAGCCTCGGCTTCTATTCGCAAGCGCGTCGGCAAGTCGGTTTCCCCCAGCCGAAATGACTTGTCAAAGAAGCCACGAGACTCACGTGCCAACTGAGCACGTCGCTCCACGGCCGCCAGCTGATTTCGGGAGGACTCCACGTTGACGCGGGCGATTTCACGGTCCGCTGTGAGACGTTCGCGTTCTAGAGCCAGCTGCGCCTGAACCTCGGTCGCTTCAGCGCGAGCGCTGGCGGTGCGAGCCGTGTGGCGCGGGCCGCCACCAAACGGTATGCGCAGCCCTAGGGTGATGGTTTGCTCGGCGCGCTCGTCGAAGGCACCTCGGTCCCGCGTGGTTGCCAAAATCAGCTCCGGATTGGCGCGCGACTGGTTGGCGATGACCGCAGCGGTTCGCTCAGCCACCGCCGCACGGTCATTCAGCGCTTGCAGCGTTGCATGTGATTCGACGTCAGGCGTGACAGCGCCGGGGTCCGGCTCCGCTAGGGCGCCAGCTGTTTCACCCGGGTCAGGCGCGGAGCCGGCAAGGGCAAGCAGGTGTTGTCGGGCTGCCGCAAAGCTGGCTTCTGCCTGAGCCAGGCCAGCTTCCGCGCTGGCCACTGCGCCGCCAGCCTGATGCTGATCGGCCTGGGCGAGATCGCCGGCCTTCGTTCGCCGGGCAACGTCGGCGGCAATGCGCCGGGTGTTGTTGGCGTGATCGCGAGCCACATCGACTTCGATACGGGCGCGCTGCCATTGCCACCAGGCCTCACGGACCGTGCCGGCAACGCGCAGTTGAGCTGCTGCAATGCGACTCTCGACGGCGGCGCCTTCGGCATCGGCCAGCGCCCTGCCCTGGCGGCGTCCGCCAGGCAGCCACAGCGGCACCGCCACACCAACCTCAAGTTCGCGAACGCCACGGTTGTGGTTCAGGCGGTCTGTTTTGTTCGTGAGCTCTAAGGCTGCTGGCTCCGGCGTCCAGGCTTGTGCAGCCTCTTGCTGCGCGATGACAGCGTCGCGTCGCGCCTGCAGCGCCATGGCCTCAGGCTGTCGGGTCCAGGCTGAGTCAAATACATGGCGCAAGCTCAGGGGATTTGCAGCGCTGACCGGGGCTTGGGGCACAGCCATCGCGACAGTCTGAGCCTGTACGACGGTGCTACAGACAGTCGCGGCGGCTGCCACGCTGGCGTGCAGCAGCCAGCTCATTGTTCGTGTTTTTGCGTTCATCCGATGCTCCAGTGTTGAAAACAACTCACGGGAGACCGGCAAGCAGCGACCGAGCAGTCGCGTCGTGCCCGAGGGTGCCGCATGCTGCGGCTTGCACTCAGGCGCGAACGGGTGTCAGAAAAGGAGGGAACCCGCCTCGCCGATCAGGCAAGGTGACGCCATTGAGGGCGTTCAGGTCGGGAAGGTGCGTGCTCATCACCAGTCCGGTTGGGGGTGGCAATGGGCGCTTCAGCCGAAAGCACGTTGTGCAAACTGGACGGCGAAGTGGGCGCTGCGCCACAGTGACCATGGCAGTGGCAATGACCGCAGTCCACGTCGACGGCGCCAGACTCCTTGGTGTCACCGCCATCTACGGGCGTCTGCGAGGGTGAGCCGAGCTGGGCATCTACCCCGGCCTCGCTGCTGGCGTGCAAATGGTGCTGATGGGTGTGGTGTCCAAAGTGCTCTGCGCCTGCTTGTACTTCGTGCGCGCAGTACAGCGCCACGGCCGCCCAGCTGAACTGGAGCGGCAAAAAAGCCAACAGGAAGATTGCAAGGAGGCGACGCACCGGCCGATGCTAACAGCCTCAGCGTACCAGTGACGCCAAGACAGGCACTTACCGCGGCCTCATGTCATGCGCGCCGGAGTGCGCTTGGCAATCACCCTGAACAGGGTCGCTCAAAACGGTTGCCAACCCCCAGGAAATCACTATTGCCTTTCCCGCTCACTGCGTCTGCTCCTACGTGGACAAGCCGCGAGGTCGAGGATCATCCACCCTGCCGACACCTCCGTTGCCGACCCCGCTTGCCGCTGAGAAGACCTACCGGCCCGTGGGCGTCCGTCTTTCCGCCTGACACTTTGGCCCCGGCCCCAACCGAGCCAGGGCCCACACTTGGTTTTTGTTTTCTCTTATTTCAACCTCGACCTTTTGGAGATCCCATGAACGTCCTGATGGTTCTGACTTCGCACGACCGGCTCGGCAGCACCGGCAAAAAAACGGGCTTCTGGCTTGAGGAGCTGGCCGCGCCTTATTACGCGTTGAAAGACGCCGGCGCGCAGGTCACGCTGGCCTCGCCCCTGGGCGGGCGGCCACCGCTGGATCCCAAAAGCGACGAGCCCGATGCGCAAACACCAGCCACCGAGCGCTTCAAGGCGGACGAAGAGGCGAAGGCCGCATTGACCCAAACGGTTCCGCTGTCGGACCTCGACGCTGCCGACTTCGACGCGGTGTTCTACCCAGGCGGCCACGGCCCCCTGTGGGATTTGGCGGAAGACGCCGCGTCCATCGCCCTCATCAACACCCTGATTGCCGCTGGCAAGCCGGTGGCCGCGGTGTGCCACGCCCCGGGCGTGCTGCGCCACGCCAAGGCGCCCGATGGCCGCCCGCTGGTCCGCGGCAAGATCGTGACCGGGTTCACCAACACCGAAGAAGAAGCTGTGGGGCTGACCGAGGTGGTGCCGTTTCTGGTGGAAGACATGCTGAAAGACCAAGGTGGCGAATTCACCCGGGCGGCTGACTGGCAACCCCACGTGGTGGCCGACGGCCTGTTGATCACCGGGCAAAACCCGGCCTCCTCCGAGCCCGCTGCGCAGGCTTTGTTGGCCAAGCTGCACACCATGGAAAAAGGCAACGCGCTGGCCTGAGTCCATTAAGCAAAGCCGGCACGGGTGTGACCTGCCGCCGGCATTGGCGCCCTGCACGGCTGGGTGGCGCGCCGTGGATCCGCCGCTTGCCGGCGAGGTCAGGGCGCGGGCTTGTCATTGGCAAGGGGGTCGCTGCCCATGGACCGCTCTTGCGCCGCCCTCCCGCCGACTCCAGGGTCGGCCCTCCTGTTTTTTGACGCCCCCCACAGGGTTTCCCCTTAAGACAAGCGTCATATTCGCGAATATCGGACCTCCTGCGCAAAACTTGTAACAGCACGTGTTCCCCACCGGTTTTGCAGGCCCAACCGCCCCAAAATCCTGGCTGTTACAAATATGGAGTCTGCTATGTCGACCAACCTGAACCCGTCGCGCACGGATCGCGTCCTGATCGTAGACGACGACGCCCGCATCCGTGACCTGCTGCGTCGCTACCTGACGCAGGAAGGTTTCGAAGTGTTGTTGGCCGAAGATGGCAAGGCCCTGAACCGGGTGCTGACCCGCGAAACGGTCGACCTGATCGTGCTGGATTTGATGCTGCCCGGTGAAGACGGCCTGTCAATCTGCCGGCGCCTGCGCGGCGCCAACGACCTCACCCCCATCATCATGTTGACGGCCAAGGTCGAAGACGTGGACCGCATCGTTGGCCTGGAGGTGGGCGCAGACGACTACATGCCCAAGCCCTTCAACCCGCGCGAACTGCTGGCCCGCATCCATGCGGTGCTGCGCCGCCGACCTTCGGTGGAAGCGCCCGGTGCGCCGGCCAAGGAAGCCATGACGGTGGTGTTCGGTCCCTTCGAATTCGACCTGGCGCTGCGCCGCTTGTCCAAGGAGGGCGAGGCCATTGCACTGACCACGGGCGAGTTCTCCATGCTCAAGGCGCTGGTGCGTCACCCACGCCAGCCCCTGTCGCGCGACAAGCTGGCACAACTGGCACGGGGCCGCGAATTCGAGCCCTTCGACCGCAGCCTCGACGTGCAGATCTCCCGCCTGCGCAAGATGATCGAGCCCGACCCGGCCCAACCACGCTACATCCAGACGGTGTGGGGTGTGGGCTACGTCTTTGTGCCGGACGGTGGCGCCTGAGCCCCCGGGGTCGCAGCCGCTCGTGTGCCCAGACGCCACATCGTCCAAAACGTTGTTTTCTGAGAGGCCGGGGCCACCGGCCAAGGTCGTTTTTCGTCTGACGGCCTGATCGGACCTGACAACGCGGCTACAGTGGGAGCCCAAGCGTGGCGGCCCGCGCCGGCACGATGACGATGACCACGGTTGATCACCCCTGATGGGCACAAAGCACGTCGCACTGAGCTTGTTCTGGCGCACCTTTTTTCTGCTCGCCATTCTCTTGGTGGGCGGCATCTTCGCGTGGACCCAAACCTTCCGTGCCTTGGAGTTCGAGCCGCGTGCCGTGCAATCGGCGCAGCAGATCGCCAGCCTTGTCAATTTGACACGCACCGCGCTCAAAAGCGTCGACGGCATCAACCGGGTGGCATTGATCAAAAGCATCTCGACCCCGCAGGCGGTCAAGATCGCGCCCCGCGAGCCCAAAGACAAATGGCTGCCGTTTGAAAACCTCAACCGGCTCTCCCGCACCATCAGTGAAGAGTTGGTCAACCGGCTGGGCCCAGGCACCGTGGTGGCCAGCGAGGTCAACGGCGTGCCGGGCTTGTGGGTGGGCTTCACCATCGAGAACGACCCCTATTGGGTGCTGGCAGACGCCACCCGCAGCGGCACCCTGACCAACAACACCTGGTTCGTGTGGGTGGGCATTGCCCTGCTGGCCACCGTGGTGGGTTCGGCTGGCATTGCGCGCCTCATCAACCAGCCCCTGCGTGACCTGTCCTTCGCCGCCAGCCGCATCCGCGAGGGCGAGTTCGACTCGCGGCTCGACGAGAACACGATGACCAGCGAGATCCGCCAGGTCAACATGGGCTTCAACCGCATGGCCCGCGAGCTGGCCAAAGTGGAAGAAGACCGCGCCGTGATGCTGGCCGGCATCTCGCACGACCTGCGCACGCCCCTGGCCCGGTTGCGGCTGGAAGCCGAGATGAGCGTGCAGGACGAAGAGGCCAAGAACAACATGGCGCAGGACATCGACCAGCTCGACGCCATCATCGACAAGTTCATGGACTACGCTCGGCCTGGCGAGGTCAAGCTCAAGCCCGTGCACCTGTCGGGCGTGGTGGACCGGGAAATGGCTGCCTTTCGCGACACCCGGCAAATCCAGATCACCTCGCGGGTGGCCATCGACACGAAGGTCATGGCCGACGAGATCGAGCTGGGGCGGGTGCTGCAAAACCTGTTCGAAAACGCCCGCCGGTACGGCCGCTCGACCGACACGGGCATTGCCAAGGTCGTGGTGGGCTACGCCCGCACCGGCCCGTGGGTGATCGTGAGCGTGCGCGACTACGGCCTCGGGGTTGACCCGAAAAAGATCAGCCAAGTGATGACGCCCTTCTTCCGTGGCGACGCCGCACGCACCGCAGCCACCGGCGCTGGGTTGGGGCTGGCCATCGTCGAGAAAGCCGTTCAGCGCATGGGCGGGCATTTCGAACTTGACAACGCCATCGACGGCGGCTTGATCGCCCACATTCGCCTCAAACGCGCACCCTGAGCGGCCGACCCCGCCGAAGACCTCCCCAGGCCTCAAACAGGGCAGTTTCAAGGCCCCTGTCTCGGTGTCCTCCACCTCGAGCGTCAAGGCACGCTGATTGCCTGAGAACCGGTTCTTAACAACCCTTGCGCGACTGCTCAAGAAAGGAACTCACCATGACCCTCATTGACAAAGTGATCGCTGCCGTGACGCCGCCCGAAAGCGACAAGGCGCGTGTGCAAGCCCGCGCGGAGGCCCGCTCGATCGCCCCCGCCGGCAGCTGGTTTGACCTGATCCTGAATCAGCACCAGGAAATCGAAGCCGGGTTTGCCGCGGTGCGGGAAGCCACCCTGCCCGGGGCCCGGCGCCTGGCCCAAAAGCAGTTGGCCGAAATTCTCACCGGCCATTCATTGGCCGAAGAAGTGGTGCTGTACCCCGCCCTGGCGCTGCACGACGAGAAAACCGCTTCGGAGATGGCGTATGTCGAACAGAGTGCCACCAAAGTGCAGCTGGCGGCATTGGATGACCTCGACCCGATGAGCCAGGACTACCTGGACAAGCTGGAACATATCCAAGGGGCCGTGGCCCACCACATGTACCAAGAGGAAGGCACCTGGTTTCCCAAGCTGCAACGAAAGTGCGACGCCGAGTTGGAGATCCGTCTGACGCAAAAATACCAGGAAGAATTTACGCGCTACGTGACTGGCCAAGTGGGCGAGGAAGCGCTGGTCTGAAACACGAGTCTTCCCCTGTTTTCTGTACGGGTCGCTGACGTGCGCGTGTTGCCGTCGTCAGCGACCTTTTTTTACTTATGGCTGGGGTTTGAGTTGGAGTGACGCCGCTGGAGGCCAGCAGGGTCAGTCGTAACCCTCGGTCGTGTTCTGGATTGCATTGTCCAGCTGCCCTTTTTGCCGCTTCACTGCGGTCTTATCGACTTGTTGGAGATCCTGACCGTCGTCGTCGGCGGATTCAACGTCGGTGCCACGACCGGGATTGTCAGGCTGGAGAGGCTCGGCTCGGCGGGTCTTCTTCACGGCGGGGTTGGCAAGGGGATCGCTCATGGGAACTCCGTAAAAAGTGGAATGGACCCTCAAGCGGCAAGGGGCGTTCCCGTGTGCTGCGCTCGCGCTGGCACAGCAAAGTCCGGTTTCGGCAACCCTGACTGGTCAATCCCTCCTTAGAAACCCGTTTGCGCAAACCCCGGGGGCCGGCTGCCCAACAAGAGGCACACCGCCCTGGCCTCGATGGCTTCACCGCGGCCCACGGGTCCCATCTTTTCAGCCGTCTTCGCTTTCACGTTGACCTGATCGGCGCCGATGCCCAACGCCATCGACAGCCGCTGCCGCATGGTGTTGACGTAAGGCGCCAATTTGGGCGCCTGGGCCACGATGGTGCTGTCGATGTTGTTGATCTCCCAGTTGGCCGCACGCAGGCGGCGCGCCGCTTCGGCCAACAGCGCCAGAGAGTCGGCCCCCCGCAGCCGCTCGTCGGTGTCGGGGAAATGGTGGCCGATGTCGCCCATGCCGGCGGCGCCAAACAAGGCGTCGGTGATGGCATGGCACAAGGCATCGGCGTCGGAATGGCCCAACAGGCCGTGGGTGTGGGGAATTTCCACCCCACCGAGGATGAGGCGGCGGCCAAGCACCAGGGCGTGGGTGTCCCAGCCCTCCCCCACCCGCAAGCGCAAAGCGTTTGGTCGGCTGCTGTTCATCATGATGGACGGGTCCTCAAAAGGCGTTCGGCGAGCTCAAAATCGGCGGGGTAAGTGACTTTGAAATTTTCCAGGGTGCCGCGCACCAGCAAGGGGGCGTGGCCCAGCGCTTCCATCGCGCTGGCCTCGTCCGTCACCTGCTTAGGGGCCTGGGCCAGGGCGTGCTGCAGGGCAGCCTGCAGCGGTCCCAGCCGGAACATCTGGGGCGTTTGGGCCTGCCAGGCGTCGGAGCGCTCGATGCGGCCGTGCACCCGGTCACCGACCGCGTGCTTCAAGGTGTCGGCCACCGGCAGGGCCAGCAGGCCTCCGACGGCATCGTGCTGGCAAGCGTCGATCAAGGCGTCAACCCAGGCTGGGCGCAGCAGGCAGCGCGCGGCGTCGTGCACCAGCACCCAGTCGGTGGCCTGGGCGCCAGTGGATTGCAAAGCCTTCAACCCGTTCAGCACCGTGTGTGCGCGGCTGCTGCCCCCCACCCGCGCCGCCCGGCCACGGAAGTGCGGCAGGTGGGTTTCGAACTGGGTGTCATCGGGGTGCAGCACCACCCACAGGGTTTGCAGCCGCTGCACCTGGGCCAACGCCGCCAAGGTGTGCTGAACCATGGGCTGGCCGGCCACCCGGGCGTACTGTTTGGGTCCTTGTGTGCCGGCCCGCGTGCCCGTGCCGGCACAGGGCACCAGGGCGTGAAATGCGGGGGTCAAAGGGCTGTGAGGCAAAGGGTGACCGCAAAAGGCAGGTGGTGGAGCCGAATTCTATAATCCCGCCTGAGTCGCGTCGTTGCGCCTGGCCGTTTTTCCTTCGCCCTCCCCCCACTCCCCCATGCAACTCCCGGCCATCGCGCCCGGCAAGCGCTTCACCTTGCCCCGCCCGCTCGGCTCTGCCGACGCACTTCTGCTGGCGCGCTTCGCCCAGGCCAACCAGGTCCAAGGCCGCCCGACCGCAATCGTGACCGCCGAACCTGCGGACACCCAGCGCCTGGAGAACGAGCTGGCGTTCTTTGCACCGGGGTTGCGCATTGCGGTGTTTCCGGACTGGGAGACCCTTCCCTACGACACCTTTTCACCGCACCAGGACCTGATATCCGAGCGCCTGGCGACCTTGTGGCGCATCCAGCAAGGCGATGTCGACGTGGTGTTGATGCCGGGCTCGACTGCCCTGGTCCGTCTGGCCCCAGTGAGTTTCCTGGCGGCCTACACCTTCGAGTTCAAACAAAAGCAGCAGCTCAACGAAGCGGCCCTGAAAGCTCAGTTGACCCTGGCCGGCTACCACCACGTGAGTCAGGTGGTCTCGCCAGGCGAGTACGCGGTGCGCGGCGGCCTGATCGACCTGTTTCCCATGGGCTCGCTCGTGCCTTACCGGGTGGACCTGTTCGGCGACGAGGTCGACAGCATCCGCACCTTCGATCCGGACACCCAGCGCAGCCTGTACCCGGTGCCCGAAGTGCGGCTGTTGCCGGGCCGGGAGTACCCGATGGACGAGGCGGCCCGCACCGGGTTTCGGGCCCGTTGGCGCGAACGCATGGAAGGCGACCCGACCAAAGTGCGGTTGTACAAGGACATGGCCGGCGGCATCACCACCGCGGGCATGGAGTACTACCTGCCTTTGTTCTTCGACGAGACCGCCACGGTGTTCGACTACCTCGGTGTGCAGGCGGCGATGGTGCTGCACGGCGAAATGGACGAGGCCTTGCAGCGCTTTTGGACCGACACCCGGGAGCGCCACCGCTTCTTGCAGCACAACCCCGAGCGCCCGATCCTGCCGCCCGCGGCGCTGTTCCTGTCGCCCGAGGAGTTCTTCACCCGCGGCGCGGCGCACGCGACACTGGTGCTGCGGGGCCCGGCCCCGGTGGAGTGGGCGCGTCCACTGCCTGACCTGAGTGTCGAGCGCGGCGCCACCGAGCCGCTGAAAAAACTGCAGCAACACCTCAGCCTAAGCCCGCACCGCACCTTGATCGTGGCCGAGAGCCAAGGCCGGCGGGAGAGCCTGCTGGAGTTGTTGCGGGACCACCGCATCGAGCCGCCCAGCGTGACCAGCTTGGACGAGTTCGTGCAGGGCAGCCACCGGGTGGCCATCACCGCCGCACCGCTGGCCGAGGGCTTCTTGTGGCAGCCGTCGGCGGCCGACACCGAAAACACCTGGATCGGCCTCGTCACCGAGACCGAGCTGTTCGCCAGCAGCCCGACGGCACGCCGCCGGCGCAAGCAGGAGCAGGCCAGCGACGTCAACGCGCTCATCAAGGACCTGTCGGAGCTGAAGGTGGGCGACCCGGTGGTGCACGCCAACCACGGCATCGGCCGCTATGTGGGGCTGCGCTACATCCAGCTGGGCGACGCCCAGCCGGGCGACACCGACGCCGTGAGCGAATTCCTGCACCTCGAGTACGCGGACGCGGCCACCTTGTACGTGCCAGTGGCGCAGCTGCACCTGATCAGCCGCTACACCGGGGTCAGCGCCGACGAGGCGCCCTTGCACCGCCTGGGCTCGGGGCAATGGGAGAAGGCCAAGCGCAAGGCGGCGGAGCAGGTGCGCGACACGGCCGCCGAGCTGTTGAACCTGTACGCTCGCCGGGCCGCCCGCGAAGGCCATCCGTTCCGCTACGCACCGCAGGATTACGAGGCCTTTGCGGCCAGCTTCGGTTTTGAGGAAACGCCGGACCAGCAGGCCGCCATCCACGCCGTGATCCAAGACATGATCAGCCCCAAGCCGATGGACCGCCTGGTCTGCGGCGACGTCGGCTTCGGCAAGACCGAGGTGGCGTTGCGGGCCGCCTTCGTGGCCGTCACCGGTGGCAAGCAGGTCGCGATCCTGGCGCCCACGACCCTGCTGGCCGAGCAGCACTACCACAACATCGCCGACCGCTTTGGCCGCTGGCCGATCAAGGTGGCGGAAATGTCGCGCTTCCGCTCGCCCAAAGAGATCCGGGCTGCGATGGAGGGCCTTGAAGACGGCACCATCGACATCGTGGTGGGCACGCACAAGCTGCTCAGCCCGAACACCCGCTTCAAGCGGCTCGGCCTGCTGGTGATCGACGAAGAACACCGCTTCGGCGTGCGGCACAAAGAGGCGATGAAAGCGTTGCGCGCCGAGGTGGACGTGCTGACGCTCACCGCCACGCCCATCCCGCGCACCCTGGGCATGGCGTTGGAGGGCCTGCGCGACCTCAGCGTGATCGCCACCGCACCGCAACGGCGGCTGGCCATCAAGACCTTCGTGCGCAGCGAGAGCAGCGGCACCATCCGCGAGGCGGTGCTGCGCGAGCTCAAGCGCGGTGGACAGGTGTACTTCCTGCACAACGAGGTCGAGACGATCGAGAACCGGCGCGACAACCTGCAGGCCCTGTTGCCGGAAGCCCGCATCGCCGTGGCGCACGGCCAGATGCCGGAGCGCGAATTGGAGCGGGTGATGCGCGACTTCGTGGCGCAGCGCCACAACGTGCTGTTGTGCTCGACCATCATCGAGACCGGCATTGACGTGCCGAGTGCCAACACCATCGTCATCAGCCGCGCCGACAAGTTCGGCCTGGCCCAGCTGCACCAATTGCGCGGCCGGGTCGGGCGTTCGCACCACCAGGCCTACGCCTACCTACTGGTCCCCGACGTGGAAGGCTTGACCAAGGCAGCGGGCCAGCGGCTTCAGGCCATCCAGGACATGGAGGAGCTGGGCTCTGGCTTCTACCTGGCGATGCACGACCTGGAAATCCGCGGCGCCGGCGAGGTGCTGGGCGAAAACCAGAGCGGCAACATGATGGAAGTCGGCTTCCAGCTCTACAACGAGATGCTCAGCGAGGCGGTGCGCTCCCTGAAGGCGGGCAAAGAGCCGGACCTGCTGTCACCGCTGAGTGTGACGACCGAGATCAACCTGCACGCGCCGGCCCTGCTGCCCAACGAGTATTGCGGCGACGTTCACACCCGTTTGTCGCTGTACAAACGCCTGGCCACGGCCGACAAGCCCGAACACATCGATGTGTTGCTGGAAGAAATCACCGACCGCTTCGGCAAGCTGCCACCGCAGGCGCAGACCCTGTTCGACGTGCACCGCCTGCGGGTGCTGGCCAAGCCTTACGGCGTGATGAAGATCGACGCCGCGCCGCAGCTCACGGTGATCGGCTTCCGGCCAAACCCGCCGGTGGACGCGCTGCGCATCATTCAGCTGGTGCAGAAGAACCGGCACATCAAACTCGCTGGCAACGACAAGTTGCGCATTGAGAAAACCACGGCCCTGCCCCAGGAACGTGCCCAACTGGTGCGCGAGGTGCTGCGGGCCTTGGGCGCGCCGGTGGAGCCCGCCCAGGCCTGAGCTTTGCCCCGGTGGTGGCCTCTGATCGCAAGGACACACCGCCATGAACGACACCACCCTTCTCCAGCACATCAACGAGTTGGTCGAGGAAGAGCAGCGTTTACGCGCCAACACCGCACGTGCGGCCGAACACAGTGAGCGCATCCAGCATCTGGCCGAAGCGTTGGACCAGTGCTGGGACTTGTTGCGCCAGCGTCGCGCCAAACGGGCGATCGGCGAGGACCCAGACCAGGCCCACCTTCGAGACGTCGAGACGGTCGAAAGTTACCTGAATTAGCGCCTGTGGAGCGGCGCTCAGAAAAGCGCACAGCCGCGCTGAACGGTGTTGAGTGCGTGCTGACCGGGCGGCGTCAATGGCGTGGCGTTGTCCTGTCGTTGCCAGCGCAGCGCAGGAGCCGCACAAGCCGCATCGGCCTTCGGGGATCACGACTGGACGTTGGGGGACAGGCCCGGCGTGACAGCGCCGGGCCGACCGTTGTCCGAGTTGGCTCGAATTGGAAAGGGTGGTCAGCCTTCGCCGAGCTTGGCCAGCGCTTCGACCGCCTGCAGCACCTGCTCGGCCTGTTCGACCAGCAGGCGTTGCTCGGCGTCGGCCAGCCGCTGCAAGCGCTGAAGCGCCGCCAGCCGGCTGAGCGAGTAGCGGTGCATCAATACGCCGATGGCCATGGCCACCACCTGCGGCATGGCTTGTGGCGCTGAGGGGACGGCCAGGTCTTCCGCGGCACGGGCCTGGCGTTGGTTGTGCAGCTGGCCCATGGCGTTGTCGACCGCCGGCACGATCTGGCGAATGTCGAGCGGCTTGACCAGGTAGGCCACGGCCCCAAGGGCCTGCACTTGCTTGAGCGTGGCCTCGTCGGAGAACGCCGACAGGAACATGAAGGGAATCTGGCAGTAGTCGCGCAGGTAGGCGGCGACTTCGAAGCCGCTTTTGCCTTCCATGCGGATGTCGAGCAGGGCCAAAGCGGGTTTGTGCTGGCGGGCCATCAGGATGGCGTCGTCGCCGTTGTCGGCGTCCAGAACCTCGTAGCCCGCCTGTGACAAACCTTGACTGAGCGTCACCAGCACCAGGCGATCGTCATCCACCACCAGAATTTTGCCTTTGCTTTTCATGATGCCGCGCGCGTCAGATTTCCAAAGTGGAATGGCCCTATTGTGTACTTGATTGCGCCCCAGCGGGGTGGCACGACCCACACCCATTCGGCTGGGCTCCGACCAGGATCGATCGCTCGGACAGGCGGGAGCCACTGCCCCAGTGCCTTGCTGCGGGGCCTCAGCAGGCGCTGCCCAGTGCACAAGCGCCCTGCCCCGGCCATGCGCGTTCAGGCCTGGTCACACGACGAAAGACCGATGCGTTTGAACCCAAAAAGCGCTGAGCCAGGCAGCGCTGTCTGTGCCCTGTCAGCCACCTTCGCGTTGGCTGGTGTCTTGTGCACTGACCCCCGCCGCTGGCGGCTCTTGCCACCGGCTGATGCAGGGGGGCGACAGGCTCACGCTGGCCACCACCTGAACCCCCGCCTGCTCGAGCGTCAGCTGGGCGCTGCGGCGCGGCATCAACGCCCGCACCAGTCCCAAGCCCGACACCCCACCCGGCACCCGCGCCAATTGGAAGCCCTCGGGCAGCTGCGCCGTGTTGGCGATCACGATGCACACACCGTCGGTGCGGTCGGCCATGAAGCGGCAACTCACCGACGTGTGCGGCGCATGGGCACTGTGCTTGATGGCATTGGTGAGCAACTCGTTCACCGTGAGCGCGATCGGAATGGCCTCGGCCTCTGGCAGGATCCAACTGCCGGGCGCCTCGCCCACCGCCTCGAAGTGGATGGTGCGTCCGAAGGTGCGCTGCACCGAACCGGCAATGGCCTCGAGCACACTGACCAGGCGCAGCGGCCCGGTCACGCCCACCTGCAGGCCGTACACCTGGGCAATGGCCTGCACCTGGCCGACGACCTCAAAAATGACGCTGGCCACCTCGGGCTTGCGCTGTGCGATCTGCTGCAGCAACCCGGCCACGCCTTGCAGGTTGTTCTTGATGCGGTGGTGCACTTCGCGCACCAGCATCTCCCGTTGCTGAATGGCGGCGTCGAGCTTGGCCTGTTGGGCGACCTGTTGTTCGGTGATGTCCGAGGCCACCAGCAGCAGCTTGTCGGGTGCCTGGTCCAGCGTGGCCAGCGGCAGGTAGCGCGCGTCCCAGGTGCGTGGCTCGCCTTCGAGCGGAATCTGGTATTCCCGTTGCGCCGGGCTTGCGCCTTGGAGCACGGTGTGCAGGTCGGGGCGCAGCATGGCGGCCATGCCGGGCGGGCAGGCCTCTTCCAATGACAGCCCGATGCAGTCGACCACGGTGCGATTGAGCAAGCGGGCGGCCACGGTGTTGATCTGCAGGATCCTCAGCGTCGCCGCGTCCCACAAAATGATGGCCAGTGGAGCGGCTTCGATGATCAACTGCATGGACGCCTGCGCTTCGGCGATGCGGGCCTCGGCCTGGCGGCGGCGCTCGATGTCCAACAAAGCGTAGGTGAGCTGGCGGCCAGAGGTCTCGCTGCTGGTGACCACAGCGTTGCCCACCACCCAGAACTCGCGCCCATCGCGCGCCTTGACGCGGCACTCGAAGGTTTCAGCCTCGCCTTCGATCAGCTCGTCGAGGTACTGGGTGCGGCGGAACGGGTGGTCGGACTCGGGGGTGGCCACCGTGCTGATGGGCAAGTTCATGAAGTCGACCAAATCGCCGCCGAACATGCGCCGGGCCGACCGGTTCATCCACTCGATGCCGCCGGGGCCCACGGTGACGATGCCCACCAGCACCGAGTCGAGGATGGCGCGGGTGCGCTCGGCCTGCAGCACCACCGCCTGCTCGGCGCGGTGGCGGGCGTCGACGTTGACGTAGGAGGCAATGAAGCCGGCCGTGGGGTCGTTGGCCGACACCAGGCGGTTGCTGACCTGCACCCACATCAAGCGGCCATCGCGGCGGCGCAGCGGGTGCTCGCCCATCCAGCGCCCGCGGTTGCGCAACGTGGCTTCGGCGTCCGGCGCGTTGCCGATGAAGAGCTGCCGCAGGGGAAGCCGCTTGAGCTCGTCCACCGAATAACCGGACATCTTGGACAAGGCGTCGTTGGCGCGCTCGATGCTGTCATGGCGCACGAACGCAATGCCCACTTCTGACAGGTTGAACATCAGCTCGCGGTCGCGGACCAGCACTTCGAGCTCACGCTGCTGCAGTTTGAGCCGGGTGATGTCGGACAGCAGCGCAATGGCCTCCACATGGGTTTTGCTGCTGCCGGTGCGGCGCACCGACAGCGCATACCACTGGGGGGCCACCGGATCGGCGGAAGCGGCGCGCGGCACCTGGAACTCGGTCTCGTAGGTCGAGCCCTCACCCAGCGCCTGGAGGGTGTCGGCCGCGATCTTGGCGGCCAGCGGATGGGGGCCGAACAGCTCTTGGACGGTGCGCCCGGCCACCGGCTTGCCGTTGAGCCCAAGCATGACCTGGAAGCGCAGGTTGCAGCGCACCAGCTTGTCACCTCGGATGTAAGCAATGCCGGCGGTGGTGCTCTCGAGAATGGTGGACAGCTCGTTGAGCAGTTCCTGCTGCTCGGTGATGTCCAGGGTGACGACGGAGGTGGTGCGTTTGCCGGAGGCCAGCACCGCGGGCTCGACCCGCGTCGAGAGCCACCGCATGCCCAGTTCGGGGTGCTGGATGGCATAACGCACTTCGGCCCGCCGCGCCTCGCGCAGGGCCTGCTGCATCTTGTCGAACTCGGCCAGGGACTCGGGCAGCACCATCTCGCGCTGGATGCTTTGCAACTCACCGGCCGAAGACGCTGGTTTGGCGGTGCCGCCCAAGGGTGCGCCTGGCCGGATGGAGGACGACAGCGAGGCCAGGGTGGGCCGTTGGCCTTTCAGCCCCCAGGCGCCGCTGTGGTCCTGGAAGGTGGCCAGGCCCACGCCAGCGGTGTTCATCAAGGCCCCGATCTGCACCTGGGCCAGCTCGCGTTCTTCTTCCAGGCTGCGGTCTTCGGCCACGGCCATGAAGCGGCGCAGGCCCCCTGCAGCCCGGTAGCAGCGCACGCTGCCACGCAAGCGGCGCATGCTGCCGTCGGCGTGGGGAATCCAGCCTTCGCGCACCAGGGCCGCCTGGCCCGGCTGCAGGGCCTGCAAGGCACCTTCGTTCCAAGCCAGCAGTTTTTGCAGGCCCAGCGGCGCCTGGGGCAAGGCCACGGGCAAGGTGCCCACCGAAGCCTCAAAAGCGGGGTTGGTGCGAATCAGCAACCCGGTTTCATCGAACAGCACCATGCCGACCGGACTGAGCTCGAACCAGTCGTCCAGCTCACGGGCGGACCGGTCGGCCCGCTCGCGGGCCACGTGTTCGGCGGTCTCGTCCTGCAGGATTTCCAGGAAGAACCGCTGGCCTGCGGCGTCTTCCAGCACGCGGTAGGCGGCGCGGTACCAGCGCTCCCGGCCATCGGTTGCGAGCAGCCGGCCTGCCAGCCAGGCGTTGGGCAGGCGGCCGCCGTCGTCTTGGTGCAGGGTGTCGCGCACCCGGCGCAGCGCCGCCTGGTCTTCTGGTGAGCGCCATTGCAGCGGATCCTGGCCGATCAGGGCCTCACGGCCTTGGCCGATGAACTCGCCCCATGGCGTGTTGACGTCGACAATCCGAAAAGCCGCGTCCAACAAGGCGACGGGAAAGGGTGAATCCCAGAGCACCTTCAACAGGTCGTTGACGACCTCCCCGGTCACCACCGGCGCCTGGGCCGGTGAGCCGGCAGCGCGCTTGTCGGCGTGGTCCGGGGCGACCCCGGCGGGCACGCCGCCCAGGTGCAGCACCCAGTGGCTCGGGCCCAGCGCCTGCCACACCAATGAAGCGTTGCGCCCGTCGGCCAGCCGCGCAGCCGGCAACAGGCCGCCCGGTTTCGGACCCAGCAAAGCGCGGCGCAGCCAGGTGGTGGCCGGCTCGCCCAAACAGGGGGCCAAGCCGCCAATGAACTGGCCGGGCTCGCATCCGAGCAGGCGCAGCGCCGCCGAATTGGCAAAGTTCAGGGCGCCATAGCGGTCGAACACCAGCACCGGGTCGGACAGGTGATCGAAAAGCTGGCGCAGCGGCTGGGCGTTGGTCCAGGTGTTCTGAGGCCGCAGCAAGGTGCTCATGTCAGGCTGTCGCGCGGCAGGTGGAAGCTCGGGGTGGCGCTTGGCGTCGGTTCGCCTTCGCCGTCATTCGAGCTGGGCGGCCGCGGTCAGGGCCCGCAGCTGGGCGCGGTTGATTTCGTCCACGCTCATCATCAGTTGGTCGGCCGCCAAGCGGAAATCGTAGAGCGACTCCGCTTCGATGGCCCGCACCACTTCCATGTAAGGGTGGAACGGGCCGGACTCATCGGCCAGGGCCTGCATCACCCGCTCAGGCACCGGAATGGTCTTGAGCAGCTCGGCGAAGGGCTGCTTGAACATGCGATCGAGCAGGGAGAACACGCCACAGATGAACATTTCACCGCGCATTTCCTCGTCGCCCGAGCCGCGCCCGAGCTCTTCCATCATCAACCCACGCCGCACCGCCGCAAACATCACCGGCTTGAGGTTCGGGTCGCGGCTGGCCGTGGCCAGCAGCAAGGCCAGCCATCGCTTGAGGCGCTGGTAGCCAAGCATCATGATGGCGTGGCGGAAGGAGCTGATCTCCACCCGCAAGCCAAAGGCCGGCGAGTTGATGTAGCGCATCAGCTTGAACGCCAGGGACGGATCGCGTTTGAGGGTCTGCTCCAGTTTGTCGATCGGTTCTTGCTGGTCCACCCGGTGGATCAACTCGACGATCACCTGCAAATCGGTTTGCGAGCCCCCCGTGCTCTCGCCAGCGTTGGACGTGGTGATGGCGTCATCAATTGGCCAGCCGATCACGGCCACGGCGTTGCGGCTGAAACTGAGTTCCATGTCGGCGATGGAACGCACGCCAGCCTGCACGTGTTGCAGCACCCGGGGGGCACCGACCGGCGCGGTCACCTCGCCCAGACGGCGGTCGTCGGAGAAATCGATGATCGAGTATTTGAAACATTGCAGCAGCTCGCGTGGCAGCTCCTGCAGCGGGCGGCCTTTGAGCAACAGCACGTTGCCATTGGCGCTGAGGGCCTGGATGGCGGCGACGTTGTCCGGATCGCAGGCCATGAAGGCGGGCACCTCCACCATCAAGTTGGCCGAAGGTTGCGCATTGAGCAAGTCGTGCAACAGGGTTTCGCTGGCCACGTTGAGCGAGACCCGCCCACCATCTGCGGGCCACACACCGCCCACGGCCAGCAGCAGCTGGGACACGTCGAGCACCGCGTCGGGCTTGATCGGAAAGACTGTCAGGCGAGTGGCGGTGACGGCGCGTTTGACGTCGATGTACGGCGAATAACCCAGGGCCACTTGACCCAGAATGGCGATGTCCAGCACGCAAACTCTCCCATGAAAGGCAGGGCCCGGGAACTTGCGGCCTCCGCGAGACGACGTCTGGCCGGTGGTTGATCAGCCGTTGAGGTACTGGAACAGCGACAGGCGCTGCACCATGGCGTAAGACTTCAGGGCTGCATCGTAGCCGGTTTGCTGGTTCTTGAAGTCAGAAACCGCGGCAACCAGGTCCAAATCCTCGGCTGCCGAACGTTCGACCTGGCTGGCCAGCTTTTGGTCGCCGATGCGGCCGGTTTCCACGTCGATCCGGTTCAACACATCGCCGGCGCGTGAACGCGACAGCAGCATGTTGCCCATGGCGGCGTCGATGTTGCGCAGGTTATCGCCATTGGCCTGGGCCACCTGGGCGCCCGTGCGGTTGGGGGTGGTCAGGGTGGCCACCGCCTGATCCAGCACGTCGAAGATGCTGAGATTGGCCGTTGACGGGGTCACCTGGAACTGGTCCCCGGCCACAGGGGTGCCTTGCACCACGACCGACAGGCCGTCGATCTGGATGGCGGAACCGGGCGTGAAGGTGGCGCCCGCCACGACCACGGCCGGCGCCCCGGGCGGATCTACTTGAGTGCGGGTGATGTCGTAGGTGGTGGGGCCGGTGAAGTCGATGGAATAGTCAGACGGCGGGGTGGCGAAGTAGGTGGCGGTGTCGGTCACGCTGCCACCGCTGATCCAGGAACCGGTCACCGCCGGGTTGGCACTGGTCACGAAGATGCCGTTGCCCGAGCGGGCGCTCAGCCAGGCACCGGAGCCGTCGGTCGACAGCGGCAGCGCGGTGTCCTGCTCGCCTTGAATTTCGCCCAGGGTGCCGAAAAACTGCACGCCGGTGGTGGTCTCGACGAACGGCGGCTGGGTCGAGCCCTGCCCGCCGAACAAGTAGCTGCCGGCACCGTCGGTGCGGTTGGCCACCGCGAACAACTGGCTGCGGATGTCCTTGAGGCGGTTGGCCAGGCCGGCACGCTCGGCGTCGCTGTAGCTGGCGTTGCCGGCGGCGACCATCACCTCACGGGCTTCTTGCATCAAGTCACCGGCATCGGCCAGGGAGCTTTCGGTTTGCGCCATCACGCTGCGGCTGGCGTCCACCGCGCGCAGGCTGGCGTCGCTGCGGTTGATGTTGGCCAAGGCGCGCTCGGCACGGGCGGCCGCGGCCGGGTCGTCGCTGGCTTTGTTGACGCGCTTGCCGGTGATCAGCCGCTCTTGGGCTTCGCTCAGCTCGGTCTGCCGCCGGGTCAGGGTGTCCAGACCGGCTTCAAAAGCATTGGATGTGGTGACGCGCATGGTGGACTCTCTTCAGGTCAACGAACTCAACGGGCAACTTGCAGCAAGGTGTCGAGCAGCGATTGGGCGATCTGCAGCACCTTGGCCGAGGCTTGGTAGCTCTGCTGGTACTGGATCAGCCGCGCCGCTTCTTCGTCCAGGTTCACCCCGGTGGCGCTGGACAGCTGCGACTGCACGTCAGCGGCAATGGCCTGGGACTGGGTGGCCGCGGAGCGGGCACCCTGCACGCGCACGCCGATGTCCGCCAAGGCGTTGGCGTAGGCGTCGGTCATGGAGCTGCCGGGAATGACGACCAGCGGCGGGCCGGCGCGGGTTTCGCGGCCCACCATCTGTTCGTCGCGCATGGCCAGCATGGCGGCGGCATTGCCGTTGTTGGCGGCCGGGTAGCGGGTGGGCTCCACGGTCAACATGTCGCCACTGCGCGGCACGCCGGTGAGCACCATCTCCCAATCGTTGCGTTGCGCGGGCACGGCCGGCACCCAGTCCTGGCTGCGGATGGCCATGCCAGGCTGCCAGGTGGCGGTGCCGCTGCCCTGCACGACGTTGTTGCTGTCGACCACCTCCCAGCTGTAGCCGCCGTTGTCGTCGGTGAACGCAATGCGGGCAGTGAGGGCGGGGCTGGCGGTGTCGGCGGTGACGGCCTGGATGCGGCCGACCTGCACCGTGCCGACGTTGTCGACGCCGCTGGTGGCGGTGACGGGTGCGGCGGCGGCGATGCCGCGCGGGTCGCTGAGCGCCAGCTGCATGCTGCGGGCCCCTTGGCCCACAGGCTGCAGCAAGAACTTGTCGCCAGGCGCGGGCAACGCCGAGGCCTCGATGTTCAGCGTGAAGCCGTCGATCACGTCGCCGGCGTTGACACTGCGCTGCAGGTTGTCGCTCAGGCGGGTCAGCTGGTAGGGGCCACCCGGCGCGCCGGGCAGGACCGTCAGCTCGTAGTCGCTGGCCCGCAGTTCCGAGGCGTCGTTCACGCTCACGCTGACGCTGCTGGCCAGGCTGCCGTTGGCATTGATGTAGGAGGCCACCGGCAACCCGCCCGCCGTGGCATTGCGCGCGTTGGCCAGCACCCGGCTCTCGTTGATCGAGAAGATCGCCGCACCGCTGCTGGCAGAGCCCAGGTCCAGGCCCAGCGACTGCTGCTCGTTCAAGCGGTAGCTGATGGCAGTGGCCATCTGGCCGAGGAAGTTGCGGGCGTCGGTGATGTCGGTTTGCTGGAAGCGCAGCAAACCGGCCACCGAGCCGCCGGTGAACAGGTCGTCGGGCAGCAAGCGCTCGCCCGCGCCGTCGCGCAGGCCGATCTGCACCTTGGTCGAGTCGTAGACGTTGCTGGAGGCCACCAAGGTGCCGGCCTTGTTGCCCAGCACCAACTGCTGACCGCCGCCCATGAACACGCTGAGGGTGCCGTCGTCCGCGGCCAGGGTGGTGATCTGCACCAGCTCGCTGAGCTTGCTCAAGGCCAGGTCGCGCTGGTCCAGCAGGTCATTGGGTTCCTGGCCGGAGCCATGCACGCGGGAGATCTTGTCGTTCAGCGACGCAATTTCCGCCGTCAGCACATTGATGCCCGACACCGACACCTTCAGGTCCTGCGTGACGCCGGTCTGCAAGGCCTCGATGCGGTCAAACGATGCCCGGAAGCGCTGTGCCAGCTCGCCCGCACGGGACAGCACCACCTGGCGGGCGGACGAGTCCTGCGGCTTGTTGACCACGTCGACGAAGGAATTGAACAACTGGCCGGCGGCATTGCCGATGCCGGCTTCGCCCAAGCCAAAGACTTTCTCCAGCTGCTCGAGTTGGGCGGTGCGGGTGGCGTCTGCCGCGGCCAGCGAGCGGGTGATCGACGCTTCGCGGGTGAGGAAGTCGTTGTGCGCCCGCACCACGGTAGACACGTTGACGCCGTTGCCGAAGAAGCCGGCGCCGGTGAACTGCCCGCCGGCGGTCTCCAAATCGACCGACTGCCGCGAGTAGCCCTGCGTGTTGGCGTTGGCGATGTTGTGGCCGGTGGCCTGCAGCGCCGCGTAGTTGGCGTTCAGGGCGGTCACGCCGATCGACATCAATGAACCCATGGCATGGCTCCTGGTGCGGTGTCGTTCACGTCACCATGCGCTGCAAGCGCATGGTGGTGTTGATGACCCGGGTCAGCTTGTCGGCATAGGCGGGGTCGGTGGCATAGCCGGCGCGCTGCAAGCCTTGGGCAAAGCCCGCTGCGGTGCTGGCGTTGGCCACCACCTGGCTGTAACGCGGGCTGGTCTTGAGCATGCGCGCGTAATCCTTGAACGCAGCGTCGTAGGAGTCGTAGGCGCGGAACTTGGCCACCACTTTGCGCGGCTGGCCATTGATGTACTCGGTGGTGGTGACCTCGGCCACCTTGCCCGTCCACTGGCCCCCGGCCTTGATGCCGAAGACATTGAAGGAATTGCTGCCGTCCGGCATCTTGATCTCGCGCCGGCCCCAGCCCGACTCATGGGCCGCTTGCGCCACCATGAAGCTGGCCGGCACGCCGGTCTCAAGGGAGGCGGCGTTGGCAGCCGTCGTGTGCCTTTGCACGAACTGGGCCTGGTTCACTTGGCTGGCCGTCAGTGGCGGCGCGGCCTTGCCCACTGCGGCGGCCGGCGCAGCCGGCCGGCTCAACGGTGTCACGTGGGCCGCTGGCAGCGGGGAGATGGCGGGTGATGTCGCACCGGGTGTCGCGCTGGGTGCGGCCATGCGCGAAGCCAAGGCGTTTTGGTCGATGGCCGGTGGGCTGCGCAAGGGTGCCAGTTGGCCAGGCTTGAGCAGGCCGAATGCCGGCAGCACGGTGTTGACCTCCGGGGGCGCCGTGTCCATGCCCGGCTCCCGATCGGCATCGCTCAGCGACGTGGCGGCGGCCTCCTTGGCGCCCATCTGGCGCTCCAGCTGGCGGGTGATGGCTTCGCTCAGCCCACCGGGCATGCCGGTCATCAGGTTGGCGTACTGCGTGTCGAGCATGTCGGTGCCCATCTTGCTGCCGGCGTTGTCCAGCATGCCCGACGACACATTGGCCTGGCGCATGCTTTTCATGAGTTCCTGCATGAAAAGCGCTTCAAATTGCTTGGCGGTGTCTTTGATGGCGGCCTTGGGGTCGCGTGCCGCGGTGGAGCGCAAGGCGTCCACGCTGCGGGTGTCGGACGCCAGGCCCTGGGTGGGCGTGCTGTTGAGCAGCCGCAGGCCGCTGCCCATCTGGAGGTTGGAAGCGGTCATCAAATCACCTCGATGTCAGCGTTCAAGGCGCCCGCGGACTTCATGGCCTGCAAGATGGCCAGCAGGTCCTGCGGGGTGGCGCCCAGCGAGTTGAGCGCTTTGACGACGTCGGCCAGCTTGGTGCCAGACGGCAACTGGATCAGGGTGCCGGGTTCCTGGCGGATGGTGATGTCGGCCCGCTCGCTGACCACCGTTTGGCCTTGCGAGAACGGGGCCGGCTGGCTGATCACGGGCGTGGAGTTGATCGTGACCGACAGGCTGCCGTGGGCCACCGCGCACGCCGCCAGGGTGACGGCCTGGTTCATGACCACCGAGCCGGTGCGCGCGTTGATGACGATCTTGGCCGAAGGCGAGGCCAGCGTGATCGGCAGGTTCTCGATGTCGGCCATGAAGGCCACGCGGGCATCGCTGTCGGCCGGCATTTTCACGCGCACCACCCGGCCGTCGACCGCCTGGGCAATGCCGCTGCCCATGCGGGTGTTGATGGCCCGGGCGACTTCGCGCGCTGTGCTGAAGTCGCTGGCGTTCAAGTCCAGCTGCATGTGGTCGCCCTGGTTCAGCGGCGTGGGCACCGCGCGCTCCACCGTGGCGCCTTCGGGGATGCGCCCCGCGCTCAGGTGGTTGATCTGCACTTTCGAGCCGCCGGCCGAGGCCCCTGCCCCGCCGACCATCAGGTTGCCTTGGGCGAGGGCATAGACCTGGCCGTCCGCGCCTTTGAGCGGCGTGGCGATGAGGGTGCCGCCGCGCAAGCTTTTGGCATTGCCCAGTGACGACACGTTGATGTCGATGTTTTGGCCCGGCTGGGCGAAGGGCGGCAACTGCGCGGTCACCATCACGGCCGCCACGTTCTTGAGTTGCATGTTGGTGCCGGCCGGCACCGTGACGCCCATTTGCTGCAGCAAGGCGTTGATGCTTTGCGAGGTGAAGGGGGCGGAGGTGGTCTGGTCACCCGTGCCGTCGAGGCCGACCACCAGGCCGTAGCCCACCAGCTGGTTGGTCCGCACACCCTGCACCGAGGCGACTTCCTTGATGCGGGCTGCCTGGACTTGTGTGGGCCACCAGACCGCTGCACTGGCCAGCACGGTGGCCAGGACGATCAAGGCGCGTAAAAACTTCTCGGTCTTGTTCATGTGGGCCATCCATTCGCTGATGACCCATTGTGGGGAAACTTAAATCGGCAGAACGTTCAAAAAGAAACGCGCTAACCACCCAGTTCCTTGGGC
Organism: Pseudomonadota bacterium; assembly: GCA_040385465.1. Lineage (GTDB taxonomy): Bacteria > Pseudomonadota > Gammaproteobacteria > Burkholderiales > Burkholderiaceae_C > CANHBY01. Next base: position 37,976 of record JAZKHH010000009.1, on the reverse strand, counting down.
CTCCGCCTGGGCCCCGCGACCGCGGTTTTCGATGCGAACATTCGCGATCTGCGCCGATTGCACACTATTACCGGATTGGATGGCCCGCGGGTCGACTTGCCCCGAAAACCGCAGCACGTCGACGTTGTGATTGACCCCAATCTGCTTCTCGCCGGCGATCAGCAGGTGCCCGTTGGGCAACACGTCGATGACCACCGCGGTGATGGTGCCGGCAAAGTCGTTCGAGCTTTCGGTGCTGCCCTTGCCCTCGAACGCATTGGCCGAGGTGCCGGCGGCGGCCAGGCGGCCGTTGGTGAAGGAATTCGAGGCAATGCCTGGCAAGGCCGTGAGGCCGGCGTTAACTGAGCCGCTCTTGTCGACCTTGCTCGAGTTGGTCTGGGTGGCGGAGACTTTTTCCGCAATGCGCACGGTGATCGTGTCGCCCACCAGGCGGGCCCGGTGGTCCTCGAACAAGGGACGGTATTGGGTGGCCTGGAAGATCGCGCCGTTGTTGACCACCGGCACCACCACGGGCACGGGGCGCACGTAGATCGGCTCGGCCACGTCCACTTTCGGAGCGGGGTTCATCATCTGGCAGCCCCCCAGCAGCGCGGCCGTGGCGGCCAGTCCCATCAGGGTGGTGAACTTCATGGCCTTGCTCCCGGGGTGTTCAACTGAAAATCACTGACAACTGTCGCCTGCGGCGGTTCAACTCAACTCAAGTCAACTCGAGCGCTGTGTCGATCACAGCTGGCTCAGGCGCTGCAGCATCTGGTCGGAGGTCTGGATGGCCTTGGAGTTCAACTCGTAGGCGCGCTGGGTCTGGATCATCGCCACCAGCTCCTCCACCACGTTGACGTTGGAGGTCTCAACGAAGCCCTGCTGCACGGTGCCCAAGCTGTTGGTGCCCGGCACGCCCGTGGCCGGCGCGCCCGAAGCGGCCGTCTCGGTGAACAGGTTCTGCCCCTTCGGCTCCAAGCCGGCCGGGTTGATGAAGTTGGCCAGCTGAATTTGCCCCACCGCCTGCGGCGTCGGCTGGCCCGGCAAGGTCACGCTCACCGTGCCGTCGCTGCCGACCGTCAAGGTCTGCGCATTGGCCGGCACGGTGATGCCGGCCGTCAGCAAATAGCCGTTGTTGGTGACCATCTGGCCCTGCGCGTTGACCTGGAAAGCCCCGTCGCGGGTGTAGCCGGTGGTGCCGTCGGGCATCTGGACTTCAAAGAAGCCGTTGCCGCGCACCGCCATGTCCAGCGGGTTGCTGGTCTGCGAGAAGCCGCCTTGGGTGAACACCCGTGACGAGGCCACCGCGCGCGTGCCCAGACCGGCTTGCAGGCCGGTGGGCAGCGTCGTTTGCTCGGTGCTGTTCGACCCCGGCTGGCGCATGTTCTGGTACATCAGGTCCTCGAACACCACGTGCGAACGCTTGTAGCCGTTCGTCGAGACGTTGGCGAGGTTGTGAGAGATGGCGTCCAGCTGATTTTGCTGGGCTTCCATGCCGGTTTTCGCGACCCACAGTGAACGCATCATGGCGTGGACTCCTTCGACAAGTCGATCAAGAAATTCAGTTCAGGGCCAGCAGCTGGGTGGCCGCTTTCTCGTTGCTCTCAGCGGTCTGCAGCATCTTCATCTGCGCCTCGAACTGGCGCGCCGCGGAAATCATGGCCACCATGCTTTCCACCGGGCTGACGTTGGAGCCTTCCAGCGCGCCGTTTTGCAGCTGCGCCGTGTCGTCGGCCGGCAGGTCGCCGCCGAGGTTGCGGAACAAGCCGTCCTCGCCGCGGATCAGCGCGACCTCGGGCGTGACCATCTTCAGCCGGCCCACCTGCGTCGAGCGGCCGTTGGTGCTGGCGCTGACCGTGCCGTCCTGGCCGATGCTGACGTCGCTGTTCGGAGGCACCTGGATCGGGCCGCCGTCGCCCAGCACCGGCAGGCCGGCCGCGGTGCTCAAGGTGCCGTCGGCCGACAGCATCAGCGAGCCGGCGCGGGTGTAGGCCTCGGTGCCGTCCAGCCCCTGGACCGTCAGCCAGGCGTTGCCCTTCATGGCCACGTCCAGCGGGCGGCTGGTGTTGCTGATGGGGCCGGCGTCGCCGTTGTAGCCTGGGGTCGATTCCAGGGCGAACACCCGGGTGCTGGCACCGCCGCCTTCGACGGGTACCGACCGGAACGCCTGCAGCTCGGCCCGAAAGCCCACCGTGGACGCATTGGCCAGGTTGTTGGCCAGGCTGTCCTGACGTTGCATGGTCGCCTTGGCGCCCGACATCGAGAGGTAGATCATGCGGTCCATGTGACGGCTCCCTGTGTGCGAAAGAACGGTTCAGCTTCAAACGCCTGTGCGGTCAGCGCAGGTTCACCAGGGTCTGCAGCACCTGGTCTTGGGTCTTGATGGTCTGAGCGTTTGCCTGGTAGGTGCGCTGGGCGGTGATCATGTTCACCAGCTCGGCCGTCAGGTCGACGTTCGAAGCTTCCAAGGCGCCCGACAACAGCGCGCCCAGGTTGCCGTCGCCCGGGGTGCCGACGATGGGGTCGCCCGATGCGAAGGTGCGGGCCCAGGTGTTGCCACCCTGGGCTTGCAGGCCCTGCGGGTTGCGGAAGTTGGCGATTTCGACCTGGCCGGCGGCCTTGAACTGGCCGTTGGAGTAGCGCGCCGTGATCACTCCGTTCGACTCAAACTGGATGCCGGTCAGCTGACCTGGCGCATAGCCGTTCTGCGACAAGTCCGTCACCGAAAAGTTGGCGCCGTATTGGGTGGCACCGGCCAGGTTCAGGGCGATGCCCAAGATCGGCTCGGTCGTGGCCCCAACGCTGTTGGTGGTGCTCGGCAGGTCGATGGTCGTCAGGCCATTCGCCGGCGAGGTCGGGGAACTGCCGTCGGCCGGAAAGGTAATCGTGGTCGAGGGCAAGGGGTTGCCGGCACCATCGTCCACCACCGGCGTGCCGTTGGCGGTAACGTACACGTTCCAAGTGTCGGTGGAGGCCTTCTGGAAGAAGTACACCAGGGACACGTCTTGGCCCTTGACGTCGTAGACCGACACCGAGGTGGCGTTGTTGTACGTGGTGGCGTCGAGCAGGTCGATCTGCGGCACGGTGTTGGGGTCGGCCGGTGCGGTCACGGCGGCACGCGCATCCAGGTTGACGTCGAGCTTGATGCGGTCGGTGGCCGCCGGCGTGATGCCCACCGTGGGCACCTGCAGGGGCACGGCCTGGCCCGGCTGGATGGTGCCGGCGCCATCGGCCAGGTAGCCCATCAGCTTTTCACGGTTGTTGTTGACGATGAAGCCGTCGCGGTCGACCTTGAACTGGCCGTTGCGGGTGTAGCTCACCGGCCCGTTGCCGTTGGACACTTCGAAAAAGCCGTTGCCGTTGAGCGCCAGGTCCATCGGGTTGTCGGTGGTCACCGTGTTGCCCTGGGTGAATTGCTGCGACACCGCGCTCAGCATGACGCCGATGCCGGTGTTGTTCACCCCGGAGCCGTTCAGCGCCGTGGCGTAGAGGTCGGCAAACTCGGCACGTGAGGCCTTGGCACCGAAGGTGTTGGAGTTGGCGACGTTGTTGCCAATCACCTCCAGGTTTTTGGCGGTGGCATTGAGACCAGAAAGACCTTGTTGGAAACTCATGTGGGACCTCTACTTTGACAAACGAGCAGGTGAGACAGACGAACAGAAGAAGGAGAAGATGACGGTAAAGAGCAAGACGGGCGCGGGCAGCACACCGTCAGTTGAACGCTTTCACATCGCTGTAGGCGACCGAGCCGGAAATGGCCAGCTCCAGGTTCAGCGCCTTGCCGCTGGTGCTGATGGAGTTCACCCGGTCCATCATCAGCGGCGAAGCTTCTTTGCTCACCCCGCCGGTGGCCGCCGTGACCTTGAAACGCAGGTTGGCCGGGTCGATGCCGGCCGCCTTGCTGGCGTCCCAGTCAAAGGTGTGCACCCCGGCGCCATGCGCGCCCAACTCGATCGTGTCGATGACCTGGCCGGTGGTGGATTTGATCTCCACCTTGACGGTGCTGGCCGAGCCCGCCAGCTCGAAGCCGCCGCGGCCCACGCCTTCGGCCACCGCCACATGGTTGCCTGGCACCACCACGTCACGCCCGACCAGGGCGGTGCCCTGCATCACCTGCAGCTGCATGAACTGGCTGGACAAACCCTGCAAGCCCGAGTTGAGCTTTTCAATGCCGTTGACGGTGTTGATCTGCGCCATTTGGCTGGTGACCTGCGCGTTGTCCATCGGGTTGAGCGGGTCCTGGTTCTGCATCTGCGCCACCAGCAGCTTCAAGAAGCGGTCGGCCGACGCATTCGCGTCTTCCACGGGTGCGGCAGACGCCGGGGTGCCGGTGGTGGTGGTGGCGGGCAAGCCTGCCAGGGGGGATGTCACCGATGAAGTGGCCATGGGGTTCTCCGTGTGCTGTCGTTCAGTGGGCTGTCACAAGGTCGGTGCGTGGCGGCGAGGCTCACGAACCGCCCATCTGCAAGGTCTTGAGCAACAAGGTCTTGGCGGTGTTCATCACTTCGACGTTGTTCTGGTAAGAGCGCGAGGCCGAGATCATGTTGACCATCTCTTCGACCGCGTTCACGTTGCTGTAGGTCACGTACCCTTCGCCATCCGATTGCGGGTGCTTGGGGTCGTAGACGCGGCGGCCGGGCGTCTGGTCTTCGCTGATGTTGCTCACCGTCACGCCGGCCGCAGCGCCCTCCCCACCCAAGGCGCTGGCACCACCGCCCAGCTGCCCCATCAGTTGACTTTGAAAAGTGACCTGGCGGGCCTTGTAGGCGCTGCCGTTGGGGCCGGCCACGGTGTCGGCGTTGGCCAGGTTGGAAGCCACCACGTTGAGCCGCTGGCTTTGCGCACTGATGGCGCTGCCCGAGACGTTGAAGATGTTCAGCATGGACATGGTGAAGGCTCCGTTTCAGCGATGCGTGCTGATAAATGCGTGCTCATTGGCCCTTGATGGCCTCGAGCATGGTGCGCACATTGCTGTTGATGAAGCGCAGGGTGGCTTCGTACTTGATCGAGTTGTCGGCGATGCTGGCGCGCTCGCGGTCCATGTCGACGCTGTTGCCGTCGAGGTTGTTCTGGCTTGGCGCGGCATACGTCAGGTTCGACGACACGGTGCTGGCCGTGGAGCGCCCACCGATGTGGCCTGGCGCGCTGACCGCCACCGCCGCCGAGGCTTTCAAGTTGCCGGTGGCCTGCTGCAGCGCCTGGTTGAAGTTCATGTCGCGGGCGGCGTAGCCCGGCGTGTCGGCATTGGCAATGTTGCTGGCCAACACGCGCTGTCGCTCGGAGCGAAGCACCAGTGCCTGGCCTTGGAAATCCACCGATTGCGTCAACTTGTTCAACATCTGAATCAGCCGGGACGTTGGTCCCAGACCCCCTTGGAAAACCTTTTGGAAGGCATGGCTCATTGTGTGGAGACAGGCTGAAAACATGAGCCGGATAAACAAGACAATGACGGCTCAATTCACCCCCCCTTCGACCCCTTGGGCCTCTACAGTGTGAACAACGACATGAATGCGGGGGGTTGCACATGAACAGGCCCATGGGCCCGAAGCCAGACCGCCGCGCGCAATGGCAGCGCGTGTGGCGCGTCGTGGGCCAGGTCGTGCTGTTGTGGTGTGCCGCGTTCGCGGTGGCCCTGTTGTTCGCATCGGGCACCGCGCAGTCCCAACCTGCAACCGCGACGCCCGCCACGGCACCCGAGGCCATGGCGCCGGCGTGGCGTGAAAGCGTGCGTTTGTTCACGCTTGAAGCCATGCAGTCGCAGCCGGTGGTGCGCAACGCCACCGCCTTGAAGAACACACCCGCACCCCGTGTGCACGTGGAGATCGGCGCGCTCGACGCGCGCTTGCGCTTGTCGCCTTGCACTCAGGTGGCGCCCTACTTGCCTCCCGGCGCGCGGCTCAGCGGCGCCACACGCATCGGCCTGCGCTGCACCGAAGGCCCTACGGCCTGGAACGTGTCGGTGCCGGTGCGCATCCAGGTGTTCGGGCGCGGCTTGGTGGCGGTGTCCAACGTGGCCGCCGGCGCGGTGCTGTCGGCCCAGGACGTGGCCATGGGCGAGGTCGATCTGGTGATCGATGCCTCGCCGGCCGTGCTCGATCCGAACGCGCTTGAAGGCCGTACCCTGGCCCGGGCCTTGGCCTTGGGGCAGAGCGTGCGGCAGTCGCACGTCAAAGCGCGTCAGTGGTTTGCCGTCGGCGACACGGTCAAGGTGGTGGCGTCGGGAAGCGGCTTCTCAGTGGTCAGCCAAGGTCAGGCGCTGACCCCCGGCATCGAAGGTCAGCCTGCGCGCGTGCGCACAGAGACCGGCCGGATCGTCAGTGGCATGCCGGTGTCGGACCGCCAGTTGATGGTGGACCCCTGAGCGCCTGAGCGCCGGGGTTTGCATGCTGTGCCTGAGGCTCAAGCGCGCTGGCCGATGCGCTCTGCGGTTGCATCGGCGCGCACGGGGCCGCGGACGCATCCGCCAGCCGTTTCGTGAATCAGCCTCGACAGAGGACCACAGCCTGGCGCTGTGGTCCGCCGTTGGACCGGCTGCATGCGACAACCGACTCAGGCTCGCCAAGCCTGGTAGAGAAGCTGCTCGATGTGCCGTGCCCACAGGCCCACTTGGCGGTGCACAGCACAAGCGCTCCGTATCAGAACCGAGGAACCCGTCTCATCGATGCGGAGACCAGGTTCCACTTCCAAAAACGCGGAGCGGTGAAGACGCGAAGGAGGGGTCAAGGTCATCATGCCTGTAGCGTAAAGAAGGGGCGGGGTGCCCGGCGTCGGCAGCCAGGTCAACCCTGTGTAGGAAAAACAGCGTCAGAAGGCTGCGCAAAGTGGCAACAAATTGTTCTTTCCAGCGCAAAAATCAGGAGGCTGCCGTGGTGCGCACGCCGGCCTGCAGGGCCCGTCCTTGTGAGCCACTGCACACTCAGGCCGACACAACAGAGGCATAAAAAGCCTAAAGTTCCCGCCTGGACCGTCGATATCCCAACCATGTTGACTGGAAAGGGCGATCCTTTCCCTGGAGAACACCATGAAAATCGGACCCAATGGCGACGCTTCCGTCCCGAGCCCCAACAGCACGACCGGTACCACCGGTGCCGGCGCTGCGGCACGCCCTACCCCGGCTGAAACCGGCAAAGCCCAGGGCAGTCCTGCTGCCCAAGTGATCACGGGCGAAGCCAGTGCCACGGTGGCGTTGTCCAGCGCGGCGTCCACCATGCTGGGCGGCTTGAACGAGGCCACGGCCGACTTCGACGCCGACAAAGTGGCACGGATGACGAATTCCCTGGCCAACGGCTCATACAAAATCGACGCTGAGGTGATCGCCGACAAGCTGATCGCCAACGCCCGGGAACTGCTGACCAACGCTCAGCAGTGACACCGCAAACGCCGACATGAGCGAATGCAGCAGCCTTTGTGGTGTGAACGTGACCGGCCAGGTGCCGGGGCGTTCACACAAAGGTGCAGGCCGCCAAGCCTGCCCAGCAGTGGCTCGACCCTGTAGTTTCCAGTGAGTGAGTGCACCATGATGAAGTTGTCAACGCCCTCCTTGTCCCTCCCCGCCGTGACTGACGCGGCGCTGGAAGCTTCCTTGCATGAGGTCGAGCAGACCTTGGCGGCTTTGGGCGCGGCTTTGCACGCGCGCGACGCCAGCGCCATCGACCTGCACGCCACCGCCTTGCACCAGGCATTGGCTTCGGCCATCGACCACTTCGCCCGCGCCGCCCAAAATGGCCCGCTGTCACCTGCCCTGCGCAACCGCCTTGTGCGTGCCAGCGGTCAAGTCGCTGCCCAACGGGAATCGCTGGCCCGCGCCACCGCCGCCCTTGACCGCGCGATCGAGGTGCTGATCCCGGCCGACGTGCCGGCGGTGTACTCGGCCTACGGCAGTGGCCAACGCGGCATGCGCAACAGCTTCATCCAAGCCTGACCACGGTCGGATGCCCTGGCCTGCTCGTTGAGGCGGCGGGGCACATTCTCATCAAGGGCTCCAGCGTGGCGCCCTTTTCTCATGGGCGCTCCTGTTCCGACACAGCTTCGCAATACAACGCGGCGTGGTTCACCCCTGCCCAGACCTGATGACCCGGCGTCGGGCCTTGATCCGGCTCACAGGCCCACGCCGTCGTCGGCCTGCACCACCGCACCGTTGATGAAGTGGCTTTCATTGGCGCACAACAGCATCAACAAGGCGTCCAGGTCGGCCGGCTGCCCGATGCGTTTTCGGGGCAGGTTGTCGATCAGGCGCTGGCCGGCTTCGGTCTTCCACTGGTGGTGGTTGATCTCGGTGTCGATGTAGCCCGGGCAGATGGCATTCACGTTGATGCCGAATTTGCCCCACTCGAGGGCCATGGCCCGTGTCATGTGGATGACGGCCGCCTTGCTCATGCAATAGACACCGCCCTTGGCCACCGGCTTGAGCCCGCCCATGGAAGCGATGTTCACGATGCGCCCACCGGTGAAGGTGCCCGGTGCCGCACCCCGGGCCCGCGCCAGCATGCGCTTGCCCACCTCTTGGGCGACGAAGAAGGCCCCTTTGGTGTTGGTGTCGAAGATGTAGTCGAAATCGTCTTCGGTGACGTCGGTCAGCTTCTGGCTGGCGCTCACGCCTGAGTTGTTGACCAGGATGTCGATGCAGCCCATTTCGGTCTCGGCATGGGCCACGCCGGCTTTGATGCTGTGCGGGTCGGTGACGTCCATCATCACCACGTGCGCATCGCCGCCGTTGCCTTCGATCTCGGCCCGCAAGGTCTTCAGGCGCTCGACGCGCCGCCCCGACAAGACCACCGCCGCACCGGCCTTGGCCAGGGTTTTCGCAAATTGCTCGCCCAGCCCGCTCGAGGCCCCGGTCACCAAGGCGACGCGGCCTGACAAATCAATGTTGTAGCTCATGCTTTTCCTCTTCAGCGTGGGAATCCATACGGTGATGGGCACACATCGCGCTCGGGCATTGCGGGTGGCGCAATTCGCCTGCGGCGAGGCCCTGGGCCGACGTGCAAAAGGCGTCTCACCACGGCCTCGCCGCGGCAGCCACCTTCACAGCGATCAGGCTATCACGAAGTGGTTTTCCAACAGTCTTCAAAATAGCGTCACTTCGCCGATTGACAGCCGCTTGCGGCCCCCCAAATTTCAGGTAGGCAAAATCAGGGGGTGCCGGTCACTGCCGCCGTGGCTGGCAGCCTGCCGTTCATGTCCGCCCTGCCCTTGCTTTCCTTGATTCCTCCCTCATTTCTTGCCCACCGACCTCAGGAACACCATGACCACTCCTCAAGCCTGGCTAGACAAACACGGCCCGCGCGAATCGATGGACTACGACGTGCTGGTCGTCGGTGGGGGCCCGGCCGGGCTGGCGGCGGCGATCCGTGTCAAGCAGGCGTCGGCCGCGCAAGGCAAGGAGGTGTCGGTGGTGGTGCTGGAAAAAGGCTCGGAGCCCGGCGCCCACATCCTCAGCGGTGCCCTGATGGACCCGCGCGCGCTGACCGAGCTGTTTCCCGATTGGAAGGAACGCGGCGCGCCCTTGCGCCAGGCCGTCACCGAAGACGAGATGCTGTTCCTGACCGCCACCCGCGCCCACAAAAGCCCCGTGCTGCCCGCGTGCTTCCACAACGATGGCAACTACGTGATCAGCCTGGGCGAGTTCACCCGCTGGCTGGCGCAGCAAGCCGAGGCGTTGGGCGTCGAGATCTTCCCTGGTTTCGCGGGCGCAGAGATCCTGAGCGATGAGCAAGGCAAGGTGATTGGCGTGGCCACCGGCAATCTGGGTGTGGGCAAGGACGGCCAGCCGCATGAAGGCTTCCAGCTCGGCATGGCCTTGTTGGCCAAATACACCCTGTTCGCCGAAGGCTCACGCGGCCACCTGGGCAAGCAGTTGATTGCCCGTTACCAACTCGATGCCGGCAAGGACCCGCAGTCGTATGGCCTGGGCATCAAGGAACTGTGGGAGGTGGATCCGGCCAAGCACCAGCCCGGTCGCGTGCTGCACACCGCCGGCTGGCCGCTGCAGACCGACACCTACGGCGGTGGCTTTTTGTACTACCTCGACAACAACCAAGTCACCCTGGGCTTCATCACCGGGCTGGACTACGGCAATCCTTACCTCAGCCCGTTTGAGGAGATGCAGCGTTGGAAGACCCACCCGGCCATCCGCTCGCTGCTGGAGGGCGGCAAGCGCATTGGTTACGGTGCGCGTGCCATCACGGCCGGCGGCTTGCTGAGCCTGCCCAAGCTCGTGTTTCCAGGCGGCGCCCTGATCGGTTGTGAGGCCGGCACCCTGAACGTCAGCCGCATCAAAGGCAGCCATGCGGCGCTGAAAACCGGCATGCTGGCGGCCGAAGCCGCCGTCGAAGCGGTCGTGGCTGGCCGCCAGCACGACGAGTTGAGTGCCTACCCGACGGCTTTCGAGGCCAGCTGGCTGCGCAAGGAACTGCACCAGTCGCGCAACTTCAAGCAGTGGTTCAAGAAAGGCCTGTACACCGCCACCGTGATGACCGGCATCGAGCAGTGGCTGCTGCCCAAGCTGGGCATGGGCATCCCCTGGACGGTGCACCGCCGCCTGCCCGACCACGCCTGCCTGAAGCCGGCCGCCGAATGCCAGCCGATCGTGTACCCCAAGCCCGACGGGCGGCTGACCTTCGACCGGCTGAGCAGCGTCTTCATCAGCAACACCAACCACGAAGAAAACCAGCCGGCCCACCTGGCCCTGAAGGACGACAGCGTGCCGGTGCAGGTGAACCTGGCCACCTACGCCGGCCCGGAGGGCCGTTACTGCCCGGCCGCGGTGTACGAATACGTGCCGGCGGCCACCGGCGGCCAGCGCCTGCAGATCAATGCGCAAAACTGCGTGCACTGCAAAACCTGCGATATCAAAGACCCGACGCAAAACATCGTTTGGGTCGCCCCGGAGGGCGGCGGCGGACCGAACTACGGGAGCATGTGAACCGAGTCGACGCAGGGTGGCCCCAGCGCCGACGCCGCCCCTGCCACACAGGTGGACAAGCGCAACCCAGGGGCCCCGGCGCGCTGCTACACTGCCCTCGCTTCGTCGCTGGATGGCGGCGGGGCACGAGCCAGGAGAGCGTGGGACACCCTTGTGGGGTGACGCCACCGCCGAAGGCGCAGGAGTGGTTGGCACGACACTTCGAACGCTCAGGCAAAAGGACTGGCTCAACGCCTCGCGCAAGCGGGGCATTCCTCACTGGAGAGAGGCCCGCCTGGAGCGGGTCCACCGAAGGGGCAAGCAAGCCGGCGATGCCGGTTTTGTGAATCTCTCAGGTAAAGCGGACAGCGAGGGCATGCACTGTTGGTTCAGTTCACACCATGCCCTCGGAGACTTCCCATGTCCGCCAGCCCTTCCTCGACACCCGCCGCGCTGTTGCACACGCCGTTGCACGCGTTGCACCAGGAACTGGGCGCCCGCCTGGTGCCCTTCGCGGGCTACGCCATGCCAGTGCAATACCCCGCCGGCATCATGGCCGAGCATGCCCACTGCCGCCGCGCCGCCGCCTTGTTCGACGTGTCCCACATGGGTCAGGTGCGGGTCAGCGGCTCCGAGGCAGCGCTGGCCCTGGAGTCGTTGATTCCGATCGACATCCAAGGCATGGCCATGGGCCAGCAGCGCTACGGTTTTTTCACCGCGGCCCATGGTGGCCTGCTCGACGACCTGATGCTCACACGCCGCGCCGACGACTTCCTGCTGGTCGTCAACGCCTCCTGCAAAGATGCGGATCTGCTGCACCTGCAAACCCACATCGGTCACCGTTGTTTGATCCAGGCCCTGCCGGATTGCGCTTTGCTGGCCTTGCAGGGTCCGCAGGCGGCCACCGTGATCTCGCGCCTGAACACAGCCCCTGCGGCCATGCTGTTCATGAACGGCTGCCATGCCAGCCTGGCCGGCATCGACTGCTTCATCACCCGTTCCGGCTACACCGGTGAAGATGGTTTTGAGATTTCCGTGTTGGCCAGCCAGGCGGAAGCGCTGGCGCGCGCCCTGCTGGCGCACGCCGAAGTGGCCCCAGCCGGCCTGGGCGCCCGCGACACCCTGCGCCTGGAAGCCGGTTTGTGCCTTTACGGTCACGACATCGGCCCGCACACCACCCCCATTGAAGCCGGCCTGACCTGGGCCATCCAGAAGGTGCGCCGCCCCGGGGGCGCGCGGGCTGGCGGCTACCCAGGGGCCGACGCGATCGGCATCCAACTGGCCAGCGGCCCCACCCACAAACGGGTGGGCCTGGTCGGGCTGGAGCGCGTGCCGGTGCGCGAAGGCAGCGTACTTTTCGACGCGCACGGCCACCAACTGGGCGTGGTGACCAGCGGCACGTTGGCGCCGACGGCCGACAAACCGGTGGCCATGGCCTACCTGCCCATGAACCATGCCATCGCGGCCCATGAGGTGTTCGCCGAGGTGCGGGGCAAGCGTTACCCGATGCGGGTGACGCCCCTGCCCTTCGTGCCGCACCGCTACCACCGCGGTTGATCGTTGGCGCCTTGCTCGACGCACGAGGCTTGCCCGCTCTTTTCGATTTCCTTTCTTTCCTCTTCTTTTATTTCTGACCCCAGGAGCCGCCATGAGCCTGAAATTCACCCCCGACCACGAATGGATCAACATCCAGGACCTCACTGCCGCCGTGGTGGGCATCACGCCCCACGCGCAAGACGCCTTGGGCGATGTCGTGTTTGTTGACCTGCCCAAGGTCGGCAGCCAGTTCAAGATGGGCGAAGTCGCCGGGGTCGTGGAATCGGTGAAGGCCGCCGCCGACATCTACATGCCCGTCACCGGCGAGGTGGTGGCCGTCAACGACGCCTTGAGCGCCGACCCGTCGCTGGCCAACAGCGACCCGCAAGGCGCTGGCTGGTTCTTCAAGGTCAAAGTGGCGCAGCCGTCGGAGCTGGACGGCCTGCTCGATGCCACGAACTACGACCAGTTGATCAAGACTGCTTGACCTTTGCCCGCCTGATTCCTTTCCCGCCGTCGCAGGAACACCGCCATGTCGAAGCCCTCCCCGCTCGTGCCCACCGCCTTTCACGTCCTGGAAAATCCCCAGGAGTTCGTCGCTCGCCACATCGGCATTTCGCCGGAGGACGAAACCCGCATGCTCAGCGTGATCGGGGCGGCGTCACGGCGGTCGCTGATCGAAGCCATCGTGCCGCGCTCGATTGCCCGCACGCGGCCGATGAAGTTGCCGGCGGCCCTGTCCGAGGCCCGGGCGTTGGCCGAGTTGCGCGGCATGGCGGCCAAGAACCAGGTGTTGAAAAACCTGATCGGCCAGGGCTACCACGGCACCCTCACGCCCGGCGTGATCTTGCGCAACGTGTTGGAGAACCCCGCCTGGTACACCGCCTACACCCCTTACCAGGCCGAGATTTCCCAAGGCCGGCTGGAAGCGCTGATCAACTTCCAGACCCTGGTCACCGACCTGACGGGCCTGGCCATCGCCGGGGCGTCGATGCTCGACGAAGCCACCGCCGCCGCCGAGGCCATGACCTTGGCGCTGCGCGTGGGCAAAAGCGACAGCACCACCCTGTTCGTGGCCGACGACGTGCTGCCCCAAACGCTGGAGGTGCTGCAAACCCGCGCCCGCCCCTTGGGCCTGACCGTGGTCACCGGCCCGGCCGATGCCGCGGCCATCAGCGCGGTGCCTGGCGGCGTGTTCGCGGCCCTGTTCCAATACCCTGGGGTGCTCGGTGACGTGCGGCCCCTGCAGCCCTTGACCGACGCCACCCACGCGGCGGGTGGCATCGCCATCGTCGCCGCCGACCTGCTGGCGCTGACGCTGCTGCAGCCGCCAGGCGAATGCGGGGCCGACATCGCCGTGGGCAACACCCAACGCTTCGGCATGCCGATGGGCAACGGCGGCCCCCACGCCGCCTACCTGGCCACCCGAGACGAATTCAAACGCTCTCTGCCGGGCCGCCTGGTCGGCGTGAGCATCGACGCACAGGGCAAGCCCGCCTACCGGCTGGCTTTGCAGACCCGCGAACAGCACATTCGGCGCGAGAAAGCCACCAGCAACATCTGCACGGCGCAGGTGCTGCCCGCGGTGGTCTCGAGCTTGTACGCGGTCTACCACGGCCCGCAGGGCCTGCGCCGCATTGCCCAGCGCGTGGCCAGCTACACAGCGGTGCTGTCCCAAGCCCTTCGTCTGCAAGGCCAGACGGTCCTTAATGCCACCGCGTTCGACACGTTGCACGTGCGCATGGGCGAGCACACCGACACCGTGCTGCGCGCAGCGGTCGAGCAAGGCTACAACCTGCGCCGCGCGTCGGCCACCAGCATCGGCATCACACTGGACGAGACGACGCAGCGCACCGACATCGACCTGCTGTGCCGGCTTTTCCGCAGTGTGAACCTGGCACCGGGCGCGCGGGTGGGCGGCGGCCGGACCGAGGACGTCTGGGACCGCGTCGAACACGGCGTGGAGCCGTTGTGGCCGCAAGCGCTGACGCGCACCACGCCTTACCTCGAACACCCGGTGTTCAACACCCACCACAGCGAGACCGAGATGCTGCGTTACATCCGCAGCCTGTCCGACAAGGACCTGGCGCTGGACCGCACCATGATCCCACTGGGCTCGTGCACCATGAAACTGAACGCGACCAGCGAGATGATTCCCATCACCTGGCCCGAATTCGCGCACATCCACCCATTCGCCCCGGCCGAGCAGCTCGAAGGCTACGAGCTGATGCGCCAGCAGCTCGAGCACTGGCTGTGCCAGGCCACCGGCTACAGCGGCATCAGCCTGCAGCCCAACGCCGGCTCGCAGGGCGAATACGCCGGCCTGCTGGTGATCAAGGCGTTCCACGACGCCCGTGGCCAGGGCCACCGCAACATCTGCCTGATTCCCGAATCGGCGCACGGCACCAATCCAGCGTCGGCCCAGATGGTGGGCTTGACCGTGGTGGTCGTGAAATGCGACGCCCAGGGCAACGTCGACATGGACGACCTGAAGGCCCGCTGTGAGCAGCACAGCGATCGCCTGGCGGCGGTGATGATCACCTACCCTTCCACCCACGGCGTCTTTGAGGTGCGGGTGAAGGAGCTGTGCGCCCTGGTGCACCAGCATGGGGGCCGGGTCTACGTCGACGGCGCGAACATGAACGCCCTGGTCGGGGTGGCCGCTCCCGGCGACTTCGGTGGCGACGTCAGCCACCTCAATCTGCACAAGACCTTCTGCATCCCGCACGGCGGCGGCGGCCCCGGCGTCGGCCCGGTGGCGGTGGTGGCCGATCTGGTGCCTTACCTGCCGGTGCACCGCAGCGGCGGCCTGGGCATCGACCGCCCTCAGGCCATCGGCGCGGTGTCCGCCGCCCCGCTGGGCAACGCGGCCGTCTTGCCAATCAGCTGGATGTACTGCCGCATGATGGGCGCCGACGGCCTGCGCATGGCGACCGAGACCGCGATTCTGAGCGCCAACTACATCGCGGCACGCCTGCGCGAGCACTACCCGGTGCTCTACTCCGGCGGCAACCATGAGCTGGTGGGCGGGGGTGTGGCCCATGAGTGCATCCTGGACCTGCGGCCGTTGAAAGACGCCACCGGCGTGACCGCGGAAGACGTGGCCAAGCGCCTGATCGATTACGGCTTTCATGCCCCGACCTTGAGCTTCCCCGTGCCCGGCACACTGATGGTCGAGCCGACGGAAAGCGAACCCCTGGTGGAGCTGGACCGTTTCTGCGAGGCCATGATCGCCATCCGCGAAGAGATCCGCCGGGTGGAGCGCGGCGACTGGCCGGCTGACAACAACCCGCTGAAGGCTGCGCCGCACACCGCGGAAGTGCTGATGCGCAGCGAATGGACCGCGCCGTACAGCCGCGAGGAAGCTGCGTACCCTGTCGCCTCGCTGCGGCACACCAAGTACTGGTCGCCGGTGAGCCGGGTCGACAACGTGCACGGGGACCGCAATTTGTTCTGTGCTTGTCTGCCGGTGAGCCAAGGGCGGGCGCCATAAAGCACGACGTGCCGGCGCTGCCAATGGCGCGAAAACGACCATTTTGCTGACACCGGTTTTGGACGCCCACTCGCTGGCACGCACGCCACCCAGATCTAACGCGCTCCGCTTCCAACGAGCATTTCGCACGGACCTGTGAACCCTCCTTCCGCGGTTTCGAACTGCGTGAGCGTCCGCTCGATCTCGACCCACGTGGCAGCGCGCTCGCTGTCATCCATGCCGCTCATCATTTGCAGCAGCGCCCCAAACGATTCGCGTTCGAATCGGACGCACTCTGCCGCAGTCGGCAGACACACGGGGGAGTCCACCCGGCGGACCTCCACGTCCCGAAAGCCGGCTTGTTCGAGCGTCTTTGCCAGAACACCTTCGCCGCCCAGGGAGAAAGGCCCCGGCTGCCCTGGCAGCGGCGACGGCAGCTGCGCTCGGCGGCGGATGATGCCCACGGGCAACGCGAAAAAAGCATTTTTCTCGGGCGTGGAGTACACAACGGCAGCGAAGCGTCCACCCTGTTTCAACGCGTGGCGGATCCCGGCCAATGCGCGCTGCTGGTCCGGAAAATAGATCAGTCCAACGCGAGAGATCGCCGCATCAAAGGATTCCGCGGGCAGGACATCATGGCGCTCTCCATCGAGCTCGCGCACCGCCACATTCGAGAGTCCTTCTTTCTGCGCAGCTGCCATCGCGTAGCCGAGGATGGTTGGCGAGAGGTCGGTCGCCAGCACGTGGCCGGTCGATCCAGCGCGGCGCGCGGCAGCGATGGTTTGATCGCCTGCGCCCGCGGCGATGTCGAGCACCCGTGATCCTGGCCCGACACGTGCGGCGTCGAGCATCGCTTCTGTGGCGGCACCGAGCCAGCGGTTGAGCAACGGTGTCCACCGGTCCCATGCCTCGGCGGCGTGTTCCCACTGCGCGCGGGTGGTGGTGCGGAATTTTTCGGGGTCGAATGCAGAAGCCAACCCTGGGCGAGTGATGACAGCGGTCATGGTGAATCTCCTTGATCACGAGACCATGCGAAATGCACGGCAGGCGCCACAGTAGGTGTTGTCGCAGGGAGGCTCAAGTCCAGATTCTGGAGTGGCCGCCGATGGTCCTTCGGCCTACACTGACGCATGACCGACTACTTGCAGTTCTGTACGGTGGCGCGTGGCGCGGAGGTGCTGGGCGAATTGTGGACGCCGCTCGTCGTGCGTGAGCTGCTCTGCGGCAGCCATCGCTTCAACGATGTCCACCGGGGCGTGCCGCGCATGTCGGCGACGTTGCTCACGCAGCGACTTCGCAAGCTAGAAGCGATCGGCGTGGTCGAGCGACGCAAGGTGGACAAGGGATGGGAGTACCACCTCACGCAAGCGGGTGAAGAGCTGCGCCCGATCGTGCTGGGCATCGGCCACTGGGGGGCGCGCTGGATCGGCAGCCGCCTGCGCAAAGAGCAGCTGGATGCCGGCTTTCTGATGTGGGACATCCGACGGTTTGCGCGCATCGATGACTTTCCAGAGGCCCGAACGGTGGTGCACTTTCGGTTTCTCGATGCACCGGCGACAGAGCGCTTGTGGTGGCTGGTCGTGCAGGACCACACCGCCGATTTGTGCCGCGATGATCCCGGGCACGACGTGACAGTGATCGTCGAATCGACGGTGCGCGCTCTCACTGAGATATGGACTGGCGACAGCGCTCCTGAGGATGAGATTCGCACAGGCGCGCTGACGGTCCAGGGTGCGGGCCGACAGGGGCAACAGCTTTGGCGCTGGCTGGGGCGCAGCGTCTTCGCGTCGACGAGGAGCGAAGCGCGGAAGTGACACGGCGTGACGCTTGTCGTGCCGCTGGTCAAGCACACCCTCGCGCTGAGCGATTGCTTTGGGGGCTTGTCTTTGAACAGACAGAGAAGAATGCCCTGCCTCAGCCCCGATAGCGCAAAGCTTCAAGCTGCCCAAAGACCGGGGAAGTCATCAGCGTCCTGCGATCCTGGAGAACAAGTCCTTGACTGTGATTTGCGTTTTGCTTGAATACAAGCGAATCTGCCCTGACGAGGGCAGGCGTGCAACTCACTGCTGACGCCAGCCCTCTTGCACATCACGCTCCCGCACGCCGTGCCGGTCCGATCGGGCCGGGCCGGCAGAAAATTCAGCCAAGCCTTTGGCGGCCTTGCGGCGGACCTTGTTGCGCAGCATGCCGGACCAGCCGAGCAGCCAGCCGATGGGCCCCAAGGCCTGGCGTGACCAGCGCCAGAAGTTGAAGCGGTCGACGTGGCGCACGATCAGGCCGTTGTCAAACTGAAAACGGGCCTCGATCACGTTGTGGACCTTGCGGCCCGTGCCGCTGAAGGCGTAACGGGCCTGCCAGCGGACGCGCACGACGCCGCCCTCGACCCGCGGCTTGTCGTGGCTGACGCGCAGGTCGCGCCCACGGCTGCACAACAAACGCCACATCTCGCCAGCGGCCCGCCCATGCAGGTCGAACACCGGGTCGCTGAAATGAACTTGCTTGTGATAGCAAGCCGCCATGGCCTCGGCATCGCCTTGGGCCAAAGCGGTGTAAAAGCGGTCGATCAGCTCCAAGCGGGCGTCATGCTCGAGCCTGTCGGCGCTTCGGGATTTTTTGGGGTGTGCCATTGTGGTGTGCGGCCAGGCCGTCGTCGTCAACCCGAACGTTCGCGGAATGCTTCCCTGCTCTTGAGCAGCGGCCGCAACAGAAAACTCAACACCGAACGCTCGCCGGTGCGCACCTCGACGGTGGCGGTCATGCCGGGCATCACCGACAAGGTGGCGCCGCGCGCCTTGAGGTCGGAGCGGTCGGCGCGCACCAGCGCACGGTAGTAGGTGGCGTCGGCAGACCCGGGGCGCTCGGCATCGCCCAGGGCATCAGGGCTGATGTACTCGACCACGCCTTCCAGCCCGCCGTACAAGGTGTAGTCGTAAGCTTTGAGCTTGACCTGGGCTTTCTGGCCCACTTGCAGGAAGCCAATTTCCGAAGGCTTGATGCGCGCTTCGATCAACACCTTCGGGCCCAGCGGCACGATCTCCATCACCGCCGCGCCCGGTGAGACCACGCCGCCCAGGGTGTTGGCGCGGATGTTCTTCACCAGACCACGCACCGGCGAGGTGAGCACGGTGCGGCGCAGCACGTCGGCGCGCCCGGCGATCTGCTCGTCGATCTGGTTGACCTCGTTTTGCACTTTCACCAGTTCGGTGCTGGCCTCCTGGCGGAAACGGTTGACGCGTTCCTGGTTGGCCAGTTGCAGGTCGTTGACCTGGCGGCGCAAGCGCATCACTTCCACCTCGGACATCAAGCCCTTGGACGACATGGCGTCGGCCACCTTCAGCTCGCGCGACAGCAGGTCGATGCTGCGGCCATTGGCGCTCACCGCTTCCTGCATCGACCGGCGCCGCACGTTGAACACTTCGGTTTCGCCCTCGACATGGGCTGCGGACGCCAGCACCTCGGGCGGAAACCGCAGCTCCCGGCCGTTGGCCTCGGCAATCAGCCGGGCTTGGGTGGCGCGCAAAGCCAGGCGGCGCAGCTGGCCTTCGTTTTGTTGGGATTCGAAGCGGGTCGGGTCGAGCAGCGCCAGCTCCTGGCCGGCCTCGACCTGCATGCCCTCGGTGACTTTCAGCTCGCGCAGGATGCCGCCCTCCAGGCTGGCAATGACCTGCTCGCGGCCGTCGGGAATGATGCGCGCGTCGGCCCGGGTGACCTCGTCAACCCGGGTCAGAGAGGCCCAGGCCACGGCCGACACCATCACGGCCAGGATCAGGTACAGCGCCCAGGCGGTTCGGGGTGTGGCTTCCACCAACTGGGCCGCCCGCATGTCGGCCATGTAGGCCGCATCGCCCTGCTCCAGAACCGGCTCAGTGCGCGCCATGGCGACCACCGACTGCGTTCGGCCACGCGGGGCTCACAACGACGCCGCCTGTTGCACCGGCTGGGTCGACGGGTGCATGTGCACGTTCGACGGGGTCTGGGGTGCGGCGGCCGGCTTGGCGCCGGACAAGGCGGCCAACACCTGAGCTTTCGGTCCGTCGAGCACCACCTTGCCGGCGTCGATGACAACGACGCGGTCGACCAGGTCGAGCACCGCCGGGCGGTGGGTCACCACCACCAGGGTGCACTGCCCCACCGACTCCTTGAGCCGGCGCAGGAACATGATTTCGGACTGGGCGTCCATCGAGCTGGTGGGCTCGTCCATCAGCAGGATTTGGGGCTGCGTGACCAGGCAACGTGCCAGGGCCACCAGTTGCCGCTGCCCGCCTGAGAGCAAGCCGCCCATCTCGCCCACCGACAGGTCCCACCCCTTGGGATGGGAAGCCACCACGTGGTCGAGCCCGGTGAGCTTGGCCACACCGGTGAGCTGACTGGCTTCGACGGTCGGACGGCCCATCAGCACGTTGTCGCGCAGGGTGCCGTTGAAGAGCCGGGGCTCCTGGGAGACGAAGCCCAAGCGGTTGCGGAAGTCGGCCGGGTCCAGCTGGCGCAGGTCAATGCCATCGACCTCGACACGTCCCTCGGTGGGCTGGTACAGCGCACCCAGCAACCGCAGGATGGTCGACTTGCCGCTGCCGATGCGGCCCAAAATCGCCACCCGCTCACCGGGCGCGAACTGCAGGTTGATGTTCTTGAGCACCTTGGGCGCCACGTCGTCGTTTTGCGCCGGATAGGAAAAGCTCAGATCGTGCAGACCGATGCGGCCGGTGACGCGGTGGTGCGCCACGTAGGACTTGCCGTGCTCGCGCTCGACTGGCAGGTTCATCATCTGGTCCAGCGCCGCCATGGCCGCGCGGGCCCCTTGGTAGCGCGTGGCCAGGCCGACCACGCTGCTCAGTGGCGCCACCGCCCGGCCGGCGTACATCACCGAGCCGATCAGGGCCCCGCCGGTGATCTGGCCATCGTGAATCAGGTACACGCCCCAGACCATCATGGCCAAGGTGACGAATTGCTGCGCGGCCGCCGACAGGTTGTTGGTCCAGCTCGACATGGTGCGCGCGCGCAGCGACGATTCGGCCGCCGCCGCGGTGGCGTTTTCATAACGCTGCACGAAGCGGCCCTGCGCACCGGTGGACTTCAAGTCTTCCAGGCCTTCCACCGCTTCGACCAACACCCCTTGCAGGTCGGCCATCTGGTGCATGTTGGCCATCATCGAGCGGCGCAGAGAGCTTTGGATCACCACCGCCAAGCCGATGATCACGGGAATGGCCAGCACCAGCACCCAGCCCAGCGGCCCGCCGACGATGAAGCACATGGCCACGAAGACGACGATGAACGGCAGATCGGTCAAGGCCGACAAGGTGGCCGAGGTGAAGAAGTCGCGCACCATTTCGATTTGCGACAGGTGATGCGCGTATGAGCCCGCCGACGCCGGCCGGTGCTCCATGCGCACCGCCAGCGTTTGCCTGAACAGCAGCGAGCCGATGATGAGGTCGGTCTTGCGCCCGGCCAGGTCGATCAGGTGGCTGCGCAGTTGGCGCGCAATCATGTCGAACACCAGGGCGATGATCGCGCCGCTGGCCAAGGCCCACAGCGTCGTGAAAGCCTGGTGCGGAATCACCTTGTCGTAGACCACCGACATCACCAGGCCGCTGACCAGCATCAGCAGGTTGCTGAGCATGGCGGCCAGCAGGGCCGAGCGGTAGTAAGGCAGGAACCGGCGCATGGTGCCCCACAGCCAGTGGCTCTTCGGGTCGCGCAAGGCGCCCAGGCCGTGGGTGTTGGGGGCCGCCTGCACCTGGGGTGAGGCCACCAGCAGGAAGCCGGTGTGCTCGGCTTCGAGCTCGGCCTGGGTGGCGAACACCGTGTGGCAGTCCTCACCGGGCATGACGACTTCATAGCGCTGGCCATCGTCCAGGCGCTTGGTGATGATGCAGGCGTCGCGGTGGTTGAGCAGCACGACGGCGGGCAGCAACAGTGGGTGGATCTCGGCAATGCGCCTCTGCACGAGCCCGGCGTTGAAGCCGGCTTCGCGCAGGATGCGCACCGCCTGGTCGGGGGCCACGGCGCCGGTGATCGGCATGCCGGCGATCAGCGAAGCCGGCGAGCGGTCGCGCCCGTGGTGGCGGGTCAGCCAGGCGATGGCGTGCAGCAGGGCGTCGTCTTCGCTGACAGGCGGCAAAACGCTGTCTTCGTTCAAGACGGAGGCCTGGTGCAGCTCGCTCACGGCAGGTCTTTCGGTGAGGTCGACGCCTGACGGCGCTGGGCGTCACGCGCCCGCTCGGCCAGCGCCAAAGCTTCAAACGCGTTGTCCATCTGGCCCACCAGGGCGGGGATGTTGAACAGGCGCGACTGCCGTCCGTGCTCCGCCAGGTAGCGCCGGTGCGACGCGACCCGCTGCGGCTCGCGCCCGAGTTGGATGGCCCGCTGCTCGTAATCTGCCAGCGACTCGGTGATCAGCTCGGGCAGGCCGACCGCGGTCAGCAGGCTGCCGGCCATGCGGGAGATATAGGTGCGGCCCGAACACGTCAGGATCGGCACGCCCATCCACAGGGCGTCGCTGGCCGTGGTGCCGGCGTTGTAGGGGAAGGTGTCGAGCAGCAGGTCGGCCTGCTGGAACCGCGCCAGGTACTCGGGCGGGGCAGCGCGGGGGGCAAAAATCAAGCGCTCGCGGGCCACGCCGTGGGTGTCGGCGGTTTTCAGCATGTTCTCCTGCGACCACGGGTTGTCGGCCAGCAGCCACAACACACTGCCCGGCACAGCGTGCAGGATCCGCATCCAGCTTTGAAACACCGGCTCGGTGAATTTGAAGTTGTTGTTGAAGGAGCAGAACACGAAGGCGTCTTCTGGCAGGCCGCAGGCCGCCCGTGTGGGCTTGGGCGCCACCTCGCGCTGGCGGTCGCTGACCTGATAGCAGTCAGACAGGTAAATCGGCTTCTCGCTGCAGTAGCGGCGCAGGTCTTCGGGCATCACGAAGCGGTCGGCGATGATCCAGTCGACACCCGGAATGCACGAGGTGCCCGGGAAACCCAGGTAGCTGACTTGGATCGGCGCGGGCCGCTGGCCCAGGATGGCCGGCCGGGCGCCGTTGGTCAGGCCTTGCAGGTCGACCAGCACGTCGATGCCGCGGGCCGCAATGTGGCGCGCTGCGGTGATGTCGTCGACGCCGGCCAGGGGCACGAAGTGGTCCATGCCGGCGCGCAGGCGGCGTCGCTGCTCGCTGCCGTCTTCGCGGCTCCAGCAAAAACCGTGGACTTCGAAGCGCTCGCGATCGTGCAGGCCCAGGAGCTCACCGGTCAGCAGGCCGACGGCGTGCATGCACAGGTCGCCCGACAAATAACCGATCTTCAGCTTGCCCTGGCGGGCCGGGAACTGGGTGTGCAACGCCGGGCCCGCGGGCGGCTTGGGCACCTTGCTGTGCACGAAACGCTGGGCGGCCAACAGCTGCAGCGCCGGGTCGTCGCTGGCGCTCAACATCGCCAAGGGCGAGGTGCCGATCGTCAACAAGTGCTCGGTGACCTCCCCCACCGTGGTGTAGACCGGCCAGGCGCACTGCTTCTGCCGCACGTGCACGTAATGCTGGATGACGTCGAGCTGGTCGTGCTGGGTTTGCAGGCTGAGCACCATGTAGCGCTCGGCCTGGTCGTACTGGCGCAGCTGCTCGCACAGGCGGGCCAGGTTGTTGACCGCATGCAGGTACAGCGTCTGCGCCTCACCGCCCCGCTCGGGCGGGCTGTGCTCCAGCACCAGGCGCCACTGCGCCAAGGCCTCTTCGGGCCGGCCCAGGTGCTCGAGCTGGTGGCCCAGGTTCAACCGGGCCTGCAGAAAATCAGGTTTGAAGGCAATGGCTTGCAGGTAGGCCTGCTCGGCTTGCGGATGGCGCTGCAAGGCGCCCAGCACGGTGCCCCAATTGAAGCAGGCCACGTGCCGCAAGGGTGACTGAGTGTGCGCGATCCAATCCTCGTAAAGCTGGGCGGAGGCTTCGGCCAAGCCGTCTTGATGCAGCCGGTGGGCCCGGTCCAGCAGCTCCGGCAGGGGCATGCCGCCGGAGCGCGCACGTGCCAAGCCGTCGGCCAAGGCAGCGCTGGCGGCGTCAGCCGCCGGGGCCGGTGGCAGCGAAGGGGCGACGATCGGTTGGTTCATGGGCAAGGCCGGCCACCAGGAGAGATACGGTTGGCCCGATTGTCGCCAGCCGAGGCCCGCAGCGATCGACCCAATAGCCGGGCCTTTGCTGGACTGTTCCCCCTCCGGCTCGCCCCTGCAGGGCAGCCGCACGCCTTGGCGGTGGCACCAGCGCCAGCAGCGACCCGAAGGTCGCTGTGGCACGGCGCGGTGCAGACCGGGTCAAAAACCCAGGCTGGCCAGCAGATCGTCGACTTCGCCCTGATCCGCGACCACATCGGTGCGTCCTTCCGGATTGACCACAGGACCCTGCAGGATCGCCGCTTCCAGCTTTTGCGCCTGCTCCACTGGGGCAGCCTGCAGCAACAGGCTGACCAGGCTGTCTTCCAACTCGGTGGCCAGGCTGACCACCTTGGCCACCACCTGGCCGGTGAGGTCGTGGAAGTCCTGCGCCATCATGATGTCGGTCAGGTGCTGGTCGATGCGCGCCGTGGCGGCCTCGACGTCGCTGACGAAGTTCATCACCGCGCCCGAGGCCACGGCCTTCACCGGATCGGACACGATGGCCTGCGCCATTCGCCGGGTCTCGCTGGCGATGTTCGAGTGTTCCAGCTTGGCCTGGTCCACCGAGTTCAACACCTTGTCGGCCGCTTCGCCGGTTTTCTTGGCGATGTAGCTCAGGCGGCTGCGTGCGTCTGGCAAGCCCTGGGCAGCGGCTTGCAGCTTGGGCATCACGCCCAGTTGCATCAGGGTGTCGTGCAGCTGCCGGGTGATCAGACCCAGCTGGTGGAACACTTCGGGGGATGCACCGGCGGGCGCCGAAGGCGCACTGGGAGGCGCCCAGGAGGCAACATTGTCCATTTTCATTTTTAATGTTCCTTTAGGCGGTCGTTGCCAGCTTTTGCATGATCTTGATCACCTTTTCTTCCAAGGTGGCCTTGGTGAAAGGTTTCACGATGTAGCCGGCAGCCCCGTCTTGGGCAGCGCGCACAATGTCTTCTTTGCGCGCTTCAGCGGTCACCATCAGCACCGGCAGGTGCTTGAGCGTTTCGTCTTTCTTGATCGCCGACAGCAAGTCAAAGCCGGTCATGTTGGGCATGTTGATGTCGCTGACCACGAAATCGAACTTCGCGCCCTTGAGCATCGTCAGTGCGACGGCGCCGTCTTCGGCCTCTTCGGCGTTGTTATAGCCAATCTCCTTGAGCAGGCCGCGGACGATCCGACGCATGGTGGAAAAGTCGTCGACGATCAAAAATTTCATGTCGGTTTGGGTGCTCATGGGAGATTCCTCGCTGCTGTGTGCTTGCCTGACGGAGGCGCTAACTGGGTTATCGGGCGGGGCCCGGAGAAATTGAGGGGGGATTGGGCTCGGCGGCCCCTTCTGTCCCCTCGACTGATGTGCGAAAAATCCGGTCTTCCGCTTCTCGGTTCATCACGATGATGCTGATGCGGCGGTTGGCTGGGTTTTGCGGCTCTTTGGGCAGCAGGGGCAGGCTGTTGGCCAGCCCTTGCACCCGCAAGACCCGGTCTTCCGGCAGCCCACCCGCCAGCAACTCGCGGCGTGAGGCGTTCGAGCGGTCACTGGAGAGCTCCCAGTTGCTGTAGCCGCGGTCGCCCGAGCTGAACGGCTGAGCGTCGGTGTGCCCTTCCAGCGTCAGGTGGTTCGGCACTTCGGCCAGCACCGCACCGATGTCGCGCAGCAAGTCACGCATGTAAGGTTTGACGACTGCGCTGCCGCTGTCGAACATCGGCCGGTTGTTCTCGTCGACGATTTGGATGCGCAGCCCGTCGCGGGTCATGTCGAGGCGAATCTGCCCGCTCACCGCGGCGAGTTTCGGGTTGGTGGCGATCTTTTCGCTCACCTTCTGCTTCAAGGCCTCGAGCTTGGCCTTCTCCGCCCGGTGCTGCTCGGCCTTGAGGGCCAGCAGGTTCATGGTGGCGCGCGGCGCTTCGATGTCACCCCGTTTGACCTGGCCCGCACTGCGGGTGAGGTCGGTTCCGCCGCCTTTGAGCACATGGGACGCGTCGCCCGAGCCGCTGCCGCTGTTGAGCAACGCCACTTTCAACGGCGCATTGAAGAAGTCGGCAATGCCCTTCTTGTCGCCTTCGGTGGTCGACCCCAGCAGCCACATCAGCAGGAAAAACGCCATCATGGCGGTCACGAAGTCGGCATAGGCGATCTTCCAGGCGCCACCGTGCACGGCGTGGCCGCCCTTCTTGATCTTCTTGACGATGATCGGTTGCAGTTTTTTGGCGTCACCTGCCATGGCGCGACCTTACTTCCGGCCTTTGACGTGGGCTTCCAGCTCGGCAAAGGTCGGACGGTCGCCCGAGTACAGCACCTTGCGGCCGAATTCCACCGCCACCTGCGGGGCGTAACCTTGCATGCTGGCCAGCAAGGTGGTCTTGATGCATTGCAGCTCTTTGCTGCCTTCGTCGACCTTTTGCTCCAGCAGGCCCGACAAAGGCTCGACGAACGCGTAGGCCAGCAAGATGCCGAGGAAGGTGCCCACCAGGGCCGAGCCGATCATGCCGCCCAGCACCGCCGGGGGCTGGCCCACCGAGCCCATGGTGTTGACCACGCCCAGCACGGCCGCCACGATGCCGAAGGCCGGCAGCGCCCCGGCCAGGCGGGCGATCGCCGCCACCGGGCCGTGGGCTTCGTTGTGGTGGGTCTCGATCTCGCTGTCCATGAGGCTTTCGATCTCATGGGCGTTGAGGTTGCCGGAGACCATCATGCGCAGGTAGTCGGTGATGAACTCGACCACATGGTGGTCGTTGCCGACGGTGGCGTATTTTTGGAAGATGGCGGAGTTGTGGGGGTCTTCGACGTCCTTCTCGATGGACATCAGGCCTTCCTTGCGCGCCTTTTGCAGCAGGTCATACAACAGCGCCATCAACTCCATGTAGCGTGCCTTGTTGTGGTGCGACGACTTGAAGCACTGTTTCAGGCCCTTCATCGTGGCCTTGAGCAGTTTGGGCTGGTTGTTGACCAGGAACGCGCCACCCGCGGCGCCGCCGATGGAGACCATCTCGAAGGGCAAGGCCGTCAGGACCACGCCGATGTTGCCGCCGTGGGCGATGTACACCCCGAACACGCACACCATGACGACGCCCCACCCGATGATGACAAACATGGTTTCCGATCCCAAGCCAAAAGGAACCGACGTTGCGCCGGTCTTGGTGGGAATATCGGTACCGTTTGGGCTTGCTTGAGGAGGGATGTGCGCTGCGGTCGCAGCAACTGCCGGGTGAACACCTGGCTTATGGCGCACAAGGAATGCGGGTTCGGGGCGAGGAAAAACAGTCGCCCAAAAAAGAACGGGCACAAGGCCCGTTTTGAAGGCACACGAAGTGCCGGGAGGAGACAAGCAAGAAGACGCTTTCGCGTCACCGAGGTGATCGGCAACGCAACCTGGAAACTTAAGCCAGCGGCTTCACATCCGCTGGCAAGACGTGCAGGAATGCTCGATTGAAGCGCCCTGCCCGTCTGGTGAACCGGAGGTTCGATGCCCGCCGAGGGCTCAGTGCATCTGGATTCCGCCCACCGACTTGCCCTTGCCGGCGCGCGCCGGGGGGCTGCACAGACCGCACACATAGTGCTTGGCGATCTCGTGGGGGTGGGTCACGAACTTGCCGCCGCACTTGGAGCACTGCGTCAGGGTCAGCATGCCGTTGTCGACGAACTTCACCAGGCGCCAGGCGCGGGTGATGGACAGCAGGGCTTCCAGGCTCTGGGCCGTGGTCTGCTCCTGATACAGCTGGTAGGCCTTGATCACCGTGTCGATCTCATCCAGTTCGGCCACCTTGTTCAGGTACTCGTGGATGTTCAGGAACAGGCTGGCATGGATGTTCGGCTGCCAGGTCATGAACCAATCGGTCGAGAACGGCAACTGCCCCTTGCTGGGCGACTTGCCCGAGACCTCCTTGTACAGGCGCAACAGGCGCTCATACGACAGGTCGGTTTCCGACTCCAGCACTTGCAATCGAGCGCCGAGGTTGATCAGCGTGACGGCGCGCTCGATTTGCTTGGCTTCAGTGAGGATACTTTTGCTGCGCATGATGCTGCTCCTAGGAGGGTTGAACCGGGTGACACCGAGGCGGAATGAGCCGAAGCTCAGGCAGCTTCTTGGTGGCGACCGGCGAGCAGGATGCTGGCGTGCAGGCGGTTGGTGGTGTCGTTGGCCGAGCCCTTGCCGTGGTTGGTCAGCAGACCCCACACCAGGTCGTCGTCCATGCGGAAGCGGCACAGCAAGGTGTTGCCGGCGGCAATTTTCATCATCTGGGCCGGGGTCAGCAGTGCGATCATCGCAGCGCTCTCCTCGGTGATGCCCAAACGGTACAAAGCTTGTTCGCGGTCAGAGCGAATCAGGCTCTGGGCCAGCATCAGGTAAGAAAGATTGGCTTCGCGGATTTCGGTCAGGACTTGATCGGCATTCATGGCTTCCACCTTGTCTGTATTCGTTGATCGGGCTGATGAAAACGTCTCAGCGTGAAACGAATTGTGAACAGATCAATTGGCGGCCAACATCAGCCCATCTCTGTGGCTTGAGTCCAGTTTCTTCCATACCCCCTGTCAGGGAACTTCCGACCGGGTTTGTACGGATGTATCAAAACGTGACATGGTTCTCGGGGCACCGTGGCGCCCCGGCCTCATAGCGGGGAAACCGCAGTGACGCTGGCCAGCCGGGCGATGGTGGTGCGCTGCGGGCGCAGGCTTTGCACCAAACCGCTGTCATCCGGCAGGGCGAAATCGGGGCGCATCACCCGCGCGGTCATGCGTTCTTGCGGCGTGGTTTGCACCTTCACCAGCACCACGCGCATGAAAGCGGCCTGGTTTTTCTCGCAGGGCTGCAAAGCAGCGTCGAGGTAGGTGGAGTTTTGGGCGGAAAACCGGTGTTCGAACCAGCCCAGGTACCAAAACCAGTCGGTGTAGTAGAGCCAGGAGTTTTCGTTCAGAGCGCGCACGTGCGTCGGGTCTTGCCAAGCGGTGGTGGCGTGCTCATAGGGCACTTCCAGGTGCATGATCCCACCGGTTTTGAGCAGCTGCAGGCAATTCGTCATCAGCTGCGGCAGATCGGGCACATGCTCCAGCACGTTGTTGGCATAGACCAGGGAGACCGAGCCAGGCGCCAGTTCTACCGGGCCGACCAGCGGGCTGTCGAAACGCACGGGAAAGCTCACCGGTCGCCCTAGGTCCAGCACCACGTCGGGCTGCGAGCGGTCCAGGATGTCCAGGTTCAGCCAGCCGAGCTTGTAATCCTTGCCCGAGCCGAGGTTGATCTGGGTGGGCTGCCAGGCCGCGGCACCCCGCTGTTCGCGGCGGGTCTTGCTGTAGCCGGCGGCAAACGCCAGCAGGTCGGCATAAGGCTCGACCGGGTCGTGCTGGGTGAAGTTGTCCAGGCAGCGCGCCGCCTGCTCATAAAACGCCGGCTGACCGAAGCGCTGGGCGAAGTAGGTGTCCAGCTCCGCTTCCTCCACCCAGAGCACGCTGTTCTCGAACGCCGCGTCCGGCCCGGTCAAGGCGCTGCGCTCGGAGATCACCGGCGTGCCCAGCGACAGGCAATGCGACACACGGGCCTGCTCGAAGCGGCTGGTGGCATAGAAGTGGGTGTTGAACACCGCCTTGGACTGCAGGATGAAGTGGTCCCGCTCCGGCCCGTACAGCGGGCTGTCGAACTGGCTGACCGTCACGCCCTGGGCCTGAACTCGGTCCAGCATGGCCTTGCGGCGCTCGTTCATGCTGCCGATGAACAGCAGGTCGATGGGCCGGTCCGCCAGCGGCAGGGCCATCTCCGGGCGCAAGTAAGGGGCGAACCAAAACGGCACCACCGGCACGTCGGCCGCCTGGGTGCTGTAGCTGGGCACGTTGCGGGCGTCGTAATCGACCACCGCCGAGCCGGCCAGCAGGCGCAGGTAGCTCTCGGAGACCTGCGCACCGCCCTCGCCCAACTGCTCCAGGTTCACGAAGATGCAGTCGTAACGCTCGCGCAGCGCCGCGTCGAAGCCGAGGTGGGCCCCGAAGACGAAGTTCACCGCGTCGTGCCGCAGCCGGTTCTTGCTCATGGTGACCTGCGCACCCATGCGGCGGAACTGGTGCCGGAAGTACTGCGCCGGGTCCAAAAAGCCCAGGGAATGCACATAGCCACCCGGTTGCATGATGCAAAGGTGAACGGAGGGCAGTTTGAACATGGTCACTCCTCGGCAAAAAATCACGCGTTGTGAATGTTCCCGAGTGTGGTCGTGGCCTCCAGAGGCAAAAGCAGGATGTGAGGCGTGAAATACGCCTTGTTTTGCCACGGTGTGACCAATTTTTTACCCAGGCCGGTTTTGGCGGATCGACTTGAACCGGATGTTCGTCGCCCCCGGCTCTACCGGCGGCGGCGCCAATGGGCGGGCCAGCCACAGGGCGGTGCCGATCAGCAACACCGTGACCGGAGGCGGTGGGCCCTGGCGCCATTTGGTCAACCCGCTGATCACCGGCGGCGGCGGCACCCTCTGGCAGCCTTCGGTCCAAGGTGCCTTCGTCTACCGCATTTCCTGGGACCATGACGACGTGGACCTCGACCTGCTGGTCAGTGAGCCACAAGGCAACCGGGCGGGCCCCTCGGTGAGCACGGCTTCGGCCAACTCGCTGTCTTCAGCCAGTTCTCATGACTCGGCCAGTGCGACAAGAACCGCACCGCCTGCGTTGAAGTGGAACGCGGGGCCTGCCGACGTCTTCACGACATGGGCCCCGCAGCTGAACCTTGAAGAGGCAAGGCGAGCGATGGCCGGTCCCTGCCCGCTCAGCGGTCCTGGATGCGGTTCATCAGGAACGGCTTTTTCCAGACATGGCCATCGGGGACCTGCAGAGCCAGAGCCGGGTCTCGTTCACGCCCATCGGCCGACAGCACCTGCTCGCCCCGCACGCTGGCCAGCGCCACCGCCGGGCAGGTGCCGGTGCTGCGGTATTGCAGCGCCGCGGCCAGGCGCGCTTCTGCCGGGTCGCCAAGCCCATGGGCCAGGTCGTCGGCCACCGCGCAACCTGGCACCACCGCCCCGGCAGCGATGCCGGTGGTCTTGCCGTTTTGCGGCACGAAGCCGTCGGTGTAGTCGCTGAAGCCCAAGGCGTTGTCGCCCTTGAACTGGATCGAGAAATACGTGGTGCCGCAATTCTCGGTGGGATAGAAGCCGTAAGGCTTGCCGCAGGTGGCCTCGCCGATCTGGATCACCTCCACACCCGCGCCGCGCAGGCCGTTGATGATGGCTTCGCTCGCCGAACAGGTGTCGGCGCCGGTGATCACGAACACCCGGCCCAGGTTCAGCGTGGGCAAGGCGGTGCCCGGGGGCAAGCTTGAGGCGCCCAGCGTGGTGGTGTAGAACGGCGTGGGCTGGTTGGCGGTGCGGGTGACCGGGTTGATCGAGGGGTACTGGTTGTTGAACGTCAGGCGCTCGAAGGTTTTGCCGGCGGTGCGGGTCGGTCCGGCCACCATGTAGGCCAGTTGGCTGGCGATGCTGAGCAGGCCACCGCCGTTGTAGCGCACGTCGATCACCAGGTCGCTGACCTGGGCGGTCCGCAGCTGATTGACGGCATTGATCAGCGCCGGCTCGGCCGGGCCGATGTGCTCATTGAATTGCAGGTACCCGACGGTGCCGCTGGCCAGCGTGCGCACCGACTGCACCGGCGCGGCCGGCAGTGCGGCGGCGGTCAGGGTGACGGTGCGGGTGGCCGTGGCGCCGGGGTCGCGCACCACGAACTGGTGGGTTTCACCCGCTTTGCTGGGGAACAGCGCGGCATTGAGGATGGCCACGCTCGCGGCCGTGGCGTCGTTGACGAGATCGATGTTGTCGATGCGCAGAATTTCCGTGCCGCGCAACAAGGCCGCTGTGGGCGCGGTGGCCGGCGTGTTCGCGTTGGTGTAAGCCACGACCACCTTGCGCGGCGGTGCGGAGCTGGGGAACAGCCAGGTGGCGCCATAGCCCACGTCTTCGCCGGCCAGGGCCGACTCCCACAAAGCGGTGGGATAGGTGAAGTGGAAACGGTCCTTGGCCTTGCCGGCCGGTGTCAGGCGCGGCGTCTTGAGGGTGTTGAAGTAAGCCAGCGTGGTGGCCGGCAAGGCGCCCGGGTTGCCGTAATTCACCTCGTCATACCAAAGGTAGGTGTCGTTCGTCCAGGCGGCCAGCCAGCGTTGTTCGGTGAGGAGGCTGCCCGCGCGGTCTGGGTAAGGCCGGCTGGTGGCCGGGTTGATGCCGGTGCGCGGCACCGCGCACTGGCCGAGCAAGTTGTTGGCCAGGGTGTTGTCGCCGGGAAACATCACGGTGCTGGCCGGCGTGGGGGCCCTGTTGCCATCATCATCGCCGCCACCGCAACCAGCCAGCAAGGCACTGAGGGCCACAACGCTGCACAGCGCGTGGGAGAACAACATCGGGGCCACGCGCGCAGGGTGCTTCATCAACTTCTTCTCTGACATCAGGAAGCCCGCAGTCTCCCCGGGGGGCCGCACGGGCGTCAAGCCCTCAACAGGGGGAGCGGGCGGCGGGAAGTGTGTCGAAATGCACGTGGGTTGAGCGCACCTGCACGGGCGCTGGCGAACTGAGGGTGTCGCCGGTGGCGGCCCTTCCGCACCAACTGCTCGGGGCTTGACCTCGGGCACTCCCCATGCCCTGTCGCTCAGCGCGGTGGACAGGCGGCAGTTTCTGGTCGCGCAGTCCACCGCTTCCGGGCTCAGTGCTTTGCGCCTCAAATGCCTGAAGCACTGGCCCACCGCCCACACGCGAGCTCATGGGTTCTCGCGCCCAGTGAACTGGGCCCGTCAATCAATAAGCGGTGCCGTCCTTATGAAAGAAACGCCACCCCTCCACGGTGAGCTGGGCGGCCAGGTCGTCATCGGGGTAGACGACGGTGTCACCCGCCGTCCGGTCGCCCACCTCGAGGTAGACGACCTCTGCCACGGTTTCGTTGACCAACTGGTGCGCGTCACCCGTGCCGGCTTTGAAACCTGCGCACATGCCTGGCTGCATGGGTGTCTGCCCTTCGGCAGTGACCAGGGTCGGGTGGCCCGAGACGATGTAGATGAACTCGTCTTGCCGGCTGTGGGCATGCCGCAGGGCCGACACCGAACGCGCCGGCAACACCGTCAAATTGACGCCGAAGTTCGACAAGCCGAACAACTCGCCCAAGGGCCGTTTGATGCGGCCCGACATCTGCGAGGCATAAGGCTCCGGGTAGATCGAGGGCTTGACGCGTGCCGGCGCCTGCGAGGCGGCGATGGCAATGGGTTTTTTCGGGGGCATCATGGCGAACCAGTTCAATGAAACAAGCACGGTGCAATGCGCAGGCCGGCAGCCCAACAACGACCCGCCGGCGACGGGCGACACCATCGCAAGCCCTGCGCAACGTCATCATCATCATCTTCAAGTACAACATCCACCACGACGGTGGCCTGCGGTCTGCTGTGAAGCTGGGAGCGCTGGTCTGTCTGTCTGTCAGTCAGTCAATCAATCAGTGCGCTGCGGTGACCCTCGCGCGCCGAGGCTTCACACAGCGGATCGATTCATCCCGTGTTCAACTGCCGTGAGTCTAGGACGACTGGCAACGACCTTGGTGCCTTGTCAAACAATATCTTGTGCAGGGCACAGGTCACTGTCGCGTGCAGATCACGCCTTGGACCTGGAAATCGCCTTACCGCATTCGGCCTTCAAGGGCACACCAAAGCGGGCGCCAGGGACAAGGCCCGGGGGCCACCTTGAAGGCAACGGCGCTGCCGCATCTACCAAGCTGCACCGACGCCTCACAGCGCTCCGAACAGGCACAAGGGCTCGCCAGGTGCCGCCGTGCTCCAGTCAGAGATCAACCGGGTCAGCACGTGGGGTTCGGCAGGCTTGACCAGGTGCGCATCGAAGCCCGCCTCCTTGGCTTGCTGGCGATCGGTCTGTTGGCCATACCCGGTGAGCGCAATCAGCAGGGCATCCCGGGTCGGGTGCGCCGCCCGCAAACGGCGGGCCACTTCATAGCCGTCCATGAGGGGCAGCCCAATGTCCAGGACCACCACGTCCGGCCCGAAATCCACCGCACAGTCCAGGGCCTGCATGCCGTCGTTCACGGTCTTGACCTCGTGCCCCGCCAGCTCCAGGAACAAGGCAGTGGTCTCGGCTGCGTCTCGGTTGTCGTCCACCACCAGCACCCGGCAGGTTTCGATGGATGCCGTCTGCACCGTCAGGGGCATTTCCATTTGCGGCGCGCCCGCTGCCGACTCGATGCAGGGCAAGGTGACTTTGAACTCGGCGCCCTGCCCTGGCCCATCGCTGCTCACCTGCACCTGCCCATGGTGCAGCTGCACCAGGCGCTGCACCAGGGTCAACCCCACGCCAAGGCCGCCCTGAGACCGGTCGAGCGAGCGCTTGCCCTGCTCGAACAACTCGAACACGTTCGGCAACAGCTCGGCGTCAATGCCCATGCCGTTGTCTTTCACGCACACCACCGCCCGCCCGTCTTCCACCGACAGCGCAAGGTGGATCGCGCCGCCCTCCTGGGTGTACTTGGCGGCGTTGTTGAGCAGGTTGGCCACCACCTGCGACAGCCGCGCGGCGTCGCCGTGCAGCCAAACCGGGTGGGCTGGCAGGTGCTGCGTCAGGGTGATGTGCCGCGCATCGATGAACAATCGCACGGTTTCCACGCCGTGGGCGATGGCGGCCGCCAGGTCCATCGGCTCCACTTTCAAAACGATCTTGCCCTGGCTGATGCGCGAGACGTCGAGCAGCTCCTCCACCAGCCGGGTCAGGTGATTGACCTGGCGCTCCATGACTTCCGTCGCCCACAGCAGCTTTGGGTGCGGCGGGGCCACCAGGCGCACCACCTGCACGGCGTTGCGGATCGGCGCCAGCGGGTTGCGCAGCTCGTGCGACAGCATGGCCAAGAACTCGTCCTTGCGCCGGTTCGAATCGAGCAGGCGGACTTCGGCGCGGCGGCGCTCCTCAATCTCAGTTTGCAGGCTGCGGTACAGCCGGGCGTTCTCAAAGGCAATGGCCGCGCGGTGGGCCAGCTCGTCGAGCAGGCTCCAGTCTTCGGCGGACTCGCTGGTTTGCACCATCAACGCACCCAGGCACCGGTCCGCAATCACCAGCGGCACCACCGTCTGGCTGGCGCTGCCAAGGGCTCGCGGCGCCAAGGCGATGTGTTCGCGCCGGGCAAAGGCGTCCTGCATGGCTTGGCGCTCCGGTGCCCTGAGCTCGGTCAAGCTGCACTCGCGCAACATCGGCGCGGCCTGCGCATTGCGTTTCTCGCACACCATCACCCGGTCAACCCGCTCCAGCAACAGCAGCGAGGCCCCTTGCGACAACTCTGGCACCACCAGCGTCAGCAGGTTGCGCATGCCGACGTCCACGTCGAGCGACGCGCTCAACACGCGGCTGGCCTGCGACAAGAAGGCGAAGCGGCGGGTGTTGTCTTCGGCGGCCAGACGGGCTGCTTCGGCCGCGGCCAGCGCAATGCGCTCCGAGGCCTGGCGCTGCATGCGGCGCTGCATGACGTGCAGCTCGACGAACACCTTGACCTTGGAGCGCAGCATCTCCGGCATCACCGGCGACAGCATGTAGTCGACCGCGCCCAGGGCGTACCCCTTGGCCATCTGCACCTCGTCGGCGAAGGAAGTGATGAAGATGATCGGCGTGTGGGCCGAACGCTTGTACTTGCGGATCATCGCGGCGGTCTCGAAACCGTCGATGTCGGGCATGTTGACGTCCAGCAAGATGACCGCAAACT
Organism: Pseudomonadota bacterium; assembly: GCA_040385465.1. Lineage (GTDB taxonomy): Bacteria > Pseudomonadota > Gammaproteobacteria > Burkholderiales > Burkholderiaceae_C > CANHBY01. The sequence goes on along the minus strand of JAZKHH010000009.1, from coordinate 2,285 downwards.
CCTGCTTCAGGATCTCCCGCAAGGCCTCGTTGCCCGAGCGCACCACCACCAGGTTCTGCCCCAGCGACTCCAGCACCGTCTCGAACACCAACAACTTCTCGGCGAGGTCGTCGACGATGAGAATGCTGGACTGCTCCTGTGTGCCGTCGTCCAGGCCCAACAGCCCTGAGTTCAGTTGCATAGCCACCCTCTCAACACGGCCAACAGGTGCATCGGGTCGACCGGTTTGGACAGGTAGTCCCACGCACCCGCTTCAATGCACTTCTGGCGGTCGCCTTTCATGGCCTTGGCAGTCACCGCCACCATGGGCAGATCGCGGCCCCGCGGCAGCTTGCGGATTTGCTGCATCGTGGTCATGCCGTCCATCTCCGGCATCATGATGTCCATCAGCACGATGTCGATGCCTGGGTCGGTTTCCACCAGGCGAATTGCTTCACGTCCGTTGTCGGCGGAGACGATCACCATGCCCTCGTTGTCCAGCACGGTGGCCAGCGCGAAGATGTTGCGCATGTCGTCGTCCACAATCAACGCTTTCTTGCCCGACAACACGCTCTTGGCGCCCAATGAGTCTTCGACCGCACCCTGTTCACGGTCGGACATCACCGCCGGGCTGCGGTGCAGCAGCAAGGCGGTTTGAGCCAGCAGGCTGTCGAGTGAATGGGCGTGCCGCAAGGCGAAGCGGCCATGCTTGCGCTGCCAGTCGTTGCGGCTCAAGCCGCCGTCGGCCAGGTGCAACACCACGGGCAAGCTGGTGCAACTGCCCGGGCGCTGGTCCAAAATTTCCAGAATGTCTTCCGGGCCGAGGTCGTGCATGGATTCATCGACCACCACGCAGTCGGCCGCCGCGAGTTGAGCCCGGGCTGCCTGGGCATCGTCCACCACCACCGCGCGGATGTCGTTTTCCAAACAGCTGACGAACTCGCTGCGCAGGGCAGAAGGCGGCATGACGATCACCACCGTCTTGACGCTGCGGTCGGCGTAGGCGTAAAGCTCGGACACCGCCGAGTCAACCGCGTCCTTCGATTGCAACGGCTTGGCCAGGAAGCCGAGGGCACCGGCTTGCAGTGCGCGCTCGCGCGAGTCGTCGGTCGAGACGACGCAAATGGGAATGTGGCTCGTCACCAGGTCGGTCTTCAAACGGTCCAGGATTCGCCAGCCGTGCATGTCGGACAGGAAAATGTCGAGCGTGATCACCGAGGGGTGGAACTCGCGCGTCATCGTCAGCGCGCCGGCACCGGTGGTGCTGACCAAGCCTTTGAAGCCGGCCTGGCGCGCCGCTTCCAGCAGCACCCGCGCAAAGCCCAGTTCATTCTCGACGATCAGCAGCACCCGGTCGCCCGTGGAGATGAGATCGCGATCGTCTTCGGCCACGTTGGCGAACACCACGTCCTGGTCCAAAGGCCCATAGGCACTGGGCTCCGGCAACAAGGCCATGCCGGTGAAGCTGCCACGGCGCACGTCGGCCTGCTGGCGCAATTCGCCCGGCAACGCGATGTCATCGCGCGGCGCGGTGAGCGTGCCGCGGCCCTGGCGGGCACTGCGGGCCGGGTTGTAGGCCTGCGGCAGGTACAGCGTGAACGTGCTGCCCTTGCCAGGGGCACTGACGAGGCGGATTTCGCCGCCCAGCAGCCGCGACAGTTCGCGGCTGATGGCCAGGCCCAGGCCGGTGCCGCCGTATTTGCGCGAGGTCGAGCCGTCGGCTTGCTGGAAGGCCTCGAAGATGATCTGCTGTTTGTCGGCTGAAATCCCGATGCCGGTGTCGGACACCGAGAACGCAATCACCTGGCTGGCTCGGTTGAGCTCTTCGTTGTCGGCCCACCAGCCACCGGTGGCGGTGGAGATCGAAAACGCCACATGGCCCTGGTGGGTGAACTTGAAGGCGTTGGACAGCAGGTTCTTGATGATTTGCTGCAGGCGCTTGACGTCGGTGACCAGCGTTTTGGGCAGCGGCTGCTCGACTTTGAGCAGGAAGTCGATGGACTTGGACTCCGCGAAGTGGCGGAAGCTGCGCTCCACCGAGCGGTGCAGGTCGTCCAGGCGCACCTCGCTGACGTCCACCGCCACCGTACCCGACTCGATCTTCGACAAGTCCAGGATGTCGTTGATCAGCATCAGCAGGTCGTTGCCCGACGAGTGGATCGTCTTGGAGAACTCCACCTGCTTGGTGCTGAGGTTGCCGTCCGGGTTCTTGCACAACTGGTCCGACAGGATCAGCAAGCTGTTGAGCGGTGTGCGCAGCTCGTGCGACATGTTGGCCAGGAACTCCGACTTGTACTTGGAGGTCA
>JAZKHH010000008.1:0-1864 GCA_040385465.1 Pseudomonadota bacterium | reverse complement strand
CAGGTCTTGCGGATGCACTTCCAGCTTGAGTTCGGTTTCTTGAGACAAGGAGACAACCAGTGGAAAAGCATGAGCTTGGAGGTGCGAGTCTGCCACCCCGTGGTCGTTCGATGGCCGGCACCCGCACTGCGACGGCCGCGCAGATGTAACCGCTCGTGCGGCACGGCAAGGAAGTAGACTGTTCTAGACCCCACAACACCGGAGACCTGAACCATGAACGCACCGCGCAGAACTTTGTCGGCTTTCGCGGGCCTGAGCCTGGCGATGGCCCTCACGGCCTCCCCCGCGCTGGCCGAAAAACCCGACCATGCCGGCGGCGGCAAGAACAAATGGGAAAAATCCGACCGTGGCGGCAAAAACAACAAGGGCGATCGCGACACCCAGCCGCGCCACACCCAACAAGGCTCGGGCGATCGCTCGTCGACCAACGTCGCGGTACAGATCAACATCGGCGGCTATTTCCAGGACAGCCAGCGCGTGGCGGTGCGCGAGTACTACGAGCCGCGTTTCCGCGCCGGCAACTGCCCGCCGGGTCTGGCCAAGAAAAACAACGGCTGCATGCCCCCGGGCCAGGCCAAGAAGTGGCGCAAGGGCTACCGCCTGCCGTCCGACGTGGTCTATTACGCCGTGCCCAACGACATCTCGATCCGCCTGGGTGCGCCTCCAGCAGGTCATAAATACGTGCGAGTTGCAGCCGACATCCTGCTGATTGCCGTGGGCACCAGCATGGTGGTCGATGCGATCGAAGACCTGAGCCGACTCTGAGCGCAACACCATGACGCGAATGACCGTGCTTCCCCTGGCGCTGGTCGCAGCGTCATGGGCCGTGGCGGGCCATGCCCAGGTGGCCGAACCGGTGGCGCTCGAAGCGAGTCGCGACTACCTGCTGGGCGCTTCACTCTCCAGCGGACGCGATCCCTTCGGCACCAGCGAGCAGAGCCTGGGTCTTCGCCCGATCTGGGCCTTCCAGCTCGGGCGCTTCCGCTTTGCCACCTCAGGTGCCAGCGCGCTGCTGGCGCAGGGCCGCGAGTCGGTGGACAGCGGCGTGAGCACCGTGCTCTCCCGCAGCGACCGTGTTTCGCTGAGCACATCGCTGTCCATTGACGAGGGCCGCTCGTGGAAGGATGACCCCGTGTACGGCGGCCTGCCCCGGGTGCGCGACACGGTGCGCGGGCGCGTCACGGCTGGCTTCACGCTGAGCCCACGCTGGAGCGGCTCGTTGCGCGCTTCGCAAGACCTGCTGGGCCGCGACGGTGGCCTGCGGCTCGACTCGGGCCTGAACTACCGCTACCCCATTTCGTCACAAACGCACTGGGATCTGTCCATCGGCGCAGGCTGGGCCAATGGCACCTACCGACAAACCCATTACGGCATCGCGCTCGACGCGGCAGCAGCCACCGGCTTGCAGGCCTACGCACTGGGGTCGGGGTTCGACGGCGTCTCGCTGGGTTGGCGCATCACCTCGGCGTTGAACAAGCGTTGGGTGGCCTATGGCGGCTTGAGCGTGTACCAGTTGCAGGGCGCGGTGGCCCGCAGTCCCTTGGCCACGCGCACCACCACCTACGGCGCCTCAGTAGGGCTGGCCTACCGCAACAAGTAACGCGTCACGCGGCCTGCGGCAACGTCAGCAGGCGCTTGAGGTAGTGCCCGGTGTGGCTGTGCGCGTGCGCAGCAATGGTCTCGGGCGTGCCCTGCGCCACCACGGTGCCACCGCCGGAGCCACCTTCGGGACCCATGTCGATCACCCAGTCGGCGGTCTTGATCACGTCGAGGTTGTGCTCGATCACCACGATGGTGTTGCCGGCGTCCCGCAACTGGTGCAGCACCTGCAGCAGCAGTTCGATGTCGGCGAAGTGCAGACCCG
>JAZKHH010000007.1:0-1666 GCA_040385465.1 Pseudomonadota bacterium | reverse complement strand
CCTTGCTCTGTGCCTAACCAGCCACCTTCGCACTGGCTTCCGTCGTGTTAACAGGCCCTAGGCAGCCGGGGCCTCCAACCGACCCGATGAAACGAGCACGAGCATGACCGATCCCCACCTGCCGCCCCAAGACCCTGTGGTGCCGCCCCCTGTCAGTCATGAGCCTTTCTTGCCCCCGGCACAGGAGGCGGACAGTGCCACGGGCACCCCCACCAGCACCACCACCCCACCTTACGCCCGGCCGTCGATGGAACGCGTGTTGGGTGAAGTGCGCAGCCAAGTCACCGGCGCTTCCAAGCGGGAGCCTTATCCCTGGCTGGCGGTGGCGGCGCTGGGCTTCACCATCGTGTGGCTGTTGTGGCCCGAGGGGTCGACGATCGGCTTTGTCCGCCTCAAGCTGTGGACGATTTTCGTGCTCACCTGCGCGCTGATGGTGTTCGTGCCGATGCTCAAGAACATCCTCAACCTCGAGGACTTTCGCGCGTGGCAGATCTCCGTGGCGGGTGCGGCCGGCCTGGGCTTCGCCTGGGTGGCGTTCTTGCTGCCCTCGATCAGCACCAACCAGGCCTTTTTCGGCACCTTTGCCACCGTGGCCGCTGGCCTGGCCGCCTGGACGGCGCCTGGCAAACCCGCGTGACACCCCTGCCCGCCTTCGCGTCCCGCGGGCAACGCGCCGGCCTGGTGGTCGGGGCGTTTTTGCTCGCCTTGTCACTCGGCCTGCCGTGGGTGGTGGCGGTGGAACGCCCGGCCGGCTCGGCGGCGCCGTTGCGCGCCGTGCCGGGGCCGCTGGTGTGCCACCCGGAAGTCGATGCGGTGGGCGACACCCGGTACGTCTGCGTGCCCGACCTGCCGCTCGAAGCCTGGGCCGACATCCAACGCGGCGAAACGGTGATCGTGGGCGCCGCCCACGGCAGCCGCTTCGGCGTGATCGCGGCCCTGGTGCTGCTGGCCCTGGGCTGGCGCCGCAACCAGCGCCGTTACCTGCTCATCGCCGGCGGCGTGGTGGCTGTCAGCACCGTGCTCACTGCGGGCCTAGGCGTCGGCTCGGCCGGCGCTGGGGCCGCCTGGCTGGCCGTGGTCGTGCTGCTGGCCGCGGGTGGGCGCCCTGGCTGGCGCTGGGATGTGGCGCGGGCCTGGCAAAGCGCCACGCCTTCTACCCACACCGCGCCCCAGTGGAAGCCGAGCGATCACCCTCCCCCTACTGCCTGACCCCCGCCGGGACGACCCGCCTCAGGCGTTGTCGCGGCCGGCGCGCACGCGCGAAAACTGGTGGATGTCGGTGCGCAGCACCCAACCCCGCGCTGCCCAGTAGCCGGCACCCGAGGTGTTCGTCTTGAACACATTGATGTGGCTTTTGTAGATGCCCAGCTTTTCCAGCTCGGCCAGGCAGCACTCGATCAGCTGGCTGCCGATGCCCTGACGCCGGTGCGGCGGCGACACCACCAGGTGCTGCAGGTAACCCCGCCGCCCGTCGTGGCCCGACATGATGCAGCCCACCAGTTCACCGCCCACTTCGCACACGAAGCTCAAGCCGGGGTTGCGTTCGAGGTAACGCGCCGTGGCCTCGCGCGAGTCCGCCTCGCGAAAGGAGATGCCGGGGGTTTGGGTCATGAGGCCGATCACCGCGTCGTAATCAAGCAAGCTCATGGGGCGCAGCTGGTGGTTG
>JAZKHH010000006.1:19273-32137 GCA_040385465.1 Pseudomonadota bacterium | reverse complement strand
GCAGAAGGTCGGCCGCGCGCAACAGGAAAACCCTCTAAAACCAGTTTCGCCGGAAGTAGCGTACTTTCAACCTGCTTCTTGCGGTATGTTGGTGCCTTGGATGCGGCACTCTGACACAGGGAAACAGTGCATGTGACGGTGATCAGAACTGCTGAGTGCCAACTGCTGAGTGCAGGAAAGCTCTGATGAAGCCCCCGCGGTTCGGACTTCATCAGAGCTTCCCCAGACGGTGGAAGATGCGGCCTGCCCCAGGTCTCGTCTTGCGCCGTGACCACCCAGGAGACCCGCATGGACGTCATCAGCCATTTCGCCGCCCGATTTGAACGCACCCGCGAAGAAGAACTGACACTCGAGGACTACCTCACCGAGTGCAAACGCAGCCCCGTCTCGTATGCCACCGCGGCCGAGCGCATGCTCAAAGCCATCGGCGAGCCCCAGACCGTGGACACCCGCAACGACCCCCGTTTGTCGCGCCTGTTCGCCAACAAGGTCATCAAGATCTACCCCGCCTTCGCCGAGTTCTACGGCATGGAAGACGCCATCGAGCAGGTGGTGAGCTACTTCCGCCATGCCGCCCAAGGGCTGGAGGAAAAGAAGCAGATCCTCTACCTGCTGGGCCCGGTGGGCGGTGGCAAGAGCTCCATCGCCGAGCGCCTGAAGGCCCTGATGCAGGAAGTGCCGTTCTATGCCATCAAGGGCAGCCCGGTGAACGAAAGCCCGCTGGGCCTGTTCGACGTGGTGGAAGACGGCGCCATCCTGGAGCAGGAATACGGCATCCCGCGCCGCTACCTCAACCGCATCCTCAGCCCCTGGGCGGTGAAGCGGCTGGAGGAGTACGGCGGCGACATCCGCAAGTTCAAGGTGGTCAAGCGCCACCCCAGTGTGCTCAAGCAGGTGGGCATCGCCAAGACCGAGCCGGGTGACGAGAACAACCAGGACATCTCCAGTCTGGTGGGCAAGGTCGACATCCGCAAGCTCGAGACCTATGCCCAGGACGACCCGGATGCCTACAGCTTCAGCGGTGGCCTGTGCCTGGCCAACCAGGGGCTGCTGGAATTCGTGGAGATGTTCAAGGCGCCGATCAAGGTGCTGCACCCGCTGCTCACCGCCACCCAGGAAGGCAACTTCAAGGGCACGGAGGGTTTTGGTGCCATCCCCTTCGACGGCGTGGTGCTGGCGCACAGCAACGAGAGCGAGTGGAAGGCCTTCCGCAACAACAAGAACAACGAGGCCTTCCTCGACCGCATCTACATCGTCAAGGTGCCGTACTGCCTGCGCGTCTCCGAGGAAGTGAAGATCTACGAGAAGCTGCTGCGCGGCTCGTCGCTGGTCGACGCCAAGTGCGCCCCGGGCACGCTGAAGATGATGAGCCAGTTCGCGATGCTGACGCGGCTGAAGGAGCCCGAGAACTCGTCGCTCTATTCCAAGATGCAGATCTACGACGGCGAGAACCTCAAGGACACCGACCCGCGCGCGAAGAGCTACCAGGAGTACCGCGATTACGCCGGCGTGGATGAAGGCATGAGCGGCGTGTCGACGCGGTTCGCGTTCAAGATTCTGTCGAAGGTCTTCAACTTCGACCCGGCCGAAGTGGCGGCCAACCCGGTGCACCTGATGTACGTGCTGGAGCAGCAGATCGAGCGCGAGCAGTTCCCGCCCGAGACCGAGCAGCGTTACCTGGCCTTCATCAAGGAACACCTGGCGGTGCGTTATGCCGAGTTCATCGGCAAGGAAATCCAGACCGCTTACCTTGAGAGCTACAGCGAGTACGGCCAAAACATTTTTGACCGTTACGTGACCTACGCCGACTACTGGATCCAGGACAACGAGTACCGCGACACCGACACCGGCGAGGTGTTCGACCGCAGTGCCCTGAACGCGGAACTGGAAAAGATCGAGAAGCCCGCTGGCATCTCGAACCCGAAAGACTTCCGCAACGAGATCGTCAACTTCGTGCTGCGGGCGCGGGCCAACAACCCGGGCAACAACCCGGCCTGGACCAGCTACGAGAAGCTGCGCACGGTGATCGAGAAGAAGATGTTCTCCAACACCGAGGAGCTGCTGCCGGTGATCAGCTTCAACGCCAAGGCCAGCGCCGACGAGGCCAAGAAGCACGAGGACTTCGTCACCCGCATGGTGGCCAAGGGCTACACGCCGAAGCAGGTGCGCTTGTTGTGCGAGTGGTATTTGCGGGTTCGCAAGAGCTCGTAAGAGCGCAGAGGGCCCCTGCCTTCTAACCGTGTGGAGAACGCATGCTGCAGATCATTGATCGTCGCTTGGCCGGGAAAAACAAGTCGATCGGCAACCGGGAGCGCTTCCTGCGCCGCCACAAGGAGCAGATCCGCGAGGCGGTCAAACGCGCGGTCGACGGGCGGGGCATTCGCGACATGGCCCAAGGCGAGGACGTTCACATCCCCAAGCGCGACATCTCCGAGCCGGTGTTCCGCCATGGTCAAGGCGGCCACCGTGAAATGGTGCACCCGGGCAACCAGGAGTATGTGAAGGGCGATCGCATCGAGCGGCCCAAGGGTGGCAAAGGCAAAGGCGGCGGGCAGGCCAGCGACACCGGCGAGGGTGACGACGATTTCGTTTTTCACCTGAGCAAGGAAGAGTTCATGCAGGTCTTCTTCGACGACCTGGCCCTGCCCAACCTCGCCCGCACCACCCTCGCGGAAACGCCGGAGTTCAAGACCCACCGCGCTGGCTACAGCTCCGACGGCACGCCCAGCAACCTGCACATCGTGCGCTCGATGCGGGGTGCCATCGGGCGGCGCATCGCCATCGGCAGCGAATCGCGCCAGACCTTGGAAGAACTCGAAGAACAGCTGGCGGCCTTGATGGCCTCACCTGACGTGCAGGCCCGCCAACACGAGGTGGGGCCGTTGGAGGCCGAAATCGAGACCCTGCGCAACCGACTGGCGCGCATTCCCTTCCTGGACCCGATCGACTTGCGTTACCGCAGCCGGGTGCGGGTGCCGGTGCCCACCTCGAAGGCGGTGATGTTCTGCCTGATGGACGTCTCCGGCTCGATGGACGAAGCGCGCAAGGATTTGGCCAAGCGTTTTTTCATCCTGCTGTACCTGTTCCTCACCCGGCACTACGAGCGCATCGAGTTGGTGTTCATCCGCCACCACACCCAGGCCCAGGAAGTCGACGAGCAAAACTTTTTCCATTCGCAGGAGACCGGCGGCACGGTGGTGTCCAGCGCGCTGGTGCTGATGGACGAAATTGCGCGCACGCGCTACCCCACGTCGGACTGGAACATCTACGGCGCGCAGGCCAGCGACGGCGACAACTGGCACCACGACAGTGGCCGCTGCCGTGAGCTGCTGGCCAACAACATCCTGCCGTTGTGCCGCTACTTCGCCTATGTGCAAGTGGCCGAAGAAGAGCAGAGCTTGTGGGACGAGTACGAGGCATTGGCGCAGGAGAGCACAGGTTTCGCGGTGCGCAAGGCCATCGAGGCCTCGCAGATCTACCCGGTGTTCCGCGACCTGTTCAAGAAGGAAGGATCCCCCCAATGAACGACCGCATCGAACCGCCTTGGGGCCTGGAGCGCCGGCAGCGAGAGCGGCCCGGCTCGCCCCAACGCCGGGCCAGCGACCTGGTGGCGCCGCCGCGCTCGCACGCGCCGCTGCCGGCCCCCAGCGACTGGACCTTCGAGCTGATCGAGCGCTACCACGAGGTGATCCGTGAAACCGCCGAGCGCTACGGCCTGGACACCTACCCCAACCAGCTCGAGATCATCACCGCCGAGCAGATGATGGACGCCTACGCCTCCGTCGGCATGCCGGTGAACTACCGCCACTGGAGCTACGGCAAGGAGTTCATCTCGACCGAGAAGAACTACCGCCGTGGCCACATGGGCCTGGCGTACGAGATCGTCATCAACTCCAACCCCTGCATCAGCTACCTGATGGAGGAAAACACCTTGTCGATGCAGGCGCTGGTGATCGCCCATGCGGCGTACGGGCACAACAGCTTCTTCAAGGGCAACTACCTGTTCAGGATGTGGACCGACGCCTCGTCCATCATCGACTACCTGGTCTACGCCAAGAACTACATCCACGACTGCGAAGAGCGCCACGGCATCGACGAGGTCGAAAAGCTGCTCGACAGCTGCCACGCGCTGATGAACCACGGCGTCGACCGCTACCGCCGGCCAAGCCGCAAATCGCTGGCCCAGGAGCTGTCGGACCGCAAGGACCGCGAGGCCTACGCCCAGCAGCAGGTCAACGACATGTGGCGCACCCTGCCCTCCAAGGCCGGCAAGGTGGCCAGCGAGGCCCAGGCCAAGCGCTTCCCCGAAGAGCCGCAGGAGAACCTGCTCTATTTCATCGAGAAAAACGCCCCCTTGCTCGAGCCGTGGCAGCGCGAGGTGGTGCGCATCGTGCGCAAGATCGCCCAGTATTTCTATCCCCAGCGCCAGACCCAGGTGATGAACGAGGGCTGGGCCACCTTCTGGCACCACCACCTGCTCAACACCATGTACACCGACGGCCACCTCACCGACGGCATGATGATCGAGTGGCTCAAGTCGCACACCAACGTGGTGTTTCAGCCACCGGTGGGCCACCGCGCCTACAGCGGCATCAACCCCTATGCGCTGGGTTTTGCGATGTACACCGACATCAAGCGCATCTGCGAATACCCGACCGAGGAAGACCGCCGCTGGTTTCCCGACATCGCCGGCAGCGATTGGCTGGTCACCCTCGACCACGCCATGCGCAACTTCAAAGACGAAAGCTTCATCGGCCAGTACCTGTCGCCACACCTGATGCGCGAGTTCCGGCTCTTCGCGATTTCCGACGACGAGAAGGAAAACGAACTCGAGGTGGCGGCCATTCACGACGACAGCGGCTACCGCCGGGTGCGCGAGTCGCTCAGCCGACAGTACGACCTGGGCTCGCGCGAGCCGAACATCCAAGTCTGGAATGTCAACCTCCGAGGTGATCGCTCACTGACGCTGCGGCACCTGCAGCACAACAACTGCCCATTGCACGACGACTCTTTGGAGGTGCTCAAGCACGTGGGGCGTTTGTGGGGATTTGGCGTGGAGCTGGAAAGCGTCAACAGCGCCGGGCAGGTCACTCGCAGCTGGCATGTTTCCAGCGTGTCGGAAGACGCTGATTGAAACAGGCGGACCGCGCCCACCGGGCCGGCCCTTGTATTGGCTGTCAAAAAGACGACTGGGCCGCTTTCATGCTGCTCATCCGGCACTGAAGTAAGCATTTGCACACTTTTTCCAGCGGTACCAGAGCTGGGAAAAGTGAGTGCTAAGTCGCGGAAGAACACGCCTCCCCTCAATGGGGGATGAAAAAACCCTTTTGCGGGTGCGGTGGTTCTCTAGAATCGCCGCCATTCCAATGCTTAGAAAGCAGTCCCCATGAGCACCCTCAACAATCCGTACGCCGCCCCTCAAGCTGCCGTCAAAGACGTCGGCTCCTCGGCGGGTGGTTTCGAACTCGCCTCTCGCGGCAGTCGTTTCCTCGCTTCGCTGCTCGACGGCTTGGTGATCATCTGCGCGGTGGGCCTGGTCTTCCTGCTGACCCCCTGGAGCTTTGACGAAGTGTCGAACTCCATTGCGATCAGCCTCTTCTTCGGCGGCGTCGGCCTGGTGGTCTGGGTGCTGGTCAATGGCTACCTGCTGTCCACCCGCGGCCAAACCGTGGGCAAGATCGCGCTCAAGATCCGTGTCGTGCGGCAAGACGGCTCGCGTGCCAGCGCACTGCGCCTGATTGGCCTGCGTTACGTGGTGCCTTCACTGGTCAACGGCATTCCTTTTGTGGGCACGATCTTTTCGCTGGTCAATCCGCTGATGATCTTCCGTGACTCACGGGCCTGCCTGCACGACAACATCGCCGACACCATGGTGATCACCGCCTGATCGGCACCCACCCGGACCCCGCGCAGCCTTTTCGTGTCCCTCGATACCCGCTACACCGCCGAGACGCCTGAAGGCATTGCGTTGAGCCTGCGCCCGGCTGGCATCACCGCGCGCTTCGGTGCCTACCTGCTGGACCTGCTGATCCGACTCGGCATCCTGATGCTGATTGGCATCGTGGCGGCCTTCATGGGGGGCATGGGCGCCGGCCTGTGGGCGGTCACTTACTTCCTGCTCGAGTGGTTCTACCCGGTGTTCTTCGAGTTGATGCCCCGGCATGCCACCCCGGGCAAACGGTCGATGAACCTGACCGTGGTGATGGACTCAGGCTTGCCCATCACCCCGGCGGCTTCGCTGCTGCGCAACCTGCTGCGGGCTGCCGATTTTCTGCCGGCAGCCTATGGCCTGGCTTGGCTGTCGATGCTGTGCCGGTCGGATTTCAAGCGGCTGGGCGACCTGGCGGCCGGCACGCTGGTCGTCTATGACCGCAACGTCGTGCTGCACGGCAAGATGCCCGACGCGCCGGCTTTGGCGCCGGCGCGCGTGCTGTCGAGCCGCGAGCAAGCAGCGGTGGTGGCCTGGGCCGGCCGCACCGAGCGCCTGACCCCTGCGCGCGCCGACGAGCTGGCCCAGCTGGCCCGCAGCGTGCTGCCCCCGACCCATGCCCAGGCCGATGCCAGCAAGGCGCTGCTCGGGGTGTCCCAGTGGCTGCTCGGCCGGCGCAAGGACACCGCATGACGCCCCTGCTCTTCGAGTCGCTCTACAGCGACACCTGGAAAGAGTTGGCCGAGCTGCTGGACCGGGCGGAGCGGGTGCGCAAGGACCCGCCCAACAAAAAAAACAAGGGGGGCTTCGCCGAGGGCGCCCGCCTGAGCGAGTTGTACCGTCGCAGCTGCGAGCACCTCGCCCTGGCCCGTTCGCGTGCCTACCCCATCCACCTGACCGAGCAGCTCGAGTTGCTGACGCACCGCGCCCACCGCTTGATCTACCGCCGCCACGACTACGGCGTGCACCGCTTCAAACAGCTGGTGCTGGTGGATTTTCCGAACGCCGTGCGGCTGCACCGTTGGGAGGTGTTGATTGCCACGTTGTTGTTCCTGGTGCCGTTTGTGGCCGTGGGCGTGGCAAGTTATTTCGACCGCGGATTCGTCTTGCACTTTGTCGACGTGGCCACCATGCAGGAGTACGACGGCATGTACGGCGGCGGCAGCGAACGGCTGGGCCGCAAACGCGACGCCGGCGACGACTGGATGATGTTCGGCCACTACATCCAGAACAACATCGGCATCGCCTTCCGGTGCTTCGCCGGTGGCTTGATCGCCGGCCTGGGCAGCGTCTTTTTCCTGGTCTACAACGGCCTGTTCACCGGCGCCATTGCCGGCTTCGTGACCGCCCAAGGGCACTCGCAGAATTTCTACTCCTTCGTGATCACCCATGCGGCTTTCGAGATCACCGGCATCGTGCTGTCGGGCGCGGCCGGCCTGCGCCTGGGGCATGCCCTGGTGTCGCCAGGCCGGTACACGCGGGTCGAAGCGTTGAAGCAACGCGCCTCCGAGGCCGTGGTGGTGATGTACGGCGTGATCGGCATGCTGGTGATTGCCGCGTTCGTGGAGGCCTTCTGGTCCTCCTCGCGTTGGATCGTGCCGGGCGTGAAGTACGCCGTCGGCGGCGCCTGCTGGTTCGTCGTGATCGCCTACCTCGGCTGGCAGGGCCGCCCCCGTGCGTTGCCAGCCGACCCTCGCGCCGCGGTGTCGCATGCAAGTTGACAACCTCGCCGTCGAACTGCGCCCTCGCCCCATGGCCGAGGCGGCGGACCTGGGCGTGCGCCTGGTGCAGGCCAACGCCGGCTCGGTCTGGCGCACCTGCGCGCCGGTTTTCCTGGGCGTGGCGTTGCTGTGCCTGTCCACCGGTTTCATCGCCTCCTGGCTGCCGGGCTTGATGATGTTCTGGCTCAAGCCCTGGATGGACCGCAGCCTGCTGTTCGTGCTGTCGCGCGCGGTCTTTGGCCAACCCACCCGGTGGACCGATCTGTGGCAAGCGCAGCGCAGCGTGTGGTGGCAAGGCGTGTGGCGCACCCTGCTGTGGCGCCGGTTCTCACCCTGGCGCGCCTTCACCCTGCCCATCGAGCAGCTGGAGGGCCAGCGCGGCGCCGCGCGCAGTGCGCGCCGCCAGCAGCTGCTCAGCGGCCAACGCGGGGCGGCAGGCAGCTTGCAAGCCGTCTTTGCACACCTCGAGCTGTTCTTCAGCCTCAGCATCCTGGCGTTGGTGCAATTGTTCGCGCCCGAGGGCACCGGCTCGCAGGTGTGGAACTGGTTGACGTCGGATGCCTGGCAGGTCGCGATGGTCCAAGCGGGCACCTACATGCTCCTGGTGGCTTGCGTGGAGCCGTTCTACGTGGCGGCAGGCTTTGCGATGTACCTGAACCGGCGGGTCCAGCTGGAGTCGTGGGACATCGAGCAGGAGTTCCGCCGTGCGTTCACCTGAGTCGCTGGGGTGCGCGGTGGTGCTGGCCTGTGCAGCCATCGGCGCACAGGCGGCGGCGGCAGAGCCCACGCAGGCCGAGGTTGAAGCCGTCAAGGCCCAGCTGGCCACCGACCCGGAATTGGGCGGCACGACCACGGAGCGTCAGTTCCGGTACAAGCCCTCTGAGGTCCCAGACAAGCCCAAGCCCAAAGAAGAGCGGGACGTCCCGGAGTGGTTGATCACGATGGGCCGGTTCATCTCCAGCGCCGGCCGGTGGGTCGTGTGGATCCTCGGCGGCGTGGCGTTGATCTTCGTGCTGCTGGGCGTGCGCCGGTGGATGCAGGCCGGTGCGTTGACGCGCGGCCGGCGCCTGGCCGACCTGCCCAGCCATGTGCGCGACCTTGACATCCGCCCCGACAGCCTGCCCCAGCAAGTGGGTGACGCCGCCTGGGCGGCCTGGCAACGGGGCGAGCACCGGGCGGCGCTGTCGCTGCTGTACCGCGCCACCTTGTCGCGCCTGGTGCATGTGCACGGGGTGTCGATCCTCAGCGCCAGCACCGAGGGCGAGTGCGTGCAATTGGCCCGCAGCCGCCTGCCGGCCCAGCCGTTGGCCTTCGTGGAGCAGGTCGTGACCGCCTGGCAAATGGCGGTGTACGGCGGGCGCAACCCCGACACCGCGACTGTTCAACACCTGTGTCGGAACTTTGACCTTGAATTGCCTGGCCCCCTCAAGGGGCTGACGTCCGATCCAGCGAACCTGCCGACACCGGGGGTGGCCCGGTGACCCAGAGCCGCTGGCTGGGCCTCATCGCGCTGTTGCTGCTGCTGACGGCCCTGTCCGCCTGGGTCTGGCGGAACTTCGAGCGGGTCGAGGTCGAGGTGCCCCTGCCGATGGGCAGCGAAGCGCGCGCCAACCCCTTCTACGCCACGCAGCGTTTGGTGACCGAGCTGGGGGGGAAGGTGGTTCGCCCGACCGATGGGCTCAACACCCTGCCCCCCACCGGCAGCACGCTGTACCTCAACTCCAGCGAGTGGAGTTTTTTTCCGGGGCGGGCCGAGGCACTGCAACGCTGGGTCGATGACGGCGGTCACCTGGTGGTGCCCAGCGGGCTGATCGGCGAGAGCGGCCTGGCGGAATGGCTGCCCGTGACGCTGAAGGCCGACCGTGTCGCCCGGCGCAAGACCCCCTCGCTCGATGACGACCAAGACGAAGACGAAGAAAAGGAAAATGAGGACGACCACGAGGCCGACGAAGATGCGGACGCGGACGTGGACGCGGACGTGGACGAACTTCCAGCGATCTTGGCGAACCGCCTGCCACCCAAGGCCAGCGACTGCCTGGTGCTCAACGAAAAAACGGCGGCCAACACCCCACCCCGCTATCCCGGCAAACTCAACTACCAGTTGTGCCTGCGGCGGCTGCCCACGCGCTCGGTCCACACCCACAGCCCGGTGCAGTGGTCGGTGGCCGGCCCCAGCGGCCTGGTGGTTCTGCGGGTGCCGGTGGGCCAGGGCAGCGTCACCGCGCACAGCGTCTCCCCGCTGTTCAGCAACCAGGCGCTGGCACGGGCCGACCATGCCCTGCTGGCCACGGCCATCCTGCGGATTGCGCCCCAGCGCGAAGTCTGGTTCGTGAACGACGCGCAGCGCGAAGGCTTCCTGACCTGGCTGTGGCAGGTGGCCTGGGTGGCCGTGCTGGCCAGCCTGCTGGCCCTGGCCGCTGGCCTGTGGCGTGGCCTGCCCCGCTTCGGTCCGCGCATGGCAGCCGCCGTGCCACGGCGCCGCTCGATGGGCGAGCAACTCCACGGCAACGCGCAATTCCTGCGGCGGCACGGGCCGCAGACCCTGCACGCCGCGGCCCTGCGGGCGCTCGACGACACCGCGCTGCACCAGGTGCGCCATTACGCCCGCCTCACCGTGAGCGAACGCGCGCAGGCTTTGTCCCAGCACACCGGTTTGTCGCAAGACCTGTTGGCCCAGGCCCTGCTGCCCGAACCGGCGGCCTTGCGAACCGGTCTGGGCGCTTTGATCCAGGTGCTGGAAACCGCACGCCGCCGCCTGCGCAACCAAGGCCTCGAGCACCCAGGCCGGCCGGCCCCGGCCGCCACCGATGCCAGCCCTGCTTCCGCTCCCACTCCCGCTTCACTCTCTCGCCAGACCCCCTCTCCCGAAGGAAAAGACCATGCAGATCCAACCTGAAAACCTGGTGCGTGCCGCCGAGCTGCTGCAGTCTTTGCGCGACGAAGTCGGCAAGGCCGTGGTGGGCCAACGCGAGGCCGTCGACCAGGCGCTGACCGCGCTGGTGGCCAGCGGGCACGTGCTGATCGAAGGCGTGCCGGGCCTGGGCAAAACCTTGCTGGCGCGCGCCTTGTCCAAGTCGATGAGCCTGAGCTATGCGCGGGTGCAGTTCACCCCCGACCTGATGCCCTCCGACATCACCGGCCACACCGTGCTCGACGCCACCCAGAAAACCGAAGCCGGCATCGGCGCGCTGCGCGTGCACCGCGGCCCCGTCTTCACCCACCTGCTGCTGGCCGACGAGATCAACCGCGCGCCGGCGAAAACGCAGAGCTCGTTGCTGGAGGTCATGCAGGAGTACCAGGTCACCCTGGAAGGCCAGACCCTGCCGCTGCCGCGCCCCTTCATGGTGATGGCCACACAGAACCCGATCGACACCGAAGGCACCTACCCGCTGCCCGAGGCGCAGCTCGACCGCTTCCTGTTCAAGATCAACATCGACTACCCGACGCACGAGGAAGAAAACGCCATCGTGCGGCGCACCACCGAACTGCAGACCGGCGACCAGTTCCCTCTCGAGAGCTTGGCCCCCAAGGTCGACGAGCGGGTGGTGCTGTCGCTGCAGCGCCTGGCCGCGTTCATCCGCGTCGACGAGCGGGTCTCCGACTACGCGGTGCGCATCGTGCGCGCCACTCGCCAGTGGCCTGGGCTGTCGGCCGGTGCGGGTCCCCGGGGCGCCATTGCCCTGGTGCGCGGCGCGCGGGCCAGTGCCCTGATGCAAGGCCGTGACTTCATCACCCCCGACGACATCAAGCGCCACGCGTTGCCCACCCTGCGCCACCGCGTCATGTTGTCGCCCGATGCGCAGCTCGAAGGCCGCAGCGTGGACGACACCCTGCTCACCGCGCTCAACAGCGTCGACGCTCCCCGCCTGTGACCCCCATGGCCACCGGGCGCGGCGCTTTCATCCCCACGCGGGCCAGCGTGTGGACGCTGGCCGGGCTGAGCCTGGCGGCCAGCGTCGCCCTGGTCTGGGGGGTGCCGCTGGACACGGTGGTCCGGGTGATGGGTGGGGTGGCGTGCGTGGCGGGGCTCTGGGTGGTGGGCGACTGGCTGTGGCAGCAGCGCAAGCCGTTGCCGCTGCAAGTGTCGCGCGTGCTGCCCCATGCGCTGGCCATCGGCGTGCCGAAGGTTTTGTCCCTGACCCTGAACAACGACAGCCGCACCGCCTACCAGGTGCAGGTTTTCGACGACATGGACCCCACGCTGGAGTTCACCGGCATGCCGCAGCGCGTGCGCGTGCCGCCCGCCACCAGCGTCACCTTGCACTACACCATCATCCCGCGCCAGCGCGGGCTGGTGCGCTTTGGGGGTGTGCAGTTGCGGGTGATCAGCGCCGGGCGCAGCCTCGAGTTTCTGTATGTCCGCGGCGAACCGCAGACCTTGAACGTCTTTCCCAACTTCGCCGCGGTCGCCCGCTACGCCTGGCTGGCCGGCGACCGCCGCCTGGCCCAGATTGGCATCAAGGCTTATCCGCAGCGCGGCATGGGCACCGACTTCAAGCAGCTGTCGGATTACAAGGTCGGCGACGCCATCCGCCACATCGACTGGAAGGCCACGTTCAAGCACGGCCGGCCGATCGTGCGCGAGTTCCAGGACGAGCGCGACCAATGCGTGCTCTTCCTGCTCGACTGCGGCCGGCGCATGCGTGCCGACGAAGGCACCGACAGCACCGACGGCAGCCACTTCGACCAAGCCCTCAACGCCCTGATGCTGCTGAGCTACGTGGCCCTGAAAGAAGGCGACGAAGTGGGCGCCATGACCTTCGGCACCCCGCCTGGCGAGCAGCGCCATTTCGCGCCACGCAAAGGCGGCGCCAGCCTCAACGCCTTGATGGCCCGGCTGCACGACATCCAACCCGACACCACCCACTCCGACTACCTGCAGGCCGCGCAGGAAGTGCTTCGCGTGCAGCACAAGCGCGCCTTGGTGATCGTGCTGACCAACTTCCGCGACGAAGACGCCGCCGAGCTCAAACCCGCCTTGCAACTCATGCGCTCGCGCCATTTGGTGATGGTGGCCAGCCTGCGCGAGCGCGTGCTGCGCGAGACCCTGGAGCAGGACATGCGCGAGCCCGGCGACGCCCTGGCCGTGGCCAGCGCCCATTGGTTCGACCAGACCCGCCGCGATGCCTTCCGCCGCGTGATCGGCCGTGACGCGTTGTCGGTCGACGTGGAGCCCGCGCAGTTGCCGGTGGCCTTGGTCAACCGGTACCACGC
>JAZKHH010000006.1:0-19173 GCA_040385465.1 Pseudomonadota bacterium | reverse complement strand
GCCGTGTTCACCCTGCTGCCGCTCGCTGTGCTCCTCTGGTTCATCGTGCCCGGCACCCCCAGACCCAATGCCCATGGCCCTTGCCCCGTGCCCGACGGTCCGGTCCTCAAGGTGCTGGGGGGCGTGTTCCTGGCGCTCTCGATCACCAGCCTGTCATTGACCGCACTCGTGGCGCTGGTGGTCAGCCACATGGGCCCTGGCCCCTTCCACTGACGGCCATGGCTGAGACCTGCATCACGCTGTCCAAAAACCTGAGTGGGGTGAGACCTCCGCGCACCGATCGCCTGCGGCTACACTCCCGGCGCGCCTGCAGGGCGCCATGACTGCGTGGCGGACCCCAGCCCGCCACGACAACCGTTTTCTTGTCCGTTCTTCCCTTCATCACCCACCACTTCAAAGCAGCACACCATGAGCGCCAATCCTTACAGCCCGCCCGGAGCCCACGTGGCAGAGATCCACTCGACGACCGAATTCCAGGAGCCCTCCGCCCTGTCAGCACGCGGACGCATCGGTCGGCTGCGCTTTTTGGTCTACACCAACGCAGCCATTTTGGCGTTGTACGTGGTCATGATCATCGTGACTGTGATGGCCGTGGGCGGCACCGCCTTGGCAACCTCCCTCACCGACCCCACGGCGCTGCTGGTGGCATTGGGCGGCTCGGCCGCGTTGATCGGCTTGCTGTTTGCGGCGGTGTTCCTGGGCTTCATGGTGTTCTACTTCATGAAGGTCGTTCAACGCTCCCACGACATGGGCTGGTCCGGCTGGACCGCCTTGCTGACCTTGCTGCCGCTGGTGATCTTCATCTGGTACATCGTGCCCGGCAACAAGCGCACCAACACCTACGGCCCCCAACCCACTCCCAACAGCACAGTGGTGAAGATCTTCGGCGGCATCCTCATCGGCATCATGGTGTTGAGCATCGGCCTGGGCGTGCTCGGCGCCGTGGCCGGCATTGGCGGCTGATCGGCATGGGCCAGCGACTCACGCAAATCGCCACCCGCACGGGTGACGACGGCAGCACCGGTCTGGGCGACGGCACCCGGGTGCCCAAAGACCACCTGCGCGTGCACGCCATGGGCGACGTCGACGAGCTGAACTCCACCCTCGGGGTGGTGCTGGCCGAGCCGCTGCCCGACGACGTGCGGGCCGTGCTGGTGCGCATCCAGCACGAGCTGTTCAACCTCGGCGGCGAGTTGGCGGTGCCTGGTTTTTCCTTGCTGAAGGACGATGCCTTGCTGCACCTCGACCAGGCCTTGGCCGACCACAACAGCCGCCTGCCGTCGCTGGCCGAATTCATTTTGCCGGCGGGCACCCGCAGTGCGTCGCTGATCCACGTCAGCCGCGCCATTGCCCGACGCGCAGAGCGGGCGGTGGTGACCTTGGCGCGGGCCGACGAGGGCGTGCGCCCGGCCCCGCAGCGCTACCTCAACCGCCTCAGCGACCTGCTGTTCGTGCTGGCCCGCGTGCTCAACCGCGCCAACCTCGATGGCCTGGGCGGCGACGACGTGTACTGGCAAAGCGAGCGGCTGGCGCGCCAGACCGACGGCGAGTGAACCGCAAGCCGCTGGTGTGAGTTGCACCGCCACCCAAGCTTGGTGAGGAGCGCGGCAGCGAGGTGCGTCGCTGCCGCCGCGCGCTGAAGCTCAGTTCAGCGTCGTTGACGCAGCAGGCGCCAGTGCACGCCGTGCCTGCACCGCGCCACTCAGCACCTCCAGCACCTCCAGCGAGTGGTCCCAGCCCAGGCAAGCATCGGTGATGCTTTGGCCATAGGCCAACTTGGACGGGTCGTCCTTGCCAGGGCTGAATTTTTGGGCCCCCGCCTTCAGGTGACTCTCCACCATCACCCCGAACACCCGGTGACTGCCGCCGCTCAGCTGCGCAGCAATGTCGCGCGCCACGTCCACTTGCTTCTCATGCTGCTTGCTGCTGTTGGCGTGTGAAAAGTCGACCATCAACGTGGCCGGCAGCTTGGCCGCTTCCAGGTCTTTGCAGGCCGCTTCCACGTGGGCCGCGTCGTAGTTGGGCGCCTTGCCGCCGCGCAAAATCACGTGGCAGTCGCGGTTGCCCTTGGTTTCGACGATGGCCACCTGGCCGTTCTTGTGCACCGACAGGAAGTGGTGCGGCCGGGCCGCTGCCTGGATGGCGTCGGTGGCGATGCGGATGTTGCCATCGGTGCCGTTCTTGAAGCCGATCGGCGCCGACAGGCCCGACGACAACTCGCGGTGCACCTGGCTCTCGGTGGTGCGCGCACCGATCGCGCCCCAGGCGATCAGGTCGCCCAGGTACTGCGGCGAGATCACGTCGAGGAACTCGCTGCCCGCCGGCACGCCCAGGCGGTTGATGTCGACCAGCAGCTGGCGGCCGATGCGCAGGCCTTCGTCGATGCGGTAGCTCTCGTCCAGGTACGGGTCGTTGATCAGGCCCTTCCAGCCCACCGTGGTGCGGGGCTTTTCGAAGTACACCCGCATGACGATTTCCAGCGTGTCCTTGTGGCGCTCGCGCTCCGCCTTGAGCTTGTGGGCGTATTCCAGGGCGGCGGCCGGGTCGTGGATCGAACACGGGCCCATGATCACCAGCAGCCGGTCGTCCTGGCCCGACATGATCTGGCGGATGCCGCGGCGGGTGTCGGCCACCAGGGTCTCGATCGGCGTGCCACTGATCGGGAAGAACCGGATCAAGTGCTCAGGGGGCGGCAGCGGTGTCACGTTCTCGATCCTTTCGTCGTCGGTTCGGCTGGTTTTCTCGCTGCTGGCATGCCAACCGGCGCTGGCGTGAGGGCTTGTGTGAGGCATGGCAAAGAGCTCCTGGTGAGACGGACTTGAAAAGGGATCAAACGGAAACGGACATAAAAAAACCGCCAGGGAGACCAGGCGGTTGGAGAGGGGGTGGGCGTTGATTGCTGGCTTGCGTCACGTCACCTCTCGCCGCCAAAGCGGTGAGAAAACCAAAAGTACGCAAACGAAGCGGAAAGACAAGCGCAGCCCATGCGGCAATGTAGCACGGCCGGGGCCTGGCCTGCCGCCGTCACACCAGGCTGCGCCGTGTGAACTGCGTCCGGGGCTGCGCCAGAGAGTGTCATGGACTCAGGCAGTGCCGCCCACGGTCATGCGGTCGATGCGCAGGGTCGGCTGGCCCACGCCCACCGGCACGCTCTGGCCTTCCTTGCCGCACACGCCCACGCCGGTGTCCAGCCGCATGTCGTTGCCGATCATGCTGACGCAGGTCAGCGCGTCGGGGCCGTTGCCGATGATGGTCGCACCCTTGACGGGGTACTGGATCTTGCCGTTTTCAACCCAGAAGGCCTCGCTGGCGGAGAACACGAACTTGCCGCTGGTGATGTCGACCTGGCCGCCGCCGAAGTTGGTGGCGTAGATGCCGCGCTGGATGCTGCCGATGATTTCCTCCGGCGCGTGCTGGCCGCCGAGCATGTAGGTGTTGGTCATGCGCGGCATGGGCACCGCGGCGTAGCTCTCGCGCCGGCCGTTGCCGGTGGGGGCCACGCCAGACAGGCGCGCGTTCATGCTGTCCTGGATGTAGCCCTTCAGGATGCCGTCTTCGATCAGCACGTTGGCCTGGCTGGCGTTGCCTTCGTCGTCGATGTTGAGCGAGCCGCGGCGGTCGGGCAGCGTGCCGTCGTCCAGCACGGTGACGCCCTTGGAGGCCACGCGCTGGCCGATGCGGCCACAGAACGCGCTCGAGCCCTTGCGGTTGAAGTCGCCCTCCAGCCCGTGGCCGATGGCCTCGTGCAGCAGCACGCCCGGCCAGCCTGGGCCCAGCACCACGGTCATCTCGCCGGCCTTGGCCGGGCGCGAATCGAGGTTGGTCAGGGCAGCGGTGACCGCCGACTGCACATACTCTTCGATGATCTCGTCGGAGAAGTAAGCGAAGCCGAACCGCCCGCCACCGCCACCGGTGCCGGTTTCGCGGCGCGTCTCGCCCGCCACCTGCTGCTCAGCGATCACCGTCACGCTCAAACGCACCAGCGGGCGCACGTCGGCCGCCAGGGTGCCGTCGGCACGGGCCACCAGCACCACGTCGTACTCACCCGCCAGGCCGGCCATCACTTGCTTGATGCGCGGGTCTTTCGAGCGGGCGAGCTTTTCGACCCGCTCCAGCAACGCCACCTTCTGGGTGCTGTCGAGCGTGGCGATCGGGTCGGTCGGGGCGTACAGCACGCGGCTGCCGGCGACGTGGGTGGCACCGATCTTCACCCGCTTGCTCTGCCCGGCCGCGGCGATGGTGCGCACGGTGCGCGCGGCGTCCATCAGGGCGGCTTCGGAAATGTCGTCGGAGTAGGCAAAGGCGGTTTTCTCGCCAGCGATGGCGCGCACGCCCACGCCCTGGTCGATGCCGAAGCTGCCGCTTTTGACCATGCCCTCTTCCAGGCTCCAGCCTTCGCTGCGGGTGTACTGGAAGTACAGGTCGGCGTCGTCGATGCGGTGCGAGGCCATCGTTTGCAGCGCTTGCGACAGGTGGGCCTCGGTCAAGCCGAAAGGCTCCAGCAGCAGGGAGCGGGCAATGGCCAGCCGTTCAATCGTGGGCTCACGGGAAATCATGGGTCAGTCTCCGATAGGAAGAGGCATTGTAGGAGCCGGGTTGTCACACAGGGCGGGATTTTCTTGACACTTCTTTACCGACCCCGGGGTCGGCAAGCGGGCGCCAGCAGGCGTTGTGGAAGGGCCTCGGCAGTCACCGCTGAAGGCGATGGTTCCAACCCCAGAAAAGGATCTAGCATGAACTCCCTGAAAACCCTGTTGGTCGGTGTGGCTGTTTCTTTGAGCTGCGCAAGCGCCCTGGCCTACCCTGGCCAGCACGGTCACCCGAACGGCGCGCACCCCGGCTACAGCCATGGTCAAGGCCACGCAGACCGCGATGGCTCCAGCGTGTGGGAACGCTCGCGGCACCAGGACCGCAGCATTCGGCACGGCGTCGCCACCCGCCAACTGACGCCCCATGAGGCCTACCGCTTGGAGCGCCAGCAAGCCCGCATCCGCCATGAAGCCCGCCAGGCGCGCGCCGATGGCTGGATCAGCCCTTACGAGCGTGAACGCCTGGAGCGCATGCAGGACCGCGCTGGCCGGCACATCCGCCATGAGCGCCACGACTGGCAGGGCTATTGAGCGAACACAAACCCCGGAGCGCCCACTGCGGCGTCCCGGGGACGCTGTCAGAGCGCGGCTTGCACGCCGACTCGCTGAAGCGTTTGTCGACCCACGCCCCACCCTTTTCTTTATTGGCTGCGGGTCAAGATGGCCTCCTACACCGCATTCAAAGCTTTCGCATTACGTTCGACGTCTGTCGCTTGTCAGTGAGTGTGCAGCAAGCAGGCGGTACTGGGCAAAGGTGGGGCACCTTGACCTCTCGCACGGCGGCCGGCCAGTCCCCTGAAAAACCATTGATTGGACAAGCGATGACGAACGTGCGGAAAGGCCAAGCGCCCGGACATCTGGAGCGGGAAGAGTTCGGTCGCAGGTTCCGCGAATCGTTTGCCGATCCCACTTTCCAGGCAGAAACGGCCTCGCTCGACCGAATCGAGACCATTGCTTGGCACAACTATTCCGCGGGCCGAAAGGCGCCTGTTACCCGCAAGGCCGGTCCCGGTTATGCCAACCCGGACTATGAGCTCGCCGTCGAGTGGATCGAGGCACGGGCCCGAATCGACCAGGCACAGGCGGTCTGGGCGGACCGCAGCACGCCCACGCGTGCGCTCGTCATCTGCGGTTCTCCGCGCAACGACGGCACCTGTCCCGGCGAGATGTCCAAAACGTTCCGACTTGCCGGTCTGGTGAAGGAAGTGTTTGAAAGCGAGCGCATCGACGTCGACTTCCTCGATCTGAGCTTGCTCACCTCTGAGTACGGCAGGAAGATCCACCCCTGCAAGGCCTGTGTCTCGACCGCGATGCCACTGTGCCACTGGCCGTGCAGCTGCTATCCGAACCACTCGCTGAACCAGGTGGGCGACTGGATGAACGACATCTATGCCCGCTGGGTCAGCGCGCACGCCATTGTCATGGTCACCCCGACGCATTGGTACAGCACCTCAAGCCCGCTCAAGCTCATGATCGACCGCCTGGTCTGCGCCGACGGCGGCAACCCCGATCCCACGTCGACGCACGGCAAAAAGCCGGAAGAAGCCAAGGCGCTCGAACTCGCGGGCTGGCACTATCCCAAGCACCTGGATGGGCGGGTGTACGGTCTCGTGGTGCATGGCGATGTGGCGGGCATCGAAGGATCGCGCCGAGCGTTGTCGGATTGGCTGGACTGGATGGGTCTGGTCGACGCCGGCGCCCAAGCGCGCCTCGACCGCTACATCGGCTACTTCGAGCCCTATGCGACCAGCCATGACACGCTCGACGCGGACCTTGTCGTGCAAGAGGAAACCCGCCAGGTCGCGCATTGCGTCGCGCGCGTGACCGCAGCGCTGCGCAGAGGCGAGTTGCAGGTCGAACTTGACAAGCCGAGGCCGCCGCGACCCAAGTGATGCACGAGGGGCAAGGCGGTGACCGACCAGCCCTGGCCGGAGCAGCCAAGGGCAGCCTGCCATCGAGGTCCGCCTTTACAGGTCGTCGGCGCCGGCCTTGAGCTCCAGCGCCCGCGCATACAGCAGGTTGCGTGAGGCGCCGGTGATTTCAGTGGCCAGGGCCACCGCTTGCTTGAGCGGCAGCTCGCGCATCAAGGTGCTCAGGCAGCGTTCGTGCGCGGGATCGATCTCCACGCTGGCCTTGGGCGCCGCCAGGCCGTGCAGCACCACCACGAATTCACCGCGGCTGCGCTGCGGCTGGGCGGCCAGCCAGGCGGGTGCCTCGCCGGCCGGCAAGGTGTGAACAGACTCAAATTGCTTGGTCAACTCCCGGCACAGGCTCACCACCCGCTCGGGGCACAGCGCGGCCAAGCTGGCACACAGGGCCTCGATGCGGTGCGGTGCTTCGAACAGCACCTGGGTGTCGGCCTGCTGCGCGCAGGCCGACAGCACCCGCTCGCGTTCCCGCGCAGCGGCCGGCAAGAAGCCGATGAAATGAAAGCCACCCGGCGCTTCCACGCCGGCCACGCTCAGGGCGGTGACCACGCTGCTGGGGCCGGGCAAGGGCACGCAGCGAAACCCCGCTGCCCGCGCCGCGGCCACCAGGCGCGCGCCCGGGTCACTGATGGCCGGGGTGCCGGCGTCGCTGACGTAAGCCACGCGTTCGCCACGCGACAGGCGCGCCACAACGTCCTGGGCGGCTTCGCGTTCGTTGTGTTCGTGCAATGCCAGCAAGGGCTTGTCCAGGCCCAAGTGCCGCAGCAACTGGCCGCTGTGGCGGGTGTCTTCGCAGGCCACGGCGTCCACGCGCGACAGCACCTGCACCGCCCTCAGGCTGAGATCGGCCAGATTGCCGATGGGCGTGGCGACCACATACAACGCCGAGGCGGGATACTCCTGCGCGCCGGCCACGGCGGCGGCGGTTTGCAACAAGGTCAAGGGAGCGGTGGGGGTGGTCACGACGAAGCAGCTGGGCGATGAGGGCGAGGCGCGGGCACTGCAGCATTTGCAACGCCACGGATTGCGACTGGTGGAGCGCAATTATCGGCTCGCCCGGGGCCCCAGCGCGCACGGCGGTGAGATCGACCTGATTCTGCGGGCTGTCGATGGCACCCTGGTGTTCGTCGAAGTGCGCCAGCGCCGCCACGCCGCGCATGGCGGCGCGGCCGCCAGCATCGGCCTGCGCAAGCAGCAGCACCTGTGGCGCACGGCGCAGCAGTACCTGTCCAGGTTCCGCTCCCCGCCGCCTTGCCGCTTTGACGTGGTCACGCTAGAGGGCGAGGCGCTGACCTGGCTGGTGGCCGCCTTCGAGTGCACACCCTCCTGAAGTTTTTTCTGCCCCCTCACCGCAGGGCTGAGCGACACTCGAGCCCCCTGCCTGCGCAAGGAACCGCCTTGCGGATGCGCTGTCTTATCATCCATGTCCATGCTTGAACAACGCCTGCAGCAACAGTTCTTCGACAGTGCCGACCTGACCTACGCCTGCGCCGAAGCCCTGGCCAAACCGATGGCCGACGCGGTGCACGCCCTGGTCGGCAGCATCACCGCCGGGGGCAAGGTGCTGAGCTTCGGCGAAGACGACTGCGCGCTGCACGCCCACCACTTGGCCACCAAGCTGCTGGGGCGCTTCGAGCGTGACCGCCCCGGGCTGGCGGCGCTGGCCCTGCGCACCGACGGCGGCGACCTGTGGATGCGCCAGATGGAAACCTTGGCCCACCCGGGCGACGTGTTGCTGGCGCTGGCCACCGGCGACGCCGCCCTTGGCCTGCTGCTGCCCGTCATCGCCAACGCCCATGCCAAGGACATGACCGTGGTGGTCATCACCGGCCGCAACACGGTGCTCAAAGACAAGCTCGCCGAAACCGACGTCCACATCACCGTGCCCCATGAGCGCAAGGCGCGCATCCATGAGGTGCAGTGGTTGATTTTGCACAGCCTGTGCGACGCGGTGGACCTTCAACTGCTGGGAGAACAGGACAACCCATGACCCACCTTCACGCCCCCCTTGCCGTACCCTGCCGTTCCACACCCACCGCCGCCTCGTGGCGCTGGCGGCCCGTTGCGCTGGCGCTGGTGCTCGGCGCGAGTGGCCTGATGACCGGTTGCGCGCCCCTGATCCTGGGCGGCGTGATGGGCGGCTCGATGGTGGTGGCCTCGGACCGCCGCACCCCCGGCACCCAGGTCGAGGACCAGACCATCGAGCTCAAGGCCGGTGCCCGCGTGCGCGACGTCATGGGCGAGCGCGAAGGCGTCTCGGCGGTCAGCTACAACCGGGTCGTGCTGCTGGTGGGCAATGCCCCGAGCGAGGCCGACAAGGCGGCCGTCGAGCAGGCGGTGTCGCGCATCCCGAACGTGCGCTCGGTGGTCAACGAGCTGAGCGCGCAAGGGGTCAATTTCACCAGCGGCTTCAACGACTCGGTGCTGACCAGCAAGGTCAAGGCCACCCTGTTCGATGCCAAGGACCTGCAGGTCTCTGCCTTCAAGGTGGTCAGCAACCGCGGAGTGGTCTACCTGATGGGCCGGGTCACCGAGCGCGAAGCCAACCGCGCGGCCGCCCTCACCCGCAGCATCAGCGGTGTGCAAAAGGTGGTGCGGGTGTTCGAGATCGTCACCGACGCCGAGCTGATCGAGATGCAACCGGGCCGCGCCCCGGGCACCGCGCCCGCACCGGGTTGAGCCACCGGGGTGCGACCGACAGCGGCAGGCGCCGTTGTCGTTGTCGTTGCTTCACCCTGGTCAGCGCAGGCGCTTGATCAGGCTGGAGGTGTCCAGCCGGCCGCCGCCGCTGGCGCTGAGGTCGCCGTAAAACTGGTTCACCAGGGCCGTCACTGGCAGGCGGGCGCCGTGGCGTTCGGCCTCTTCGAGCACCAGCCGCAAGTCTTTGCGCATCCAGTCGACGGCGAAGCCGAAGTCGAACTTGTCTTGCACCATGGTGGGCCCGCGGTTTTGCATCTGCCAGCTTTGGGCCGCGCCCTGCGCCAAAGCCGCCAACACCGCCTCCATGTCGAGCCCCGCCTTTTGCCCAAAGGCCACCGCCTCGGACAAGGCCTGCAAGGCGCCGGCAATGCACACCTGGTTGACCATCTTGGCCAGCTGGCCCGAGCCGGCCGGGCCGAAATGAGTCACCGCCTTGGCATAAGCGGCCAGCACCGGCCGCACCCGCTCCACCGCCTGCGCCTCACCACCGCACAGCACGGTGAGCACGCCGTTGATGGCACCGAGGTTGCCGCCCGAGACGGGCGCATCGATGAAGAAACAGCCCCGGCTGCGCGCCGCGATGTCGAGCTCGCGGGCCACCTCGGCCGAGGTGGTGGTGTGGTCGACCCAGATGGCGCCGGGCTGCAGGCGCTCGAAGGCGCCGCCACTGCGCCGGCCTTCCGCGTTGGCCGCACCGAGGGTGAGGCTGCGCAGATCGTCGTCGTTGCCCACGCAGGAAAACACCATCGCCGCGCGGGCGCTGGCAGCACCCGGCGTGGCCTCATGGTGACCACCGTGTTCGGCCACCCAGGCCTCGGCCTTGGCGGGGGTGCGGTTGTAGACGGTCACCGCGTGGCCGGTGCGTGCCAGGTGCCCGGCCATCGGGTAGCCCATCACGCCCAAACCCAGGAAGGCCACGCGCAGGGGGGTCGTGGCGGGCGTTTTGTCGGCGGTGGTCATGCGTCGGTCTCCCAATGAAAAAAGCGGCCTTCATTAGACCGCTTTTTCCCGACCGTCGTGACGCGGGTGCGCTCAGACGATGGTCATGTGCTCCGTGCCGGCCGACAAATCGCTGCCGCGCGCGCGCTGGCTGTGCAGCTTGATCTGCAGCCGCAGGTCGTTGACCGAGTCGGCGTTGCGCAGCACGTCTTCGTAGGTGACGGCATGGCCCTCGTAGAGGTCGAACAGGCTTTGGTCGAAGGTCTGCATGCCGAGCTCGCGCGAGCGTTTCATGATCTCCTTGATCTCGCTCACATCGCCCTTGAAGATCAGGTCCGAGATCAGCGGCGTGTTGAGCAGGATCTCCACGGCCGCCGCACGGCCCTTGCCTTCCTGGCGCGGCAGCAGGCGCTGCGACACCAGCGCACGCAGGTTGAGCGAGAGGTCCATCAAGAGCTGCGTGCGCCGCTCTTCGGGGAAGAAGTTGATGATGCGGTCCAGCGCCTGGTTGGCGCTGTTGGCGTGCAAGGTGGCCATGCACAGGTGGCCGGTCTCGGAGAACGCCACGGCGTGTTCCATGGTCTCGCGGTCGCGGATCTCGCCCATCAAAATCACATCCGGGGCCTGGCGCAGCGTGTTCTTCAGCGCGTGCTCCCAACCCTCGGTGTCGATGCCGACCTCGCGCTGGGTGATGATGCAGTTCTTGTGCGGGTGCACGTACTCCACCGGGTCTTCGATGGTGATGATGTGGCCGTAGGAGTTCTCGTTGCGGTGGTCGACCATCGCGGCCAGCGAGGTGCTTTTGCCGGAGCCGGTGGCGCCCACGAAGATCACCAGCCCGCGCTTGGTCATCGAGACCTCTTTCAAGATCTGCGGCAGGTTCAAGGTGTCGATGGTCGGCAGGGTCTGCGGGATGGTCCGCATCACCAGGCCGATGTGGCCCTGCTGCACGAAGGCGTTGACGCGAAAGCGCCCGATGCCTTGCGGCGAGATGGCGAAGTTGCACTCCTTGGTGCGCTCGAACTCGGCCGACTGCTTGTCGTTCATCACCGAGCGCGCCAACGCCATGGTGTGCTGGCCGCTGAGCGGCTGTGGCGAGACCTTGGTCATCTTGCCGTCGACCTTGATGGCAGGCGGGAAGTCGGCGGTCAAAAACAGGTCGGAGCCACCCCGCGACACCATCAGGCGCAGCAGGTCGTTGACGAACTTGGAGGCCTGATCGCGTTCCATGAGGGGGGCGCCTTTCTAAGTTCGGGCAATGAAAGAGGAAGAAGAAAAAGGGGGTGAAGCAGAGGCCGGCCGCGGCCCGTTCAGCCGGGGAAGTTTTCGGGGAACTTGGCCTTCGTGCGGGCTTCGGACGGCGAGACCACGTTGCGGCGCACCAGGTCGGCCAAGTTTTGGTCCAAGGTCTGCATGCCGACGTTGTTGCTGGTCTGGATCGAGGAGTACATCTGCGCCACCTTGTTTTCGCGGATCAGGTTGCGGATGGCCGCGGTGCCCAGCATGATTTCGTGCGCGGCCACCCGGCCGCTGCCGTCCTTGAGCTTGCACAGCGTCTGCGAGATCACGCCGATCAGCGACTCCGACAGCATCGAGCGCACCATTTCCTTTTCGGCCGCCGGGAACACGTCGATCACCCGGTCGATGGTTTTCGCCGCGCTCGAGGTGTGCAGCGTGCCGAACACCAGGTGGCCAGTCTCCGCGGCGGTCAGCGCCAGGCGGATGGTTTCCAGGTCGCGCAGCTCGCCCACGAGCACGGCATCCGGGTCTTCGCGCAGCGCGGAGCGCAGGGCGTTGGCAAAACTCAAGGTGTGCGGGCCGACCTCGCGCTGGTTGATCAGGCACTTCTTCGATTCGTGCACGAACTCGATCGGGTCTTCCACCGTGAGCACGTGGCCGTATTCGCTTTCGTTGAGGTGGTTGACCATGGCGGCCAGGGTGGTCGACTTGCCCGAGCCGGTGGGCCCCGTCACCAGCACCAGGCCGCGCGGCCTCAAGGCCAGCTCGGCGAAGATCTTGGGGGTGTTGAGCTGCTCCAGCGTCAGGATCTTCGAGGGAATGGTCCGGAACACAGCGGCAGAGCCGCGGTTCTGATTGAAGGCGTTGACGCGGAAGCGCGCCAGGCCCTGGATCTCGAAGGAGAAGTCGCACTCGAGCGTCTCCTCGTACATCTTGCGCTGCGAGTCGTTCATGATGTCGTAGACCATGTCGTGCACCTGGCGGTGCTCGAGGGCGTCCACGTTGATGCGGCGCACGTCGCCGTGCACCCGGATCATCGGCGGCAAGCCGGCCGACAGGTGCAAGTCCGAAGCTTTGTTCTTGACCGAAAACGCCAGCAGTTGGGTGATGTCCATGTCGGTGGGGGTGCTCTTCAGACGGTGGTGAGGTGCTGCGTTGACCACAACAAACAACAACAAGACCCGGGCTTGATCGAACACCCCTGAAGCCAGTACACGGTTCCAGGCGCGGCCTACTGCGACATACTGCGGTGCATTATGGCGACGATCGCTTCGAACATACAACAGGTGCACGCCCAGCGGGTGGCCGCTTGCTCCGCTGCGGGTCGGCCTGCGCAAAGCGTCACGCTGTTGGTGGTGAGCAAGACCCACCCGGCCGATGCAGTGCGTGAAGCGGTGGCGGCCGGCGAGCGTGAATTCGGCGAAAACTATGTGCAAGAAGGCTTGGACAAGATCGCCGCGCTGGCCGATCTGCGCGCCGAGCTCATCTGGCACCTGATCGGCCCGCTGCAAAGCAACAAGACCCGTTCGGTGGCCGAACACTTCGACTGGGTGCACACCGTCGACCGGCTGAAGATCGCCGAGCGCCTGGCAGACCAGCGCCCCGCCCACCTGCCACCGCTGCAGGTCTGCCTGCAGGTCAACATCAGCCAGCAGGCCAGCAAGCACGGCGTGGCACCCGCCGATGCCCTGGCCTTGGCGCAGCAGATCGACGCACTGCCGCGCCAGCGCCTGCAGCTGCGCGGCCTGATGGCCATCCCCGAGCCGGCGGCCGACCCGGTGGCGCAGCGCGCACCGCACCGGGCGCTGCGCGAGCTGCTGTCGCACTTGACGGCCCACGGCCTGGCACTGGACACCTTGTCGATGGGCATGAGCGCCGACCTGTCGGCAGCCATCGCCGAAGGCGCCACCCTGGTGCGGGTGGGTTCGGCGATTTTTGGGGCCCGCGCACCCGTGCTTTGACCGTCCGCGAGCACCTCTGCAACACCTGTTAACACGCTTGCGTGGTAACACGTAGCGGTTAAACCCTTTGCTGTGGATGGCAAAACACGGTCTGATCCGCAGTTGAGATTGTTCTGGCTTCGCTGGCAGTGCGCTCTGCGCCGAGGTCGTTCAAGCGACTTCTTTCTACCCGAGCAAATACCCATGGTTGGTCACCCAAGCGCCTCCTAGACTCCGGCGTTTGGGGTGAATTTGCCCTGTGTGAAAGATATTGCTTGGTCGGCGGTTGCGGCCCAACCCGTTCATTTGGAGAACTCACGTGTCTTTCCTACTATCCATCTCACAGCTGATTGATTCGCTCACGCGCTTCATCGGCAAGACCGTCGCCTGGCTGGTGCTCGGTGCGGTGATCATTTGCGCCTTGAACGCCGCGGTGTTGAAGTTTCTGGGCAACACGGCGTTCTTTTTGAACACCCTGGACAAGCTGCACCTAGGCGCCAATTCGTTCATCGAGATTCAGTGGTATTTCTTTGCGGCGGTGTTCCTGCTGGGCGCCGGCTACACCCTGCTGAACCAGGAACACGTGAAGATCGACGTGGTGTCGGGCCGGTTTTCCAAGCGCACGCAAATTTGGATCGACATTTTCGGCATCTGCGTTTTCCTGCTGCCTTTTGTGATTCTGGTGACCTACCTCAGCTGGTGGCCCATGAAAACCGCTTTCATCTCCGGTGAAATGTCGGGCAACGCCGGCGGCCTGATTCGCTGGCCGGTGTATGCCCTGGTGCCGCTGGGCTTTGCCCTGCTGGGCCTGCAAGGCATCTCCGAGCTGATCAAACGTTTTGCTTTCCTGGCCGGGATGATTCCCGACCCCTCGCAAAAGCCCCAAGGCAAATCCGCCGAAGAGGAGCTGGCCGAATTCCTGTTGAACAAGGAAGTGGCTGCGCGGGAGGCCCAGGCGGCCGCGGTCTTGGCTTCTGGAGTGAAAAAATGATTGAGTTCATCTCGCACA
The DNA here is from genome assembly GCA_040385465.1 of Pseudomonadota bacterium. GTDB lineage: Bacteria > Pseudomonadota > Gammaproteobacteria > Burkholderiales > Burkholderiaceae_C > CANHBY01. The sequence goes on along the minus strand of JAZKHH010000006.1, from coordinate 4,829 downwards.
ATTTGGCGCCGATCATGTTCGGCTGCCTGATTCTGTTCTTGCTGCTGGGTTACCCGGTGGCCTTTTCCCTGGCCGCCTGCGGCTTGTTCTTTGGTTTTGTCGGTATCGAATTGGGCTTGCTGCCCCCCGCGTTGTTTCAAGCGTTGCCGTTGCGGATCTACGGCATCATTCAAAACGACACCTTGCTGGCGATTCCCTTCTTCACCCTCATGGGGCTGATATTGGAACGCTCCGGCATGGCCGAAGACTTGCTCGACACCATCGGCCAGTTGTTCGGCCCGATCCGTGGCGGCCTGGCCTACGCGGTGATTCTGGTGGGCGCCATGCTGGCGGCCACAACCGGCGTGGTAGCCGCTTCGGTGATCTCGATGGGCTTGATCTCGCTGCCCATCATGCTGCGCTACGGCTATGACCGCCGCCTGGCGTCGGGCGTGATTGCCGCGTCGGGCACCTTGGCCCAGATCATCCCGCCGTCGCTGGTGCTGATCATCATGGCCGACCAGTTGGGCCAGAGCGTGGGTGACCTGTACAAAGGCGCCTTCATTCCGGGCTTCATGCTGACCGGCTTGTATGTGGGCTACGTGCTCATGATCAGCGTCTTCAAGCCCAGCTGGGTGCCGGCCTTGCCGAAAGAAGCACGCACCATCCGCGAACCCGATGGCACCTCTGGCCTGATGTCGCTGGGCTTCTTGGCGGTGCTGTCGGTCGGCATCGCGGTCGCTTTCGCCAAAACCCGCCCTGAAGGCACCGCACTGGACGAGAAAATCGTGGTGTCGATGTGCGTGGGCGTGGGCGTGGCCTTCATCTTGTCGGTGATCAACAAGACCTTCAAGCTGAACCTGCTGTCGCGCATGGCCGAACGGGTGACCTTCGTGCTGATCCCGCCGCTGGGCCTGATCTTCCTGGTGTTGGGCACCATTTTCCTGGGCATTGCCACGCCGACCGCCGGTGGCGCCATGGGGGCCGTGGGCGCCTTGGCCATGGCCATGGCACGCGGCCGCATCGACCTGAAACTGATGCGCCAGGCCCTGGACAGCACGCTGAAACTGTCGTGCTTCGTCATGTTCATCCTGATCGGCTCCACCTGTTTCAGCCTGGCCTTCACCGGCGTGGGCGGGCACCACTGGGTCGAAGGCCTGCTGACCGGCCTGCCAGGCGGCCAGCTGGGCTTCCTGATCGTGGTCAACATCCTGATCTTCGTGCTGGCCTTTTTCCTGGACTTTTTCGAGCTGTCGTTCATCATCGTGCCGCTGCTCGGCCCGGTGGCGATCAAGCTTGGCATCGACCCGGTGTGGTTCGGTGTGCTGCTCGCGGTCAACATGCAGACCTCGTTCATGCACCCGCCGTTCGGCTTCGCGCTGTTCTACCTGCGCAGCGTGGCCCCGCTCAGCGACTACATCGACAAGCTGACCAACAAGAAAGTGGCCCGCGTCACCACCGGCCAGATCTACAACGGCTCGATCCCCTTCGTGATCATCCAGCTGACCATGGTGGGCCTGTTGATCGCCTTCCCAGGCTTGGTTTCGCGGGGTGGCGATGAGGGTGTCAAGGTCGATGCCGACCAGGTCTTCGAGCAAATGCAAGACAACGGCGCCGCGGACGACCCGATGCGCGGCATGGACGAGCCGGTGGCGCCGGCCAAGCCATGAGTTGACTGACCGTTCCTGATGGGTAAGCCGGATCGCCCTGCGCGAACCCCGGCACCCAGCGCCTCAGCACTTCGGTGTTGAGGCGCTTTTTTTTTGGCCGGCTCCCCCCGCCAAGACAGGCGGGCAGACCTGCGTGGGGCAGGGCCTGTGCCGCGACGCTGGACCGCAAGGGCCCGATCCGGGATGATGCAAGCCAGACCCTCGTTGCTGTTGCTGTCTTGGCCCTTTCTGTGAGAGCCCCATGCCCCCAGCTCCGGACACCCCCCGCCTGCCTTCGCCCCACCGGCCCGAGCACGAGGTCGCCAACGCCCTGCTGGCGCCTGTGAGCGAGGTGCTCGACTGGTCGGCCGTGGTCGCCCAGGGCAGCCCCTGGGTGCAGGCCGTGCGCGACCAGCCGGCGCCGTTCTGGGCCTTGGAATCGCTGTTGCACGAGTACCCGTTGTCCAGCGCCGAGGGCCTGGCCCTGATGCGGTTGGCCGAGGCCCTGCTGCGAGTGCCCGACAGCCGCACCGCCTTGGCCCTGACCGCCGACCAGCTGGGCCGCGCCGCCTTCGACAGCGACGCGCCGCGCACCAGTGCCAGCGAGTCGCTGGCCGCGCAGGCCTTCGGGCGCTTGTCGGCGCAGGCGCTGGCGTTGTCGAAAAAGTTCCTGCCGACCGAGCCGGGCGACGAGCCGCCGCGCCTGTGGCAGCGCCTGGGCGCGCCCACGGTGGTGGCGGCGCTGGTGCGTGGCGTGAGCCTGCTCGGCGGCCAGTTCGTGCTGGGCCAGGACATCCAGGCCGCGCTCAAAGCGGCGGCCCAGTCGCGCGCGGCCGAGCCGCTGCTGCGCCACAGCTTCGACATGCTCGGCGAAGGCGCGCGCACCGAGGCCGACGCCCAGCGCTACCTTGGCGCCTACCTGGGCGCGGTGCGAGCGCTGCAGCAGGCCCAAGGCGGCGCGCCCGCCGAGTCGCCCGAGACGGCGCACGGCGTGTCGATCAAGCTCAGCGCCCTGCACCCGCGCTACGAGGAATCGCACCGCCAGCAGGTGCTCGACCACCTGGTGCCGCGGCTGTGGAACCTGGTCGAGGCGGCGGCGCAGGCCAACATCAACCTCACCCTCGATGCCGAGGAGAGCGAGCGCCTGGAGCTCTCGCTCGACGTGTTCGAGGCGCTGTGCCAGCGGGTGGCCCGGCATGCGCCGGCGTGGGGCGGTTTTGGCCTCGCGGTGCAGGCCTACCAGACCCGGGCCGTGGCCACGGTGCACGAGGTGGCGCGCATCGCGCAGGCGCACCAGCTGCGCTGCATGGTGCGCCTGGTCAAAGGCGCCTACTGGGACGGCGAGATCAAGCGCGCCCAGGAGCTCGGCCTGCCTGGCTACCCGGTCTTCACCCACAAGCACCACACCGACCTGTCGTACCTGGCCTGCGCCCAGGCCTTGCTGGGCCACGCGCCGCGCCTGTACCCGCAGTTCGCCACCCACAACGTCGGCACCATCGCCGCGGTGTGGCAGCTGGCGCGCCAACACGACGCGCTCTTCGAGATGCAGCGCCTGCACGGCATGGGCGAAGGCGTGTACCGCGAGGTGATGAACGACCCCGCCCTGCGCGGCCGTGTGCCCGTGCGGGTGTACGCCCCCGTGGGGCCCTACCGCGACCTGCTGGCCTACCTGGTGCGGCGGCTGCTGGAGAACGGCGCCAACGCCTCGTTCGTGCACCAGCTCACCGACGCCCAGGTCGACCTGCCGACCCTGTTGTCATCGCCCCTGCGGGTGAGCCCGACCAGCGCTTTGCCCTTGCCGCGCGCACTCTACGGCGCGCAACGGCCCAACGCCCTGGGCCTGGACCTGGCCGCGGTCGAAGACCGCCAGCGCCTGCGCCGGGCGTTGCAGGCGCTGCACGCCGAGTCCGAGCGCCTGGCGCCCAGCGTGCCGTGGAGCACACCGGACGACATCGCCGACGGCCTGCCGGCCCTGCACGCCGCCCACACCGCCTGGGACGACACGCCGGTGACCGAGCGCGCCGCCGTGCTGCGCCGGGCCGGCGACACGCTGGAAGCCCGCCTGCCGGCGTTCGCTGCGTTGCTGGTGACCGAAGCGCACAAGACCTGGGGCGACGCCGTGGCCGAGGTGCGCGAGGCTGTCGACTTTTTGCGCTACTACGCGCAGCAGGCCGAACAGACCCTGGCAACGCTGCCCCTGCCCGGGCCGGTGGGAGAACACAACGAACTGCGCCTGCGCGGGCGCGGCGTGTTCGTTTGCATCAGCCCGTGGAATTTCCCGCTGGCCATCTTCATGGGCCAGGTGGCCGCGGCCCTGGTGTGCGGCAACAGCGTGGCCGCCAAGCCGGCGGAGCAGACCCCCCGGGTGGCGGCGCAGGCGGTGGCCTTGCTGCACCAGGCCGGGGTGCCGAACGCCGTGCTGCACTTGTTCCATGGCGCGGGCGACGAGATCGGCGCCGGCCTGGTGGCCGACCGCCACACCGCCGGCGTGTGCTTCACCGGGTCGACTGCCGTGGCGCGCCTGATCCAGCACCAGCTGGCGTTGAAAGACGGACCGCTGGTGCCGCTGATTGCCGAAACCGGCGGCGTCAACGCCATGCTGGTCGACAGCACCGCCTTGCCCGAGCAGGTGGTCGACGCGGTGATGCACAGCGCCTTCCGCTCCGCCGGCCAACGCTGCTCGGCCTTGCGCCTGCTGTGCGTGCACAGCGCCATCGCCGACACCGTGATCGACATGCTGCGCGGCGCCCTGCACGCCTTGCGCCTGGGCGACGCCCGCGCCTTCGACACCGACGTGGGGCCGTTGATCGATGCCGAAGCCAGCGAAACAGTGCGCGCTCACATCGCCCGCCTGCGCCGGCAGGCGGTGCTCATCGCCGAGGGCCACCCGGCCGATGAGCGCGACACCCGCTGTGCGCAGACGGCGTGGCTGGTGCCGCCGATCGCCTTCGAAGTCGGCCGCATCGACGAGGTGCGCGAGGAGATTTTCGGGCCGGTGCTGCAGGTGGTGCGCTGGGGCGGCGACGCGCCCGACAGCGACGACGGGCTGGCGGTGATCGCCCAGATCAACGCCCTAGGCCACGGCCTGACGTTGGGCTTGCACACCCGCATCGACGGCCGTGCCCAGCGCTGGGCGCGGGCGGCGCGGGTCGGCAACGTCTACGTCAACCGCAACATGGTCGGCGCGGTGGTGGGCGTGCA
>JAZKHH010000005.1:0-5535 GCA_040385465.1 Pseudomonadota bacterium | reverse complement strand
AGGCAAGACGCTGCCGGCGTTTGAAGTGCTGGCGCGCCGCGCCAAGGGCTGAACGGCGGCCGGCTCGGGGTTTACCCGACCGGCGCCGCGATTTATGCGGCTCATCAGAAACCATGATTGGTCTGGAGCGCGTTCTGTTGCTAAATTGGTTCCATCACAAACACAACGATGGAGACAGGCATGGCACAGCAACGCGCGCTCAAGGTGTTGGTTCTTTCCCTGCTGACGGCATGGTCCGCCGCACAGGCAGGCACGGTCTCCGTGTTGACCTCGTTCCCCAAGGAACTGACCGAGGCCTACAAGAAGGCCTTTGAAGCCGGCAACCCCGGCATCAAGATCGAGATCCTCAACAAGAACACCACGGCCAGCATCGCCTACATCAAGGAGCTGGCGGTGGGTCAGCGCCCCGATGTGATGTGGGCCTCGGCACCCGACGCCTTCGAGGTGCTGGCGCGCGACAAGCTCTTGCAGGCCGCCCCCGAAGTCAAGAACGCGCAGGTTCCCGCCAAGGTGGGCAACTACCCCATCAACGACCCGGACGGCATGTACTACGGCCAGGCCCTGGCCGGCTACGGGCTGATGTGGAACACGCGCTACATGCAGGCCAACAAGGTGCCCGCGCCGCGCGAATGGGCCGACCTGGTCAAGCCGGTGTACTTCGGCCATGTGTCCATGTCCTCGCCTTCGCGCTCGGGCACCACGCACCTCACCGTCGAGACCATCTTGCAGGGTGAAGGTTGGGAAAAGGGCTGGACTCAGATGCTGCAGATCGCGGGCAACTGCGCCGCCGTGACCGACCGCAGCTTCGCCGTGCCCGATGGTGTGAACAACGGCCAGTACGGCGTCGGGCTGGTGATCGACTTCTTCGGTCTGGCGGGCAAGTACTCGGGCTACCCGGTGGAGTTCCACTATCCCTCGGTGACGGCAGTGGTGCCGGCCAACATCGCGCTCATCTCGGGCGGCAAGAACGTCGACGAAGCGAAGAAGTTCATTGCCTTCACACTCTCGCGCGAAGGGCAGGAGCTGCTGTTCGATCCGAAGATCAGCCGCCTGCCCGTGCTGCCCAACGCCTCGTTCGGCAACAAGGCACCGGCCGGCTATCCCGACGCGCAGGAGATCGCCAAGCGCGCCAAGGTTCAGTTCAACACCGAGCTCTCCAGCAACCGCTACCAGGTGGTCGTGAGCCTGTTCGACCAGATGGTGACCTTCCGCCTGAAGGAGCTGCAGGCCGCCACGCGCGCGATCCACGAGGCCGATCGCAAGCTGCACGCCAAGCCGAACGCGCATGGCAGCGAGCTGCTGCGCCAGGCGAAGAGCTTTGCCTATTCCTCGCTGGTGCCCGAGAGCATGGTGAAGGACGAAAAATTCCTCGACCTGTTCCGCCAGAACAAGCGCGAGGTGGCGGTGGCCAAGCAGCTCACCGGGTTGGAGGAGCTGTGGAGCTCCAAGGCCAAGGCCAACTACGAGCGTGCGCGCGACCTCGCCAACGAAGCCGCTGCGCTGGCCAGGTGAGCGCCTGAGGCTGGCCTGATGCCCCTGCGCGGCGGCCTGCCGCGCCCGGGCCCACTCCCTTTCCGGAAAGATCCGCCATGTCCGCTGTTTTGACAGGTACCGCCGCGCCCACCCCCGCGCCCTCGCGCCGGCTGCGCCCGCCCGTGGTGTGGGGCCACTGGGTGCTCGCCGGTCTGGTGCTCGCCTTCCTCGGCCTCTTCCTGTTGCTGCCGGTGGCGCAGGTGATCTACACCGCCTTCGTCACGGAAACGGGTGCACCGACGCTGGGCCACTTCAGCAACTTCTTTGGCCAGAGCCTGTTGCGCGAATCGTTCGTCAACAGCCTGCTGGTGGCGCTGGCCTCGGTGTTCTTTGCCTCGGTGATCGCGATCCCGCTCGCCTACCTCACGGTGCGCTTCGAGTTCCGCGGCGCCCTGCTGATCCAGACGCTGGGCGTACTGCCGCTGATCATGCCGCCCTTCGTGGGCGCGGTGGCGCTGCAGCTTATCTTCGGGCGCAGCGGCTCGGTCAACCTGCTGCTCAACGACCACTTCGGCTTCACCGTGCCCATCATGGACGGACTGGTCGGCGTCACCTTCGTCGAGAGCATCCACTACTTCCCCTTCATCCTGCTCAACCTCGTGGCCGCCATGCGCAACATCGACGGTGCGATGGAAGAGTCGGCGCAGAACCTGGGCGCCAAGGGTTGGCGACTGTTCTGGCGCATCATCTTTCCGCTCTCGCTGCCGGGTTACCTGGCCGGCGCGGCGCTGGTGTTCGTGAAGGTGTTCGACGACCTCGGCACGCCGCTGGTGATGGGCGTGACCAACATGCTCGCGCCGCAGGCCTACCTGCGCATCACCTCGGTGGGCATCGAAGACCCGCTGGGCTACGTCATCAGCGTGATCATGATCGCGCTCTCGATCCTGGCGCTGTGGATGGCGGCGCGCGTGATGAAGGGCAAGGATTACTCCACGCTGCAGAAGGGCGGCAACTCGCTGCAGCGCCGCACGCTGCGGGGCTGGGCCTCGGTGCTGGCCTATGCGTGGGTGGTGTTCGTGCTGCTCGTGACGCTGGCGCCGCACATCGGCATCCTGCTGATGTCCTTCTCCAAGGTCTGGAGCTACTCGGTGCTGCCGGACAGCTACACGCTGGAGCACTACGCCACCATCTTCACCGACTCCAAGCTGATGGTGTTCAACACGCTCAAGTACTGCCTGATGGCGGCCGGCCTGGATGTCATTCTCGGCACCTTGATCGCCTACCTGATCTTTCGCACCAACCTGCCCGCGCGCCGCTGGCTCGACTACATCGCCTCCATCGCGCTGGCCATCCCCGGTCTGGTGCTGGCGATCGGCTACCTGCGCATGTTCAAGGGCGTGAACATCCCGTTCACCGACACGCCGGTGGTCACCACCTGGGTGCTGATCATGATCGCCTATGCGGTGCGCCGGCTGCCCTATGCGCTGCGCTCGTGCATGGCCGCGCTGCAGCAGGTGCACATCTCGCTTGAAGAGGCCGGGCAGAGCCTGGGTGCGGGCAAGGTCAGCACGGTGCGGCGCATCATGGTGCCGCTCATGATGGGCGGCATCCTCGCCGGCTTCGTCACCAGCTTCATCACCGCCGCGGTGGAGCTCTCGGCCACCATCCTGCTCACCTCGGCGCAGAGCCAGGCGCCCATGAGCTACGGCATCTACCTCTACATGCAGAGCATCGCCGGGCGTGGCCCCGGCGCCGCGCTGGGCGTGGTGGCCGTGGTGGTGGTGGCCATCGGCACCTACCTTTCACACCGCGTGGTGGAAAACTCGCGCACCCCCGATCGCGCGGCGCAGCCTTGAGCCGCCCACGCCAGACACAAGAAAGACCGCCATGCATCTGAACAAGGTTTCCCTCGAAGCGCACCACATCAGCCTGAGCTACGGCAGCACCGAGGTGCTCAAGGACGTCAACCTCCGCATCGAGCCGGGCGAGTTCTTCGCGCTGCTCGGCCCGTCGGGTTCCGGCAAGTCCACGCTGCTGCGCCTCATCGCTGGTTTCAACCAGCACCAGCGCGGCGAGCTGCTGATCGACGGACGGGACATCACCGGCACGCCGCCGCACCTGCGCAACGTGGGCATGGTGTTCCAGAACTACGCGCTGTGGCCGCACATGACGGTGTGGGACAACGTGGCCTTCGGTCTGGTGGAGCGCAAGGAGCCCAAGGAATCGCTGCGGCGCAAGGTCGGGGCTGCGCTGGAACTGGTGGGCCTGGCGGACTACGCGCAGCGGCGCCCGAGCCAGCTCTCGGGCGGACAGCAGCAGCGCGTGGCGCTGGCGCGCACGGTGGTGATCGAACCCAAGCTGCTGCTGCTCGACGAGCCGCTGTCCAACCTCGACAAGAACCTTCGCGTGCAGATGCGCGAGGAGTTGAAGAACCTGCAGCGCACGCTGGGCCTGACCACCATCTTCGTGACGCACGACCAGGAAGAGGCGATGACCACCGCCGACCGCATGGCCGTGCTCGACAAGGGCGTGCTGCAGCAGGTGGGCACGGCCACCGCGCTGTTCGACTTTCCAGCCAACCGCTTCGTCGCGAGCTTCGTGGGCACGGCCAACCTGGTCGAAGGTCGGGTGACGCAGCTCAATGGCGAGACCCTGCAGTTTCAGGCCGATGGCCTGGGCGAGATGGTGCTGCCACGCAACCAGGAGAGCCCGGGTGTAGGTCCGGCGTCGCTGTCGTTCCGGCCGCACACCGTCAACATCAAGGTGCGCGACGAGCACGGCGATGCCTCGCGTATCTGGCTCGACGGTCGGGTGGAGAGTTCGGAGTTTCTGGGCGAGACCTCGCGCTACCGTGTGCGGGTGGGCGAGACGCTGATCGTGGCCAACCAGTACCACTACTCGGGCCTGTCGCTGTTTCCGCCCGGTGCCGAGGTGCGGCTGGGAATCGAGCCTACGCAGGCGCGGTTCCTCACGCACTGATCACCGGACGGCATGGAAATCTACCAGCTGCGTGCGTTCGTCACGGTCGCCAAGATCGGCCAGCTCACGCGCGCGGCCGAAGCCCTGCACGTCACGCAGCCCGCCGTGACGAGCCAGATCAAGGCGCTGGAAGAAGAGCTGGGCGTCTCGCTGTTCGACCGCCGACCCGGGGGCATCGCACTCACCCGCGCGGGCGAGCGGCTGCTGCCCGAAGCCGAAAAGGTGCTGGCCGCAGCCGGTTCGCTGATCGGGCGGGCGCGCGAGTTGCAGGGCGAGGTGTCCGGCGCGCTGGTCATCGGCACGCTCGGGGACCCCGACGCGCTGCGCCTGGGCTCGTTGCTGGGTGGGCTGGTCGCCGCGCTGCCGCTGCTGGACATCAAGACGCGATCGGGTGACGCGGAGTCGCTGCGCGAAGCGGTGGCCACGTCCACATTGCAGGCGGCGTTCTACATCGGCCCGCACATCCCGCGCGATGTGCTGGGCCTGCCCTTGCAGACCATCAACTACCGGGTGGTGGCGCCGGTGTCGTACCGCGAGCGCTTGCTGCACGCGGGCTGGCGCGAGATCGCCGACCTGCCGTTGATCGGCACACCGCACGCCAGCCATGTGCAGACGCTGCTGCGCGACCTGTTTTCACGGCAGGGCCTGTTGCCGAACCAGGTGGTGGAGTCGGGCGACGCCTCGGCACCCTACAGCCTGGTGCGCGCGGGCCTGGGCCTGGCGCTGTTGCGCGAGGACATGGCGGTACCCGCTTCCGAGCGCGACGAACTCGTGATCTGGCCGCACACGCGCGTGGCCGCGCTGCTGAGCTTCATCTATCCCAAGACCGCAGAACACGACCCGGCCATCGTCGCGGCGCTCTCGGTCTTGCGCCAGGTGTGGGGCTTGCCACCGCGCCAACCGGCCTGAGACTCGACTCAGAGCGCCGTGGTGTTGCGCTCGCGCGTGGGAATGCGGGCCACCACCCACACGCCAACCAGTGCGGCGATCAGCACGATGGCCAGCACCACCGGCCGCTCGCGCAATCCCCAGGCCGACAGGCCCACCATCACCACCATGCTCACCTGGGCCACGGTTTTGCTG
>JAZKHH010000004.1:0-36254 GCA_040385465.1 Pseudomonadota bacterium | reverse complement strand
GCACTGGCTTGCGTCGTGTGAACAGGCCCTAAAGCGGACGCGCCACCAGCATGTTCTTCGCCATTCCCCTTGAAAACAAGCCCACCTGGCGCAACCCGCCCTGGCTGACGGTGCTGATCATCGTGATCAACCTGGTGGTGTTCTTCGGCCCGCAACAGCAGGAGACCGAGGCGCAGGAGGCGGCGACGGCGTACTACGTCGACGCCGGGCTGCCGGACTTGGAGTTCGAGCCCTTCCTCCAACACCTGCAGACCAACGCGTTTGACGCCGTGCCGGTGGCGCTGGTCCAGGCGGCGGTGACCGACGGTCAGGCGGACATGGTGCTGGAGGTGATGCGCCTGGAAGCCAAGTTCCTGGCGCGGCTGCGCCGCCACGAGATCGTCACCCCGCAGCACCCCCGGTTTGCCGCCTGGCAGCGCGAGCGCGCGGCCTATGAGGCCCGGGTGCCGCCGGTGTTCACCGAACGCTGGGCGCAGGACCACCGGGCCCCGCTCACCGAGCGGCCGATCACCTGGCTGACGGCCGCGTTTTTGCATGCCGACATTGGCCACCTGCTGGGCAACATGCTGTTCCTGTTCCTGTTCGGCTTCACCGTGGAGCTGGCCATTGGCCGGTCCTGGTACCTGGGCTTCTACCTCGCGGGGGCGGTGGGCTCGTCGCTGTTGTCGGGCTGGGCGTACGCCGGCCATGTGGGCCATGGGCTGGGCGCGTCGGGGGCGATCTCCGCGCTGATGGCCATGTACGCGGTGCTCTACCGCTTTCAGCGCATCAATTTTTTCTACGCGGTTTTGTTCTATTTCAACGTGGTGCGGGCGCCGGCGATCGTCTTGCTGCCGCTGTGGGTGGCCAACGAGGTGGGCCAGCACTTCTGGTCGGACAGCAACGTGGGCTACATGGCCCACCTGGGCGGCTTGCTGACCGGGGCGGCCTTGATGATGAGCTTTCGCGCCACCCGCACCGCCAAGGTGGTGGCACCACCCCTCACCCGCCAGCAGCTGTTCGATGCCGAGGTTGAAACGGCGCAGGGCTTGAGCCTGCGCATGAAACTGGAGGCGGCTTGCGCGGCGTGGGCCCGGGCAGTCAAGTTGTGCCCGGACAACCAGATGGCCCTGGAGCGTTACTTCCAAACCGCGGCGCTGTGGCCCGACAAGGAACACTTCCACCGTGCCGCTGGGCTGGTTTTTCGCCTGCGCGCCAGCGACGCACCGGCCCTGGCCTTTCAGCACCAGGCCTTCAAGACCTATTTCGACCAGGCCAAGCCGCACGCTCGGCTGAAGGCCAGCGACATGGTGCGCCTGGGCACGCGCTTCGCACGGGCCGGCTTCCTGGACGACGCCAGCAAGCTGTGCCAGGCCCTGTGTGCCACCGACCCGAACCACGCCGAGGCCGTCGACCTGATGTGCGTGTGCGCGAATGCCCGGCTGCGGGCCGCGCAAAACGAAGCGGCCCTGGCCTGGTTGCCGGCCCTGCAGCGCCAGGCACCGCAACACCCGACGACACTGCGGTTGCTCGAGCTCAAAGCCGCCTGACGGGGTGGCGCCGGCCGGCTCAACGCACCAGCCAGCGGGCTTCTTCGGTGTGCGGGCTGGTGGGGTAGCGGGCTTCCAGGGTCTTGACCAGCGCCACGGCCTGGTCTTTGCGCTGCAGACTTTGCACCAGCACCCGCACCATCAGTTCCAGAGCTGCGGGCAACTGGGCATGGTGAGGGTAGGTCTTCTCGACATCCTGCAGGGCAGCGAGCGCTGCCTCCGCCTCGCCTTGACGCCACAGATGCCGCGCCACGGCGAGCAGGTGCTCCGGGTTGTCCAGCGCCACGGCGGCTCCGCGCGCTTGGCACAGCTTGAACACATCCACCGCCCGGCTGGTCAGGTCCTTGCGCAGCAACAGCGGGATGTAGCGGGCTGCATGGTGACCCAGGGCCTCGTTCTTGTGGCTCATCAGGGTCAACACCTGGTGGTAGCGGGCATGGGCCGCCAAATCCTCCGGGTGGCCGCGCTGGGCCTCGTAGGCCACGTCAAGCGCGTGGTCCAGGTTTCCCGAGGTCACCATCTCGCTGACGTGCCGGTCGGCCTCCCGGGTCCGCACGGCGGCTTCGTGGCCTGGCGCGTCGCCCGCTTCCCGCGGGCCGCGCTTGAGGTCGACGCCCAAGGCGTCGTGGTGCTCGTACATCACGTAGCCGACCAGGCTGGCCATGACCAGCACGAAGTAGAGGGCCACCGCATTGGCCGCCGGCAGCAGCCACTCCGGTGACACGCGGGGAAGCAGCCAGGCCAACGCGGTGTCGCTGCCCTGGCTCAGCAGGATGACGAACAGCACCAGCACCGCGTAAGCCCGGCCCACGCCGTGGATCACCCGCCACCAGGCCGCTGGGTTGAGGCTTTGACGGAAGCTGCCGTCCTGCGCCAAGGTGATGACGATGGCCGGCATGGCCAGCGACAGCGCCACATTGAGGGCGAGGGACAGCAGGGGGTGCATGGCGCCCAGCAAGCCGGCCACGACGCCCCACACCAGCAGCACGCCCAACAGCTTCCACGGCAGGTGGATGTGCGAGCGCTCCCAGTCGGGCAGGAAATCGCGGCTGTGCAGGAAACCTTGTGAGGTCTGCTGCACGATCCGGAAGGCATAGCGGCACGCCGCCAATCCAATGCCCAGTTCGACCAGCAGCAGCGCGGCCATCTGCGGGATCACGGCGCCCAGCAACAGCACCGCCCAGCTGGCGGCCGACAGGGCCAGCCAGTACAGCAACGGGGCGAGCTGAAACGGGAAGCCGAAGAAGCCGTGCATCCGTGTCCAGAACGGCGCGATGCGAGGCGATCTCGGGAGAGACGACAAAGCGGCAGTGGAAGAACGTGACAAGGTGGCTTGCTCCAAAAGAGTGAGGGGCGCCCCCGACGGGTCGTGCGGACGCATCCTGCCCGGCCCACCAGCAGGTGCGGCGGATGGTATCCAGGCCACAGCGCCGGTCTGAGGAGCCGCGATCACAAATGCGACCTCGATGTGCGGAAAAACACCAAAACGAGCATGCCAACGTGTATTCCAATCCCTCCGCTTATTCATTTAACGCATAAACAACCGACGTTTGCATCGTTGACTCGACAAGGCCCGCCCGCCCACACTGCGCGCTTTCCCGGAGATGTCGCGCATGAACTTCCAGCAGTTGCGCTCGGTGCGCGAAGCGGTCCGTTGTGGGCTGAACCTGACCGAGGTGGCCAAGGTGCTGCACACTTCCCAACCAGGCGTGAGCCGCCAGATCCGCGAGCTCGAAGAGGAGCTGGGGGTGGAGTTGTTCGTGCGGGTGGGCAAGCGCTTGACCGCGGTGACCGAGGTGGGGCAGGTGATGATGCCCATCGTCGAGCGCCTGCTGGACGACGCCGGCAACCTGCGCCGCGCCGGCGAGGAATACAGCCAGCAGTCGGCAGGCCGGCTGTCGATTGCCGCCACCCACTCGCAGGCCCGCTACGCCCTGCCCGGCGCGGTGCGCGATTTCCGCCAGCGCTACCCGGACGTGACGCTGAACCTGCACCAGGGCTCGCCCCAGCAGGTGGCCCAGATGCTGTTGTCGGGCGAGGCCGATGTGGGCATTGCCACCGAAGCCCTGAGCCAATTCGACAACCTGGTCGCCCTGCCCTGCTACCGCTGGACCCACAGCGTGGTGGTGCCACCCGGACACCCACTGCTCGGCGTCGGGCCGTTGACCTTGGCGCACCTGGCCGAGCATCCCATCATCACCTATGACACGGGCTACACCGGCCGCATGCACATCGACGAAGCCTTTGCGGCCGCCGGCCTGAGCTTCAACCTGGTGCTGACGGCCATGGACGCCGACGTGGTGAAAACCTATGTGGCGCTGGGCCTGGGGGTGGGCATCGTGGCGTCGATCGCCTTCGACGACGACCGCGACCGGGAGCTGCGTGCCATCGACGCCCGCCATTTGTTTGCGGTCAACCTGACCAAGTTGGCGATTCGGCGGGGGCGGTTCCTGCGCGGCTACGTGTACGACTTCATCGAGACCTTTGCCTCGCCGCTGACCCGGGACGTGGTGAAAAAGGCGGTCGCCACGGCGACGGCCTTGCCGGCCAATTGAGCAGGCAAGTCGTCACTGGAAGGCTGGAAAAAGGGGCAGTCGGCCAACGGGAAGCCAAGCCGCTGACCCTGCACTGGTGAACTGGTGACGCTCGAGCCGCGTCGGGTGAGACAGCTCTGCGGGTCGCGTGCCCACACGGCCCACCTCAGGCGAGGCGCATGGCAAGGTCTCAGGATTCAGTAATAGATGTCGTCGTCGCTGTCGACCACGTTCAGGCCGCTGCAACGGGCCATCAGGGCGGCGCAGACCTCTTCGGCCCGCACGAGATCGCACAGCAGGACGAAGGCGGCGCGCTCGATGCACATGGTCAGCTCGGGCGAGTCCACGAACTCGTCGGCCGTGAATTTTTCGGACAGCGATTCCAGCCGTTTGTCGCTCAGGAGGATGGAACGCAGGTGCTCTTGGGCTTCGGACGACTGGAAGAACGCGTCGTCGATGTCCAGCCGCTCGGCCACTGCGCACATGATGTCGTGAAGTTTCATGTCGACTCTCCTGAGAAGGCCCGGACCACCGGGCCATGACTTGTTTTCGGAGAATGCGCACGCAGCTTGAGGCCCGGCCTGTACAGACAGCGTGTTTGGGGACAAGTTGCACGCTGTGAGGGCTGTTGTCGCAGGCGCGTCGTCGCGCCACAACGGCGAGGGGCCGCACGGTCGTGACAATCCACACACGGCTGCCGGGTCTCGCTGCGTTTGTTGCACGCAACCCACGTGCGACTGCCGCGAGGGGCGCGCGACGCCCCGACCCGGCCATCACCGCGACCGGGCGTGAGCGCTTCCTGCGCGGCGCGGCCAGCGCCGTTCGCGCTGGCCCGCTCGGCTCAGTCCGCCAGCTTGACGCGGGTGGCCACCAGCCGGGTGCCGTTGGCCGCCAGCCGCGCCTTGACCTCGACCTGGCCGCCGACCGCCAGGTCGGCGGGTCCGCCGTCGTCGAAACGCGCCGTGCCATAGGCCATCACCTGGCCCTGCACGGTGAGGGTCTGACTGGCGCGGTCCAGGGCGCTGACCACACCGCGCACATCGAATTCGCGTTCGCTGTCCTGGGCCTCGTCCTTGACGTCGATGTCCGTGGCCTGCAGCACACCTGCCACAAAACGGCCTCGGACTTCAATGCGTGCGCCCAGCTGCACACGGCCGTCGGCACTCAGTTCACCCAAGTTCACCGGCACGCCGTTGAGCTGAAAATTCCGGGCGTCGGTGACACCGGTGACCAGGCCGTCCAGCCGGGCGTCGCGGCCGTTGCGGGAAGAGCCCGGCGCCTCGTCGCTGTCCACGCTGGCGATGACCCAGCGCCCCAGGGCATCGGGCGTCGTGCGCAAGCGCACCCGCACCAAGCTGCCCGGGTTCCAGGCAGCGGGCAGCGCCACGCCGCCCTGGGCCACCAGGGTCGCACCGTCGATGCGCACGGTGGCAGCCGGCCGGTTGATCTCACTGATCAGGCCGCGCAGCTTGTAGACCGACAGCCCCTCCGCCGCCGGCTCGATGCGGGTGGCCACAGGCCCCCCCGAACCGGCGCCGGGCAGGCCGTAGACCACGACCACCTTGCCGGCCAGCGACGCCAGGCCCCCAGCGCCCACGAGCCGCTCGTCCAGCACCGTGGTGGCGGTCACCTGCACCGTCTGGCCCAACACCGTGACACGCCGGGCTGTGACGTCCACTGCGCTGACCGGCCCGACCAGTTCGGTGCCGATCTGGATGGTGCTGGCCACCGCCTGAGGCGTGGCCGTGGTGGTTGACACCGTGGGGCTGTCGATCGCCACCGTCATGCCCAGGCGCAACGCATTGCCACCGCGTGCCACAGGTTGGCCCTCGTCGTCCTGAAGCTGTGCACTGCGGTCGTCGAATTCCACGCCGTTGACGAAGATCGATCCAAAGCCGCTGATGGCGCCCGCCGTGTAGGCCCCGGTGCCGCCGCTGCCCACGCCGGCCACCGAGCCGCCGCCACCGCCACAAGCGGTGGCCAGCGCTGCCAAAGCCCCACTGGCCAGGCCCAGGCGCCAAGCCCGACCACGCGGCGCCAGCCGCACAGGCCGGATCGACGACAGGAGCGCCCGGCAACGGGCAGCGAACAGGGAGATGAAAGCAGGCATGTCAGTCTTTCCGAACCCGGCGAGCGGGCTTTTTGTGAACCAAAGGCAGGGAGGGTGCCGCAGCACCCTGGGGATCATCCGGGTGCGGTGCGCTCGGCGCCGAGCCTGCAGGCGTAGGGGCGTGGTAGCCGTACAGACCGATGCGAAGGCGCTGGTTCTGCACCCGTGCGGCCTGCGCGTCTTCGGCGATCAAGCGTTCGAGCGCGGGCACCAGCGCCGACAGCATGGCCTGCCACTGCACGGCAATCAGCCCCCGCACCTCGGCCAGCGACTGCACGGAGAGCTCGTCGGCAAACACCGCCTGCTCGAAATGCGGCGCGGCCTCGCCGCCCACGTTGGACACGGCCGCCCGCAGGTGGTCCCCCACGTTGTCGGCCAAAAAGCCCAACATCCGGGTGCGGTCGTCGCGCGGCACAAAGGCCTGGGCCTGCAGGCGAACCGTGTCGGCTTCGTCGTCCCACGCCACCAGCTTCAGGCGCACGAGTTCGTCCAGCAAGCTGCGGGGGTGCACGTCGCGTGTCACTGACCGGGCCAGCGCTTCAAAACTGGGGAACTCGCCCTGGCGCGCCAGGGCCAGGGGCTGGCCTTGGGCATCGCGACAGGCGGGGTCGGCCAGCCAGCGGGTGAACAGCTCCACCCCCAGCGAGCGCGGCGGCGGCGCGGCGGGCGCATCGGCCTGCAGCAGGCGGGCGACTTCGCGGCGGTGCAGCCCGGTGGCCGTGCTGATTTTGCTGACCCGGCGATGCGGCAAGGTGTCGCCGGAGACCGCGCAAGCCGCGTCCACGTAAGCCTGGCGGAACAAGGCCTGCGCTGCCTGAAAGGGCAACCCGTTGGCCAAGGCCAGCTCGGCAAGCGGGCGCAGCAGGGCCCGCAGCGCATCGTTCAGCGCTGGGTCGGCAGGTCCCTCGGGAGAAGAAACAGCAGCGTCGTCGCTCACAGCATGGTCGTTGGAAAACTTCAGGGCCCGCCGCGCACACGGCAGCCGGGGGGTTGAACACAAAACACCCGGCCGCCTGCCACGTCACGGCGAAGTCCCACGCGAACGACGGACAAGCCGCCGCTCAATCTTCCAAAGCGATGCGAGTGGCGCTGATGGTACCGTTGGCGGCCAGGGTACCCTTGACCTCCACCTTCACGCCGTTGCGCAGCTGCGCTTCGCTGATCGACCTGAACTCGGTGCCCGGGCCGTAGCTGACGCTCACGCCGCGCAGCACAAAGGTTCGGGCGGTGGCATTCAGGTCGCCGATCAAGCCGTGCAATTCCGGACGGCGGCGCTCGTCGTCTTCATCGTCTTTGCCGTCGTCGCGGCCGTCGATCTCCACCTTGCGGGCCACCAGCACACCGTCGACCAGACGGCCTTCCACTTCCAGGCGCGCACCCAGGACCACCCCGCTGGTGCCATCCTCGAACACCGCGTTGGCCGCATTCACTGGCACGCCGTTGAGGCTGAACTGGGTCGGGCTGGTGTAGGCGGTCACGACACCATGGATGTCGGCCTCGTTGTAATCATTGGCTTTCTTCTGCCCTTGCACCACCAGGCGCGTGGCCACCCAGACGTCGGCCTGCTTGACGGTCTCCAACCTGACGCGGACCACCGCGCCCACGACCACGCCCGAAGCGTTCAAGTTGCCGTAAGAGATCGTGGCGGTGCCGATGTTGAACGTCCGGGTGGCGGTGTTGACGGCGGTCACCGCACCCCGCAGCTTGTACACCTCGCGCGGCGCAGACGCCAGTTCCACGCGGCTGGCCATGACACGGCCGGTGGCCGTCTGAGTCACGCCGTGCACCTCGACCACCGCCCCAGGGGCGATGCTGGCCAGGCCGTTGGCCAAGCCACCGTACACCGTGCTGGTGTCCACAGCCACGGTTTGCCCCAGCACCGTCAGCGTGCCGGCTCCGACGTTCACCGCTTCCACCGGGCCCTGAATTTGGCTGCCGAATCGCACGCTGCGCGCCACGCCGGTGGTCTGGTTGCCAACGGCGTCGCCCTCGACCTCGACCCACATGCCCAAGCGCAGGTCGTCGCGTCCCCGCGCCTCGCCATCGTCGTCCAGCACCTGGGCCGCGCTGTCGTCGAAACGCACGCCGTTGACGATGATGGAACCGAAACCGGTGATCGGGCCTTGGCGCAGGCTGCCGGCACCTTGCGACGCAGGGGCGGCCGAGCCGGACGACGCTGCGTCGTCACCTCCGCCGCCACAGGCGGTCAACAGGCTGGCGGCAATCAGGCCGGTGCACAAAGTGCGCAGGGCGCTGGGGAAAGGCAAAGAAGAAAGCAGGGTCATGGTGAGGTTCCTAAATGTCGATGAACAGGCGACGCTCCCGTGATCCAGAGAAGCCCGCCCAAAAAAAGATGGCAGGCACCAGTGTAAATGTGCAAATTACACATTTGCAAAAAAGGGGTATCGAACGGTGACAGATGGCCTTGGCGGCGCACCGGCGGGTTCGAAGGAGACGGCGCAGGGCGGCCGTCACGGGGTGGCAAGGCGCCGGCTCAGCAGGCCGAACTTGCGGTCGTCAAATCATCGCGGCTGGGTCGGCTTCCATGTCACCCACCGAGGTGCCGGCCGCGAAACGCGTCACCCGGCGTGGCAGAAGGTGCACCAAGCTGCCCGTGTGCAGGCCGAGCCGGTCGCGCAGCGCGCTGTAATCCGAGCGCGCCATCTCGACGTCGACATAGCTGCCGTCGTCCAGGCGCTTGAACTCGATGCGGGTGCGCGGCCCCACCGTCAGGGCCTGCGACAAGGTCACCGGCAAGGTGCCCTCCTGCGCTTCGGCGACGATGTCCAGCTCGTGCGGGCGCACGTAACTGACGTCGGTGGCATCCACCGAATCGCGCCCACCCGGCGGGTGGCCGAAGCGGCCGTGGAACAGGTTCACATCGCCCAGGAACTGCAGCACGAACGGCGTGGCCGGGTGGTCGTAGACCTGGTCGGGCGTGCCGTCTTGCTCGATGCGTCCGTGGTTCATCACCACCACGCGGTCGGCCACTTCCATGGCCTCATCCTGGTCGTGGGTCACGAAGACGCTGGTGACGTGCATCTCGTCGTGCAGGCGCCGCAGCCAGCGGCGCAGCTCCTTGCGCACCTTGGCGTCGAGGGCGCCAAAAGGCTCGTCAAGCAGCAGCACCTTGGGCTCCACCGCCAGGGCCCGAGCCAGCGCGATGCGCTGGCGTTGCCCGCCCGAGAGCTGGTGCGGATAGCGGTCAGACAACCAGTCCAGCTGCACCAGCTTCAACAGGCTCATGACCTTCTCGCGGATCTCCGGCTCCGAAGGCCGCGTCGCCTTGGGCCGCACCCGCAAACCAAACGCCACATTCTCGAAAATGCTCATGTGGCCGAACAACGCGTAATGCTGGAACACAAAGCCCACGTTGCGCTGGCGCACGTCGTCGTAGGTGGCGTCGGCGCCGTGGAAGTGCACGCTGCCCGCGTCGGGCAGCTCCAGGCCCGCAATGATGCGCAGCAGCGAAGTCTTGCCGGAGCCCGACGGCCCCAGCAGCGCCACCAGTTCGCCCGAGGGAATGTCGAGATTGACCTGGTCGCACACGACGGTGCTGCCGAAGCGTTTTTGCAGGTTGCGGATTTCAATGCTCATGGGATGCTCTTCTCAGGTCCGAACTCGACGACTGGCTGACTGGCTGACTGTTTGCCCCTGCAGTGCTTTTCGAAGCAGGCTCATTCACCATGCCCCTTGACGTCACGCAGCTGCGACTTCACTCGCTGCTCGACCAGGTACTTCAGCACCAGGCTGACCAGCGCCAAACCGGCCAGCAACGAGGCCACCGCAAAGGCCGCTGCGAATTGGTATTCGTTGTAGAGAATTTCGATGTGCAGCGGCAAGGTGTTGGTGGCGCCGCGGATGTGGCCGGAGACCACGCTCACCGCGCCGAACTCGCCCATGGCCCGCGCGTTGCACAGAATCACGCCATACAGCAGCGCCCATTTGACGTTGGGCAGCGTCACCCGCCAGAAGATCGTCCAGCCCGACGCCCCCAGCACCCGTGCCGCTTCCTCCTGCTCCACGCCTTGAGCCTGCATCAGCGGAATCAGCTCGCGGGCCACGAAGGGAAAGGTCACGAACACCGTGGCCAGCACGATGCCCGGCACCGCGAACACCACCTTCAACGACAGGCTGGCCAGCTCCATGCCGCCGATTTGCAGCACCCAGGGGTCGTTGTCCATGATCCACTGGCCGAACCAGCCCTGCAGGCCGAAAATCAGCATGTAGATCAAGCCGGCAATGACCGGCGAGACCGAGAACGGCAGGTCGATCAAGGTGAGCAACACGTTCTTGCCGCGGAAGTCGAACTTCGCGATGCACCAGGCCGCCGCCACGCCGAACACCAGGTTCAACGGCACCGAGATGGCCGCTGCCAGCAGCGTCAGGCGCAGGGCCGACACGGCGTCTGGGTCCACGACGGCTGCCACATACACCTCCCACCCTTTCTTGAAAGCCTCGAAGAACACGGCGGTCAAGGGCACGAACAAAAACAGCGTGAGGAACAGCAAGGCGATGCCGGTCAACGACCAGCGCACCCAGGCGGGCTCGGTGCTGGCGTTGCGCACGGCACGGCGCCGGGCCGAGCGGCCCGCACCCGCAGGTGGGGTCATCGCCTTCGGGGAAGGCACCGCAGGGGACAAAGGAGCCGTCGAATTCATGGTGCTGTCTCCTTCACCGGCCCTGGCGCTTGCGCGTCCAGGCTTGCAACAGATTGATGGCCAGCAACAGCAGGAACGCCGAGACCAGCATGACCACCGCGATCGCCGTGGCCCCGGCGTAGTCGTATTGCTCCAGCTTGGTGATGATGAGCAGCGGGGTGATCTCCGAGACCAGCGGCATATTGCCGGCGATGAAAATCACCGAGCCGTACTCCCCCAGGGCGCGGGCAAACGACAAGGCAAAGCCGGTGAGCAGCGCAGGCGTGAGGATCGGAAAGATCACCCGGGCGAAGGTTTGCCAGCGGCTGGCCCCCAAGGTGGCCGCTGCCTCTTCCAGCTCACGCTGCATGTCTTCCAGCACCGGCTGCACCGTGCGCACCACGAACGGCAAACCGATGAAGGTCAGGGCCACCAGCACCCCCAAGGGCGTGAACGCCACCTTGATGCCGACCTTGGCCAAACCCGAGCCGATCCAGCCGTTGGTCGCGTACAAGCCGGTCAGCGCAATGCCGGCCACTGCGGTCGGCAAGGCGAAGGGCAAATCGACCAGCGCATCGACGATGCGCTTGCCAAAGAAGTCGTAGCGCACCAGCACCCAAGCCACGATCAGCCCGAAGAAGCCGTTGAGCACCGCCGCCAGGAATGACGCGCCGAAAGTCAACTTGTAAGAGGCCACGACACGGGGCGTGCTGACCGCTTCCCAAAACGCCGGCCAGGTCATGGTGAAGGTTTTGAGGAAGGCGGCGGACAACGGAATCAAGACGATGAACGCGAGGTACATCAAGGTGAAACCCAAGGCCAGGTCGAAGCCGGGCAGCACACTGTGACGCTTCAGGAGCGCGCGGGAAAACAACATGGGGCGGCCCTGCTCAGCGCTTGATGATGATCTTGTCGTACAGGGCGCCGTCGTCGAAGTGGTCCTTCTGGGCCTTCTTCCAACCGCCGAACATCTCGTCCACCGTGAACAGGTTGATCTTCGGGAACTGTTTGGCGTACTTGGCCAGCACCTTGGCCGAGCGGGGCCGCAGGTTGTGGCGCGCGGCCAGCTCTTGGCCCTCCTCCGACCACAGGTGCTGCAGGTAGGCCTCGGCCAACGCGCGGCTGCCGCGTTTGTCGACCACCTTGTCGACCACCGTCACCGGGTTTTCCGCCAACACGCTCCAGTTGGGATAGACCGCTTCGTACTGGTCACCAAATTCGCGCAGGATCAACGGCACTTCGTTCTCGAACGTCACCAGCGCGTCGCCCATGTTGCGCTGGGCGAAGGTGGTGGTGGCCGCCCGCCCGCCGCCGTCGAGCACCGGCACGTTGGCAAAGATGCGCTGCACCAGGGCCTGTGCCGCGCTGGCGTTCACGCCCTTCTTCAGGGCGGCGCCCCAGGCGGCCAGGTAGGTGTAGCGGCCATTGCCGGAGGTTTTGGGGTTGGGGATGATCACCGACACCCCGGCGCGACCCAGGTCGTCCCAGTCGCGGATGGCTTTGGGATTGCCTTTGCGCACCAGGATCACCGACACCGAGGTGTTGGGGGCGCTGTTGTCGGGCAGCCGCTTGGCCCAGTCGGCGGGGATCAGCTTGCCACGGTCGTGCAGCAGGTCCACGTCGTTGGCCTGGTTCATCGTCACCACGTCGGCTTCCAGCCCGTCCACGACGCTGCGCGCCTGCTTGCTCGAACCGCCATGCGACTGGGTCACCGACACCTTGGGGTGGCCGGTTTTCAGCCAGTGCGCGGCGAACAGCGCGTTGTATTCCTTGTAAAACTCACGCGAGACGTCGTAGCTCACGTTGAGCAGGGTCGAGACCTCCGCGGCGCCCGCTTCACGCCAAACGCCACCGCACAACGCTGCCCCCGCCCAGATCAACGACCGACGGCGAGACAAGGCGATAAGGCCCAAGGAAGGGAAGGAAGCAGGCATGGTGGACAGCGCACTGAAGCGCCCTGGCTGACAAAACCCTGGATGGTAGGCCCTGTCGAACCAAGGAATCCAACTGAATCCTTAGTTGCTTATATGAAAAGCGATGAAAGCCGCCCTTCAGCGGGGGGTCAGGCCGCCTGCTGCCTCAGCTCCGTGCCTTGGCGCTGCACGCGGTGCACCAACAGGCTGACCAACGTCTTTGCCTGCAAAAACGGGCCATGCCCAGAGGCCACGTTCACATGCCCCGCCGGCCCCAGATTGACGAAATGCGATCCCCACCGCCGAGCCCACTCGCGGGCCTGAGCCAAGGCCATCCAGGGGTCTGTCTCGCTGCCCAGCAGCACGGAAGGCAGGGCCCAGGGGGTTTGAGGCAGCGCCGACGCCACCTCGAACTTCTCCGGATCGGCTGGCGCCACCATCAGGGCCGCTGCCAGGCTCGGACCCTCTGACACTGTCTGCTCGAGCCAGCCTTGGCCGACGGCGCGTGCCAGCGCCAGGCAGCCGAAGCTGTGGGCCACGGCCACCCATCGCGCGGGCGGTGCGGCCGCCACGGTGTGCACAATGGCCTGGCCCCAGGCTTCGAGATCGGCATGCGCCCAATCTCGTTGGTGCACCCGCAAGGCACCCGCGAACTGCCCTTCCAGCCAGGTCTGCCAGTGGGCCGGACCGCTGTTGTTCAGACCTGGAATGACGAGCAAACGCACCGGCAGTGGGTCTTGCGGCATGAGTGGCTCCTTGCGCACACGAAGCCCCGATTCTTGAAAATCACGCCCGGGAGCGCAACGAACAAGAAGCAGTGTGCTCAGACGCGTTGCGCATAAGCCGGCGGACCCACGCGCCCAGGCTCAGCCTGGGGGTCCCAGCGCAGACCGAACGTCTTCCGGCAGCCCCGGCCCACACGGTGTGGGTCCAGGCGTCGGCGCCAGCACCGCCGCCTCCACCCAGCCCCACAGCCGCTGCACCTCATCGGCGCCGACGCGCTGCAGGCCGTGGTCGGCCTCCGGGAACACCACCACGCACACGGGCCGCTCGGCGGCCTGCGCACGCCGGGCGAACTCCTTCAAGCCTGCCAAAGGCACGGCGCCATCTGCAGCGCCAAACGCCAGCCACACCGGGTTGGGCAGCTGCAGCAACGGATCGGCCAGCGCCCAGCCCGACAGGCTGCGCCAGTACCCCACTGAGCGGCCCGCGAAGCGCGCGCCGTCCGGCACCGTGCCGTCCTGCGTCAGCGCCATCATCTGGTCCACGAATTTTGGGGCGCCCAGGCGCTGGGCTTGCTGTCGCAAGGCCATCAAGGGGTCCAGCCCGGTGCTGCCGATCAACACCAGGGGGCTCGCCGGCGGCAGCGACGGGGCCAGCGAAGGGAGCAGCTCGGCCCCTTCGGAGCTGCCCACCAGCACCGCCCGCTGCTCGGGCGCCAAGGGATGGGCGCGAAGGTGCCACTGGATGAACGCCTGGGCGTCGCGTGCCCAGGCGCGCAGGTTGTCGTGCGCGACGAACCGCTCGGCACAATCGTCAGGCCCCGGCCACTGGGCCGGGTCGACATGGCGTTTGTGCACCACCACCACCTCGGCCGCGCGCAGTCCTTGAAAATAGCGGTCGGCGATCGGTGCCAGCCCCCGGCAGCCCGAGCCGGGCAGAAAGTAGACCCGGTAAGCCGCCTGCGCGAGGTGCGGGCCGGGCTGGCGCGCAAGGAACACCAGGTGCTCTCCATCGGGCAACTCAAAGCGAGCTTCCACCCAGCGCGGCCCATGGGCCGAAGCGGTTGGGGCACCGCCCAAAAAAAAGCCCGCTAGGATCAGCCCCCAAAAGGGGGCCAACCATGGCGAGCGGCAAGTCCCGAACAACAGGACCTGCGGTTTACTTGAACACCATCACCGGCGTCTCAGTGGCCTGCTTGGCCTCCGGCGCGGGGGTCGGGCCGCCAGCGGTGCCGCCGCTTTGCTTGTAGCCCATCGGCATGCCCGTGGTCACACCGAGCTGCTCCAGCAACTGCGTGTACGCGCTTTCCGCCAAAGTTTGCGAGGTCTCGCGGATCACCTTGCCGCGGTTGGGCACGACCACGTCGCCCCGGCTGCTGATCAGCTTGACGTCTTGGCCGCTGCCCTGGGCGCTGAACGACGCCTTGATCTCATAGGTGCGGGTGTTGATCAGGCTGAAGTCGCTGACCAGGTCCAGGCTGTAGAGGTACGACGCGTTGCTGGTGCCCTGCAACGGCGAGAGCTCGTCGCGGAACTGGATGTTCGACAAGGAGCCGAACAGCACGTAGTCGGCCCCGGCGAACTCGCCCTTCTTGATGCGGGCGATGATGTCGTGCACGCTCGGCTGGCGCACCGGCTTGGCGGGCGCCTTGCCAGTCTGCATCTGGTTCAGCACCTGCTCACCCTTGCTGGGCTGCGGCGCGCCGGCGTCAAAACCCCGGCCCTGCACCAGCTTCACGCCCCCACCCTTGAGCAAGGCGCCCTTCAGGTCGGCGGTGAAGTTGCGCAGCTCAGCCTGCTCCATGTACGAGTAGGTCCCGCCCACGTAGGTCGCGTCGGTTTGGCGGCTGGCACCCATGCCGTAGGCATTGGAGTGCATGTTGGTGCTCTGCTTGATGCGCGCCACCTCGAAGTACTCCTGCACCCGCTCTTCATAGGCCAGGTCGGTCACCGCCACATTGGGCATGGCCCGAGGCTGGGCCAGTGCCAACCCCGTCGTGCCCATCAGGCACAACGCCATGGCACTGTTGAAAAGAATAGGTTTCATGGTGAGGAAAGCTCCTGGTTAACGCTTGCTGGTCTTGCGGATTTCTTTTTCTTCCTGCCACTCGATGGTGCCTTCTTCCACGTCATACAGCTTCAAGGTGAATTTGTAAAACACATCCTTGGTGTCGGTCGATTGCTTGACGATGGAGGTCAACTCGCCCTCGACGCTGTACTTCGCGCCCTTCAAGTTGCCCACCTTGGCGGTCGAGTTCTGCTTGTACAAACCGCTCTGGCTTTGGCGCTGCAGCTCGTCCACGCCGGCCTGCATCTCGTCGATGCTGCGGGTGAAGCGGACCTTACCGCTTTTGACCAAGGCCGTCTGGATCGAATTCATGACGTTCTTGGTGTCGATGTACTCGCTGGTCTTGTTGCGCACGGTCGAGATGGTGACGGTGGGCCGGCCGGTGAGCACGGGGCTCTCGAGCATTGAGCCGGTCATCTTCTCGGCCATCAGCTGCAGGTCGGTCGAGCCGAACTCGTTGGTCACGGTCTCCACGGCCTTGGCATCGCCATAGGAGGTTTGACGGTCGAAGCGCACCGTCGGCGAGGACACGGTTTCACACCCCGTCAAAAACGCGGACAAGGCAATCAGGCCCAGCAAGGCGCCACGGGCAATCGGTTGGTTCATGGTGATCCAGAAGGAGGAGGAAGTTGAGAGGAAGGCAAGCTCACAGCTTTTCGGTGTTCATTTCCAAACGGAAATCAACCACCTGGCCCGTCGGGGCCGTGCCACGCACGAACTGCGACTGCTGTCCGTACATCAGCAAGGGCTTCCAGGCATCGCCATCGCCCACCTGCATGCCCGAGGCATCGAGCCAGCGGTAACGCCAGTACACCTGGCGGTCGCCGTTTTCGGTGTTGACGAGCTCGGTCTGCACCACCAGCACGTCGTTGCGCTTTTGGGCACGCATGTCGACCACTTTGACGCCATACGGCTTGCCACGCAGCATCAATTTGCTGGCGGCACTGTTGGGCTCGGGCGGCGGGGTCTGGGCTTGAGGCGCGGCACAAGCCACCACCAGCAAGACGCTGGCCAGGGTGAACGGTAATTTCATAAAGTTCCTTTAAAGGCCAATTCAAGGTTAACGGCTGAGCCGGATTTTGGTTTACTTCGCGGAAGCGACAGGCTTGGCTGGCCGGCCGGATTTGGCCGGCTTGCTGGCGGCCGCCGGGGCTGCTGCTGGCGCCTCAGCCACCACCGGTGCACCCAGGGCAGGCAGGTTGCCAAAGGCAGCAACGTCGCCCACCAGGGCGTTGTTCGCGTACACCCGGATCGGCACCACCGCGTACTTGCCGTCGATCTTGACCGTGCCCACATCGCGCTGCTCGATCATCACACGGTGCTCGCCTGGGGGCAGGTAAGCCCGCACCACGTACACCCGCTCCGGCAACATGCGCCACAGGCGGTCGTCCGCCTGCTCGGTCACGATGGACGCGGCCGCAGTGGCCAGGCCACCCAGCAAACCAAGCTTCTTCTGGGCTTCGTTTTGCACCACGCCCTTGGCAATGGCGCGCGTGGCACCGCGCAGCACCATCCCGGGCATCTCGTCTTTCAACGCCCGGCGTGCCATCACGTTGAAATCGACCACGGGTTCGGGCACCAGGGCCGTCGGGCCGGCTTGAATCTGGCTGATGAGGGGCGTCTTCGAAGGCGTGATCACCGGGTAAGAAATCGACGCACTCACCAGGCCACGGTTGGTTGGAATCGGCACGGTGAAGGCCATCGGCTTGCGCGCGGGCGCCGAGCCGGCTTCCACCAGGAACAGCACGTCGGTCATGCGCTGCTTGCGGCGATGGGTGAAGCTGGTGCGTTGGTCCAGGCCCCGCAAGCCCTCTTCCAGCACCGGCGAATTCGGCTTGAGTTCGATGGCTTTGCGGTAACCGGGTGCGGCCAGGCCGGGTTCGTTCAACACCTCGTAGAGGAAGCCCGACAGGTAGTGGCTCAGCGCGTTCTGGTAGCCATTCTTCAACTGCAGCACGGCCGGGTCGTTCAAGCTTTCAACCGGGTAGCCGTTGAGCTCCTTGCCGGATGACTGCACGCCATTGGCCTTGGCCTCTTCTTCGGCCTTGACCACTTCCTTCGAGCGCAGCTCGGCGATGACCGCCTCGCGCTCATGGGTGCGCTTGATGTCCACGCGGGCATTGTCCCAATCACCTACGGCGATGCGGTTGAGCGCCAACCGGGTGGTCAGCATCACCTTTTCGTAGTCCTGCCCTTCATAGGTCTTCAAACGCTCGCTGATCAGACCGGCCCCCACGGTGCCCAACAGGCGGTCCGGGTTGGTCTTGGCGGCCTCTTCCCACCGCTTGACGACGTCGTCGGCTTGCAGGAGCGACTGGGTGCTTTCAGCGTACTGCCTGTTGATGCGCAGCAATTCGCCACGCTCCATGTTGTAGAGCATCTCTTTCTTGCTCTCCGGCGTGGTGGCGCTGGCATCCAGCTGCGCAATGGCCGACTCGATGCTGCCGTTTTCCGTGGCCGCCTGGACCCCTGCCACCTTTTTGTCGTGGCTTTTCATGGTTTCGCAACCGGTCATCATCAAAGCGGCGCCCAAAGCCACCACGGTCCATTTTGTATTCACACACACTCCTGAAGAAAAAGACGTCGACTTGACAGCGCGCGCATTGTGCCTCGGCTCAAGGCCGTTGGGCTCCAATGCCAGCGGCGCCGACAATACACCGATGTCAGCCGTCTCTGGGGGCATCAAGACCCCCTCTGATGGGCGTATCGACAACCTCGTCACACACTTTTCGCAGAAAGCACCTCGCCCATGAGTTCTCCTCCCATTGCCTTCATCGGTGGCGGCAACATGGCCCGCGCCATCATTGCCGGCTTGATTCGAAGCGGTCACACGCCCTCCTCATTGCAAGTGGTCGAGCCGCTGGCCGCACAGCGGGAGGCTTTGCAGACCGAGTGGGGCGTCTCCTGCCAGGCCCAGCCAGACGCCACGCTGTCCGCGGCCCGGCTGGTGGTGTGGGCGGTCAAGCCGCAAAGTTTCCGCGAGGCCGCAGCCGCCTGCCGCGACCACGTGCAAGGCGCCTTGCAACTCAGTGTGATGGCAGGCATTCGCAGCGATGCCTTGGTTTCACTGCTGGGGACAGAGCGGGTGGTGCGGGCCATGCCCAACACCCCGGCCTTGATCGGGCAAGGGGTCTCTGGAGTTTTCGCCCGTCCCGCCGTCACGCCGCCAGAGCGCGCCCAGGTCGAAGCCCTTCTGACCAGCACCGGCGCCACCCTGTGGCTCGACCAAGAAAGCGATCTGGACGCCGTGACCGCCCTGTCGGGTTCGGGCCCCGCCTATGTGTTCTACGTGATTGAAGCCCTCGTCGAAGCGGCGCAGTCCTTCGGACTGAGCGAAGCGCAGGGACGCCAGCTGGTGCTGAGCACCTTTGAAGGGGCCACCGCGCTGGCGCTGGCCAGCCCCGACTCACCGGCCGAACTGCGTCAACGCGTGACCTCGAAAGGCGGCACCACCCATGCTGCGTTGACCCACCTCGAGCAGCGCGGCGTCAAGGCGGCTTTCATCGAAGCGGCCCAAGCCGCCTGCCAGCGGGCCAAGCAGATGGGTGAGGAATTTGGCGCCTGACGCCTCGGCCATACGCACCCTGTGGGAAAACATGCAAACACTGCATGGGCCAGGACGCGCACGATCCGTGAACCGGGCCTACAGTGCTGCCCCACGTGACTGTCGCGTTGTAGATGGGCTGCCCAGCCGCCCCAGATCACCCAATTTGTGAACCTTCGGAGACCGGAATGAGTATTTTGTCGTACGTCAGCCATGAGAGCACCAGCCCTTGGCAAACCTATCTGTCCCAAGTAGACCGCGTGTTGCCTTACCTGGGCTCGCTGGCTCGTTGGGGCGAGACGCTCAAGCGTCCGAAGCGCACCCTGATCGTTGACGTGCCGATCGAAATGGACGACGGCAGCGTGCGTCACTTCGAAGGCTTCCGCGTGCAGCACAACTTGTCGCGCGGCCCGGGCAAGGGCGGCGTGCGCTACCACCCCGACGTCACCCTGGAAGAAGTCATGGCGCTGAGCGCCTGGATGACCATCAAGTGCGCCGGCGTCGGCCTGCCCTACGGTGGCGCCAAGGGCGGCATCCGCGTGGAGCCGAAGAACCTGTCGCGCAAGGAACTCGAGCGCATGACGCGCCGCTACACCAGCGAGATCGGCATCATCATCGGCCCGCAGCGCGACATCCCGGCGCCCGACGTCAACACCAACGGCCAGATCATGGCCTGGATGATGGACACCTACTCGATGAACACCGGCAGCACCGCCACCGGTGTGGTGACCGGCAAGCCCATCCACCTGGGGGGTTCGCTGGGCCGCGTCAAGGCCACCGGCCGTGGCGTGTTCGTGACCGGCCGTGAAGCCGCGCGCCGCATCGGCCTGAACCTTGACGGCGCCCGCATCGCCGTGCAGGGCATGGGCAACGTGGGCAGCGCCGCTGCTGAGCTGTTCGTGCAAGCCGGCGCCAAGCTGGTGGCCGTGCAAGACCACACCGGCACGCTGCACAACCCGAACGGCTTCGACATGGCCGACACCGCTGCCGTGCTCAAGCGCGACGGTGGCATCGCCAACTACAAGAACGCCGAGCGCATCGACAACGAAGCGTTCTGGGACATCGACTGCGACATCTTGATCCCCGCCGCCCTGGAAGGCCAGATCAACGCGGTTCGCGCCAACCGACTCAAGTGCAAGCTGGTGCTCGAAGGCGCCAACGGCCCGACCTTGCCCGAAGGCGACGACGTGATGAAAGAGCGCGGCATCCTGGTCGTGCCCGACGTGATCTGCAACGCCGGTGGCGTGACGGTCAGCTACTTTGAATGGGTGCAAGACTTCTCAAGCTTCTTCTGGACCGAAGACGAGATCAACGTGCGCCTCGACAAGATCATGGTCGATGCCCTGCGCCACATCTGGGAAACCGCCGATCACCACAAGATCACCTTGCGCACGGCGACCTTCGCCGTGGCCTGCGAGCGCATCCTGATCGCTCGGGAAGAGCGCGGTCTGTACCCCTGATCGGTACAGCGTGAAGGCGCCGGTTCAGGCCGGTGCCGTTACCTCAACCGCCAAGCTGGCGATCACCCCCAGCCAGACGACCAGGCCCAGCCAATGGTTCGACGTGAAGGCCTTGAAACAGCCTTCACGCGACCGGTCGCGGATCAGCCGGTAGTGCCAGGCGGCCATCGCGGCCGCCAGCCCCAGGCCGACGAAGAACGGCCAGCCCAGGCGGCTGTGCCAGCCGCCCAGGCCCCAGCACACGATGCACCCCGCGTAAAACAACATCACGCCCAGCACGTCGAGTCGACCCAGGGTGATGGCCGAGGTGCGGATGCCGATGCGCAGGTCATCGTCGCGGTCCACCATCGCGTATTCGGTGTCGTAAGCCAGCACCCAGAACACATTGCCCACCCACCACCAAACGGCCACTTCCGGCAGGCGCCCTTGCACCGCGGCAAACGCCATCGGGATGCCCAGGCTGAACGCCACGCCCAGCACGGCTTGGGGCATGGCCAAAAACCGCTTGGTGAACGGGTAGATCACTGTGACCACCAACGCCCCCAGGCTCCACAGCACCGTGCGCAGGTTGGTGGTGCACACCAACGCGAAAGCCAGCAACGCCAAGCACCCGGCCACGATCAAGGCCTCACGCGGGCTGATGCGCCCAGACGTCACCGGCCGCTGCGCCGTGCGCTTGACATGCCGGTCGAAGTCCCGGTCGGCCACGTCATTGACCGCGCAGCCCGCGCTGCGCATGAGGAAGCTGCCGGCCACGAACACGCCCAGCAGGTGCCACCCGGGAAACCCGCCAGCGGCCAACCACAACGCTGCCAGCGTCGGCCACAGCAGCAGCCAGGTCCCGGCCGGCCGGTCCCACCGGATCAGTTGCAGGTACAAATTCCAACGGAGCATGGGGCACGGGCGCCTGCGCGCAGCGGTAAAGGAAAACAAAACACAGGCCCGTAGTTTCCGTCATGATGACGACCGGAGGACCGGCGCCGGTGCAGGGTCGCCTTCCGACACGAGCAACCAGCCCAGCGGTTGCAAAGGAATTTCTCGTGAACCGAATTCTTCTTTTTTCGGCGTTGATCGGCGCCCTGGGCCTGGCCCCCGCCGCAGCCCAGGCTTACCCTCACAAAGCCGTCACCGTGGTCGTACCGTACGCCGCGGGCGGCCCGACAGACAAAGTGGCGCGAGACCTGGTCGACAGCCTGCGCAAGCAGCTGCCCCGCACCACCTTCCTGATCGAGCACACACCGGGTGCCGGCGGCACCACCGGCGTCAGCAAAGTGGCCCGCGCACCCAATGATGGCCACACCGTCCTGCTGGCGCACATCGGCATGGCCACGGCGCCCTGGATGTACAAGAACCTCAAATACCAGGTGCAGGACGATTTTGAGTACCTGGGCTTGATCACTGAGGTTCCAATGACCCTGGTCGGCCGGCCCGGCTTGCCTCCCAGCGACGTCGCCGACCTCACCCGGTGGATCGTGGCCAACAAAGGCAAGGTGAACCTGGCCAACGCGGGGAATGGGTCAGCCTCCCACCTGTGCGGGCTGCTGTTGCAGCAGGCACTGAAAGTTCGCCTGACCACCGTCCCCTTCAGTGGCACTGGCCCGGCCATGGCCGCCATGCTGGGCGACCAGGTGGACTTGATGTGCGACCAGACCACCAACACCACGCCCCAAATTGAGAGTGGCACCATCAAAGCCTACGGTGTGACCAGCGAAAGCCGCATGACCCATTCGCCCACCTTGGCCAAGCTGCCCACCTTGAAAGAAAGCGGCCTGCGGGGCATGCAGATCACCATCTGGCATGGCCTCTACGCCCCCAAGGGAACACCAGCGTCCGTGGTCGACCGGCTCAACCAAATGATCAGGGCCGTGCTCGCGGATCCAGCCTTTGTCAAAAGCCAGCACGCGGTGGGTGCGGTGGTCGTGAAAGACGCGCGCATGGGCGGGGCCGAGCACAAACGCTTCGTCGAAGCCGAGACCGCGCGCTGGGGCCGCGTCATCAAGGCCTCAGGCCAGGCGCTCACCAACTGAACGGCCCTGCTGGCCGCCGTTGACGGGTCCCGCTCAGCTCAGCACGACGCGCACGAACTTGCGCTTGCCCACCTGAACCACGTGGGTCCCGGCCGGCAACTGCAGGGCTTTGTCGCTCACCACCGCGCCGTCCACCCGCACGCCACCGCCTTCAATCAGTCGCATGGCTTGGGTTCCTGAGGGCGCCAGGTTGGCCTGCTTGAGCACCGCGCCGATGCCCATGGGCGCGCCCTCGAGGCGCAGCTCCGTCACTTCGTCCGGAATGCCCCCCCGCGCGCGGAGCTCGAAATCCCGCGCAGCGCCCTCGGCGGCCACCGAACCGTGGAAGCGCGCCGTGACCTCGTGGGCCAGCAGCACCTTGATCTCTTTCGGGTTGCGGCCCTCCTGCGCCTGCACCCGAAGCTGGGCGATTTCGGCTTCCGACCGGAAACTCAAGAGGGTGAAATAACGCCACATCAGCTCGTCACTGATGGACAGCAACTTGGCAAACATGTCGTTCGCCCCTTCGGCGATGCCGATGTAGTTGCCTTTGCTCTTGGACATCTTCTCGACGCCGTCCAAGCCTTCCAGCAACGGCATCGTCAAGATGCACTGCGGTTCCTGCTTGTATTCGCTTTGCAACGAACGCCCGACCAGCAGATTGAACTTCTGGTCGGTGCCCCCCAGTTCCAGATCGCTGCGCAGCGCCACCGAGTCATAGCCCTGCATCAACGGGTACAAGAACTCGTGCACCGAAATCGGCGTGCCGGCCTTGAACCGTTTGCTGAAGTCGTCGCGCTCCATCATGCGGGCCACCGTGTAGCGGGCTGCCAGCTCGATCATCCCGCGCGCGCCCAAGGGATCGCTCCACTCGGAGTTGTAGCGCACCTCAGTGCGTGCCGGGTCCAGCACCAGATGGGCCTGGCGGCAGTAGGTCTGGGCATTTTGCTCGATCTGCTCGCGCGTCAGCGGCGGACGCGTGGTGTTGCGCCCCGAGGGGTCGCCAATCATCGAGGTGAAGTCGCCGATCAGAAAAATCACCGTGTGCCCCAAATCCTGGAGCTGCCTCAACTTGTTCAGGACGACCGTGTGGCCCAAGTGGATGTCGGGCGCGGTGGGATCGAGCCCCAATTTGATGCGCAGCGGCGTGCCCGTGGCCTCAGACCGCGCCAGCTTGTGCACCCACTCGGCCTCGGGGAGCAGCTCGTCGCAGCCGCGACGGGTGATGGCCAACGCCGCTTGGACAGCGTCCGTGATGGGAAAAGGGAGCGTGGAAGACATGAGAGAGGTGCGCAAAGGCAGGTAGGTAGAAACCCCGGGCAGACCTGGGAGATCCGTGAAAAGAGACCGCTATACTGGCCGCTTGTGTGTGAACTAAGGCACGACAGGTGGGAATTTGCGCTTGCGGGTCTTTCTGGCATTCCGTCTGTCCGCTCTCGATTTTAGGGGCAGCGTTCCGGTCGGCTTGTGTTGACTCCTTCGTATTGACTGAACGGGCCCGTGCTCGGTAGTACTTTGAATTCACTGCATCCTCTCCACAGCCTTCTTTCCGACGCCGCCCACCGCGCAGGCCGCTCCGTGTCGCACCACCCCCGGGTGCTGAGCAGCGCCTTGATGGTCAGCCTGTTGGGTTTCGGCGCCACCGCCTTCGGTCTGGCCCCTCTCACCACCCCCACGAACGAGCCGGCGCAGCGCATGGTCACCGAACGTGTCGTGGTGCAAAACACCCGCCATCAACTCGACCAGCTGGCCGAGCACGATCTGCAGATGCTGCGCAACGACGTCACCCGCACCAGCGACACCGTCGACACATTGCTCAGCCGCCTGAACGTCACCGACAGTGAAGCAGCCATCTTCTTGCGCACCGACATGACGGCGCGCAAGGTGCTGGGTGGCCGGGCTGGCAAGATGGTGCAGGTCCGCACCAATGCCGCTGGCAACTTGAAAGAGCTGATTGCCCGCTACCCCACCGACAACCCGTTGCAGGCCCACACCCACTTCACCCGTCTGCGCATCGTGCGTGACACCCTGGGCTTCACCACACAGCTGCAAACGGCGCCCTTGATTCCGCAGGTCAGGCTGGGCACGGCCACCGTGCAGCACTCTTTGTTCAGCGCCACCGACGAAGCCAACATTCCTGATGCAGTGGCCCGGCAAGTGGCCGAAATTTTTGCCAACGACGTCGACTTCCGGCAGGAAGTGCCCCGCGGCGCGCGGGTGAGCATCGTCTACGAGACCCTCACGGCCGATGACGAGCCTGTGGCTTGGCGCCAGGTGGGGCGCGTGCTGGCGGCCCAGTTCATGCACCAGGGCGAAAACTACGCAGCGGTCTGGTTCAAGGACAGCACCGGCAAAGGCGGCTATTTCGACCTCACCGGCCAGAGCAAGCGCCGGGCGTTCTTGAGCAATCCGCTCGAAGTCTCACGCGTCACCTCTGGCTTTGCCGTGCGTTTCCACCCCATTCTGCGCACCTGGGCCCAGCACAAAGGCATTGACTATGCAGCGCCCACCGGCACGCCGGTGCGCAGCGTGGCCGAGGGCACGGTCGAGTTTTCCGGTTGGCAAAACGGCTATGGCAATGTGGTGATGGTGGACCACAGCAACGGCCGCTCGACCGTCTACGCCCACCTCAGCCGCATCGATGTGCAGGTGGGTCAGCGGGTGCCTCAAGGTTTTGAGCTGGGCGCCGTGGGCGCCACCGGTTGGGCCACCGGCTCGCACCTGCACTTCGAACTCAAGGTCGACGGCGTGCAGCAAGACCCCCAAAGCATGGCCAACAGCTCGGAGAGCGTGGCCTTGGACCCGACCGCGCGGCCTCAGTTTGAGCAAGCCGTGCGGGCGGCCAAAACTCAGTTGTCCATTGCCCAGACGGTGGCCATCGCTCGCTTCAACGAGTAGGGCCCCGGGCTTTTGAGGGTGGCCACCATGAAGCCCTATTTCATCGGTTTGATGTCAGGCACCTCCCTGGATGGCACCGACGGTGTGCTGGTCAGCTTTGCCCCCAGCGGCGACGGGTTGCGCATCCATGCGCATGCGCACCACCCCTTCACGCCTGAGCTGCAAAGCGAACTGTTGAGCCTCAATCAGGCCGGCGACAACGAGTTGCACCGTGCCGCGTTGTGTGCCAACGCTCTGAGCCAGATGTACGCCCAGGTGGTCCATGAGTTGCTGCAAGCAGCCGGCGTGGCCAAGGAACAGGTGCAAGCCGTGGGTTGCCATGGCCAAACCGTTCGCCACCGTCCTCGCGACTTCGATGGCCTCGGCTACACCCTGCAATTGAACAATCCGGCGCTGCTGGCCGAGTTGTGTGGCATCGATGTGGTGGCGGACTTCCGCAGCCGCGACGTGGCCGCAGGCGGACAAGGCGCCCCCCTGGTCCCGGCCTTTCACCGCGCGGTGTTTGGTCAGCAAGGGCAGACGGTGGCGGTGGTCAACGTGGGCGGCATGAGCAACGTGACGGTGATCGACCCCGCCGGACAAACCGGCGGCTTTGACTGCGGCCCGGGCAACGTGCTGCTGGACCACTGGTGCTTGACTCACACCCACCAGCCTTTTGACCGAGACGGTGCCTGGGCGGCCAGTGGTCAGGTGGTGCCAGCCCTGTTGCAGCGCTTCATGGCCGAACCATTCTTCCAACTGCCACCACCCAAAAGCACCGGCCGCGACCTGTTCAACGCCACCTGGCTGCAAGCCCATCTCGCCGAGTTCACCCACCTGCTGCCGCAAGACGTGCAGGCCACGCTGTCAGAGCTCACCGCTGCTTGCTGCGTCGAGGCCATCGTGAGGCACACCTCGGCAGGGCGCCAGGTGCTGGTGTGTGGTGGAGGGGCGTTCAACGGCGACCTGCTTTCGCGCATGTCGCAGCGCCTGGGCGCGCCAGTGTCGTCCACCGACCAGATGGGCCTGCCCGCCCATCAAGTGGAAAGCGCTGCCTTTGCATGGTTGGCACAGGCCTGTGTGCTGCGCCAACCCGCCAACCTCATTTCCGCCACGGGTGCCCATGGGCCCCGGGTGCTGGGTGCCATCTACCCCGCGTGACAGCGGGGCAGCAACTCAGACGGAAAAGCTGGAGCCACACCCGCAGGTGGTGGTGGCGTTCGGGTTCTTGATCACGAACTGGGCGCCCTGCAGGTCGTCCTTGTAGTCAATTTCGGCACCCACGAGGTACTGCAGGCTCATGGCGTCGATCAACAGCGTGACGCCGTTTTTCGCCATCTCGGTGTCGTCTTCGTTGACGATTTCATCAAAAGTGAAGCCGTACTGGAACCCTGAGCACCCACCGCCTTGCACAAACACCCGCAGCTTCAGCTCCGGGTTGCCTTCTTCGTCGACCAACTCCTTCACCTTGGCTGCGGCGCTGTCAGTGAAGATCAGCGGGATGGGAGGTGCCTCGTCGGCATAATTGGAAACGGCTGCATTGGTCATGGCAACTCCTTGCACTAGGTTGTCGATCGATTATGGGGAATTTACCAAAGCCGGCTCGTCCGAAGGGCTCTCCAGGGCCGGCGGGCTTGGACTTTGGGCATGAATGGGGTGCAACTCCCCTTCAATGGTGGCCCCCTGTTGCATTTCAAGGGCCTGGTACTTGACGCTGCCCACAATGGCCGCCCGAGACTTCAGCTCCAGCAGGCCGTCGGCCTGCACAGGGCCGGTCACCCGCCCGTTGATCACCACGTGGGTGGCCTGGAGCCGACCGGTGACGCTGGCTTTTTCACCCACCTGGATCACGCTGGGCCGCTCACCGGTCGACACCACGTCGCCCTGCACCTGCCCATCAATTTGCAGAACACCGCCGGGAAACTGCAGGTTGCCCTGGATGAGGGTGCCCTCGCCGATCAAAGTGTGCAAAGCGGGCTGTTTCTTGCTCTCGAACACGCGTTTCTCCGGTGAAGGATCTCTTCGATGAAAGAAATAGGGCCGCACGAATGCGGCCCCCATTTTGACGCGATTTGAGGAAGATCAGCGCTTGCTGAACTGCTTGCGACGGCGAGCACCGTGCAAACCGACTTTCTTCCGTTCCACTTCGCGGGCGTCACGGGTCACGAACCCTGCGCGCTTGAGGTCGGGCTTCAAAGCCTCGTCATAGTCGATCAGCGCACGGGTGATGCCCAGGCGAACCGCGCCGGCTTGGCCCGACTCACCGCCACCATGCACGTTGACCTTGATGTCAAAGGTGCCTTCGTTGGCCGTCAGGGCCAAAGGCTGTTTGACCACCATGATGGACGTCTGGCGCCCGAAATACTCATCGACCACCTTGCCGTTCACCAAGATTTGCCCCGTGCCTTTTTTCATGAAGACACGTGCCACGGACGACTTGCGACGGCCCGTGCCGTAATTCCAATTTCCAATCATCGCGCGCTCCTTCAGATCTCAAGGGCTTTGGGTTGCTGCGCGGCGTGGGGATGTGCCCCGCCTGCGTAGACCTTCAGCTTTTTGACCATGGCATAACCCAACGGCCCTTTGGGCAACATGCCTTTGACCGCCTTTTCCAACGCGCGGCCAGGGTGCCTGGCTTGCATGTCTTTGAAGTTCACGGCGCGAATGCCACCCGGGAAACCGGAGTGACGGTAGTACATCTTGTCGATGGCTTTGTTGCCAGTGACGCGCAGTTTGTCTGCATTGACGACCACGATGAAGTCACCGGTGTCCACGTGAGGCGTGTAGATGGCTTTGTGTTTGCCGCGCAAACGGAGGGCGACTTCACTGGCCACCCTGCCGAGAACCTTGTCGGTTGCGTCAATCACAAACCACTCATGCGTCACTTCGGCCGGCTTGGCGCTGAAAGTTTTCATGGGAGTTTGGAGATAAAAGTCGATCCCGAAGCGCCCTTTGCCTGTGGTCGGTACCACTTCTGAAGTGTGGCCTCTTAGACAAACAAAGCGGTGCCGAACGCACGGCCGGGCCGTGCAGTTCTCATCCAGCCGGGATCAAGAGCCGGAAAACCAGAAATTATAGCCCACCGGGGCCGACCGCTTCAACTCTCGTCGGCCCCTGAGTCTGGAGAGGCGTCTGGCACTCGATTTATGAGAGTGCTAACATTGTCTTTCAGGAGGTTTTGTCTATGACTTTAGCTACCAGCCCTACCCAAGGCGCGTTGACGCTGAGCTCGTCAAACCCTTGGGCATTGGTCCCTTCGCTTGGCAATTTGGAGGCTTACATCTCTGCGGCCAACCGTTTGCCCATGTTGTCGGCAGAAGACGAGTTGCGCCTGTCACGTCAACTCCGTGACCAGGGTGACTTGCAGGCCGCGGGGCAGCTGGTGTTGTCCCATCTGCGCCTCGTCATCTCGATTGCGCGCCAGTACCTGGGCTACGGCTTGCCGCATGGCGACTTGATTCAGGAAGGCAACGTCGGCCTGATGAAGGCCGTCAAACGTTTCGACCCTGAACAGGGTGTGCGGCTGGTCAGCTACGCCATCCATTGGATCAAGGCCGAGATTCACGAGTACATTCTGAAGAACTGGCGCATGGTCAAGGTGGCTACCACCAAAGCGCAACGCAAGCTGTTCTTCAACCTGCGCTCGATGAAACAGAGTTTGAAGGATTCGGCCGTGGGCGAAGGCGTGCACCGAAGCACCCTGACCGAGGACGAAATTCAGACGATGGCGGGTCAGCTCAACGTTAAGCCGGAGGAAGTGCACGAGATGGAAATGCGCATGTCGGGCGCAGACGTGGCACTGGAGCCGCAGAACGACGATGGCGAGGAATCGTTCGCGCCGATCGCCTACCTGGCCGACGAACACAGCGAGCCGAGCCGTGTGCTGGAGTCGCAGCACCGCGACTGGATGTCGGGTGACGGCATTTCCATGGCGTTGGCCACACTGGACGATCGCAGCCGGCGCATCGTGGAGCAGCGTTGGCTGCAGGTCAACGACGACAACTCGGGCGGCATGACTTTGCACGATCTGGCGGCCGAGTATGGCGTCAGTGCGGAGCGCATTCGCCAGATCGAAGTGGCGGCCATGAAGAAGATGCGCAAAGCTTTGAGCTAAAGGGCAAGAGGCGGCGACGCTTGTTCCCGCCGGGCAGGGTGCCACCGCCCTGCCCTACGCTGCTCACGCTTGACTGAGCAGCGCCTTCACGTCGGCCACCCAGGCGTCCACACCGGTGCCATTGCGCACCAGCAGCCGGGCCTCCCCTCGGGTGTCGAAGACGAAGTTTCCCGCTGAATGGTCCATGGTGTAGCTGGTGGGCGTTTTGCCAGGAATTTTGGAAAAGTAGATTTTGAAATCTTTGGCCACCGCCTGCGTCTGCTCCACGCTGCCTCGCAAGGCCACGAAGCTGGGGTCGAAACTGGTGACGTAGGTCTTGAGAACCTCGGGCGTGTCGCGCTCCGGATCGATGGTGATGAACAGTGCTTGCAAACGTTCTCCGTCGGGGCCCAGGGCCTTCTTGACGGCGGCCAACTCGGCCAAGGTGGTGGGGCAGACGTCGGGGCACTGGGTGTACCCGAAGAAAACCACCACGACTTTGCCTTTGAAGTCGCTCAGGTCACGGGCGCGACCCTCGGCATCGGGCAGATTGAGTTTCTTGGCATACGCGATGCCGGTGATGTCGGTGCTTTTGAAGCTCACCACTTTGCGTTCACACGCGCTCAGACCGAGCAGGCCCACACTGTACAAACCGGCGCAACCGACGCTCTGCAAGGCGCGACGGCGTGAAATGAGGGTGTGGATGGTCATGCCAAGGCACTCTTTAAAAAGTGGTCCAACAGCATGGCCGCGAACAGCAGCGACAGGTGCCAGATGGAAAAACGGAAGGTCGCTCGGGCCAGGTCGTCTGAATAAACGCGCCACAGCCGCCACGCGTAAGCGATGAAACCAACGCCCAGGATGACGGCACAGCTCAGGTACAACAAGCCGCTCATGCCCGAGATGAACGGCAGCAAGGTGGCGGCGAACAAGACCACGGTGTAGAGCAGCACCTGCAAGCGGGTGAACTCAGAGCCGTGGGTGACGGGCAGCATGGGCAGCCCGGCGCGGCGGTAATCTTCGGTGCGGTACAAGGCCAGGGCCCAGAAGTGCGGGGGCGTCCACAGGAAAATGATGAGGCACATGATCAACGCCTCGGGCCCGACTTCTCCGCGCATGGCGGCCCAGCCGAGCACCGGCGGCATGGCCCCCGAGGCGCCGCCGATGACGATGTTCTGCGGCGTGGCCGGCTTGAGCAGCAAGGTGTAGATCACCGCGTAGCCCACGAAGGTGGCCAGGGTCAGCCACATCGTGAGGGCGTTGACGTACAGCACCAGCAAGGCGCTGCCGGCGCCGCACAGCAGCAATGAGAAAAGCAGGGTCTGGGTGGATGTCAGATCTCCGTTGGCCGAGGGCCGCCAGGCGGTGCGGGACATCTTGGCGTCGATTTTCTGCTCGACCAGACAATTGAAGGCGGCGGCGGCGGCGGCCACCAGCCAGATGCCGGCGGTGGCGGCGAGCAAGGGCGGCCACTGGGGCCACCCGGGTTGGGCCAGCAGCATGCCAATGAGCGCGCAGAAGACAATCAACTGCACCACCCGGGGCTTGGTCAGCGCGTAGAACTGCTTCA
The DNA here is from genome assembly GCA_040385465.1 of Pseudomonadota bacterium. Lineage (GTDB taxonomy): Bacteria > Pseudomonadota > Gammaproteobacteria > Burkholderiales > Burkholderiaceae_C > CANHBY01. Next base: position 5,188 of record JAZKHH010000004.1, on the reverse strand, counting down.
GCCGTGACGGGCGCGGCGAGGTGACGGCAGGGGCAAGGGCATCAACCATGGAGGGTGCGATTGTAGGCGGGTGCGCCTCGGCACCACAGCACGGTCAGCAGGCTCAACAGGGCTGCCGCACCCGCGGTGTGGGCCAAGGCAGCCGCGAGGGGCCAACCCAGCACGACGTTGCTCAGCCCACTGAGCAGCTGCCACACCGCCACCGCCACCAGCGCCTGGGCCCACCGGCGGTGCGATGGGGCGGCTCGGCGCCACAGCGCCCAGGCCAAGGCCATCAGGGCGGCCAGCACCACGGCAGCGCCCCAGCGGTGCACCATGTGAATGGCCGTCAGCGCCGGCACCGAGACGAAACCGCCGTCGGCGGTGCGCCCCAGTTCCCGCCAGGGCGTGAAGCCGTTGGCAAAATCCATCGCTGGCCACCAGCTGCCCTGGCAGGTGGGGAACTCGGTGCAGGCCAGCACCGCGTAATTGGTGCTGACCCACCCGCCCAAGGCGACCTGCACCACGGTCAGGCCAAAGACGGCCGCAATGCCGGTGCGCAAGGCGGTGCCGAGTGGGAGGCGCTTGGCGCCGTAGGCTTCCGATTGGGCGGTGAGCAGAACCAGCAGGCCCAGCCCCCCCAGCAGATGGCCGGTGACGATCAACGGGTACAGCTTCCAGGTGACGGTCCAGGCGCCGAAAGCGCCCTGCAGACACACCCCCACCCAGGTCACGATGGCCCACCAGGGTGACAACGCCGCCTCGCGCCGCCACGCCTGCCAGACGCTCATGAGGGTCATCACCGTGATCAATACACCGACGGTGGCGGCCAGGTAGCGGTGGATCATTTCGATCCAAGCTTTGCGAGGGGTCACGGGGCCGTCGGGCAACACGGCTTGCGCCGCGTCGATGTCGGCCGCGGCGCCAAGGGGGCTGGCGCTGCCATAACAGCCCGGCCAGTCCGGGCAACCGAGGCCGGAGTCGGACAGGCGGGTGAAGGCGCCGAAGATAATCAGATCGAAGGTCAGGAACAGGGTGAGAAAGGTCAGCGCCCGCAGGCGAGCAGTCGGAGTTTGGCCCCGGCTGCGAACCCACACCCAGGCCAGCGGCCCGGCTGCCAGCACGACCGCGAGCAAGGCCATCTGCACCAGTGGCCGGTAGTCGTACAACGTGCTCATGGTCGGCCGGCTTTGTCCCAGGATGCCGAGGCCCGCAACAAGCGCTCGATGTCTTTCTTGAACGACCCCAGAGGCTTGGGGTCGGTTTGAACGTCGGGCAACGAAGGGGCTCGCAACATCCACTGGGCCATGGGGTCGATCAGGTAGAGGTGCCGGTCGAGGGTGCTGCCAGCGGCCGGCTGCAGCCACTTGGCCAACTCGGCCTGCGGCACCCGGATCACCTGCGTGGGCTCGCCCGCCGAGATGGCCGCCATCAAGCGGGGTGAGGGGGTGGCGTCGTCGGTCAGGAACCAGACCTTGTCCACTCGCTCTTTCTCCCGCAGCAACGCTTCACGCACACGGGTCTGGGTCAACAGGTTGTTTTCGCAGGTGGCGTCGCATTGGCCATTGGCCACCACCGCCAGGACCCACTGACCCTTGAGGCTGGCCGGCTCGACCGGCTCACCGCTCAAGCGCTTCAACGGCAACGCGGGCGGAATGGGCTGCGGTTCGATGAGTTCGCTGAAGTTCGAACGCCCGTCCGGGCGGATGAAAAAATAGGTGATGTAAGACGCCACCACGGGCGCTGCACAGCAGGCCAGCACCATCAACATCTGCAAGCGCCCGATGGTGCGGCGCGTGTCGGGCAAGGGCATGCTGTGCACAGTCAGGCTCACAGGGGTGGCGGGCAGCTCAGCGCTGTTTTGAGGATCGGACACGGGAGGGACGGATGAGTTGGAACCAGACATACAAGCCCACCACCAGGGCGCTCATTGCAAACCATTGAAACGCATAGCCATGGTGCTTTTGCACATTGACCACGGGACTGGGCCAGTCGCGCACGAACGCGGACTCGGGCGGCGCCTGCTGGAGCACGCTCAGCGGCACCAGTCGAACGCCGGCCTCCAAGGCATAAGCGTTCAGCTTGAGATTTTGCCGGATGGGGCCGGTGGCCTCTTCGGTGGCCTGCAATTCCAGCAAAGCACTGGGCTCTCCCGACAGCCGGCCTTCCACGTCGACCAGCCCTTCAGGCTGGGGCACCGGCAGCAAGCGGGTGCGGTCGGCCGCATCGCGGGGGATCCATCCGCGTTGAACGGCAATGGCGTCGCTGCGCCCTTCCAACAGCAGGGGCGTGACGACGATGAAGCCCACGCGCCCGGCCATGGGACGGTTGTCGAGGAACACCGTGGCGGCGTGCTGCCAACGCCCCCGCACACGGACTTGGCGGTGCAGCAGTTGGGCGCTGTCATCGCCGGGGCCGACCAAGTCGGCGTTGGCCAGCCTTGGCAAGGCCGTGCGCTCGGTGATGGCGGCCTGCAGTGCCTGCTTCTGATCGGCACGGGAGAGTTGCCAGAACCCCAGGCGCGCCAGGCCCCCTGCGGTCAGCAGGCTCACCACCAACAAAAAGGCGGCCGTTCGGTTCAACCCCATGGACGAGACGGGCAAAAAGGCGCACCCATAATCCAGGCCATGACATACCTCATCGCACTGGCTTTCGTGGCCATCCTGGCCGCTCTGTTGTTCGCCGGCATTGCCATGGTTCGCCGTCCGTCTCCAGGGCAGCCCAAGTCGTCCGCCATGATGCGGGCGCTGGCGCTGCGGGTCACCTTGTCAGTGTTGGTGTTTTTGTGCATCTGGGGGGCTTACCACTTGGGCTGGATTGAGCCGACAGGGTTGCCGGTCCGCGCGGGCTGATTCGCCACCGAACGGATTGACGGCGAGGCCGTTGGAGTTGCAACAACGCGCGGGGTTCACGAAGTGGCCACCGCTGCCACAAAAAAGGCCGCTTGCTGCGGCCTTTGGAGTGAAGAGGGGTCGGCCACGGCATGTGCCGGCGACCCGCCCACATCAGGTCCAGTAGACGACCACATACAGGCCCAACCACACAACGTCCACGAAGTGCCAGTACCAGGCAGCGCCTTCGAAGCCGAAATGGCGCTCTGGGGTGAAGTGGCCCTTGTGCAAACGCAGCGTGATCACCAGCAGCATCAGCATGCCCACGAACACGTGGAAGCCGTGAAAGCCGGTGAGCATGAAGAAGGTGGAACCGAACACCCCCGAGCTGAGCTTGAGGTTGAGGTCCTTGTAGGCATGGATGTACTCACCGGCCTGCACCCCCAGGAACACCACGCCCAGGATCACGGTGATCCACATGAACGCGATGGTGCGCGCCCGGCGGCCAGCGATCAGCGCATGGTGGGCGATGGTCAATGTGACGCCCGACGCCAGCAGCAAAGCGGTGTTGATGGTGGGCAGCGGCCAGGGACCGATGGTTTGGAACGCTTCCACGGTGCCGGCCGGCGAGGCGGTGACACCGGCCTGCACGCTGGGCCAGATGGCACGAAAATCGGGCCACAAAATCGCGTTGTCCAGGCTGCCGAGGCTGGGAATCGCATGCAGCCGGGTCCAGTACAGGGCGCCGAAGAACGCGCCGAAAAACATGACTTCTGAAAAGATGAACCAGCTCATGCTCCAGCGGAACGAGACATCGATGCGGTCGCTGTACAAACCGGTTTCGCTCTCACGAATGGCGGCGCCAAACCAGGCGAACATGACCACACCCCAAAAGATCAGGCCAGCGGCCACCGAGTAGGCGCCCCAGATCTCGCCGTTGACCCATTGCCCGGCGCCAAGGATCACGAAGAACAAGCCCAAAGCGCCCAGCGCAGGATAGGCGGAAGGCGGAGGGACAAAGTAGTAAGGGGTCTGCCCCTGAGGGATGGCTGCCGACATGTGTTCTCTCTCCTGATACCTGAATTGCGGACGGGCTGTTTTGATGACGATCTGCCGTTGTCTGGCGGGCTGACTGAATGACTGTCTGGTTGAATGCTGCTGTGGTTGGTCTGCAGATTGATGGTTGCTTTTTGGGGTCGCTGAAGCGGGTGGCGCGGCTGCGGAATTTAGGCGGGTTTTGCCAGGCCGCTGTCCAACACCCAGTGCACCAGGACCACCAGTGACAGCACGAAAACCACGGCGGCCAACACGGCGGCAATGACCACGTGCACCGGATTGAGCTGGTTCACGTCTTTTTCGTGCTCGGCCGACTTGCGCACCCCGAAGAACGACCAGCCCACGGCCTTCAGGGTCTGCAAAAAGGAGCCCTTGCGCCGCACGGCCTGCCGGAACTCCCCAGGCGGCCGCTGGCTCACATCGATCCTTTCGGTGCCGCTGGCACTTTGCCGCCCACTTCGAAGAAGGTGTACGACAAGGTGATGGTCTTCACGTCGCGGGGCAGCTTGGGATCGATGACGAAGACCACCGGCCACGATTTGGTTTCACCCGCCTGCAGCGTGTACTCATTGAAGCAAAAGCACTCGAGCTTGCTGAAGTACGGCGACGCCTGCGCGGGCGCATAGCTCGGAATGGCTTGGGCCGCCATGACCCGGTTCTGCGTGTTGCGGAACTCGTACATCACCGTGGTCACTTCGCCGGGATGGACTTCGACGCTGCGCTGGGCGGGCTTGAAATCCCACACGCCGCGGGCATTGGCGTCGAACTCCACCACGATGGTGCGGCTGGTGTCGACCTGGGTGTTCTTGCTGGCCGCGCTGCTTTGCGCGGCCGCCGGACCGGTGCGCAACTCGGACACGGACAACACGTTGATGCCCAGCGCCGTGCAGATGGCCCGGTACACCGGCACCAGGGCGTAGCCGAAGGCAAACATCATGGCCACGATCACCACCAACTTGCCCACCATGCGCAGGTTGTCGCTGCGCAGGCCGAGCGGAGCAAAAGGCTGGGCCATGGCTCAGATCCCGAAAAAGTAGGCGCGCGTGACGAAGCCGATGAAGAAAATGGCCGCCACGCTGGCCAGAATCAACGCCAACCGCACGTTCTGCTTCTTTTGTTGAGGGGTCTTCATGACGGCCGGGCGCTCTTCTTTTTTCCGATCAACCGATGATCTGGGTGGCCGAGGCGTTCAGCTTGGGCGGCGTCTCGAAAGTGTGGAAAGGCGCAGGCGAGGGGATTTCCCACTCCAGGCCTTCAGCACCCTCCCACGGTTTTGCGGGTGCGGGTGTGCCCTGGCCACGCATCAGCGGCACGGCCACGAA
>JAZKHH010000003.1:64477-67596 GCA_040385465.1 Pseudomonadota bacterium | reverse complement strand
GACGTGTGCGACGGGCAAAAGCCGGTGCAGCGGCGCATCCTGTTCGCCATGGCGCGGATGGGCCTGGCTTTCACCACCGCCGCCGGCCCGAAGGCGGTGAAGAGCGCGCGCGTGGTGGGCGACGTGTTGGGCCGCTTTCATCCGCACGGTGACCAGGCGGCGTACGACGCCCTGGTGCGCATGGCACAGGATTTTTCGCAGCGCTACCCGCTGATCGATGGCCAGGGCAATTTCGGCTCTCGCGACGGCGATGGGGCCGCGGCCATGCGCTACACCGAGGCCCGGCTGTCGCCCATCACCCGCTTGCTGATGGACGAGATCGACGAAGGCACGGTCGACTTCGTGCCGAACTACGACGGCTCGGCCGAAGAGCCGCGCCAGTTGCCCGCGCGCCTGCCCTTCGTGCTGCTGAATGGCGCCAGCGGCATCGCCGTCGGCCTGGCCACCGAGATGCCGTCGCACAACCTGCGCGAGGTGGCCGCGGCCGCCGTGGCGTTGTTGAAGGATCCGAAGCTCGACGACGACGCGCTGCACGCCTTGCTGCCCGGCCCGGACTACCCCGGTGGTGGGCAAATCATCAGCACCGATGCCGAGATCCGCGCTGCCTACACCAGCGGCCGCGGCACCTTGAAGGTGCGGGCGCGCTGGAAGATCGAAGACCTGGCGCGCGGGCAGTGGCAACTCGTGGTGCACGAGCTGCCGCCCGGGGTCAGCAGCCAGCGGGTGCTGGAGGAGATCGAGGAGCTGACGAATCCGAAGGTCAAGCTGGGCAAGAAATCGGTCACGGCCGATCAGACCCAGTTGAAAACGGCGGTGCTGTCGGTGCTCGATGCGGTGCGCGATGAATCGAGCAAAGACGCCGCGGTGCGCCTGGTGTTCGAGCCCAAATCGCGTGGCATCGAGCAGCAGTCGCTGATCACCCTGCTGCTGGCGCACACCAGTTTGGAAAGCAGCGCGCCGATCAACCTGACCATGGTGGGCGCCGACGGCCGCCCCACGCAGAAGAACCTGCGCCAGATCTTCAACGAATGGATCGCCTTCCGCCAGGCCACGGTGCAGCGCCGCACCCGCCACCGCCTGGACAAGGTGCTCGAGCGCATTCACGTGCTCGAGGGCCGGCAGCTGGTGCTGCTCAACATCGATGAAGTCATCCACCTGATCCGCACCGCGGAAGATCCGAAAGCAGCGCTGATCGAGCGCTTCGCGCTCAGCGAGCGTCAGGCCGAGGACATCCTGGACATCCGGCTGCGCCAGCTGGCCCGGCTGGAGGCGATCAAGATCGAGCAGGAGCTCAAGGCGCTGCGCGTGGAGCAGGCCAAGCTCGACGACATTCTGGGCAGCCCGGCCAGCCTCAAGCGCACCGTGGTCAAGGAGATCGAGGCCGACGCCAAGCAGTTCGGCGACGCCCGCCGCACGCTGATCCAGGCGGAGAAAAGAGCCGTGGCCGAGGTCAAGGTGCTGGACGAGCCGGTGACGGTGGTGGTCAGCGCCAAAGGCTGGGTGCGCTCGCTCAAGGGACACGAGATCGACCTGGCCACGCTGCAGTTCAAATCCGGCGACGCGCTGTATGGCACGTTCACCTGCCGCAGCGTCGATCCGCTGTTGGTGTTCGGCTCCAACGGCCGGGTGTACAGCACCGGCGTGGGGGCCTTGCCCGGGGGGCGTGGCGATGGCCAGCCCATCACCAGCCTGATCGATCTGGAGAGCGGCACGCAGCCACTGCACTATTTTGCCGGCCCGTTGACTCAGCCGTTGCTGCTGGCTGGCGCGGAGGGCTACGGCTTGCTGGCCGAAGCGGGTGACCTGCTGTCGCGCCAGAAGGGCGGCAAGAGTTTCTTGAGCCTGAACGTGGGCGAGCGGCCGCTGCCACCGGTGTCGGCGCGCGGCACGGACGTGGCCTGCTTGTCACTGGCCGGGCGCTTGTTGGTGTTCCCGTTGAACGAGCTCAAGCGCCAGCCCAAAGGCGGGCGCGGCCTGAAGCTGATGGAACTCGATGCCAAAGACAGCCTGGCCAGCGTGGCGGTGTTCAGCCAGGCGCTGCGGGTGCAAGGCACCGGGCGGGGCGGCAAGGCCAAGGACGAGCCGCTCAAAGGCGCGGCCCTGGCCGGCCATGTGGGCGTGCGCGGGCGCAAAGGCAAGGCGGTGGACCTGAGCATGAAGCCGACCCGCGTCACCAGTGCTTGAGCGCGACAAGCCCCATGCGTGACATCGGTGCCAACCTGACGTCACCGCAATTTGCCCGGGACCTGCCCGCCGTGCTGGAGCGGGCCCGCGCCGCCGGTGTGCGCACCATCGACGTCACCGGCACCAGCTTGGACAACGCCCGCCAGGCGCTGGCACTGGCCCGCGCCCACCCGGGTTTCTTGACGGCCACCGCGGGATGCCACCCTCACCACGCCAAAGACTGGGACCGTGCCAGCGCCGAGGCCTTGCATCGGCTCCTGGCCGAGCCCGAGGTCCGCATGGCGGGTGAAATGGGGCTGGATTTCGATCGCAACTTCTCGACGCCGCCACAACAGCGCCTTGCCTTCGAAGCGCAACTGGAAGTGGCCGCCGAGTTTGCCGACAAGCCTTTGTTCCTGCACTGCCGCAGCGCCCATCCGGCCTTTCTGGAGATCATGGACCGCCGGCCCGCCGCATTGACCAAAGTCATTGTTCACTGTTTCACCGACGGGCTGCGTGAAGCGCAGGCCTACCTGGAGCGCGGCTTCTACATTGGCGTGACTGGCTGGGTGAGCGACGACCGACGGGCCACCGCCTTGCGTGAGGCCCTGGCGGAGATTCCGATCGAGCGTTTGCTGATCGAGACCGACGCGCCTTACCTGCGGCCGATGAACCTGCCCGAGGCGGCAGGTCGCCGTGGTCGCAACGAGCCTGCTTTTTTGGTGCATGTGGCGCGGGCACTGGCGCCGTTCTATGGGCTGAGCGCCACCGAGCTGGGTGCCATGACGGCTCGCAACGCCGACCAGCTCATCGGCAGCGCCTTGCATCGCCTTTGACACACTCAACCCTTGTCGCTTGTCGGATTTGGCTTGGACTGATCACTAAAATATTTTGGCCAGTGCAGAGCCAGTGCAGAGCCAGTGCAGAGCCAGTGCAGAGCCAGTGCAGAGCCAGTG
>JAZKHH010000003.1:41085-64377 GCA_040385465.1 Pseudomonadota bacterium | reverse complement strand
CAGAGCCAGTGCAGAGCCAGTGCAGAGCCAGTGCAGAGCCAGTGCAGAGCCAGTGCAGAGCCAGTGGCCATGCGGCACTGGAATGGCCTTTGCCGCTCATCCTTACCCCGGCCACCTGCAGGACAGCTGCCCGTCCTGTGCCGCTTGCCCGAACTCACGCGTTTAGAATTCGGGGCGATCCTCAAGGGAGCAAGCGCTAGCACAAAATAAGTGCATCACGCGCTGCATCTGAATTCATGTCGCTTCGATGCATTGGTTGGTCGATGCGGCACCAAGACACCCGCTCGGGGCTAGCCGTCCGCCCCTTCCCGTGCTTGCCAAGTTTGAGCTTTGTGGCATTCGGTGCCAGCCCGCGCCGACTGCTGGCCTGTGATTTACAAGCGCGCCTGAGGACAATGAATGAGCGAGTTGACCATCGACCCACCGGCTGAGGCAACCAGCGCATACGACACCGACGGTGTCGTGCCGTTGCGTGGCGTGCAGGCCTTGCCGGTCGTCGGTTTGGGCGCGTCCGCCGGTGGCATCACCGCCTTGCGCCAGTTCTTCCAGGCCGTGCCTGCCGACACCGGCATGGCCTTCGTGGTGGTTCTGCACCTGCCGCCCGAATTCGACAGCCGGCTGGACGACCTGCTGCGCACCGTCACGACCATGGGAGTGGTGAAGGTCGACCAGACCGAGCGGATTCAACCCAACGTCATCTACGTCATCCCGCAGGGCAAGGCCCTGCGCTCGGTGGACGGCTACCTGCAGCTGACCGACCTGCCCACCGGCCGGCACCGCCATGTGGTGGTGGACCTGCTGTTCCGCACTTTGTCGGAAACCCACGGTCCGAATGCCACCGCGGTGGTGCTGTCAGGCGCCGACAGCGATGGCGCCATCGGCATCAAACGCATCAAGGAACGCGGCGGGTTGACGATCGCCCAGGACCCCAACGAGGCCGAGCACAGCAGCATGCCGCGCGCTGCGATGGCCACCGAAATGGTGGACTGGGTGTTGCCGGTGGCCGAGATCATGCCGCGCATCATCGACTACCACCGCCAGGCCGAACACATTCGCCTTCCCCCCAGGCAAGGCCCGCAGCAGGTGCCCGACACGCCGCCGGCGCGGGGTGAGGCGGACGAGTTGGCCTTGCGCGACGTGCTCAACTTTTTGCACAGCCGCACCGGGCGCGATTTCACCCATTACAAACGCGCCACAATTCTGCGGCGCGTGGGCCGGCGTATGCAGGTCAACGGTGTCGACGACTTGGTGGGGTATTTGCGTTGCCTGCGCACCCGACCGGGCGAGACGGGCGCTTTGCTGCAGGACCTGCTCATCAGCGTCACGCATTTTTTCCGCGACCCCGAGTGTTACGAGGTCTTGGAGAACGCGATTCCCCGCCTGTTTGCAAATAAAAAATCCACCGACGCGGTGCGTGTGTGGGTGGCGGCGTGCGCCACCGGAGAGGAGGCCTACTCCATCGGCATTTTGTTGATGGAGCACGCCCGCCGGCTCGAGTCGCCGCCGTTGGTGCAGGTGTTTGCCACCGACCTGGACGGCCACGCCATCGGGCTGGCGCGAGAAGGGCTGTACCCCTTGAGCATCGAGGCGGACGTGCCGCAGGATCGGCTCAACCGCTACTTCTACAAGGAACACCAAAGCTTCCGGGTGCGCCGGGAGCTGCGCGAGATCGTCCTGTTCGCGGTGCACGACCTGCTCAAGGACTCACCATTTTCGCGCCTCGACCTGATCAGCTGCCGCAACCTGCTGATCTACCTGAATCGCGGCGCTCAAAACCGTGTGCTCGACACCTTTCACTTCGCTTTGCAGCCGGGTGGCCAGCTGTTTCTGGGCTCTTCCGAATCGGTGGAAGGCGACAGCCATCTGTTCGACGTGCTGGACGAGAAGCACCGCTTGTACACCCAGCGCGTGACGCTGCGCAGCGCCATGCCGCTGCCGGACGGGCCGGGCACCCTGGCCTTGGCATTGGACGCCCAGCAGACCGTGGCGCACCTGCCGGTGATCGTGGGAGGCCGGGCCTTCGCACCGCCGCCGCTGTCGGCGCGTTCGTCGCCGGTGGTGGAAGGCAGCGCAGTGTCGTGGGGCGAGTTGCACTTCAAGCTGCTCGAGCACCTGTCGCCGCCGTCGGTGCTGGTGGACGGCCGCTACGAGATCGTCCACCTGTCGCCCAGCGCGGGGCAGTTCATGCAGCACGCCGGGGGCGAGCCCAGTCGCAACCTGTTGCGTGTCATCCACTCCAGCTTGCGCATCGAATTGCGGGCCGCGCTGTACCAGGCCAGTCAGAGCGGCACCGTTGTCGACGTGGCACCGTTGGCCCTGGAACTCGGGCGCGACGTGATGATCGTGAAGATGCAGGTGCGTCCCTCGGGACATGTGGCGCCGGGCCTGCTGTTGGTGGTGTTGGAAGCCATGGCCCCGGCGAGCGAGGTGGAGGCGGCCGTGCAGGCGCTGCCCAAGCGGGACGAGGCCGACCCGCTGGCGCAACGCCTGGACCGCGAGCTCGAGCGGCTCAAGACCCACCTGCGCGACACCGTGGAGCAGTACGAAACTTCCGCCGAGGAGCTCAAGGCCAGCAACGAAGAGCTGCAGGCCATGAACGAGGAGCTGCGCTCCGCCACGGAGGAGTTGGAAACCAATCGCGAAGAACTGCAGTCGATCAACGAAGAGTTGGTGACCGTCAACCACGAGCTCAAGTGCAAGGTCGACGAGCTGGGCCATTCCAACAGCGACCTGCACAACCTCATGGACGCCACGGCCATCGCCACGGTGTTTCTGGACCGCGATCTGCGCATCACCCGCTACACGCCGCCGGCGGTGTCGCTGTTCAATTTGATTCCCACCGACGCTGGCCGGCCGCTGTCCGACCTGACCAGCCAGCTCGATTACCCCTCGCTGGGCGAAGACGCGCGGCGGGTGCTGGAGCGGCTGGTGCCGGTGGAGCGCGAGGTGGGCCAAGCCGACGGCTGCTGGTTCCTGGTGCGCTCGCTGCCTTACCGCACCTTGGACGACCGCATCGCCGGCGTGGTGCTGACCTTCGTCGACATCACCGAACGCAAGCGCGACCAGGAGGCCCTGCGCTTGTCAGAAGAGCGCTTCAGCGCCATCGTGACGGAGGCCGCCGCCGGCGTGGTGCAAACCACCCTGGACGGCCGCATCACCTTTGCCAACCGCTTCTACATCGAGCTCATGGGGTACACCGAAGAGGAGCTGTTTGGACGGCGGCTGCTCGACCTCGTGCACGCCGACGACCTGGCCCTCAGCTCGGCGCTGTTCCAACGCCTGGTCGAGCAGGGCGATGCCTTCCACCTCGAGAAGCGCTGCGTGCGCAAAGACGGCTCGGTCATCTGGCTGCACAACAGCGTCAGCTACCTGTCCGACGGGCAGGGGCTGCCGGCCTCGGCCCTGGTGCTGTGCACCGACATCAGCGAACGCAAACGCGCCGAAGATGCCCTGCGGCACAGCGAGGAGCGGCTGCGCATGGTGGTGGAGAATGCGGTCGAGTACGCCATCTTCTCGACCGACTTGCAGGGCCGGGTGACGAGCTGGAACGCCGGCGCTGAGCGGCTGCTGGGCTACAGCGAAGCCGAAATTCTGAATTTGTCTGGCGACATCCTCTACATCGACGAAGACCGCAGCCAGGGGGTGCCCGCGCGTGAGGCATGCATCGCGCTGGAAAAGGGCCGCTCGGCGGACGACCGCCTTCACCAGCGCAAGGACGGCAGTCGTTTTTGGGCCAGCGGCGTCATGATGTTGATGCACGATCGGTTTGGCGACAAGGTGGGCTTCGTCAAGATCCTGCGCGACCAAAGCGAAGACCGGGCGGCACGGGAGGCGTTGGAGAAAAGCCAGACCGACTTGCTGAACGCCTTGCAGGCCAAGGAAGCCGGGCGCATGGCGTTGGAAGCCGCCGACGCCAGCAAGGACCGCTTCCTGGCGGTGCTGTCGCACGAGCTGCGCAATCCCTTGGCGTCGGTGCGCAGTGCGGCCCAGGTGCTGCAGGCGGTGGAGGTGGACGAAGAGGCGCGCCAGCGTGCGGCCAAGATCGTGCAGCGGCAGTCGCTGGCCATGAAGTTCCTGCTCGACGACCTGCTCGACATCTCGCGCCTGCGGCTCGGCCGTTTGGTGCTGCACCGCCGCTCGGTGGATTTGCAAAGCGTCATGGAAACGGCGCTCGAGGCCACCCGCCCGCTGATCCTGGCGGCCGGCCACCAGCTCACGGTCAGCCTGCCGGCCCTGCCGGTGCAGATCGATGCCGACCCGGTGCGCTTGAGCCAGGTGCTGTCCAACCTGATTGGCAACGCGGCCAAGTACACGCCCCCGGCCGGCCGCATCGAGGTGCAGGTGGCGGTCGACATGGAGACCGAGCAGGCGGCGTTCCACATCACCGACAACGGCATCGGCATGAACCCCGACAGCATCGAGTCGATGTTCGAGATGTTTTTCCAGGACAGCGAAGGCCGGCGGGTGGGGGGCGGCCTGGGCATCGGGCTGGCCCTGGTGCGCAGCATCGTCGAGCTCCATGGGGGCCGTGTGACCGCACGCAGCGAGGGGCCGGGGCAGGGCAGCTGCTTTTCGGTCACCCTGCCGTTGTCGCCCCGCCCCTTCCTGGCCAGTGGGCCCAGCGAGGCTGCTGCACCCGCGGGTTCCGGCGCGCTGAGCACCGGGCTGGTACGCACCGTGCTGCTGGCCGACGACAACGAAGACGCCGCCTGGAGCCTGGCCCAGTTGCTGGAACTGGCCGATTGCAAGGTGCACGTGGCCACCGGCGGCGAAGAGGCCCTGCGGCTGGCCGAGCAGCTGACACCGCAAGCCGTCGTGCTGGACATCGGCATGCCCGACCTGACTGGCTACGAAGTGGCCAAGCGCATCCGCGCGCAACCCTGGGGCCGCGACATGCTGTTGATCGCCGCCACCGGCTGGGGCCAGGAAAGCGACCGCCAAACGGCGGCGGAAGCCGGTTTCGACGGCCACCTGGTCAAGCCGATCGACACCGATGCCTTGCTGGAGCTGCTCAGCGAAGGACGCAGCGGTTCGGCGTGAGCGGGCGCGTGCCCCGCCCGAACCTCGAGCACTGGCTGGGTCGGGGGCAACGGATGCAAAGGCCGCCGGCCCGTGCCTTGCTGCACAAGGGCGCGCACAACGCGAACGGGTTGGAGGGCGGGGGCCCAAGGGGCGTTGGCTCTGGCGGCTGCCTGTAGGGCGCACCTGCACCGTGGCGGCTGTCTTTGTTAGGGGCTGAAGGGGTGCCAGCAGAAGAGCGTGGGGGCGCCACTCGGTCAAGGTCAAAAAGGCCTTCTGGCGGACGCCGAGCGTGGTGAGCCGAGGAAATTGCTCATTTCTCGCCTTTGGGGGCCAATCTCTGCGGGCACAATCGAGTTTTCCCGTCCGACTCGGACTTCGATCCTCCCATGCATCACCTGTTTTTCTTCCGCTGCCTTGGGATCCTTTGCCTGGGGATGACCTTGGGATTGATGGCGCCGGCCGAGGCAGCGCAAACCAGTGCGGCACCGCTGCCGCCGGTGCCCGCGGCCGCAGCGGCGGCCAGCCATCCGATCATCGTGTTGAATTCGCTGGATGCCAGCATCAGCGTCGTCGACCCGGCCACCTTCAAGGAGCTGCGCCGCCTGCCCACTGGCAAGGAACCGCATCACCTCTACATGATGCCGGACGAGAAGAGCCTGCTGGTGGCCAACGCCTTGAGCGACTCCTTCACCTTGATCGACCCCAAGACCGCCGAGGTGCAACGCACGATCACCGGCATTCCAGACCCCTACCACCTGCGTTTTTCACCCGACATGCGCTACCTGGTCACCGCCAGCAACCGCTTGAACCACGTGTCCATTTACCAGTGGCAGCCTGCCAACGCTGTGGAACCGGCCAAGCTGCTGGGTCGCATCAGCGCGCCCCGCACCCCGAGCCACCTGGCCATCGACAGCAAGAGCTCGGTGGCGTATGTGTCGCTGCAGGACAGCGACGAGGTGCTGGCCATCGACCTGGCCACCCAGAAGCCGCTGTGGAAAATGGTCGTTGGCAAGATGCCGGCCGACATCTTCCTCACCAGCGACGACCGTCACCTGCTGGTGGCCCTGACCGGTGACCGCCAGGTGGAGGTGTACGACGTGCTGGCGCAACCGGCACCCGCCTTGCTCAAGCGCATCACCACCGGCAACGGCGCGCACGCGTTCCGGGCGCTGGGCGACCGGCGCCATGTGCTGGTCAGCAACCGGGCGGCCAACACCATCAGCCGCATCGACACCCAGAGCATGGCAGTGGTCGACACTTATCCGGCCCCCGGTGGACCCGATTGCATGGAGGTGCTGGCAGATGGCAAGACCTTGCTGGTGACCTCGCGTTGGGCCCGCAAGCTGACCCTGATCGACATGGAAAAACGCCAGGTGCTGCGCCAGGTGGCGGTGGGCCGTTCGCCGCACGGGGTGTGGACCTTGGACCATGCGCCACGTCGATGAGGTGAGGCGGGTCCGCGCGCAGCAGGCGGGCGGTCGTGTCGGCACGGCCGGCCCCTGCACTCGCCGGCGGCGCCTGAGCGCTGTGGCGGGGGCGCTCGTGCTGCTGCTGGGTGGCCTGGTGGCTGGCGGGGCTGGCGCTTCCAAAATAAGTTCTCCCGAGCAACAGCCGTCTCGCGATCCAATGGCCACGCCGACCTGCGAGCGCCCGGTCTACCTGACGTTCGACACCGGCCACATGGGCGTCGCCCCCCTGGTGGCCGAGGTGTTGCAACGCCAACAGGTGCGCGCGAGCTTCTTTCTGGCCAACGAAAAAACCCAAACCGAAGGCGGCAGCAGCCTGGACGACACCTGGGCGCCCTGGTGGCGCGCTCGTGCCATGGAAGGCCACGTGTTCGCTTCCCACACCCACGACCACGTCTACTGGGTGGCAGACAGGCCAGGCGGCTTTCGCATGAAACCCAGCCAAGGCCCCCGCCAGGGCCAGGCGCAGGACTGGACACCAGCGCAGTACTGCGAGGAGCTCAAGCGCCCGGCCCAACGCTTCGAAGCCCTGACCGGCCAGCGCATGGCGCCCTTGTTCCGGGCCCCCGGCGGCAAGACCTCACCCGCGCTGTTGAAGGCGGCGGCCGCCTGCGGCTATGAGCACGTGGGCTGGACCCCGGCCGGCTTCCTGGGCGATGAGTTGCCGAGCGACCGTTTTCCCAACGCCGCGCTGCTGCAGCGCGCGTTGCGCGACATCCGGTCAGGCGACATCCTGCTGGCCCACCTGGGCATTTGGTCGCGGCAGGACCCCTGGGCGCCGGCGGTGCTGGAGCCGTTGATCGCCGGGCTCAAGGCCAAGGGCTTGTGCTTTGCCACCCTGCGCGAGCACCCCCGCCACGGCAAGGCGTTCACCGCCGGGCAGCAGCGGTGATGGGCAACGACAGTGGCGACAGGCCGGGCAGTGACTGGCGTTTTGAAAACATGAAAGGCCAAGTTTTTGATGCTTGACGAAGTGCTCAAAGGGGTCAGCGCAGGATTTGGCGCGGTGCAGCAAGGCCTGTTCGAGGCGGTGGTGCAGCCCGTGGTGTTCGACCTGGGCTTTGGCAACCTGCTGGAAGACGCGTTTGAGGCCACCGGCTGGCTGCTGGTGGGCGTCATCCAGCTGGTGTTGATGGTGCTGGTGCTGCGCACGCTGGAGCGCTGGCGCCCGGTGGAGGCGGTGACCGACCCGCGGGCCGTGCGCCTGGACGTGCTCTACACGCTGTTGCACCGGCTGGGCCTCTTCCGGCTCGTGCTGTTCTTCGGCCTGGACCCGTTGTGGGACGAGTTGTTCGGCCAGGCGCGCCTGTGGGGCGTGCCCAGTTGGCATCTGGATGCCGCACTCGCCCCTTGGTGGCCGGGGGTGACCAACACCGCCTGGTTCGCCTTCCTGGCCTATTTGCTGGTGTTTGACTTTGTGGATTACTGGCTGCACCGGGCGCAGCACCAGTGGCACTGGTGGTGGGGGCTGCACGCCCTGCACCACAGCCAGCGGCAGATGACCTTGTGGAGCGACAACCGCAACCACCTGCTGGACGACCTGATCCGCGACAGCGTGTTCGTGCTGCTGGCGCGCTGGATCGGCATCCCGCCGGGCCAGTTCGTGGCCTTGGTGGCCTGCAGCCAGTTGGTCGAAAGCCTGTCGCACGCCAACCTGCGGCTGTGGTTCGGATCGGTTTTCGAGCGGGTGCTGGTCAGCCCGCGTTTCCACCGGCTGCACCACAGCATCGGCCTGGGCCACGAGTCGAACGGGCAAGGCTCGCTCGGCGGGCACAATTTCGCGGTGCTGTTCCCGGTGTGGGACGTGCTGTTCGGCACCGCCAATTTTGAACAACGTTATGACCCCACCGGCATCCGCGACCAGCTGCCCGAAGAGGGCGGCCGGGACTACGGGCAGGGCTTCTGGTCACAGCAGTGGCACGGCTTGAAGCGCGTGCTGGGCCGGCAGACAGGTTAAGGCGCTGGGCCGCCGGGAACACGGCTTTGCTCCACGTCCACCCGCTGACCGCTTTCTCAGCGTGACTCCGGTGAAGGGCGACCACCGCTGAACCCTTGCGGTGGCCCGTCCATCACTCTTTCTGGCGCGGCCTGCCCTTCAACCGTCGATCCACTGCTGGCGCTCGGCCAGCGGCGTGGGCACCCATTGGTAGAGCCAGGTCTCGCTCAGTGGCTCGCCGTTGAACCGCAGGAACAGGCGCAGGTCGACCGGGTCGAGCTTGTCGTCGGTGGTGCGCAGGTCGAACATGGCGCGGAAGCCGTCGATCTCGAACTGCGGGCGGGCCGAGACGATCTCGACCTTGCCGCGCGAGGCGGTGACCACGGTTTCCACCGGCACCGGCACGCTGCGGTCCTGGCGTGCACGCGTGACCAGCGAGGGCAGCACGCCGCCCTGGAAGTCGATGGTGAAGCGCCAGGAGAAATACTTGCGCTTCTGGCCCACCACGCCACCCACCCCCGTGCGGGTGGCCACCACCCGCGCCAGCGGCGGATCGAACGGCAGCTTGGTGCCCCAATTGAGCCGGTAGCTGTACAGCAGCTCCTGGCCGGCCTCGGGTTTGACGGCGGGGGTCCAGGCGGCCACGATGTTGTCGTAGGTCTCGTCCGGTGCCGGCAGCTCGAGCAATTGCACGCTGCCCTCGCCCCAGCCCTGCGGCTGCGACGTCTTGGGCGACACCCACAGGCTGGGACGGCGCTCGTAGAACACGCCGTCGTCCTGGTAGTGGTCGAAATCGCGGTCGCGCTGCATCAGGCCGAAGCCGTTGGTCTTCTTGTCCAGGTAGCTGTACAGCCGCACACCGGCCGGGTTGGTCAATGGGCGCCAGAGCCATTCGCCGTTGCCGTTGAGCATCGACAGGCCGTCCGAGTCGTGGATTTCCGGGCGCCAGTCGGAGCCCATGCGGCGGTCGTTCTCACCGTACAGGTACATGCTGGTCAGCGGGGCGATGCCCAGGCGCTCGATGGTCTTGCGCGGGTAGAGCGCGGCGTCCAAGTCCATGGTCATGGCGCCGCTGGGCTGGATGTCGACCCGGTAGGCCCCGGTGACGCTGGGCGAGTCGAGCAAGGCGTACACCGTCAGCACGCCGGCATTGGCCGCCGGGCGCTCGAGCCAGAAGGTGGTGAAGCGGGGGAATTCCTCACCCTTGTCGGAGCCCATGTCGATGGCCAGGCCGCGGGTGCTCAAGCCATATTGGCGGTCGGCCCCGACGGCGCGGAAATAGCTGGCGCCCAGGAAGGAGGTGATGTCGTTGGCCCAGTCCTGGTGGTGCTGGATGCGCAGCCCGGCAAAGCCCAGGTCGCGCGGCAAGGCGGTGGTCACGCCGGCCTTGCGCAGGTCGAACATGGCGGGGTCGTAGGCCAGTTCCTGGGCCTGGCCGTCGACCAGTTCGAAGATGCGCACGCGCTCCTTGAACAGGAACCCGGGGTGGAAGAACTGCACCCGGAAGCGCAGGTCGCGGTCGGCCCACAGGCTGTGCTCGGGCTTGTAGCGGATCGACTGGTAGCGGTCGTAGTCCAGGTTGGCGATGGCGGGGGGCAGCACGGCGTTGGGCGCCTTGTAGGGCTGCTGCGACAGGTCGCGCGCCCGGCCTTTGAGCCAGGCGTAGTCGAAGGGTTGGGGGTTGCCCAAAGTGACCAACGGGGTGGCGGTGGTCGCCTTGGGCGTGGCGGCGGAGGCGAGCTGGGTCAGGGGGGCGGTGGCGGCCGTGGCGGCCAGGCCTTTGAGCAAATGGCGTCGTTGCATGGGAGAGGGTCTGCATTAAACGAGAAGCCGCTATTGTCGCCACTCTGCGGCGGACCTCCGTCACAGGCTGTGACAGGGCCGGGCCAGGGGGCTTGCTGCGCCCCGCGCTCGGCGCTATTTCCGGTGCCGTTCAGCGGGGGCTGCTGGCCGGCCGGCCGGCCAACTCGGCCCCGGCATCGGGCGCCAAGCGGCGCATCCAAACATACGAGCTGGCCGAGCACAGGCCGACCACCACGAAGGCCACCCCGAAGTCGCCGGCCTCGGGCAGGGCGTGGCCGCGCAGGGTGGCGGTGGCCTGCAGCACATAGGCGCTGAGGGTGACACCGGCGCTCAAGGCCAGTTGCTGGGCCACGTTGGGCAGGGTCGAGGCGGGGCCCATCACGCTGCGGTCGATGTCGGCGTACACCAGGGCGTTGAGGGCGGTGAATTGCAGCGAACGGAAGAAGCCCCCGGTGAACAGCACCAGCGCCATGGCCAGCAAGGGGGTCATCGGGGTGAACAGGCCGTAGCAGGCGATGGTGCCGGCGGCGATCAGCACGTTGGCGCACAGCACGGCCCGAAAGCCGAAGCGCCGCAGGATGCGGGTGCTCAAGGTCTTCATGAACATGGCGGCGGCCGCGGAGGTGCAGGTCAGCAGGCCGGAGGTGACCGGGCTCAGGCCAAAGCCCAGCTGCAGCATCAAGGGCATTAGGAACGGCGTGGCGCCCACCCCGATGCGGAACATCCAGCCGCCCAATACGCCGGCCCGGTAGGTGGGCACGTCCAGAAAGCGCCAGTTCAGGGCCGGGTGCGGCCGGTGGCGGGCATGGCGCCAGTACAGGCCCAACAGGGCCAGTCCGATCAAAGCGCAGGCGGCCGAGGTCTGCCAGCGCAGCAGGTGCTGGCCGGCCGTCGACAGCCCCAGCATCAGCAGCGACAAGCCGCTGCCCAACAGCACCAGCCCCCAGCCGTCCAGCGGCACCGGGTGCGCCTCGCGGATGTTGGGCACCAACCGGGCGGCCAACACGCTACCCACGAGGCCGATGGGCAGGTTGACGAAGAAGATCCAGCGCCAGTCGAAGTGGGTGGTGATGAAGCCTCCCAGGGGCGGGCCGATCACGGGGCCCAGCAGGGCGGGGAAGGTCAGCCAGCTCAGGGCTTGCACCAGGTCGCGCTTGTCGACGGTTTTGAGCAGGACCAGCCGGCCCACCGGCATCATCATCGCGCCGCCCATGCCCTGCAGGAACCGAGCGGCCACGAAGGCGTCGAGCTGTTGCGACAGGCCGCACAGCGCCGAGCCCAACATGAACACCGCGATCGCCCAGCAAAACACCGTGCGCGAGCCGAAGCGGTCGGCCATCCAGCTGCTGGCGGGCAGGCACACCGCCAGGCTGACATAGTAAGAGGTCAGCGCCAGCTTGAGGGCGATGGGGCTCTCGCCCAGGTCGCGTGCGATCACCGGCAACGAGGTGGCGATGATGGTGGCGTCCATGTTTTCCATGAACAGCGCACACGCGATGATCAGCGGCAGGGTGTAGGGGCGGGACATGACGGCGGCGGAACGCCCCGGGCCTGGTGGCCATAGCAGCCACCGGCCCGGGCGTGATGAGCCCGCGGCGGCGGGGAGGCGGGGTCGGTCAGGCGCGCTTGGCGACCAGGCCCCAGGCCAGGGCCAGCAGCACGAACAGGAACAGGCTGTAGAACTCGTAAGGCACGCCGAACAGGCGCACAGCCGCGTCGGCGCAGCTGGCGGTGGCCGAGAACATCTCAGGCCACAGGGTGTCCAGCCGCAGGGTGGTGACGATCTTGTCAGCCAGGGTGAGGTTGCACGACACCTGCGAGGCGGCCACGAAGTGCTGCCACAGGGCCGCTGCCGCACCGGCCAGCGACAGCAGGCAGCCCAGCACGCCCAGCACGATCACCAGCGCCTGCGCTTTTTGCAGCACCAAGCCGAGCAGGGCCATCACGGCCAGGGCGCAGAACACCACCCGCTGCAAAATGCACCAGGGGCACGGCTGCATGCCGTAATGGTGCTGCGAAACCCAGCCCGCACCGACCGCCGCGGTGCTGATCACCAGGATGAAGAGCATCCATGCGTTGGCGGCCCTCATGATGCGGCGACCTCAGCGATCAACTCGATCTCGACGCAAGCGCCCATGGGGATCTGGGCCACGCCGAAGGCGCTGCGGGCGTGCGCGCCGCGCTCGCCGAACACCTCGCCGAGCAGGTTGGAGCAGCCGTTGGTCACCAGGTGTTGTTCGATGTAGTCGCTGGTGCTGTTGACCAGGCACATCACCTTGACGATGCGCTGCACCTGGTTCAAGTCGCCCACGGCGGCGTGCAGGGTGCCCAGCAGGTCGATGGCCACGGCGCGTGCCGCTTGCTGGCCAGTGGCCGTGTCCAGGGTGCCACCGAGCTGGCCGACCCAGGGCTGGCCGGCGCTTTTGGCAATGTGGCCAGACAGGAACACCAGGTTGCCGGTGCGCACGAACGGCACGTAGGCTGCCGCGGGCGTGGCCACCGGGGGCAGCTCGATGCCGAGCTGCTTCAACCGGTCATAGACGGGGCCGCTGGGCGGCGTGGAAGGGGAGGCGGAGGCAAAGGTCATGGAGGCGTCACCCGGTGGGCGTGGAAGCAGCGCGACAAGAACGCAATGGGTGCCAGTGTAGGCGGGGAGGCAGTGAATGTGGGAACCGATGAAAACCGCGTCTTTCCCCGCGGCGCCTCCTCCCAAAGGGGGCCCCCGGCGGGGCGATGGTCGTCGCAGCGCATGGCTTTCACAGTCCGGGCATGTCCTTGCCTCTGCCCTTGCCCTTCGCTTTGCCTTCCACCGCCGTCCTGGCGCCGCCATGGCGGGTGCAGGCCGGTTGGCGTTGGGCCAGCGCCATGGTGGCCTGGTTGGCAGGGGTGGCTTGCCAGTTGCAAGGCGCGCAGCTTGGCCCCGTGTGGCACGACGGGGTAGGGGGCGGCCTGGCCTTGGCGTGCGTGGCGGCCCTGTGGCGCTTCACCGCCTCGACGGCCCGCAGCACCCTGGCATTGATGGGCCTGTGCGCGTTGCTCGGGGCGCTGACGGCGCAGGGCCACGCGCGCTGGCGCCTGGCACAAACCTTGCCATCGTCGCTGGAAAACCAGGACGTGCGCCTCACCGGGGTCGTGGCCAGCCTGCCGCAGCGCAATCCGCAAGGGGTAAGCTTCGTCTTCGAGGTCGATGCCGACAGCCTGCCGGCGCTGCGCAGGCCGAACCCGGTTGACGGTGGGGCCGCAGCAGCCGATGCCTCTCAGCCTCCCGAGCGACTGGCCTTGGGCTGGTACACCGCGTGGGGTGAGGAGGGGTCGAACCGCACGTTGCTGCCACCGGTGCGCGCCGGCGAGCGCTGGGCCTTGACCGTGCGCCTGCGCCGGCCTCACGGCCTGTTCAACCCCCACGGCTTCGACCGCGAGCTGCACCTCTTCGAGCAGGGCGTGCGGGCCACGGGGTCGGTGCGCCGGGGAGAGCGCCTGCACGAAGCGGCGGGCCACCCGGTGCAGCGCTGGCGCCAACGGGTGCGCGACCGGATCGAGGCGGCCGTGCCCGATCCGCGCGCCGCGGGGGTGCTGACCGCACTGGCGGTGGGCGACCAGGGCGCCATCGAGCCCGAAGACTGGAGTGTGTTCCGAGCCGCCGGCGTGGCGCATTTGATGAGCATCAGCGGTCTGCACGTGACGATGTTCGCCTGGCTGGCCGCCGGGCTGATCGGCTGGGCGTGGTCGCGCAGCGTGTGGGCGGTGGGCCGGTGCCCCGCGCCCTGGGCGGCACGCTGGGGCGGCTGTGCCGCCGCGGCGGGTTATGCGGTGTTCTCTGGGGGCGGCGTGCCGGCGCAACGCACCGTCTGGATGCTGCTGGTGGTCACCGTGCTCTACACCAGCGGCCGGCGATGGCCGTGGCCCTGGGTGTTGCTGGCCGCCGCGGTGGTGGTGACGGCCGTGGACCCGTGGGCCTTGCTGCAGCCCGGGTTCTGGCTGTCGTTCACGGCGGTGGCGTTGTTGATGTTGTCGTCGGGTGCCGAGGCGGGCGAGCCGGTGTGGGACGGCCCGTCGTCAGGCCGGGGTGCCCCCAGCGCACCGGTGAGCCGCTGGCAGGCGGGTGCTGCGGCCTTACGGCGCTCGCTGCGTGAAGGCTGGCGCACCCAGTGGGTGGCCACCGGCGGTCTGGCGCCGCTCAGCCTGGTGTTCTTTCAACAGCTCTCGGTGGTGGGCCTGCTGGCCAACCTGGTGGCCATTCCCGTGGTGACGTTGGTCATCACCCCCTTGGCGCTGCTGGGCATCGTGTGGCCGGGGTGGTGGACGGCCGGTGCCTGGCTGGTGCAGCAGCTTGGCACCGGGCTGGGCTGGCTGGCGGCCTGGCCGGGTGCGGTGTGGGCCGCACCGGTGGCGCCGGGGTGGGCGCAGGCGGCGGGCCTGGTGGCGGGGGTGTTGTGGATGGCCCAGGTGCCGTGGAGCCTGCGCGCGCTGGCCGTGCCGTTGATGCTGCCGCTGCTGTGGCCGCCGACCCTGGCGCCACCCGAGGGCGCCTTCGAGGTGCTGGCGGCCGACGTGGGGCAGGGCACCGCGGTGCTGGTGCAGACCCGGCGCCATGTGCTGCTGTTCGATGCCGGTCCCACCTATTCACGCCAGAGCGACGCCGGACAGCGGGTGCTGTTGCCCTTGCTGCACGCCCTCGGCCACACCCGCATCGACCGCCTCATGCTCAGCCACCGCGACGCCGACCACGTGGGCGGTGCGCTGGCGCTGCTGCGCGGCCTGCCGGTCGGCAGCCTCTGGAGCTCGGTGGAAGCGAGCCACCCGGTGATCGTGGAGGCGCAGGCCCTGGGTGTGCCGCTGCAACGCTGCGACGCCGGCCAGGCCTGGCAATGGGACGGCGTGCATTTCGAGGTGCTGCACCCGCCGCCGGCAGACCACGCCCGCCCTTTGCGCCCGAACGCCATCTCGTGCGTGGTGCGGGTGCGCAACGTCGATGGGCACACCAGCCTGCTGCTGGCCGGCGACATCGAAAAAGCCCAGGAGGCCGCGCTGGTCAGGGCCCATGGCGCCGCGCTGGCCAGCACCGTGTTGATGGTGCCGCACCATGGCAGCCGCACCTCGTCGACCGCCGGCTTTCTGGACGCGGTACGGCCCTCGGTGGCGGTGGTGCAGGCGGGCCACCACAACCGCTTCGGCCACCCGGCGCCCAGCGTGGCGCAGCGCTACCAAGACCGCGGCATTGCGCTGCACGGCAGCCCCCGCTGTGGCGCCTGGCGCTGGCACTCCAACACGCCCGTGCAGGCAGCCACCTGCGAGCGCTCCCTGCGGCGTCGGTATTGGCATTGGCAAGACGCCGTCAAGATCGGGGATGATGCGTCCTTGTTGTCTGATCCCTGAGGATGAAACGAATGACGAATTCTTCTTCTGCACAAGGCGGCCGCGCGTCGTCGTCGTTGGCCTTGTCCACCGGTTCGATCTCGCGGGCGGCCCGGGCCCTGCGCGGCGGGCTGAGCGACGGCCTGCACCCGCGCCTGGCGTTTTTGTCCGTCGGCATGACGCTGGTGGCCGGCCTGTTTTGGCTGGTGGTGTTCTCCGTGTGGCACGACCCGATCTGGGACTTCGCCCAAGTGGCCGCGCAGTGGTTTTTCCAGGGTGTGGGTGCCGCTTCCGAGCCGGCCGCCAGCTCAGCGGGCCGAGGCGCCGCCCTGTGGGGCTCGGTCGTGCAAGGGCTGTCGATGTTCGTGGCGTTCCTGATCGCCCTGGCGTCTTTTGCGCTGCTGGTGATGCTCACGCTGCAAGTCATGCTCGAGGTGTTCCTCATGCCGGCCGTGCAGCGCCAGTGCCTCAAGCGCTACCCCGCGCTGTCGAACAACCTGCCCGGCACGGTGCGGTCGAATCTGCTCACCACCGTGAAGTTGTGGAGTGTGTTGCTGGTGGGTGTCCTGTTGTGGATCATTCCCGTGTTGGGCGGCCTGGCGTTCTTTGCCTTGGCCGCCTACATCAACGTGCGCAGCCTGGTGAACGACGCCCTCGACGGCGTGGCCACGCTGGAGGAGCGCCGGCAGCTCGTCAAAGGCCATCGCGGCGCAATGTTGTGCTTGGGGCTGTGCATGACGCTGTTGCTGTTGATTCCCTTTGTGGGCTTGGTGGCACCGTCGGTCCTGGGCGCCAGCGTGTGCCATTTGTTCATGCCGGCTTTGCTGGCCCTGCGTGCGAAGCAAGGCACGCCCACGGCCCCGTTGTGATCGGCCCAGACGCCCTCAAGTGAGAGGTTGGGTGGTGGCGCTGCGCGCCTCACCTGGCCACCCGGGCGGCCGCGCCTGACAAACCCCTGCGGGCCCTTCATGCCCTCCACCGGGCCTCGTCATTCATCGATTCATCGGAAAAAGGAAACATCCCATGCGGCAGTCCCCTTTCTTCTTGGCATTGCGCCGGCCTGCCGGCTGGCTGGCCGTGGCCACGGCCAGCGTGTTCACCTCGCTGGGCGCCCAGGCAGAGCAGATCGGCGAGGTCAGCACGGTGTTCAAGTTCATCGGCCCCAACCACAAGATCGTCGTCGAGGCCTACGACGACCCGAAGGTCAAAGGCGTGACCTGCTACGTGTCGCGGGCCAAGACCGGCGGCGTCTCGGGCGCCATCGGCCTGGCCGAGGACAAGGCCGAGGCGTCCATCGCCTGCCGCCAGGTCGGCCCGGTGTCGTTCACGGGTGGGCCCCTGCCTCAGCAAGAAGAAGTCTTCAACGAGCGCATCTCCCTGGTGTTCAAAAAGCTGCGCATCGTGCGCATGGTCGACCGGCCGCGCAACGCCCTGGTCTACCTCACCTACTCCGACCGCCTGATCGAGGGCTCGCCGATGAACAGCGTCACCTCGGTGCCGGTCGACAGGGCTCAGCCGATTCCGTCGAAGTGAAGCGCGAGGCTTCAGCGGCAGGCGTGCGCACACGGCACCCGGGGCCCCCTACCTTGCTGGCTTCACAACGTCTCCAACACCGGCGTCTCGGCAAAGGATGCCTGGGCTGACGGCACAGTTTTCACCGGCGTGCCGAAGGGCCGCACCGCTGGAACACAGGCGCCTGCGTCGCGGCCCTGGCCCTGCCATGCGCCCGCATCGCCAGCCTATGCTGTTTTGGAATAGTGGGCCGAAATGCCGAAGCCTTGGCAAAGGAAGGGACCCACGAGGGCGGTGCCTATGTTTTACTCCTGGCTGCTTTTTTGTCCGCTCTTCGTTTCTACCAACCGCAAGTCGCCCGCGTTTTGAGTCCTGCCGCCCCTGTTTCGCAGTCCATTGAATCAACGTTTGCCGCTGGGCCGACGGGGCTTGCAGCCATCCAGCGTCGCCAGCATCACCACCGCGTGGCGGTAGACCTGTTTGGAGTCCGCAACGTGAGCGCCGATGCAAGGGCAGGTGCGCATGCAGCCCCTGCCATCACCGCGCAACCTCGAGGGCCGACCAGGCCCGCTCATCAGCGCCCAACCTGCCTGCGCCCCGCCTGCGCCCCGCTGGCCTGCGGCCGCTGACATGGCGGCGCGTGCTTCGGGGCAGTCCAGTTCGTCGCCGCGCCGTGTGTGCGTGATCGGGGCTGGGGTCGTCGGCGGGGCCACCGCCTACCTGCTGGCCCGTGCCGGGCACGAGGTGACCGTCATCGAAGCCCTCGACAGCCCGGGCCTGGGCACCAGCTACGCCAACGGCGGTCAGCTCAGCTACAGCTACGTCGAGCCGCTGGCCAGCCCCGCCACCTTGCGCAAACTGCCCAGCCTGCTGAGCGACCCCGAGTCGCCCCTTCGCGTTCGCTTCACCGGCGAGTGGAGCCAACTGCGTTGGGGCCTGCAGTTCGTGAGGGCCTGCACCCGCGCGAAGGTCGAGGCGACGACCCGCGCCTTGCTGGCGCTGTCGTTCTTGAGCCGCGACGAGTTGGACCGGGCACGCGAGGTCGAAGTGCTCAGCTTTCGCCACGCCAAACTTGGCAAGCTGGTGATCTGCGACACGCCGCAGAGCCTGCAAGCCGCCGCCCGCCAAGTCGAGTTCCAACGCCAATTCGGCTGCCAGCAAACCATGCTGGACCAGGCGGCGTGCCTGCAACGCGAGCCCGCCTTGGCCGGCTACGCCGCCCATGTGCACGGCGGCGTGTGGACGCCCGACGAGGCCGTGGGCGATGCGCTGCTGCTCAGCCAACACTTGGTGGCCAGCGCGCAAGCCTCTGGGGCCAAGGTGCGTTACCGCACCCGGGTCACTGGCGCGGTGGTGCACGGTGACTGCATCAAGGCGCTGCACACCAACCACGGCCCGGTGCACGCCGATGCGTTCGTGCTGGCCAATGGGGCCGACGCCGCCGCCTTGGGCCAGCGCTTGGGCGTGAGGCTGAGCATTTACCCGATCAAGGGCTACAGCATCACCCTGCCACTCAGGCGCCTCGAGGCCGCACCGCAAACCAGCGTCACCGACCTGCGGCGCAAGACCGTCTACGCCCGCCTGGGGTCGCACCTGCGCATTGCCGGCATGGCCGAGCTGGTGGGGCACGACCTGCACGTCGACCCGGCGCGCGTGCGTGCCCTGGTGCAATGCGCCGAGGAAATTTTTCCCGGCGCGTGCGACACCCAAGCCGATCCGCAACCTTGGGTCGGCCTGCGGCCTGCCACGCCCAGCTCGCTGCCCCTGATTGGGCCGGCACGCTATGCCAACCTGCTGCTCAACGTCGGGCATGGGGCCTTGGGTTTCACCTTGGCGATGGGCAGTGCCCGCTTGATCGAGCGGCACCTGGCCGGCGACCCCAGCCCGATCGGGGCACCCTTCGCCTACCGGGGTTGAGCGGGCCCGCGGGCCGCTGATGGTTGGCCTTGGGTGATGCGGCTGTGCTAACTTGACCTGTGCTTGCCCACCTCCCACACCAGCTTGGTTCAGCCTGCTGCGCGGGAAGCGAGCCGTTGGACACGGGCAAGCCGGGCCACAGGGAATGCGGGAGACGACCATGAAGTTGCGGCACATCGAGATCGTTCAAGCCCTGCTGCAAACCGGCAGCCTGAGTGCGGCGGCGCGCCTGCTGGGCATCTCGCAGCCATCGGCGACCAAGCACCTGCAGCACGCCGAAGGGGTGGTGGGCTATCCGCTGTTCAAGCGGCATGCGGGCCGGCTGCATCCCACGCGCGAGTTGCTGCAGCTTGCCCCTTCGATCGCCGCCGCCTGGCACAGCGTCGACGACGTGCGGCGCACCGCGTTGAACCTGCGCAGCACGCCCCAGGCCGTGCTGCGGGTGGGCACGGTGCCGGCGTTGTCAGGGCAGATTCCGCTGGCCTACCAGGCCCTGCTGCAGCAGCACCCCGAGGTGCGCTGCGAGTTCGTCACCGGGCACCACCATGAGCTGGTGCAATGGCTGCTGCTGCATGAAATCGACGTGGGCATTGCCTTCGCCCCACCAGGCCACCCCGCCATGCAGGCCGAGGAGCTCGGCACCCGGCGCCTGGTGTGCGCGGCCTTGCCCCAGCTGCTGGGCAAGTACAAGGCGCACCGCAGCGTGGAGGCCAAGCACCTGGCCACCATGCCCTTGATCGAGCTGGTCAACACCGACCCCGTGGGCCAACTGGTGGCCACCTACGCCCAGCGCTTTGGCTGGCGTTTTCCGGCGGCGCTGTCCGTCAGAACGCACCGCCTGGCCCTCGAGCTGGCGGCCCAGGGCTTGGGCGTGGCCTTGGTGGACGACCTCAGCGCCCGCGCTTTCCTGCCGGCGCTCAACGTGATCCTCGTCGAGCCTGCCGCCGAGATTGCCGTGCGGGCCATCTTTCCCAAGCCGGGCGCCTTGTCGGCCGCGGCGCGCCATTTCATCGAGGCGTACCGGGCCGCGGTCACCCGCTGAACGGTGTTCAGCCGCGCGGATCCGCAGCCCAGGCCGACGACGAGCCCTGCCGCGTTGTCGGTCCGGCATCCTTGCGTCCACGGAAATTCGCCGCCTCCTTGCCTTGGCCGCTGGCACGCGTGCCAGCCTGGCCTCAAGGCTTGGCGCGTGTGAGCTCCGCGGGTGCCGCCATCACGGTCTGGAACGCCGTGATCAAGTCCCCCACCTGTTGAGGAGAACGTTCCCCCTGCGGCAGCAGCGCCTGGATGCTCACAGGCACTTCCGGCACCAAGGTCCGGACCTGCAGGGTGGGGCTCGTCGTGGCGGCAGCGGTGAAGGAATCGATGATGGCCGGCCCGAACCCTTGCTCCGCCAGCACCATGGCGATGTGGTGGGTCTGCGCCGTCAGGCCGCCTTGTGGCGTGATGCCTTGACGCGCGCACTGCTCGGCCAGCATGGCGCCGATCGGATCGCGTTCGTCAATGCGGATGAAGCCGGTCAGCGTCAAGTCGGCCAGCGCCACCGTGGTGCGGCGGTCGGTGCCGCGCACCGGTTGCCCCGACACGCACACCAAGCGCCCGGTGGCCACGGGCACGTGCTGCACCGCGGGGTGGAGGATCGCCCCGTACACGATGCCGACGTCGGCTTCGCGCAGGGCAATGGCCTCGGTGATTTCGCGCGAATGCAGGGTGCGGATGGACACCGCCTGATCAGGGTGTTGACGCCGGAACACGCGCAGGGCGTGGGGCAGTGCGCCCACCGCCAACGACGGCACCACCAGCAAGCGCAACTCGGCCCGCTGGCCGCCCTGCAGGCCACGGGCCAGCCGGCGCACCGATTCCAGTTGCGACACCAGCTTTTGCACCTCGGGGTAAAGCGTTTGCGCCTCACTGGTGGCCACCAGGCGGTTGCGCTGCCGCGTGAACAAGGCGTAGCCGAGCTGCAATTCAGCGTGTTGCAGCGTCTGTGTGATGGCCGGCTGCGTGACGTGCAGCAGCCGTGCGGCGCCACTGACCGAGCCCGTCAGCATGATGGCGTTGAACACTTCCAGGTGCTTAAGGCGCATGCGGAGATGCTACACCGGGCCTTGGGCGCTCGGGGCAGGTCGGGCGGGGCCTGCTGCCGGGCTGCAGCAGGTCGGCGAATGTTGCGCGTCCGTGTCATCCCTGGCCGCAGTGTCCAAGGCTGGCAGCCGCCAAATCATTGGTGCCGACCCATGCCTTTTGTGAATGGACCTGCCAAACAACGGCACCCTTTGCAACGCCTCCCATCGGTACGCTGAAGCCTCTTCCATTTCGCAGAACCGCGCCATGCTTCAACTTGTCAGCGACGAACAGATCGCCGCTTCTCTCCAGTTTTCAGCCGTGTCAGCGTCCATCGAACGGGCCTTTGCCGCCCTGGCCGCCGGCCGGGCGGCCATCAAACCGCGCCTGCGCATCGACTGCGGTCCGGTCAAGTTGAGTTCCATGGGCGCCATCTGGCTCGACGCCGGACTGGCGCTGGAAAAGGTCTACCCCACGGTGAATGGCCAGTTCGGCTTCGTGCTCAACCTCTTTGACACCGCCACCGGCCAGCCTCTGGCAGTGATGCAGGGCCAGGCGCTGACCCGTGTCCGAACCCCGGCGCTGACCGCGTTGGCCGCGCGCCATGGCAGCGTCAACCCGCGCAAGCTGGCGGTGTTCGGCGCCGGCCTGCAGGGCCGCGCCCATGTGGAAGCGTTGGTCGAGGCGCTGCCGCTGCAACAAGTGGACGTCGTGGACTTGGCTGACGTGTCGACCTGGTGCGCCGAGGTGTCACAGCAGCTCGGTGTGCCGGTGCGCCAGTGCGCGGCCGAGGCGGCGCTGGACGGCGCCGACGTGGTGGTCACCGCCACCCGCGCCAAGACCCCGCTGTTCGACGGCCGGCGCCTGAAGCCTGGCGCTTTTGTGGCCGCCGTGGGCATCAGCCTGCCCACCGGCCGCGAGTTGGACGACCACACCCTGGCGCGCGCCGCCCGGGTGGTGGTGGAGTGGAAACCGCAAAGCCTGCTCGAAGCCGGCGAAGTGGTGCTGGGGCGCCAAGCCGGCGTGGTGCACGACGATGAACGGCTGGTGGACATGCGGGAGATCGCTGCCGGCCAGGCGGTGTGGCGCCAGTCGCCCGACGAGGTGGTGGTCTTCAAATCCGTGGGCGTCGGGCTGACCGACCTGGCCGCCGCCGCGTTGGTGTGGGAACGCCTGAAGGCAAGCTGACATGAGCGCCTTGATGGCTTCGCCCCCACCGCGTGTGCGCCGGGTGTGCGTGATCGGCGCTGGCATCATTGGCAGCGCCACCGCGTGCCTGCTGGCCGAGGCCGGGCACGAGGTCACCGTGTTGGAGGCCTTGGACGGCCCCGGCCTGGGCACCAGTTACGCCAACGGGGGCCAGCTCAGCTACAGCTACGTCGAGCCCCTGGCCACACCCGCCACCTTGCGCAAGCTCCCCGGCATGCTGTTGGACCCAGACTCGCCGCTGCGCCTGCGCGTGACCGGCGAGTGGGCCCAGGTGCAGTGGGGCTGGCAATTTCTGAAGGCCTGTCGCCGTTCCCAGGTGGAGGCCGCCACCCGGGCCTTGCTGGGCCTGTCGTCTTTGAGCCGCGAGGAACTGGAGCCCGTGCGCCTGCGGCACGCCGCGGCCTTTGGCCACGCCCAACCCGGCAAGCTCGTCGTGTACGACACCGTCGAGGGCCTGGCGGCGGCGCGGCGCCAGGTGGCGTTTCAGCGTCCTTTCGGCTGCGATCAAACGGTGTTGGACACCCAGGCCTGCCTGCAGCGCGAGCCGGCACTGGCGGCATATGCGCCGCACGTGCAGGGCGGCGTGTGGACGCCGGGCGAGGCCGTCGGCGACGCGTTCTTGCTGAGTCAGCACCTCATGGCCTCGGCGCAGTGGCAAGGTGCCCAGGTGCATTACGGCACCCGGGTCACGGGCTCGGTCGTCGGGCAGGGGCGGATCAAAGCGCTGCAGACCACCCAGGGCGAGGTCGAGGCCGATGCGTTCGTGCTGGCCAATGGCGCCGGCGCGCAGGCCCTCGGCCGCCGCCTGGGCTTGAACCTGGGCATCTACCCCATCAAGGGCTACAGCATCACCCTGCCTCTGAAGTACGAGGCCGCCGCGCCCCGCACCAGCGTCACCGACTTGCGCCGCAAAACCGTGTATGCGCGGTTGGGGCCGCAGCTGCGGGTGGCCGGCATGGCCGAGTTGGTGGGTCACGATCTGCGCATCGACCCGGACCGCATCGCGTT
>JAZKHH010000003.1:22087-40985 GCA_040385465.1 Pseudomonadota bacterium | reverse complement strand
TGCGCCCCGCAGAATTCACCCGTGACTTCCCCTCTTCGCCTGTCCAAGGAATCCAACATGTCCGTCTCCTTCGCTCCTGCTGCCACCACCGTTACCGCCCTGGCCGCCCTGCTGTTCGTGGGCTTGCCCGCCATGGCCGTGGCCCAGCCAGCTTCCACGATCGACAAGGTCAAGGCCAGCGGGACGATGTCGGTAGGCTACCGCGAAAGCTCGGTGCCGTTTTCTTATCTGGACGGCCCGAACCCCACCGGCTTCGGCTGGGAAATCTGCATGAAGATCGTGGACAAAGTCGGGCAGGTCAATGGCCGCGCGCCGAAGGTGCAGACCCAAGCCGTCACGTCGGCCAATCGGATTCCCCTGTTGACGAACGGCACCATCGACATCGAGTGCGGCTCTACCACCAACAACGCCGACCGGCAAAAACAGGTGGCCTTTGGCATCAACTATTTCTACACCGGCACCCGCTTTCTCGTGAAGTCGACGTCAAAGGTGAAGTCGCTCGAAGATCTGAAGGGCCAAAGCGTGGTGTCCACGGTGGGCACCACCAACTTCCGTGTGTTGCGAAACATCAGCACGGAGAAGAAGCTGGACATCGACCTCGTGGCCGTGAAGGACCACGCCGAGGGCGCGCTCATGGTGCAGGCAGGCCGCACGGCGGCCTTCGGCATGGATGACATCCTGCTTTACGGCTTGAAGGCCAACGCCGTTCAACCCAGTGAGCTGGCGGTGGTGGGTGATCCCATCCAGACCGAGCCCTACGCCATCATGCTGCGCCGCGACGACCCCACCTTCAAGAAGCTGGTCGACGACACGCTGACCGAGTTGATCCGCAGCGGCGAGTTTGAAAAGCTTTACGCCAAGTGGTTCATGTCGCCGATCCCGCCGCGCGGCATCAGCCTGCAGGTTCCGATGAGTGCCGAGCTGCGCGAAAACATGCGCAAGCTGTCCGACCAACCGGCCCTGTGACCATGTCCGCCCGGCATCCGTTGACCATGGCCATGTCAATCAGCCCTGGCTTGGTGGGCGTGCTGGGCGGCATGGGGCCGCTGGCCACCATCGATTTCATGCGCAAGGTGCTGCAGGCCACGCCGGCCTGCGCCGACCAGGACCACGTGCCACTGGTGGTGAGCTCCATTCCCCAGGTCCCAGACCGCAGCGCGGCCTTCCGGGGCGACGGCGCTTCACCCTTGGCCGCCATGGTGGCCAGTGGCCAGCGCCTGGCCGACGCCGGTGTGGGGCTGATCGCCATGCCTTGCAACACCGCCCACCTGTGGTTCGACGAACTGCAGCAAGCGCTCGAGGTGCCGATGCTGCACATCGTTGACGCCGCCATCGAAGACGCGATCGACAAGGTCGGCCCACAGGCGCCCTTGGGCCTGCTGTGCACCGACGGCACCCTGGCCTCTGGCCTGTACATGAACCGGGCACCTTGGCGGGCGCAGTGGACGCTGCCCACCGCAGCCGAGATGCTCAACTGGGTCATGCCAGGCATCGACGCCGTCAAGGCGGGTGATCTGCTGCGGGGCGAAGCCTTGTTGCAGCAGGCCGCGCAGGCCTTGGCGCGGCGCGGAGCACGCGCCCTGGTGCTGGGCTGCACCGAGGTGCCGGTGGTGCTGGACGACAGCAACACGCAGGTGCCGGTGGTGGACGCCACCGCCTCGTTGGCACGCCGGGTGGTCAAGTGGTCGACGGCACAGCGAGGGTTGCCTTTGGCTGAGGCAGAAGCCGGGGCTGTCGCGCCGGCTCTGTGCGCCTCGGCGGGCTGACGCAGCCAGCCCTGGCGAAGTCAAAAAAACACTGTATTCATCGTGAGAGGGGGCCGGCGCCTGACATGCCAGGCCTCCCCGCGACAAGCCACGCCGGGCAGAGGTGGTGCACAACATGACACGGGATCAGACGAGCGGTTCGCCACGCCTGCAAGGGCCTGTCTTCTTGGAGCCCGACATGAAAATCTCCCGCCTCACGCCGTCTCGGCGTTTCACCAAGCCCCTGCAACTTTTGGCGTGCGCCACCGTGTGCAGCCTGGGTTGGGGTTTGGGGTCGACTGCCCAGGCGGCCGACACGCTTGAGCGCATCCAGGCCCGTGGCCACGTCGTCCTGGGGCACCGCGACGCGTCCATTCCCCTGTCGTACGTCAGCGAGGGCAAACCCGTGGGCTACAGCCTTGACGTCTGCCACAAGGTGGTCGACGCCGTGGCGCGGCACTTGAAGCTCAAAGAGTTGCCGGTGCGCTACTTGCAGGTGACCTCCGCCACGCGCTTCGCAGCCATCCAGCAAGGCGAGGCCGACTTCGAGTGCGGCTCCACCACCAACACGGCCGAGCGGCGCGAGAAGGTGGCCTTCACCATTCCCCATTTCATTGCCTCGGCGCGCATCATCGTGCGCAGCAACAGGCCCTACGAGCGCATCGAAGACCTGAACACGCGCACCGTGGCGTCCACCCTGGGCACCACCAACATCGACACCCTGGCGCGCGAAGCCCGCATCAAGACCATCAGCATCCAGGTGGAGCCTGCCAAGGATCATGCCGAAGGTGTGGCCTGGGTGCTGGCCGGCAAGGTCGATGGGTTTGCAATGGACGATGTGCTGCTGTTTGGCTTGCGGGCCAATGCCCCGAAGCCGGAAGATTTGAAGGTGATCGGCAAACCCATGACCATCGAACCTTACGCGGTTGTCTTCGAGCGCAACAACCCGGCGCTCAAGCGCCTGGTGGACAGCGAACTGCGCCGGCTGATCACCACCAAGGAAATCAACAAGCTCTATGACAAGTGGTTCTTGTCGCCGATTCCGCCCAGGGGCATTAACTTGAAAATGGCGATGCCCAACCTGTTGTCGGATTCGTTTCGGTTTCCGACGGACTACGTGCCGAACTGAGCGACTCGGCAGGGCCGCCGCTCAGCGCTCCACGATGGTGGTGCTGCGGCGTTCCACGTAGTCGGCGCCTGGCGTCGGGTTGGTGTTGGGGCAAAGGCCTGCCATGGGCACGTTGCAAGCGGTCGCGGTCAGGCGGTATTGCATCTGGGGTGGGTTCTGTCCTGGGCTTTGCGCCTCGCCGGTGGTGCAGCGCAGGGTGACCGTGTAAGGCTCCAGGGAGCCTGGCATGACAATGTTTTGCGCCGTGTTGTCGACGCAGGGAGCGCCGTTTCGCAGCAGGCGGTAGCGCCCCCAATCGAGTCCCGATTCCGCGGCCTGGCCAGCCCGCATCAGCGTGATCTCCATCGCATAGCCGTTGTTCACGCTGCTCACCAGGCTGACCACCGAGGTGCTCAGCCCACCGAGCAGCACCAAGACGGCGATGATCAGCACGCTGGAGGCACCGCGTGTCGGTGGTGTCACGGGCCGAGTGCGTGTCATGGCTCTTCGCTCACTGAGAAGCTGGCTTGCAGGTCGGCGCTTTCGGGCGAGTTGGGTTCGGTCACGGCGTTGCTCAGTCGGAACCAGGTGTTGACGATGCCGCCTCGCCCGGACAGGCCAGCGTCCCTTTCATGCCGCAACGCACAGCCCTGCACCCGGGAAGACAGCGTCGCGCTGGCGGCGCCGTTGAAATTGGCCGGCTGGGCGTTGGCGATGCCGTAGTTCCAGTAGCGGGTGAGGCGACGGGTTGCGGTGTTGCACTCATAGGTCACCGGCCCGGTGACGATGTAGAAGCGCTGCGGTGATGGCGACAACGGCGTGAAGCGGTGGGCCGCGATGTCCACGCGGCCGTCGGCCCTCACGGCCAATGCCTGCGTGCGAACGCGGTTGGCGCCGTTGGAGTAGGGGCCAGCCACGCCCGTCGGGTTGACCACCACCCAGTCGGTGGCCGCCAGCGCTGGCAGCCCGTTGTCCCAGGGGCTCAGGTTGACAAAGCACGTGTCGGCGCAACTGGAGTCAAGCGCGTCGTTTGCCACCACGCCGCCACCACCACCGTTGCCGTTACCGTTACCGTTGTTGCCGCCGCCATTGCCATTGCCGTTATTGCCGTTCCCATTCCCGTTGTTGCCATTGCCATTGCCGTTGCCACCGCACGTCGTCGGGCACTTCGGCTGACCGCTGGCGGGCGGAACGGCGCGGTAGGTGCCACTGGCGCGCACTTCTAAAAATTCCAGCAACTGCCGCCCGCCGACCGTGCGCACCCGGACACTCCCAGGCAGCGCCCGCGCCATGTCGTCGCGGAGCTTGGTGTGGACCAGGTCCAACTCCGTGGTGAGGGTGGAGCGCCGGGTGGCGTCCATCCAGCCCTCCAAGGGCACGCGCAGCAGTGGAACGGCCGCCATGGCCAGCAGCCCGATGAGAGCGATCGAGACGGTCAGCTCCACCAAGGTGAAACCGACTCCGTGCCTTCGTTCACATCTGGTTCGGTGCATGGCGCATCCTTATGCTTTCCAACACCATGTCACTGGTGCCAGGACAACGCACGCGCACGGTGATGCGCAGAGACTGAGGCCGGTTGTTGGCGTCCAGTGCAGGCACGTTCGGCATGGCCTGCGGTGTGGTGTTGACCAAGGTGCTGCAGCCCTGCAGGGGGCTTCCGGCAGCGTTCAGCAGGTAGCCGTTGATGTCGCAAATGCCGCCAGGACAGCTGGGACCCGGCTGGGCGAAGTTGTCATAGTCGCTGACATTGTCGAAGCGGGCGGACGGCGGCGTGGGAGGGGGAGACCCGGCAGGCGCGATCCTGCGGCCTTCGCCTGTTTCCGCTCCGACGGGCGGCAGCGTCTCGACGCTGGTTTGGCAACCCGTGGGGCCCAGGGCGGCCATGGTGGCGGAGGCAAAGCGCGCGTCTTGCGGGTCACAGTAGGTGAACGGCATCATCCGCACTTCGGTCATCAGCGCTTGCGCCACCCCGAGGGCCTGACGGGCGCGCAGGGTCTCGCTGGATTGCACCGCCAGCCGATTGAACAGCAGCGTGAGCGAGCTGGACACCACGCTGAGAAGGACGATCATGATCAACAAGTCAATCAGCGTGAAGCCGTTTGGTTGCCGCGGCACGCCTTGGGCGCGCCGTCGCGGAAGCAAGGTGCAGCAGCGCATGACGGCCTCAGTTCGCCACACCGGTTTCACGCTGCACCAAGAGGGCCAGGCTGCCCACCGTGATGGTCTGGTTGACGTCGGGTGTCGGCTGGCCACGGGCATTGAAACGCACCAGGCCCGCGCCGCCGAAGTTCACCCCGTTCGGCGGCAACACCTCATAGGCACCGGTGCCACCAGGCGCCGCCACGGGCGCGGCCACATTGCAAGCCCCGTTGGCCGGTGCATAAACCGCGCTGACCCGGTTCGGATTCACCAGCACACACACATCCCGCTGCTGCGCCACGGCCAACTGCCTCGCATGCACCAGCATGCCGCGCAGCTGGGATTGCGCTCCGCGCTCTTCCATGGTGTTGCGGCTCATCAGCCGTGGAATGGCCAGGCTGGACAGCACCGCGAGCAAGAGCATGACGACAATGAGCTCGACCATGCTGAAACCCTGCATGGTCGAGCGCATGACGCGAAGCCTCAGGTGCCGGGGGAGGATCAGCAGCCCAGGGCGTTGATGGTGCCCACCACCGCGGTCACGCCCAGGGCGGTCGGTGCGGTGTAAGTGAAGGAGCAGGTGGCTGGGTTGACGCCGCCGTTGACTCGGAAGTTGAGCGTTGCGCCGGCACCGTTGCCACCCCCTGTGACGTCGTAGCCTTCAGCACGCAGGGCGACCAGCGTCGGGTTGCCCACGCCTTGCACCAAGCCGGCTGCGGCGACGATGCCGTTCAGCGTGGCTTGCGGATAGGTCAGGGTGATGGGGATCACGCCGCTCTCGGTGCACAAGGTGCCGTTGCCGTTGGCCGCCACGTTGGGCACGCCGCCGCCAGCCGGGCAGGTGGGCTGAATCTGGCCTTGGCGTGCCGCGGCAGCACCGCGCACTTGGGCCGCGGCCGAGGCCACGGCGCCGCGGGCGGCGTTGAGCTTGGCCACGCGCGCGTCACGCTGCAGGCCGGTGAAGCGGGGCAGGGCCACGGCGGCCAGGATGCCCAGAATGATGATCACGACGATCAGCTCGACCATCGTGAAACCTTTTTGCATGTGGCGCATGGGAACTCCTAAAGAAAAAAAATGGGGTCGGGATGTGAAAGACGGGGACGGGTAAAACCTGTAAAAAAGTTCGAGGTCTTGCCCGGCTTTATCGGCAGCGCCAAAAATTACTTGAGCGCGGCCTTGCCCAGGTCCCACATGGGCATGAACACGCCCAGGGCCAGCACCAGCACCATCATGCCCAGCACGAAGATCAGGATGGGTTCGATCTGCTGCGACATGTTCTTCAACTCGTACTCCATTTCACGCTGGTAGATCTGGCCGACCTCTTCCAACATCTCGTCCAGCGTGCCGGATTCCTCACCGACCATGATCATCTGCAGCACGATGGGCGTGAAAATGCCCGCTTTTTGGCTGGCCACCAACACGCTTTCGCCACGCTCGATGCTGGTGCTCATGCCGCGAATGGCCTGCTCGATGTGCGCGTTTTCCGCCACGTCCGCCGCCAGCCCCAGGCCCTCGAGCACCGACACGCCGCTCTTGAGCACCAACGCCAAGCTGCGGCACGACCGGGCGAGCGAGCCTTTCAAGATCAATTTGCCCACCACCGGCAGGCTCAACTTGTAACGGTCCCACAGCAGGCGGCCGTTCGGCGTGGCCAGGAAGCTGCGCACGCCCAGCACCAGGCCAATCAGGCCCACCAGCATGTAGGGCCAGCCGACCATCATGGCCTTGGAGGTGCCCAGGAGGATGCGTGTCATCAACGGCAGCTCGGTGTTGAAGCTGGCAAACACTTTCGCGAAGGAGGGGATCACGAAGATGTTGATGACGATCATGGCCGCGGCCATGGCAAACATCACGAATTTCGGGTAGCGCAGGGCCGCCTTGATCTGCTCGCGGATCGTGCGCTGGAAGTCCAGGTGGTCGTGCATTGTCAAGAAGATGTGAGCCAGCTGGCCGGTGGCCTCACCCACCCTCACCATCGACACGAAGAAGGTGCTGAACACGTCGCCGCGCCGCCCCATGGCCTGCGACAAATCCAAGCCGGCGTCGAGCGACTGGCGCAAATCTTTCAGCACCGCCTTCATGCCGATGTGGCGCGAAGATTCCTGCAGGCCTTGCAAGGCCCGCAGAATCGGCACCCCGGCCTTGAGCAGCGAGTACATCTGGCGCGCGAACATCAGCAGGTCCGGCTCCTTGACGCGGTGGCGGCCCAGCATGCGGGCCAGGGTTTCGCTGGCCTCCACCGGCACCACGTGCGGCTCGATCTTCACCGGCGTGATGCCCATGCTGATCAGGATCTCGGCCACCTGGGCCGCGCTGCTGCTCTCCAGCACGCCGTGCGCCGGTTGCCGCTTGACGTCGCGGCCGTAGTAGGCGAACTGTGGCATGGCTCAGCGGCCCCGCGCCGGCACGGGCCTGGCGGGGGTCGTTGTCAACGAAGGGGCAATCAGCCAGGCGTGCACGGCAGGGGCGTTCCGGCTCAGAATTGGCTGCTGATGCGCATGGTCTCGGCCAGCGTGGTGCGGCCCTGCCAGGCCAGCTGCATGGCGCTGCGGCGCAGCGAAAAGTCCGCGAACGCCCGGCGCGCTTCCTTGCCGAACGCGGACGGGTCGTCCAGGTTGGCCAGGTGCATCAGCTCCGGCGTCATCTCCAGCATCTCGTACACCGCCACCCGGCCCTTGTAGCCCGATTCGTGGCAATGGCCGCAGCCCGGCCCATGGAAGTAGAGGCGGGGCTTCTGGTTTTCGTCCACGGGCGGCTCGCCGCCGGCCTGGAGCCATTCCAGCTCGTGGGGCAGCGGCTCATAGGGGGCGCGGCAATTCGTGCAGACTTCCCGCACCAGCCGCTGGGCGATCACCAGCCGCAAGCCCAAGGCCACCATGTACGGCGGGATGCCCATGTCGCGCAGGCGCAGTGGCGTGCTGGCGGCGTCGTTGGTGTGCAAGGTGGACAGCACCAGGTGGCCGGTGAGGGAGGCGCGCAAGCCGATCTCGGCGGTTTCCAGGTCGCGCATCTCGCCGATCAGCAGCACGTCCGGGTCTTGCCGCAGGCAGGAGCGCAGCACTCTGGCGAAGGTCAGCTCCACCTTGTCGTTGATCTGCACCTGGTTCAAGCCCGGCATGCGGTACTCCACCGGGTCTTCCACCGTGATGATCTTGGTCTCCGAGTTGTTCAGCTCGGCCAGGGCCGCATAGAGTGTGGTGGTCTTGCCGCTGCCGGTGGGGCCGGTGACCAGCACCATGCCCGAGGAGCCGTTGAGGGCTGCGCGGAAGCGCTTCAAAATCGGCTCGGGAATGTCCAGCGCGTCCAGCCGCATGCGCTCGGGGTGCTGCACCAGCAGGCGCATCACCACCGCTTCGCCGTACTGCGTGGGCAAGGTGGAGATGCGCACGTCGAGCATGGTCGGGCCAACTTTCATGCGGAAGCGCCCGTCCTGCGGCAGGCGCCGCTCCGAGATGTCCAGCGCCGACATCAGCTTGAGCCGCTGCACCACCGCGCCGGCAATGCGGCTGTCGGGCGTGCTCTGGATTTGCATCACGCCGTCGATGCGAAAGCGGATCTGCAGCTTGCGCTCCTGCGGCTCGATGTGGATGTCGGACACGTCGCGCGCCACGGCCGACTGGAAGATCGACTGCAGCAGGCGCACGATGGGCGCGTCCTCGGCGCTGGCTTCGGCGCCATCCAGGGCCGACAGCGTCAGCACGCCTTCGCCCACGTCGGCCACCACTTCCTTGGCCAGGCCGCTGATTTCCTCGCCTCGCTGGTAAATGCGCTCGATCTTGGCCATCAGCGCTGCTTCCGTGACCACCACCGGGTAGACCGTGGTCTGCAGCGTGCGGCTGAGCTGGTCGAAGGCCATCATGTCGGCGGGGTCGACCAGGCCCACTTCCAGGCCGCCGGCCAGCGGTGCCAGCACGATCGCCCGAAAGCGCCGCGCCATGCCCTCAGGCAGGCGGCGCACCAGCACCGGGTCGAGCTCGCGCTGGAACAGGTCGACGTAGCTGATCTTCAACTGGTCGGCGATGACCTCGCAAATCTGCACCTCGGTGACGAACTTCAAGTCGGCCAGCACACGGCCGAGCTTGCGGCCAGTCTTGCGTTGCTGGTCCAGCGCTTCCCGCAGTTGCGTGTCGTTGATCATGCCGCGGTTGACCATCACCTCACCGAGGCGGAATTTCTGCGGGGTGAAGGCGGCGGCGGTGGGGGGTCGGTCCATGGGGAATTCCTGCGGTGTCGTCAACGGTCAATAGAGCGGCGGCCCGAGTTCACTTGTTCACTCACTCACTCACTCGAGCGCCCGCAGGCGCTGGGCCACGTAGGCGCTCAGCTCGGGGCTGGGCAGGCCCATGGCCTGGGCCCGGCTGAAAGCTTCACGGGCGGCACGGCCCTGGCCGTCGCCTTCGAAAGCCACGCCCAGCCCGAGCCACCACTGGGCCTGACCGGGTTGCTGTTGCAAGGCTGCCTCGTAGGCGCCGATGGCTTGCTTGTACAGGTGCAGCTGACTCGCCAGACCGGCGCGCAGGGCCTCGGCCTCCAGGCTGTGCAGCTGGTGGCGGTCGAGCGTGGCCAGGGCGGTTTCACGCTGGCCCTGGTGCAGCTGCAAGCGCGCCAGCAGCAGGCCCAGGGGCTCGGACTGCGGCTCGAGCGCCAGGCCTTCGTTGAGCAGGGCCACGGCCTGGTCGGTGTGGGCCGTCTCGTGCAGCAGCACCGCCGCCAGCTGCCGCGACGGCACGTGGCCGGGCTGGTGGCGCAGGGCGTCGCGGGCGTGGGTCAGGGCTTGAACCGAGCGACCGGTGCGGGTCCACTCCACGGCTTGGGCGTAGCTGGCCTGAGCGCGTTGCGCGGCAGACAGGGGCGTGAGGGTTTTTTCCACCGAGCCGGCGGGCAGGGGCAGGGGCGTGGCGAGCGTCGGGGCCGCCATGGCGTCGGCGGGTGGGGTCGGTGCAGCCGTAGGCGGTGTGGGCGTCTCGGCCGGGGGTGCCAGTTTCGCCACCCGCGCCGGTGCGGCGGGCCGGGGCTCGGCGGCCGCTGGGCGACCGGCGGCCGGAGCGGCCATGCTGTCCAGAGATGGCAACAAAGCTGCGGACGTGCGCGTGGGCGTGGCTTGGGCAACGGTCGTGGTGGCGGGGCTGGTGCGCACGGCGGGCGCCACTGGCACTGAGGCAGTGGTCTCAGTGACCGGGCGTGCGGCCACCGTTGGGGCCGGCGTGGTCGTCGGCACGGGCAAGGCGGGCGTTGCAGGCTTGCTCACCGCAGGCAGGGGAGGGGCGGTTGGCGACATCGAGGCCGTCATCACGCGTCCCACCCGCTCGGGCAGCCACACGGTGGCCAGCAGCATCATCAACAGCAAGCTGGCCAGCACCACCAGCACGCCGCGCTGCCAGACCCCATCGGCGGCGGTTGCGCCGTTGCGAGCGCGGCCAAGCGGACGCGGTGCGGCCGCACCCGGGTAAGGGAAAAACCGCACCTCCTGTTGGCCGCGCCCAGCGTCCGGGCTCCAAGGGTTGATGCGGTCGCCCTGAGGAGCACCGCCACGCGCGTCCAGCTCGCGCAGCACCTGGTTGATCAAGCTCATGGCGACATCTCCTCGAGCGATGAACGGGTTGAGGAATGCGGTGCCGTGGCGGCCGGCGAAGGGGTGTGCAGGGAGGCGGGCGGTCGCAGGCGCTGCGCAGTGTCGCGCCGGGCCACCCAGGCGTGGTGCCAGCCCACGTCGTGCCGGCCTTCGCCGTAGGCCAGCATCAGGCACTTGTGCGCCAGGATGTTGGCCTTGCGCGGCACACCGCCGCTGGCCCACCACAGCAGGGTGCGGGCGGCGGGGCTGAAGACTTGGTGGCCCCGCCAGCCGGCCACGTTCAGGCGGTGGCGCAGGTAATACTTGAAGTCCTGCCGGCCCAGGGGCGACAGGT
This sequence comes from Pseudomonadota bacterium, assembly GCA_040385465.1. GTDB lineage: Bacteria > Pseudomonadota > Gammaproteobacteria > Burkholderiales > Burkholderiaceae_C > CANHBY01. The sequence goes on along the minus strand of JAZKHH010000003.1, from coordinate 30,087 downwards.
GGGCGGTGAAGGCCAGGCGGCTGACCAGCGAGCGAAAATCCGGCCCCGCCAGCAGGCTGTCCAGCTCGGGTTGGCCGAACAGCACGATCTGCAGCAGCTTGCGCTTGCCCGTCTCCAAGTTCGACAGCAGGCGCAGTGCCTCCAGGGTGTCCGGCGGCAAGGCCTGAGCCTCGTCGATGCACAGCACCACCCGTTGGCCCTCTTGTGCCAGGCGCAGCAGGCCGTTTTGCACGGCGGCGTACAGGGTGTGTTCCATGCCTTGGCGCGGCAGCTTCACGCCCAGCTCGGTGGCCAGGGCGCGCAGCATGGCGCGGGGCGGCAGGCGCGGGTGGGGCAAGTAGGCGGTCACGGCGTGGCCGGCCAGGCAATCGAGCAGCGTGCGGCACAGCAGCGTCTTGCCGGTGCCCACCTCGCCAGTGACCTTGACAAAGCCTTCGCCGGTGGCCAGTGCCATGCGCAGCGTCGTCAACGCTTCCTCGTGCGACGGCGCGCGGTAGGTGAAGTCGACGTCCGGCGTGATGCCGAAGGGCCATTCCGTCAAGCCGAAGTGCTCAAGGTACATGCGGGTCTCACTTTCCGACGGTGGGCAGGGGCAAGCGTTCCCGCGGCGTGCTGTTCATGCCCCGCAGGCGCTGCTCGGCACTGGCCAGATCGGCCTGCCACTGGGTGTCGCCCTTGATGACCGTGGGGCGCAGCAGGAACACCAACTCGCGCTTGCGCAGGCTGCGGTTGGTGCGCTTGAACAAGTTGCCCACCACCGGCAAATCGCCGGCCAAAGGCACCCGCGCGTCGTCGTCGGATTGACTTTGTTGCATCAGCCCACCGATGGCCACGGTCACGCCGTCGCGCACCCGCACCACGGTGTCGGTCTCGTTGATGTTCGAGGAAGCGAGCGGCAGGGTGAAGTTGCCCAGCGTGCCCAAGTTGACCACCTTGGAGCGTTCTGTCACCACGCTCACCGACGGTCGGATGTGCAGAGTCACATTGCCCTCTTCGTCGATCTGCGGCGTCACGTCCAGCGAGATGCCCGAGAAGAACGGCTGCACCGTGATCGACGGCGTGGTCACCGTGCCGGTGGCGCTGCTGGTGGTGGTGGTGGAGATGTTGGTGATGAAGAAATCGTCGGTGCCGACCCGCAGCACCGCCTTCTGGTTGTTGATGGCCGCCACCCGTGGCGACGACAGCACCTGCACCGAGCCTTGCGTTTCCAAAAACGCCAGCAGGCTGGTGAAGCTGTTGCTGGTGAAGGCCAGCCCCAGGGTGTTGTTGACCGCGTTGGTCAACGGGCTGGAGACCAGCTGGCCCAGCGTCGAGGAAATGACGGTGGGCGGGCTGGTGGTGGTGTCGACCGTGGTCGCCAACGAGCCCGTTTGAACGCCGTATTGGCGGCCAAGGCTGCCCGGCACGTTGATCCGGTTCTGGTCGGCCCCGGCCGACCAGCGGTGGTTGCCGGCTTCGTTGAAATGCGCCCAGTTGATGCCCGACTCATAGCCGTCGCTCAACGAGACTTCGACGATCTTGGCTTCCAGCATCACCTGCCGCTCGATCGACAGCTTGGCGGCGCGCAGGTAATGCTCCACCTCGCGCAGCTCGCGCGGCAAGGCGCGCACCACGATCACGCCGGAGTGCTGGGACAGCACCACCTGGCGGCCGCCTTCCACGCCCACCAGCGCCTTCAGCGAGGCGTCCAGCTCCTTCCAGAATTCCACGTCGGTGCTGGTGCTGACTTGGCTGCCTTCGGCACCGCTGGTGGTGGTGCCACCGCCGCCGCCACCGCCGGTGCTGCCGCCACCACCGCCGCCACCCGCGCCGCCGCCGCTGTTCGACTGGATCGAGCCCGACACCACCCGCGTGTCGCTGCGGCCCACCCGGTGCGATGCCGGGTACGACACCTGGAACATCTTGGTTTGCATGCCTGCGGCCTGCACGAACACCTTGTTGCCTTCGATGCGGTACTCATAACCGTACAGCTCGCGCAGCACGTCCAAGGCCTCGTGCACCGTGACCTCTTTGAGGCTGATGGTGACGGTGCCCGAGACGTTTTGCGACAGCAGCACGCTGTAGCGCGAGCCCGAGGCAATGGCCTGGAACACCTGCGTGGCCGGCGCGTTCGTCACCGACAAATCGAAACGCTGCTCCGGCGCGGCCGCCTGCAGCAGCGGCGTTTGTGACAAGGGCGGCAGCAACGCGCGCGACACGCTCTCAGGCAGCGGCGGCGGCGTGCCGCGCTGCTCGCGCGCTTTCTGCATCTCGTCCCCGATGGCGGTGCGGGTCACGTCGGCCTGTGGCCCCGTCTGGCAGGCCCCCAGGCACAGCAGCAAACCGGCGCTCCACAGCCATGCGCCGGAACGTCGGCGCGGGGCGGTTGCAAGAGCGGTGGCGTGGGGCATTGACAAGGCGTTCATGGCCGTCCTTCTTTTGCAGCAGCCCGGTGGGGTGTCCAGCGGACCTCGGGGTTCAGTTCCAGGAATTCGCGCCGGCCGTCGGGGTGGCCCAGCCGGGCGCCCTGTGGGGTGACCGACAGCAGGCGTGCGCCGCGCACCCTTTGCCCCACGTCGACCCACTGGCCGTCGATGAGGGCGGCACTGCGCGGGCCGCTGCGGATGCCGAACAGGCCCTTGCTCGGCACCTCGTCGATCACCGCGTCGCTGGCGGCCGGCTCGGGTGCGGCGGCGGCCATCACTGGCAGCTCGCCGCTGCTGGGCAGGACCGGTGGTTTGAAGGGCGCCGACGCGCCCAGTGCCTGCGCCGAGTCCACGCCCAGTCCGGCACCCAGCAAGACCATCACCGCTCCGAACAGGGCGGCAAGCAGTGGTGGCCGGCGCGGCCGGCGGTTCACAGCGAGAGCCATGAGCGCTCCAATCCAATCGTCACCCAGTGCACCGTGGCCACCACGCTGCCGTCGGGGCGGCCCTGCACCCGCACTTTTTCGATGCGCAGCGGCTTGAGGGCTTCTTCCAAGGTGTCCAAGGCACCGGTGACGGCGGTGAACTCACCGCTCAGGCTCAGCACGTAGCGGTGGCGGAACAGCACCTGGCCTTTGGGCTCCTCGGCGGGGGCTTCCTCGCCTTCCGCCCGCCGGGGGGCCAAGGTCATTTCTTCCGCGTCGATCGCGCGCAACCCGACCACCTGCACCGGGCTGTCACGCAGGGTGCGGCTCAGCAAGAACGAGAGCGATTCGCCCCGCGTGCCCACCACGCCTGAGTTCACGCCGAAGGCCCGCAGGGCCTCGTTGGCGGCTTGCAAACGCAAGTCGAGTTCTTTTTCCTGCTGGGCTTGTTCTTCGGCCAAGGCGCTTTGCTGCTTGGCGCTTTCTTCGGCCGACGACAACGCCATTTCCGCCAGCGACTCGCGCTGCGTCTGCATCGGCAGCACCACCATGAACTCCAGGCCCACCAGCAGCGCCAGCCCGGCCATCAGCACCGCCAGGCGCTCGCGCTCGGGCATCGCATCGATTTGCGCCACCACGCCGCGCAGCCATTGCTTGGGGTTCATGGGCGGGCTCCAGGGGCTGCGGATTGGCTTTGGGTGCGGCTGGCCAGGGTGAACGAGTAATGGGTGACCACAGGTGCCGCTGCGGCGTCATCGCGGGCCTCCTGCAGTGCATCGTCGCTGGCGCCGGCCCCGTCGCCGCCATCGTTGCGGCCGGCCCGAGGCTCGAACTGCACGATGCCGATGGGCGTGCCTTTCAACGCGTCGCTGGCTTCCAGGCGCTGGGCGAAACTGGCCAGGGCCGGGCGCTCCAGGCTGCCGCCGGCGATGACCAAGGTTTTCGCGCCGAGCACCTGCAGGTCTGTCAGCCACATCGACGCCGGCAGCGCCTGCGCCACCGCGCTCAGCAGCGCGCCGCTCTGGCCCGGCAGGTCGCCCCCCTGGTTCAAAGCCTCGCGCAGGGTTTCCTCGCGTTTGAGCTGTTCCTGTTTCGACAAGAAAGCCGCGGGCAGGCCCACCGGTGCGGTCGCCGCCTCGTCCAGGGTCGACTGGGTCGCCATCGCGGTGACCTCGCGCTGCAGCCGGTATTTTTCCACCGCGTAGTGCAAGCCCACCAGCGTCACCCCGGCGGCCATCACACTCAGCAGCACCACGCCTGACAGGCGCTCGCGCACCTTCAGCAGCTTGGCGTCGACCAGGTTGATGTACTGGCTGCGCGGGCGCGGTGCCGTGCTCATGGGGCCCCCGCCTCGCAGCGCAGGGCGGCGCCCACGGCCAGGGTGTAGTCGATGCGGCGGGCCAGGTCCATGACTTGCGTGCCCTCGTCCCATTCCACCCATTCGTTCAACAGCAAGGGTTTGATCGGCACCGTCACCAGCGGCGTCAGTGCTTCGCACAGGCCCGCCACGTCGCCCGCGCCCGAGACCCACAGGTGCGAGAAATCGGCGCTGTAGTACTGCCGGGCGAAGGCGTCGACGCTGCGCTGGATCTCCAGCGCCAGGCGGTCGGCCAGGTCAGAGCGGTCCAGCGCGTCCGCATTGGCCCATTGAGACGCACTGACGTCGAGCTGGCGGAAGGCGCAGAGCTCGCGCTGCCACAGCATCAGCAGCCGGGTGGTCTCCAGCCCCACATGCAGGTAGGCGTGGGCACTGTCCTGGCCCGCCAGCAAGGCCACGTTGCGCAGCGCGAGCTCGGGAATGTCGATCGCCGCAAGGGGCAGCGCACCGTCTTGGAAACGCTGCATCCAGTCGCCCACCACCGCGCGCTTGGAGACCACCGTCAGCAGCTTGGTGGCCGCCTCGCCCGCGTTGGTCGCCGGGATGTCGATGCAATCCAGCGCCGCTTCGTCAGCTGGGAAGTCGATGACGTCGCGCAGCCGCCAGCGCACCGCTTCGCGGCGCTCGTCGAGCGCCACCGGCGGCATGTCCAGCACCAGCAACTGGTAGTCGTGGGCATCCAGCAGCAGGCAGGCGGCGCCGCGTTGCCCGCGCGACAAGCCTTTGTGCCACTGCAGCAGCTGCGGCGTGGCCTGCTCGCCCTCGAAGGTGCCCAGCACCTGGACCTTCGGTTTGCCGTGGACCATGCCCGACACCACCGCCGCCGTCAGCCGGTCCGAACCGCGGTGCACGCCCAGCCATGCCGACGGCGCCGTCGCCGGACGGTGTTGCTTCAGACGTTGTAGCCAGTCGAGAATAGGTCGCACCACGCACCCCGAGCTTCGAGTTCATCGAAGTCTATGCAGGGGGCCCGCGCGAGAAGGTCAGAAATGGGGAGCGATGGCGGCCCAGTTCCCAGGGTCGCCCGCCCAGCGCGGTGCCCCTCAGCGCCCTGGGGACGCGGTGGTGGGTGCCGCCAGGGCTGCGGCGGAGCGAGGGGCGGCCAGGAAGGCGTCCATGTCGTCCAGCACCGGCGCCAGCCAGCGGGCGGGTGGCGCCAAGGCCACCGCCAGCGTGACGTGGTTCACGCGGTCGTAGTAGCGCAGGCTCACCGGCACCTGGGCCGCCTGCAGCCGCTTGGCCAGGCCGCCGCTGTTGCGGTGCGGGTTGACCAGGTTGTCCGAGCGCGCCGCGCCCAAGAAGGCCGGCGGCGACTGCGGGCTGACGAAATCAATCGGCTGGGTGCCGGGCGGGTAGTCCGGGTGGTGGAACACCAGCTGCGCCTCCGGGTTCTCGATCGGCAGGAAGTCGTAGGGCCCCGCCAGCCCAATCCAGCCCGCCAACTCCGACGGGCTGTGCCCCACCGCCTGCAGCTGGCGCGCGTCCAGCGCCACCATCGCGGCGTTGTAGGCCCCGGCACTGTGTCCCATGACGAACACCTTGCGCGGATCGCCGCCCCACTGGGCGCTGTGCTCCAACGCAAACCCCACCGCCGTGGCGCTGTCCCGGAGGAAGTCCGGGAAGCGCACTTCCGGGTACAGCCGGTAATCGGCCACCAGCGTCAAGTAGCCCCGGCTGGCCATGGCCTCGCCGACGAACTTGTAATCGGCACGGTTCCCCTGTGTCCAGGTGCCGCCGTAGAAGAACACGACCACCGGCCAGCCGCTCGGACTTTGGGGGGCCACCGTCGGCCGGTACACGTCCAGCGTCTGCCGGTTGCCAGCGCCATAGGCGATGCCGTCGCGCAACTCATAGGTGCTGCTGGGCACCAGCGCATTGACCACGGTCAACGGCGCACAGGCGCCCAGCGCCAGCAGCCCGGCGATCACCGTGCCCAACACCACCAGCCAACCGACTCGTTTTTTGTGCATGGGGTTCTTGAAAGGAGAAAAGGAGGTCAGCCCAGGCGCGCTAAATGCCGGGCCGCCTGCAGGCGAACCTGCTCAGGCGCCGAGCCGCCGAGCGTGCGACGGGCTTCCAAGGCACCGCGCAGGGTCAGCACCTGGAACACATCTTCGCCGATGCCGGCGTGAAAGCCTTGCAGTGTGGCCAACGGCAATTCGCTCAAGTCCACCCCTTGCCCCAAGGCCACCTTGACCGCATGGGCCACCACCTCGTGGGCGTCGCGGAAGGGCAGGCCCTTTTTCACCAGGTAGTCGGCCAGGTCGGTGGCGGTGGCATAGCCACGGCGCGCGGCGCGCTCCATGGCCTCCGGCTTGACCACGATGCCCGCCACCATCTCGCTGAAGATGCGCAAGGTGTCTTTCAGGGTGTCCACCGTGTCGAACAGCGGTTCCTTGTCTTCCTGGTTGTCCTTGTTGTAGGCCAGGGGTTGGCCTTTCATCAGCGTCAGCAGGCCCATCAGGTGGCCCACCACCCGGCCCGTCTTGCCGCGCGCAAGCTCCGGCACGTCTGGGTTTTTCTTCTGCGGCATGATGCTCGAGCCGGTGCAAAACCGGTCTGGCAGCTCGATGAAGCCAAAGTTCTGGCTCATCCACAGCACCAGTTCTTCGCTCAGGCGCGAGAAGTGCACCATGCACAGGCTGGCCGCCGCGGTAAATTCGATGGCGAAGTCGCGGTCGCTGACCGCGTCGAGGCTGTTCTGGCACACCCCGCCCATACCCAAGGTGCGCGCCACCCGTTCGCGGTCCAGCGGGTAGCTGGTGCCGGCCAGGGCTGCCGCGCCCAAGGGCAGCCGGTTGGTGCGCTCGAAAATTTGCACGAACCGCTCGGCGTCGCGCGAGAACATCTCCACATAGGCCAGCAAATGGTGGCCAAAGCTCACCGGCTGCGCCACCTGCAGGTGGGTGAAGCCCGGCAGGATCACGTCCGCATGCTGCTGCGCCGCCACCACCAGCGCCCGCTGCAGTTCGGTGAGCAGCCCCAGCAGCGCCTGGATCTCATCGCGCAGCCACAGCCGCACGTCGGTGGCCACCTGGTCGTTGCGCGAGCGCCCGGTGTGCAGCCGCTTGCCGGCATCGCCCACCAACTGGGTCAGCCGTGCTTCAATGTTGAGATGCACGTCCTCCAGCGCCAGCTTCCACTCGAACCGGCCGGCCTCAATCTCGGCGCGGATCTGCGCCAGGCCGCGGCGGATGTCGGCCTCGTCCTGTGCGTTGATGATCCCTTGCGCCGCCAGCATCTCCGCATGGGCCAGGCTGCCCTCGATGTCCGCCCGCCACAGCCGCTGGTCGAACGACACGCTGGCCGTGTAGCGCTGCACCAGCTCGCTCATCGGCTCGGAAAAAAGCGCCGACCAGGCTTGGGATTTGTTGTCGAGTGGGTTGGACATGGGGCGAGGGCGCAAAAAAAAGAGAAAGAGGGAATCGGGAGAAAAGCCGGCGAGACGCCCGCCGGGGCCGCAAACGCCGGTCAGGCTGAAAGCGCACCCGCTGCCAGCCCCGCAGCGCGAGCTTGCGCTGGCGGGCGGCTTCCCAACACAATCAAGCCCTGATTCTATCGAGCACGCCGCATGGACGCTCCGCCCGCTTCAGCCCCCGCCACGGATGCCTTTCGCAGCTCGCTGCTCGAGGCTTCAGGGGAGCCCGTCCTGCGCTGGCCTTCGCTGGACGCCGGCCGCGTCTTCAACGTTTGCCATGTCGGGGTGGTGCTGCGGGCGCTGTTGCTGCTGCACGGTGTGCTGGCCGTGGGCGTCATGTTCGGCGCCGCCAGCTTCACCGCCTGGCTGACCCA
>JAZKHH010000003.1:0-21987 GCA_040385465.1 Pseudomonadota bacterium | reverse complement strand
TGGCTCCAGATGCGCGCCGACAAGCTCGCCCCGGCCCAGTCCGCGGCGCGGCTGGCCGAACTCCAGTCGCGCATCCGGCCTCACTTCCTGTTCAACACCCTGAACACCGCCTTGAGCCTGGTGCGTGCCGACCCGGTCCGCGCCGAGCGGGTGCTGGAAGACCTGGCCGAGCTGTTCCGCCACGCCCTCGACGATGTCCGTGAGACCGTCACCCTGGCCGAGGAAATCGACCTTGCCCAGCGTTACCTGGCCATCGAGCAGACGCGTTTCGGCACCCGCTTGCGCTTGTCCTGGCAACTCGACCCCGCAGCGACCGCTGCCCGCCTGCCTCCCCTGCTGCTGCAGCCCCTGGTGGAAAACGCCGTGCGCCACGGCGTGGAGCCCAATGCCGACGGCGGCACCGTCCGCATCCACACCGAAGTGCGCATGGGCATGGCCTGGCTCACCGTCACCAACAGCACCGGCGCCGCCGCCTCCACGCCCGGCCACGGCATGGCCCTGCAGAACGTGCGCGAGCGGCTGCACTTGATGCACGACGTGGCGGCGCGCTTCGAAGTCCGCAGCCAGCCCCAGCAGTTCCGTGTGCGCTTGGGGGTGCCGCTGTGAGCGCCGATGCCGGGGGCTCGGCGCTGCGCGTGCTGCTGGTTGACGACGAGGCGCTGGCCTGCCTGCGCATGCGCCACCTGCTGGCCGACTGCCTCGACCCCGCCAGCATCGTCGTCGGCGAGGCCGGTGACGTGGCCAGCGCGCTGGCGCAGTTGGCGCTGCTCACCACGGTCGATCTGGTGCTGCTCGACGTCGCCCTGCCGGGGCTGGACGGCACCCGGCTCGCGGTCGAACTGGCCCGGCATGACCACCCGCCCGCGGTGATCTTCGTCACCGCGCACGCCCAACACGCCGTCGAGGCCTTCGAGCTCAATGCCCTCGATTACCTGACCAAACCGGTGCGCGCCGAGCGCCTGCAGGCAGCGCTGCGCAAAGTCGTGCAGCGGCGTGGCGCCGGTGGCCCCGTGTCGTCCGAGCCCCCCATGCTGCGCGTCAGCGACCGCGGCCGCATCCAGCGCGTGCCGGTGTCCGACGCCTTGTATTTCAAAGCCGAACTCAAGTACGTCACCCTGCGCACCGCCCGCCACAGCCATGTGCTGGACGAATCCCTGAGCGACCTCGAACAGCGCCTGGGCCCCGGCTTCATCCGCGTCCACCGCAACGCCCTGGTGGCGCGCGGCGCCTTGCGCGCCTTGGAGCGTCGCGTCATGACGGCCGAGGCCGGCGAGGCCCCTGCCGAGACCTGGGCGGTGCAGGTGGCGCCGGTCGACGAATGGCTGGTGGTGTCGCGCCGTCAGGTGGCCGCGGTGCGCCAGGCCCTGGAGGCCCTCGGCGCGTGAACCGCATCCCCAGACACCGGCCATGACCGCCGCGTTGCTGCTGCGCGAACTGCGGGTGTTCTTCACCGCCATTCAGTTCCTCACCCGGGTGCCCATTCCGCGCTGGGTCGGCTTCGATCCCGCGTGGCTGCAGGCCAGTGCACGCCACTTTCCCCTGGTGGGCTTCGGCGTCGGTGTGTGGGGTGGGGCGGCGCTGGCCTTGAGCGCCTGGGCCTTCGGCAGCCCCTGGGTGGCCGCCTGGTTGTCGATCGCTGCCACGGTGTGGTGCACCGGCGCCTTCCATGAAGACGGCTGGGCCGACACCTGCGACGGCCTCGGCGGCACCGTGAGCCGCGCACGCGCCCTGGAGATCATGAAAGACTCGCGCATCGGCGCCTACGGTGCCATCGGCCTGGTGCTGCTGCTCGGCTTGAAGGCCGCCGCCCTGGCGGCCTTGCCCCTGCCGCTGGCCGTGGCCGCCACCGTCTGGGCCCACACCGTGTCGCGCACCGCCGCCGTCACCCTGATCCATGCCGTGCCTTACGCCGGCGACCCAGAACACGCCAAAGCCAAGCCGCTGACCCACCAGGTGGGCCGCGGCAGCTGGGCCGTGGCCTGCGCCTGGACCCTGGCCTTGGCGGCCGGCATGGTGGTGTGGCAACCCGGCTGGACCTGGGCCCTGTTGGCCTCCCTGGGCACCACCTTGGTCGTGTCCGCCGGGTGTGCCCGCTGGTTCCTGCACCGGCTGGGCGGCGTCACCGGCGACACCCTTGGCGCCACCCAGCAACTGGTGGAAGTGGGTGTGTTGTTGACCTGGCTCGCCGTCGGCCGACAATTCGGCCCATGAGCAAAGCCTTCACCCGCGAGTCCGACGCCCCCGAGGACGACGACGAGCCCACCCTCTCGCCCCTGCCAGCCGGCGTCAAGAACTACATCACACCTCAGGGCTACGCCCGGCTGCGCGCCGAGCTCCTCCACCTGCTCGACGAAGAGCGCCCCAAAGTCGTCGAGGTGGTCTCCTGGGCCGCCAAGAACGGCGACCGCTCGGAAAACGGCGACTACCTCTACGGCAAGAAACGCCTGCGCGAAATCGACCGCCGCATCCGCTTCCTGACCCGCCGCCTGGACATCGCCGAGCGCGTCGACGCCTCGGTGCACCACGGCAGCGACCAGGTTTTCTTCGGCGCCACCGTCACCTATGTCAACGCCGCCGGCGAAGAAAAAACCATCACCATCAAGGGCGTCGACGAATCCGACAGCAGCCAGGGCGAAGTGAGCTGGATCGCCCCCATCGCGCGCGCCTTGATCAAGGCCCGGGTGGGCGACGAGGTCAGCCTGATGACGCCCCGCGGGCTGGACCACCTGGAAGTGCTGGCTGTGCGCTATCCCGCACCCACCTGAGTGCGCAGGCCCCAGCGTTGGCTTGGCAATGCCCTCGGCGTTCACCAGCACGGGGCCCACAGGGGCCATGGCAAGGTGCTGGCCGGCCACGCCCGGCCATGTTCGACCTCAGCATGCTCGCGTTCCCTGACCGCACCGCCTCGCAGCGCGTCACTGCTTCGTGCGCGCCACCTTCAGCACCGTGCTCGAGCGTTTCAAGGTGCGAATCACATCCGCCAGGTGCAGCCGGTCGCGCACGCTGACCAGCACCTTGAGTTCCACCGCCTCGCCGGCCGGCTCGTTGCCCATGTCGATGTGCACGATGTCGGCTTCCGCCTCGGCCATGGCCGAGGCCACCCGTGCCAGCGCGCCCTTGCCGTTGCGCAGCAGCAAGGTGAGGTTGGCTTCGAACATCCGGGTCGGCTGTTCCGACCACTCGACGCCGATGAAGCGCTCCTGGTCGCGCTCGAACAGCCGCTTGCAGGTCGGGCATTCAGCCGTGTGCACCACCAGCCCCTCGCCGCGTCCCAAGTAGCCCTTGATGTCGTCGCCCGGAATCGGCCGGCAGCACTTGGCCATCTGGATCGAGGCGCCTTCGCCACCGTCGATCAGCACCAGCCCTTGCAGCCCGCCGCTTTCGTCCTCGCCATAGCGCCCCAGCGACAAGGTCACCGCATCGGGCCGGGTGCCGCGCTCGGCCAGCATGCGGGCCAGCTGCTTGGCCACGATGCTGGCGATCTTTTTGCCCAGGCCGATGTCGGCCATCAGCTCGCCGCGGTGGCGGTTGCCACTCCAGCGGGCCAGCTGCTGCCAGATCGAACCCTCGGCGGCGTCGTTCGGCGGCAGGCACAAGCCCTCCGCGCGCAGCGCCTGGATCAACATCTTCTCGCCCAGCTCTTCAGATTCTTCCACCTCCATGGTTTTCAGGTGGTGCCGAATCTTCGATCGCGCACGCCCGGTGCGCACGAAGTTCAGCCAGCTTGGGTTCGGCCGCGCGTTCGGCGCGGTGACAATCTCCACCACGTCGCCGCTGCGCAGCTCGGTGCGCAGGGCCACCGGCTCGCCGTTGATCTTCGCCGCCACCGAATGGTCACCCACGTCCGAGTGGATGGCATAGGCAAAGTCCACCGGCGTCGCCCCCCGGGGCAGGGCCAGGATCTTCGACTTCGGCGTGAACACGTAAACCGCATCCGGGAACAAATCGATCTTGACGTGCTCCAGGAATTCGTTGGCGTCGCGCGTCTCGTCTTGAATGTCTACCAGCGACTGCAACCACAGCGAGCCCAGCCGCTGCGCCTCCTGTGCCGCCACTGGCCCGCTCTGGGACCCCTTGGTCTTGTACAGCCAGTGCGCGGCAATGCCTTCCTCGGCCACCGCGTGCATCGGCTCGGTGCGGATTTGAAACTCCACCGCCGTGCCCAGCGGGCTGACCAGGGTGGTGTGCAGCGACTGATACCCGTTGGCTTTCGGGATGGCGATGTAGTCTTTGAACCGCCCCGGCATCGGTTTGTACAGCTGGTGCAGCACGCCCATGGCCACGTAGCAATCGCTCAGGCCCGCCACCACCACCCGAAAGCCGAAGATGTCGTTCACCTGGGCAAAGCTCAGGTGCTTCTCGCGCATCTTGGTGTAGATCGAATACAGCGTTTTCTCGCGGCCGTGCACCTGCATCGGCAGGGGGGCCTGGGCAAACGATTTCTCCACTTCGCGCTGAATGCGCTCGACCACGTCGCGCCGGTAGCCGCGGGCCTTTAGCACCGCCTTCGACAGCACCGAGTGGCGCCAGGGCCGCAGGTGCTGGAACGACAACTCCTGCAGCTCCCGGTAGGTTTGGTTCAACCCCAGCCGATGGGCAATGGGCGCGTAGATCTCGAGCGTTTCACGGGCAATGCGCGGCCGCTTGGCCGCCGCCATCGCGCCCATCGTGCGCATGTTGTGCAGCCGGTCGGCCAGCTTGATCAGGATGACCCGCACGTCGCGCGCCATCGCCAGCAGCATCTTGCGAAAGCTCTCGGCCTGGCTTTCCTCGCGGGTCGAGAACTGCAGCTTGTCGAGCTTGGTCAGTCCGTCGACCAGCTCGGCCGTGGGCGAGCCGAAACGCTCGATCAACTCCGTCTTGGTGATGCCGCAGTCTTCCATCGCATCGTGCATCAGCGCCGCCATGATGGCCTGCGCGTCCAGACGCCAGTTGGCGCACAGACCGGCCACGGCGATGGGGTGGGTGATGTAGGGCTCGCCGCTGGCGCGAAACTGCCCCAGGTGGGCCTCGTCGGCGAAGCGGTAGGCATCGCGCACCTTGCGGATGTCGCTCGGATCCAGGTAATCCAGCTTGTGCATCAAGGCGGCAAACGAGGCCGCTGCGGCGTCGTTGGCTGGCAGGGAGGTTGCCGTCACGGCCGCGGCGCTGCCCGCCTCGAAAGAGCCGCGCACCCGGGAAAAGATTGATCGCACACCCATGATTTCAAATTATCCTGGATTGCGCTGGAGAGCGTGCAGACGGCGGAGACAAGCCCCATGCAAAACGGCCCACAAAGGGGCCGTTCAGAGCGTCAAAACTGGGCGTGCCGGGTCAGATCGGCACCTTGCGCAGCATTTCCAGGCCGATTTCGCCGGCGGCGATTTCGCGCAGGGCGGTCACGCCGGGCTTGTTCTTGGTCTCGATCTTGGGAGCGTGGCCCTGGCTCAGCATGCGTGCCCGGTAGGTGGCGGCCAGCACGAGCTGAAAGCGGTTCGGGATCTTGGTCAGGCAATCTTCGACGGTGATGCGGGCCATTGTGTGGTGTGCTCCAAAGCAGGGGACGGTCAGTTCAAACCCAGTGCGGCAAACACCGAAGGCCGGTTGCGCCGCAGCGCCCCGTGTTTGAGGCGCTGAGAGTGGACGACGGTTTTCAGATCGAAAAGCGCCGACTCGAACAAGCTGTTGATTATAACGAAATCGAAGTGCCGTGCCTGTCCCACCTCGAGCCGGGCATTGGCGAGCCGCTGGGCGATCACCTCCGGGTGGTCTTCGCCGCGCCGGTTCAGCCGCTCGGCCAGCTCGTCCCAGCTGGGCGGCAGGATGAAAATCAGCACCGCATTTGGGAACAGCTGTTTGATCTGCAGCGCGCCCTGCCAGTCGATCTCCAGGATGACGTCTTCCCCGGCCGTGATCCGCTCGGCGATCGCCACCCGCGAGGTGCCGTACAGGTTGCCGTGCACCTCCGCCCACTCGATGAACTCGTTGGCCGCCACCATGGCGCGGAAGGCTTCCTCAGAGATGAAGTGGTACTCCCGCCCGTCACGCTCTTGCCCCCGCGGCGGGCGGGTGGTGTGCGACACCGACACCGTCAGGTGCGAGTCCAGCTCCAGCAGCGCCTTGACCAGGCTCGATTTGCCGGTGCCGCTCGGGGCGGCGACCACAAACAGATTGCCGGGGTAGTCCATGGTGTGGCGGGTCCAGGTTGGGCGCTTGGCGCAGGATGGAAAAACAGCGCAAGCCCTGGGCTTGCAAGCGTTTTGTGGTCAGGCATTCCGTCACGCTGTTGGCCCTGCAAAGCGCCGGGCCAACGGGCGCTGACAGGCCGGAAGTCTATCAGCCGGGCTTTGCAAAAAACCGCCCGGGTTCGGCTCAGGCCCCCGGTTCCGTGCAGGCCCGCCGACCCTGCCAGCGCGCGGCCCCGCACCTACCAGCTCAAGGGATCGATCCGGTAGTAGCGCGCCAGCTCACGGTAAAGATCCGCGTGAGCCTCCAGCAAGCGGTCGGGCAATTCGAAAAACACCTCCGAGGCCACCGCAAAAAATTCAGCCGGCTCTGTGGCGGCGTAGTCGCCCAGCAAGGTGTCTTCACCGCGCTCGACTTGCGCCTGCAAGGCGCTGAAAGCCCCGTGCATCACCTTGGACCACCGCGCGTAATCCGCTTTGTGGCGCAGCGGCGGGGCGCCGTTGGCCTCGCCATCTTCTTGGTCGAGTTGGTGCGCAAACTCATGGACCACCACGTTGTAGCCGTCACCGGGCACCGCGGCGTCCTCGACCACATCGTGCCAAGACAGGATCACCTGTCCTTGCGACCACGACTCACCAGACAGCACCTGCTGCTCCTGGGTGACGACCCCCGCCTCGTCGGTGTGGTGACGGTCCACCCGAAAGGCCGCCGGATAGACCAGCACCTGCCGCATGCCGGGAAAGTACGCCGGGCGGGGTTGATTCAAAAGCAGCAAGCAGGCCTGCGCCGCAATGACCAGCTTCATCTCGTCGGTGATGACCAGGCCACGGCAGCCGATGAAAGCCTTCTCGGCCAAAAAGACCTGAATGTGCCCCTGGAGTTGCAAGCGCAGATCCGCCGGCAACCGGCGCAGGTAAGGCACCCGTTGCTGCAGCATCTTGCGCCAGGCCTGCGGAAACGGCGTGCGTCGCTGTTGTCGACGGCGGTGTTCACGCCAGACGGGCCCACCCCAGGCCCACAGCGCCAGGGCCAGCACGGCGCCAAACAGAACGAGCAACATCGTCATCACAAGCGCCGGGAGTGGAAGGGTGTGGTGTCAACTGGGTGCGGCATGTGTTTTTTCAATGGTGATCCTGTGCCCACTGGGCTGGCCGCCAGGCCTTCGCCGCCCCATTCCTGTGTTTTCAGCGCAGTGCTCGGATGGCGGCATTGCGATTTCAAACGCATTCCGGCATTCTGCCCTTGGCCTGTTGCCGGCAGGCGCCGCGCCCACTCGGCTTCGGGCCACACCTGCAGCCAAGGCCGAACGTTGTCATGAGGCGTGAGGAATACCAGTTGCCCACGAAACAGGGCAACGTCGCCCCTCGATTGCAGGCTTGCTTGCTCCCACCTTTTGGAGAATGGAAATGGTCAGCAAAAACACGATTTGCCTTTGGTACGACGGCACCGCTTTGGACGCCGCCAAGTTCTATGCCAAGACGTTCCCCGACAGTGCGGTGCGCGCTGTCCATCAAGCACCCGGCGACTATCCGTCGGGCAAGAAAGGCGACGTGTTGACGGTCGAGTTCACCGTGATGGGCATTCCCTGCCTTGGGCTGAACGGTGGTTCGGCGTTCAAGCACACCGAAGCTTTTTCATTCCAGGTGGCCACAGACGACCAAGCTGAAACCGATCGCTTGTGGCAGGCCATCGTCGACAACGGCGGCGAAGAAAGCGCCTGCGGTTGGTGCAAGGACCGGTGGGGCTTGTCATGGCAGATCACGCCCAGGGCCCTTATCGAAGCCATCTCCGACCCCGACCCTGCCGCGGCGCAACGGGCCTTCGGCGCGATGATGCAGATGCAAAAGATCGACATCGCAGCGATCGAGGCGGCCAGGCGAGGCTGAAGCACCCGGCCCATGCCGTGTTCGCGCGGAGGCTGCACCAGTCGGCCTGCGGCATTCGTGAATCGCGAATCGCGCGGTCAATGGGACTTGGCGGTGCGGGCGGCCGCCGTGCCCGAGCACCCTTCCAGCACGGTGGCATCTTGAGCGCAGGGGGTATGCATACTGTGCGCGCAGGCTTCGGCGTCCAGCGTGGCCTGCTGACTGACTCAGGAGCACCCATGTTGAAGACGATCAAGAGGACATCCAGCCGCATTCTGCTGGCCGCCAAGGCAACCACCTTGACGTTGCTGGGCGCCTGGGCAACAACGCTTCCCGCCCAGCCCACCACAACCGATACCGCGCCATCGGCCACCTTGCAGTTCAAGCCCGGGCTGTGGGCCATTGCCACCAACGGCACCTTCAACGGCGGGCGGTTGCCAACGATCCTCGACCCCCAGGCCACCATGCCCCCGTCGCAACGCCAGGCCATGGCCGGTGTCATGCGGCAGGCCGGCCTGCCGGCGGGGTGGTCACCCTACCTGGAGTGTTCGCGGGGCAAGGTCGCCCTCGACCTGGCGGCCATCAAAGGCATCGAAGGCTGCCAGGCCACCGCCACCCACAGCAGCGCCACCTCCGCCAGTTTCGACCTGGTGTGCCGTGGCCAGATCAGCGGCAAAGGGCAGGGCACCGTCACCATCCTCAGCGACACCAGTGCCGAAGGGCGCTGGATGCTGGACGGCGGGGTGATGAGCCTGCCGGTGCGGATGTCGCAGTCCATGCAGGCCCGTTGGCTGGGCAAGGATTGCAGCCAGCTGCCGCCGGGCATCGACCCGGCGTGGGTGAAGCGGCGCTGAGCCACCGGCTCGCCGCTGGGGCCCCCTCGGCGCCAGGCCCTTCAAGGGTGGCATGAGAGCCGTTCTCACGTCGTGGGGGTCTCGGCCAGCTTCAACTTTTGAAACAACAGCAACCATGTTCATCGATCCCAGCCCTTTCCCCTTCATCCAAAAGCTGGAGGCCGGCTGGCAGTGCATTCGTGATGAGTGCCTGGCGCTGGCCCAAGACAGTTTCGAGCCGTGGGTTCGGCGCGAGATGTATGGTGAAGGTTGGAGCGTCTACGGCCTCATCGCCTTTGGCGAGCGGATCGAGCCGGCACTCAAGGCTTGCCCTCGCACGGCCGAGCTGCTCAGCGGCGTGCCCGGTCTGACGACCGCCGGTTTCTCCCGCATGGCCCCGGGCACCCACATCCAGCCGCACGTCGGCTGGGTGGAGACTGTCTCCCGATTGCACATGGGCCTCATCGTGCCCGACGGTGATTGCGCCCTGCGTGTGGCCGACGAGACACGGCCTTGGAAACTTGGCCACTGCCTGGTGTTCGACGACACCTCGGAGCACGAAGCCTGGAACCGCGCAGCGACGCCGCGCACGGTGCTGCTGCTCGACTTCCTGCGGCCGGGGATGCAGGGCAGTGCGCCCGACGTGCCCCCGCTCGAAGTGCAAAGCTTCGTGCGGCAGCAGCTGAAGAAGTCAAACTGAGCGCCGGGTCACCCTGGGGTTCATTGCGCATGAACGAAGAGCTGCAGGCCGAGGACCACCTCGACCGCATCATCAAGGCAACATGACGCTTGTGATCCCACGACTTCATTGCCCGCGGCGGTGGAAATACACCAGCTCTGCCGCCCGGCGCACAGGGCGGGTGTGCAGCAGCAGGTTGAACAAGTGGTCCGAAAGCGTGTGCTCGAACAGCCAGCGCAGCAGTCGCTTGGTCCGAAACCGCGGGTAGGTCGCGGCCAGGTCGCCAGCTGGATCGGCGCCCTGGTGCCGCAGGAAGTACGAGATCGCCGTACCAGCGGCGTCGCCGTGGTGCAAGGCGGTGCGAATGCCACCTGCCGTGACTGGCGAGACCATGCCCGCCGCGTCTCCCACCAACAGTGCCCGCTCCCGCGCCACCCGGCGCAACGAGCCGCCGCAAGGGATCATGCCGGCCCGCACGGCGGCCGGGGTCCGGCCGAGCGTGTCCACATGGTCGGCAATCTTGTGACGCAGGCGGGCGAGGGCATCCACACAGGCAGCCTGACCCGCCGTGCCCACGCGGCGCGCCAAACCCACCTGTTGCACACCCACCCCTGCCACGCCCCAGCCGATGTAGCCCGGAGCGAGCTGGCGATCGATGAAGCAATGCAGGCGGTCGGGCGCCAGGCGGGCCGTCGTGTACTCGTGTTCGACCCCAAACAAGAACGCCTGGTTGACCTCCAAGCCCAGCGCCTTCGCCACCCGCGATTGCGGACCGTCTGCACCCACCAGGTAGGCGGCCGTCACCAGTTCACGCTCGCGGCAGGCGACCTGCCACCCGCCGGCCACCGGCTGCGCCTGCTCGAACACCGTGTTGAAGTCGAAGCGCACGCCCTCGCGCTCGCAGCAGCCGACCATCCAGTCGAGCAAGGCCGGCGTGTCGGTGGCCCAGAAGTAATAGCCCGGGGCCTGCAGGTCCACTGACTGCAGGTTCGGCGCGTACAGGCGCACGCCGCGGATCGTGCGCACCAGGTCGGTGGGCACCTCCTGCAACCAGGGGAGGGTGTCGATCGCGTCTTTGACGAGGATGCCGGTGGTGTGGAGCTTGGCGCCTGAGCGGGCTTTTTTCTCAATCACCCGCACTCGCAGTCCTGCACGAGCAGCCGCACGTGCACAGGCCAAGCCCGCGAAACTGGCGCCGATCACGATGAGGTCGGCATGGGTCACAACTGCGTTCCAGTTCGCGGAAAGCGCCTTGGCATCGGGTGGCACGCCTGGCGAGACACCAGGAACAACGACAGCGATGTCGACGACAGCAAGGCAAGAGGAAGGTTCATGGGTGGCAACGGATGCAAGAGGCTGAACTGTCCCTTGCGCCTGCGAAATGGCCATGAAGCGCCCGTGAAGTCTCAGGCCCCGTGCCAGCACGGATCAAGCTCAGTCACCGCATGCGCAAGAGTGCAGGCGTTGCGACGGCTCAGGGGCCCGTCTGGATGTCGACGTGGCTGCCCGGGTGCCAGCGCACGCGAAGGGGGCTTGCGGCATCTGCGGCCTTCGTCTCGGCGTTCACGTCCTGGCCGCTGCCGTGGTTGATCTGCCGGTCGGGTCGCTTGTTGATGCCCTGTGCCACGCTCGTCACTTTCAGTGAATCAAAGTCATGCCAGCAGTCTTGGAGGCAGCAATGTCGAAGGTCATGGTCCGGACACAACCTGCTGCTACCGCTGTACGCTCGATCAGGCAATCCGCGAAGTCTGCATTGCCTGCCCCATACGCTCGCAGGGCTCGCACCACATGCTCGGCTTGATCAACCACGAGTTGCTTCGAGCGCAGAACCACATCCAGCGCTCGCACGATTTGCTCGCGGTTTAATTCAAAGCATGACGACAACACCCACACCAGTTCCACCACCGACACCAAGGCAATGAAGCCGGGCTCATTTGCTGTGAGACCTTCAATCAACTTCGTTGCCTTGGCTGCCTGCTTCGCATCGTCCTGCATGATGTAGCGAACAAGCACATTGGTATCCAGGCCAATCATCGAGCGGACGCTCCGCGGGCAACAATCGCGCGATTCATCTCGTCGACAGACACAGTCTTGGTGGGCTTACCGAACATGCCCTTCAGCTCGGTCACGGACCGATTCGCGGCCATGAAAAGAAACTGCCCCGGCTCGATCAGAACGAACTCCACACGATCGCCCGTGCCAACCGCAAGCGCGCTGCGCACATCGGCGGGAATAGTGATCTGCCCCTTGGTCGTAATGGTTGCCGTTGCCATTTTTTGCACTCTTGATTCATGCGAAATCGCATCTCCTTACTTTAAAGTAAGGAAACAAGAAACGCAAGTATCTTGTCCCAGCACGACTTCCCATCCCGCACTTCACCCCGGCCTGAAGTGGGAGGCTTGCCCCATGAGATCATCACGGCATGGCCGGGGCAGGCGGGGCCGGCTTGTCCGGCAGCGGGATGAATTCCGCATCGTCGGCATCCGGCAACTTCATCCGTCCGGCCTTCCAGTCCGCCGCCGCCTGCGCGAGCCGATCCTTGGAGGAGGACACGAAGTTCCAGAACATGAAGCGCTCGCCGACCGGCTCGCCGCCGAGCAGCATCACCGCGGACTGCACCTCCGCACGCACGCGCGAGGTGCCAGCACCAAGCACCAGCATTCGGCCGGCTTCATGGTGTTGTCCATCCACTTCCACCGCCCCTGTGGCGATATAGATCGCACGCTCTGGGTGGTCCGCGGGAATCTCGGCGGTCGAGCCGGGCGCCATGTCGAGGTGCGCGTAGAAGAGGGGCGAATGGGTCTTGGCGCCGGCGGTCAGGCCGTAGGCGCTGCCAGCAATGAGATGCCCGGTCACGCCCGCTTCATTCCACTGGGGCAGATCACGCCCGGCGTGGTGTGAAAAGCTGGGGGCGGTCTCTTCCTGGTCGGTGGGCAATGCGACCCATGTCTGAATCCCGTGCACCCGATCCCCCTGCGCATGCGCATGCTCGAAGCGCTCGCTGTGGGTGATGCCCCGTCCCGCCGTCATCCAGTTCACTTCCTGCGGCCGGATCGCCTGCTCATAGCCCAGGCTGTCCCGGTGCATGATCTCGCCGGAGAACAGGTAACTCACGGTCGACAGTCCGATGTGCGGGTGCGGGCGGACATCGAACTTCCGGCCCAACCCGGCTGGCAGGTCCATCGGCCCGATATGGTCGAAGAAAATAAAGGGGCCGACCATGCGCCGCTTGGCGAACGGCAGGACACGCCCGACCTCGAAACCGCCCCCGAGGTCGTGGCGACGCTGCTCGATGACCATCTCAACCATCCTGTCTCTCCTGTAGTGTCTGGTCCGCCATGGTGGCGCAATTGAACCAGCCCCCTGAATGATGAACTTCCTAGGCGCTTTGCACTTAGCTTGCGCCGTGGCATGGCTTAATTGATGACAGGCCCTGGCTGGAGACAGGGAAAGGCTGCCTGGCCGACCAGCGGCAGTCCAGCCCTCGATTCTTCCCTGCCCGCATGCCCGGACAAGCGTCAACCCATGCGCCTGCAATGGGAACCGTCGGCTCAGGGGCCCGTCTGGATGTCGACGTGGCTGCCAGGGTGCCAGCGCACGCGAATGGGGCTTTCGGCATCCGCGGCCTTCGTCTCGGCGTTCACGTCCTGGCCACTGCCGTAGTTGATCTGCCGGTCGGGTCGCTTGTTGATGCCGACCACCAGAACGAGGCGGCTGCCCGCTGCGAGCTTGCGGGCCGTCACCCGCTCGGTGGTGAAGGCCATCGACTGGCGCACACCCGCTTGCAGCAACCGCCGCTTGACGCGGTTGCCGGCGTAGCTGGCGCGAAAGTCGTACGGCTCGAACAGCAGCTGATGCTCGCCGCTGGCCGTCTGCTCGTACAGCGCCACGCTCAGGTCCACGTCCTGCCGTGAGGGGGTGATGTCAAATTCACCCCGCAGGCTGCCATGGACGTCGGTGTCCTTCGAGAGGGGATCGCTGACGAAGCGGATGCTGTTGCTTGTGGGCAAAGTCTTGAGGCGCAAAGCGTCCGACCCGGGAACGCCGGCGTCGCGGCGGCCTGCCAGGTCAACCTTGAGTTGCGCCTGGCCTTGGTGGTCGGACGAAGCCGATGGCTTGGATGACAACAGCCGATGCGGGCCCTCGCGCTGGCGGGTATCGAGGTGCAGTTTCAGCCGAGCGCGGTCGGGCGCGTCCAGCGTCGGCGCGTGGCGCCAACGGTCGGCGCCCATCACCTGCAGGTTGACGCGCGCCTCCAGCAGCGCAGGCTTCTTGGCCTTGTGGAAGATGTGATCCAGCCAGCGGTACCGCAGCTCTGGCAGATCGACACGCGCCACCGCATCGAGCGCATGGCCGCGCAGTGCGGCCCCCGTGCCGCCCCGGCTGGAGGCGGCACCAAAGGGGCCGACGAGCAGCGTCGTGTCGGCCTGCGGGCGATGAAGGCGGTGCTCATTGTGGAAATACAGCGCGCCGGCCGAGGCATCGAAATAGCCACCGATGCCGAGCACCGGAATGTCAATTTGCGCGAACTGCTTCGCGGAGGGCAGGCGCTTTTGCCAATAGCGGTCGTGGCTGGGGTGGCTCAGCCACTGTTGCGCGAGCGGGCTGTGCCGGCCCAGAAGGGCGCGGTCCACCTCTTGGTAAGGGCCGCCCTGGCGGTACCAGCGCGCGTTCCGGGCTTGCCATGCCGCGTCGGTCTCGGGCGCCGCGTCGGCCCGTGTGGACGACTTGCCCACCGCTTGCTCCGCGATCCAGCGAACGAAGTCGTTGCGATAGATCTGGCCGGCCATGGGGAAGTCGATGCCGGGCGCCATGGGCGCAATCGTGGCGATGGCCTTGAGCGCAGCCGGCCGCCGGCTCGCGGCGGCCCACGCGGTGTAGCCCGAGTAGCCGTCGCCGAGCATGGCGACGCGACCGTCGCTCCACGGCTGCCGAGCGATCCACTCGATGACCGCCACCGCATCGTCGCCCTCGGTGACAAACGGCCACACGTCGCCCGTGCCGTCGGGCTTGCGGCCCCGCACGTACGCGGTGACGCCGACGTAGCCGTGCCTGGCGCTGCGCCGTGCGTCGTCCTCGATGGGGTCCAGGGTGAGCCGCAACAGGGTCGGCACGGGCCCCTTGGCGGTCACCGGGCGAACGACGCTGGCGTGAAGGACGCCGCCGCGGCGCAGCGGAATCTCGACGTTGGCGTCGGTCACATAGCGCCGACGGTTGTCCGACGCGACCAGCTCAGGCAACTGCACCGCGAAGCTGCGGCGCGACTCGTAGGCCAGCCAGGTGCGCACCAGGGCGACGGCGTCGGCCTGCGGCACGCTGCCTCTCAAACGCCAACGATCAAAGGCCAGGCGCACCGGCTCCCGGTACACGGCCAGCGGGGCTTGCAGCCGAGCCGACAAAGCCGCCGATTGCAGGTTGTCGAGCGGTGCCACCCCTTCCGCGAACGCGCGCGCGTAGGCTTCGGCAAAGGCAAGGCGCTCGTTGGCCTCGATCTGGCGCGCATGGGCGTAGATGCCGTCCGCCAGCGCGCTTTCCACCGCCCCGTCCAACGGCCTGTTCTGTTGCTGGCGCTTGCGCAGCTGGTCGTTGCTGTCCCGGGCCGAACGGTAGTCGCCGCTGACGGTTTGCAGGGCGGTCAGGTTGGTCAGGTAGGCATCAATGTCGGCATCCCTGTACACGGGCACGATGCGCTCTGCGAATTCGTGCATCACCGCCACAGCGGCCACGTCGTCGGGGCCGCGGGGCGGCTGAAAGCCGATGTCTTGCGCCCACGACCAGGCGGGCAGCACGAGCAGGAGGACAGCGAGGACGCGCAGCATGGCGCTCATGATCGCGCCTTCCGGCGCTCGGGCGCCTTGACCAGGTTCACCGTGTGGGTGAACAACCGCTCGTTCGTTTCGCCGGCCGAGCCGATGTGGATGAGGCCGGTGTGCGCGAGGGGGCCGTTGAACACCTGGATCACGCGTTGCAGCGTGTCGGCGTCGACCGCGCCGAAGGCCTGGTCCATCACCAGCCAGGGCGGCGACTGCAGCACCACACGGGCAAAGCCCAGCAGCAGTTGCTCGTCGATGCTGAGTTCCTGGTCCCAGCGGCGGGTTTCGCCCAGCAGGGGTGCCAGCCGCTGCAGGCCCACGCTGGCGAGCGCCGCTGCCATGGCATCCGTCGGGTAGTTTTCTGTGGCCAGCCCATAGCGCACCACGTCGGCCAGGGTGCCACGGGGCAGGTAGGGCGTGCCGCGCGGCATGTAGTGAATCACCTCGCCGAGAGGGCGGCCCACGCTGCCGGAACCCTGGGGCCACAGGCCCGCCAGCGCCCGGAACAACAGGGTCTTCTCGGTGCCTGCTGCGCCCAGAATCAGCAGCCGCTGCCCGGCTTGCAAGACCAGGTCGGGGTTGTCCAGGCACTCGCGGCCGTTCCAAACGTGAACGACGAGCGACTGCACCGACAAGGTTCCCGGCTCGCTCTGCACGTAGGCAATGCGCTCACCGGGTTGCCCGCCCTCCAGATCGGACACCAGCACCTGCCGCAAGCCGACGACCCGCAGCAGCGTGGCACGCCAATCGGCGATCTGGCTGAAATTGTCGATGAACCAGCGCAGCGACGACTGGGCCTGCGTGAAGGCGGCGGCCGCCATCATCAGGCCACCGAAGGACAGCTTGCCGGAGAAATACAGCGGCGCGGCCACCAGAATGGGCGCGATGATCGTGACCCAGCCGAAGCCCGAGGTGACCCAGGTCAGGTTCGTGAGGCCGCGCACCACGCGCGACGTGGCCTGCAGCACTTCTGCGAGGTAAGCCGCGACGCGGCGCCTCTCGTCCGCTTCGCCCCCAGCCAGCGAGATGCCGTCAAGATGGTCGTTGATGCGGGTCAACGAAAAACGCAGCTCGCCTTCGCGCCCGTAGCGCTCGGCATTGCGCCCGATCAGGCTTTTGCCGACCCAGTAGCTCAGCAGCGAACCGATGCCGGCATACAGAATGGCGGCCCAAAGCATGAAGCCGGGCAGCGCATGTTCCTGGCCGTCAATGAAAAGGCTGAAGTCTTTGGAGATGACCCACAGCACGCCCGAAAAGCTGCAGAACAGCACCGCCGCCTGCAGCAGGCCCACGCCGAGCTCAGCGGTCAAGTTGCACAGCTTCAACGCGTCGTCGTGCATGCGCTGGTCGGGGTGGGCACCCATGGGCCCGCTGCCCGCCAGCCAGAAGGCCCGGCGCGGCTGCAACCACAGCCCCACCAGGTCGTTGACCAGCCCTTCGCGCAACTTCATCTGCAGGGTTTCGAGCAGCCAACGCTGCCCGACGTTCAGGACCAACAGTCCCCCTGCAATCATTGCGAAAACGCCGAGCTGCCAGATGAAGTCGCGCACGTCGCGGCGCGAAATCGCGTCGTAGAACGGCTGGTTCCAGCGGTTCAGCGCCAACTGCCCGAACGCCGTGAACCCGATGACGGTCACGATGCCGACCGCCAGGACAAGCAGCGACTTCGCCACCGTGGACGCACGCCAGGCACCGATGAGCACCGCCACCTGCTGGATGACGCCGGTGTTCACGACCAGCGGAGCGGTTCGCCGTGACGGCTCCTTGCTCATCGACGCGGTGTTGCCCGAACAGCGGCAGCGGCAGCGCGGCGTGCTCCTGCACACGAGATGAACGCGGCATAGCTCCACGCGAGGTGCTTCGCCGAGGTCTGTTCGCCTGTGCGCTGGTCGAACTGCTCCGACAGGTCGCCACTGGCCGGCGTGTAGACGCGCACGGTGGCGAGGTAAGCGTCGCCGCGGGCGAACCAGTCGGGTGCGTCGCGGCCCGACGCGTCGACCGTCGTGGTGCCTGCTGTCGTGGTGCCTCTCAAGTCAATCGCCGGGCCGCCCCAAGATTGACTTGACCCCCTCAGGGGGCCTGGCGAAGCCAGGATTGGGGGCGCCACCATCGCGGCACGGAAACAGAACTCCGCCGCCCCGAGCGTCGAGAGGTACCAGGCGCCGCCCGAGTGGTAGACGTCGCCCTCGTACCGGCCCATCGCCGGGCCGTGGCCCGGGGCACGCCCCTGGTTGATCGGATAGGCCGCACCGAACAGCGCCTCCAGCCGCTTCAACGTGGACTGCATGCGCGGGTCGGCCACGCCGTGCACGGCGGCCGGCGGCCCAAAGGTGTGGATGGCCGACAGGATCACCGCAATGTCGAGCGACTTGGCGCCGCCGAACTGGCCATCAGGCCGCCTGCGTGAGCGGTAGTAGCCCGGGGCGTCGTCGTCACCCATGAGACAACCGCCGGTCCGCCCCAAGGTTTTCTCTCCCCCTCGGGGCGCCTGACGCGCAGCGGCAGGCTCGGGGGCGCCCTCAAACCAGTGGCCGTCGAGCAGCCCCAGGATCGTCTGCGACTCGTCCTGGCAGCGCTGGGCCTCCGGCAGGTCACCCTGTTTCACGAACCAGGCCGCGCCTTCGGCCAACGCTGCCGCCGAGACCCGCAGCGTGTAGTAGTGGTGGCCGACCTCTTCTTCCCAGATGTCGTAGGAAGGCTTGCGCGCATGGCGCAGCGTGAAACCGAGGTCGAACCGAATCAGCTCGGCGGCCTCCGCCAGCAGGGGGTCGGCCAGCGATCCTTCGGCCACCCAGCGCAGCATCGTCAGCGCGCGCAGCGGCGGCCCGTCGTGCTGGGGGCGTGCCCACCGGGAGATGTCCAGCGTGCCGTCGGGGTTCACCCGGGTCTCGCTGGCCACCGCATCGCCATGGGCGCGGCCCAGGTCGGCGTCGTCGCGCGCGAACTGCAGGAAGTCAGGTGACACGCGCGCGCGGCGATCGGGAACGGCCGCATCGATGCGGCCATCCAGTCGCGTCAACCCCAAGCTGAACCGGATGAAATCGCGCAGATGCTGCAGGGCGGCCTGAGAAAACGCCGGGCCGCCCCAAGTTTTCTCACCCCCCTCGGGGGGTGGGCTGGGCACAGCCCGGCCCTGGGGGCCGTCAATACCGACGAGCCGATCGGAGTACAGCGAACGCAGGGCATCGATGACGAGGGCGGAATCACGGAACCAGTGGAAGAAGTAGTCCGGGTCCGGGTCCCAATCGGCCAGGACCGTCGAGGCGACGATGGCGCCCGCGACCGGCCGGATGGTCTGCCCGAAGCCGGGCCGGTGCTTGACGATGGCCAGCGGCGAGATGCTGGCCAGCAGGCCCTGTGACGACCGGCGCACCTGAGCGTCGACCCAGTCGTCGAAGTCGGTGCCTGGCGTGCCCCTCATGCTTTCGGCACCTCCTGAGACAACGTTGGGCCGCCTCTGGGTCTCTTGGCCCCCGCGGGGGCCGGGCTGCGCGCAGTCCGACCCTGGGGGCGCTCAGGAGACGACGAAGCCGCCGCCGACGACCCAACCAGATGCGGGCTGCTGAAATCCAGCGCACGCAGCCCCGCCTGAACCTCCGGTACCGCCATGAACAGCTTCCAGAGCAAGCCGGTGCGGTGGTTCTCCATCATCACGACGATGGGGCCCTGGTCGATGGCGATGAAGGTGTCGGCGATCCAGTCCTTCTGGTCGCAGAAGGCATCGACAAAACCATATTCCCGCCAGAGGCGTTCGCCATAGGTGCCGAGGAAGTGCCGCAGCACCTGCATCACTTCGGTGGGCGCGTACGGCAGGCTGGCCAATGCGGCGGTGGGGGTGATGGTGCCGTTGTCGACGTCGGGGGCATGGGCGAGGTAATACACCTCGGGGTCGTCGCTCGCCGTCAGGCCCCAGCACGCTTCGCCGTAGCCTTTGTGGCCGTTCGGGTTGGCGATGCAGTGCGCACGGTTGATCTCCAGGTGGCGGCAGTTGAGCGCCCAGTAATCGCCGTAGCGGTCACTGAGGCCGCGCGGGTCGAGGCCGCAAAACGAGTAATGCGTGAAGAACAGCGGCCCCCCATAGGGCATGCCCAGCGGCATTTCGAGGCCGTAGTACGACTCGCCATTGACGAAGCCCTCGCCCGAGGCGAAGCCGCGGTGGTAGACCTGCGGGTCAACGGGATGGCTGGGCGAGGCCACGGCCAGCAGGTAGGTGACGAGGCACTCGTTCCAGCCACGGATCTGGTGGTTCATGGCCCAGCCGTTGTTCGGGCTCCAGTGCCAGTACAGAACGTCGCGCCCGCCCTGCGTGAACCAGCGCCAGTCCACGCTGTGCCACAGCCCGTCGATGTCGCGGCGCAGGTTGCGAACGGGCTTGGTGTCCTCGTCGAAGTACTGGCGCGCGCAGAGCAGCCCCATGATGAGGAACGAGGTCTCGACCAGGTCGGCCGCATCGTCCATCTCGTTCATGGGGATCGTCTCACCGCTGGTGCCGTCGATGAAGTGGGCGAACGTGCCGTGGTAACGGGTGGCCCGATGCAGCGCGTCGAGAATCTGCCGCAAGCGTTTGAGCGCGGCCTTGCGCGTGATCCAACCGCGTTCGACGGCGACGATCATGGCCATCACGCCAAAGCCCGAACCACCAATGGCCACTTTGCCATCAGGGAGGGCACCGTCGGTGCGGCGGTCGAGCGCCATGCCACTGTCGGCGTCGGCGCCGTCCCAGAAGTACCGGAACGTCTGCCGCTGCACAGCGTCGATCAGGGCTTCATCGGGCAAGGTCGCAAGGGTCTTGGCGTCGCGGTCATCTTTCCGCAGCTTCATTCAGGTGTTCTCTTTCAAGTGTGGTTCCTGTTTGTGGTTGGAATGAGGCACGTGCTCACTAACCGCATGGTGCATGGAAACCGGCCATGTCATCATCCTGAAAACCCCTCACACCCGCCCTGGAGTTTGCAGATGAACCGCATCGACACCCTCATGGCCCGCATGACGCTGGCCGAAAAGCTGGGCCAATTGACGATGACCGCCTCGGGCTACACCGTCACCGGCCCGGTGATCGCGGGCGACTCCACGCAGTCGATCATCGACGGCACCCTGGGCAACCTGCTGAACATGGTGGGCGCGGGGCCGGTGCACGAGATGCAGAAGCTGGCCGTCGAGCAGTCGCGGCTCGGCATCCCGCTGCTGATCGGGCTGGACATCATCCACGGACACCGCACGCTGTTCCCCATCCCGCTGGCCGAGGCCGGCCTCTTCGACGAAGCCCTCTGGGAGCGCACCGCGCGCGAGGCCGC
The DNA here is from genome assembly GCA_040385465.1 of Pseudomonadota bacterium. GTDB lineage: Bacteria > Pseudomonadota > Gammaproteobacteria > Burkholderiales > Burkholderiaceae_C > CANHBY01. The sequence goes on along the minus strand of JAZKHH010000003.1, from coordinate 1,341 downwards.
ACGCGAGGGTGCCGCCGAAGGCCTGGCCATGACGTTTGCGCCGATGCTCGACGTGTCGCGCGACCCGCGCTGGGGCCGCACCGCGGAAGGCCCGGGCGAAGACCCCTGGCTCAATGGGCGCATTGGAGCGGCCAAGGTGCGTGGTTTTCAGGGAACAGATTTGTCGGCCGCCGACGCGATGGCCGCCTGCGCCAAGCATTTCGTGGCCTACGGCAGCGTGAACGCCGGCCGTGAATACGCCGAGGTCGACATCTCCGAGCGCAGCCTGCACGAAGTGCACCTGCCGGGCTTTGCGGCGGCGATCAAAGCGGGTGTCGCCACCCTGATGCCGGCGTTCCACGACCTCAACGGCGTGCCGATGACGGCACACATCCCGCTGATGCGCGACTGGCTGCGCGTCAAGATGGGTTTTGACGGCGTCATCGTCAGCGACTACAACGCCATTGCAGAACTCATCAAACACGGCGTCGCGGCCGACCTGGCCGACGCCGCCGTGCTGGCGCTGAAGGCCGGCGTCGACATCGACATGATGGCCGACGCCTACCGCAAGGGCCTGCCGATCGCGCTGGAACAAGGGCGGGTCACGATCGAGGAGATCGATGCGAGCGTGCGCCGCGTGCTGTTGCTGAAAGAGCGGCTGGGCCTCTTCGACGACCCCTACCGCCGCGGCGCGACGCCGGAGAATGAAGAGGCCATCTCGCAGCGACGCGCGCTGTCGCGCGACGTCGCCGGCAAGGCCCTCGTGATGCTGACGAACCAGCAGACGAGCGAGCACGACACCTTGCCGCTCCCGGCCGGCATCCAACAGCTCGCCGTCATCGGCCCGCTGGCCGACGCGTCCACCGAGATGAAGGGCCCGTGGTGGGGCGCGGGCGAATACGAGCCCGCCGTGAGCGTGCTGGCCGGCCTGCGCGAGGCCCTGCCTGGCGCGACAGTGCACCATGGCGCCGGCGTGGCCATCAACGACGCGGACGACAGCGGCATTGCCGCCGCCGTCGCGCTGTGCAAGGGCACCGAGGCGGTGGTGCTGTGCCTGGGCGAACGCGCGACCATGAGCGGCGAGGCCGCCAGCCGCGCCACGCCCACCTTGCCCGGCCAGCAGCAGGCCCTGGCCGAGGCGGTGATCAAACAGGCCAAGGCCCTCGGCATCCCCGTGATCGCCATCCTGTTCTCGGGCCGCCCCCTGGTCGTGCCCTGGCTGGCCGAACACGCCGATGCCCTGCTGGCGGCGTGGTTCCTGGGCCGCGAGGCCGGTCACGCCATCGCTGACGTGCTCACCGGCCGGGTGTCGCCCAGTGGCCGCACGCCGATGAGCTGGCCACGCGCCACCGGGCAGATCCC
>JAZKHH010000002.1:0-42634 GCA_040385465.1 Pseudomonadota bacterium | reverse complement strand
GACCGAACTTGGTACTTTCCGTGGGGCTTCAACGTTGCCGTCATCGGCACCACGTCGGTCTGCCAGAACAGCCCTTGGGCGTTTCCACGGCTGGCGTAGTACCAAACCTTCAAAGTGTGGGTGCCTGGATCGACCGTGAAGGTGGTGTCGCTCTCATGGCGCAACTTTCCGAACTCCAGGTTGCCAATCGCGAACACACGAGTGCCCCCCCAAACGGTCATGCTCTTTCGAGTCCACTGCTCTTGGACGGTGGCCGGCGCAGGCGATGTGGCGAAATTCGTGGACGCACACCCAGTGAGCAAAACTAAGGCGATTAAAAGCAGCGGCTTAAGCAACATTGCAGGCAATGGGTGAGGTTCAAAAACCAAGTTTATCGCTTGCTTCAGCGGCTCCTTGCATGGTTCGGCGGCGGCAGCGCCTGACTGCGCATGCCCGCCTCATCCATGACCCAGGCTAGGTACAGGCCTGCGTGCTGAGCCCATACAAGCTTTGACAACTGCACAGTGAAAAAAATGCCCACGAGGAGCTTCACTCCCGATCCCGCCAAGCTTTTTCAGGGATGAAGACAGCCCTGGCCGCTTGATCGGGCGAGCAAGGTGGCCGCTTTCCGTTCTGAGGCGTGACCAGCTGTTTTGCGGCTGCCCCCTGCCGCGATGATTGTTCTCACCGAGCCGCCTTGGCCCGCGTTTTGCGCGCCGGCTTGCCCGGACGGGCCTCACCACCAGGCGAAGACGCCAACGTGGGCGGCCAGGTGCCGTTTCGCACGAGGGTGGTGAACCACTGGTGCATCAGCGCATCGTCCACCGCGTACTCGCCACGGGCCGATTTCCAAACCAACGCAGGCGATCGCGAACGGATCGATTCCAGTGCCGCCTGGGCCATCTGCGAGGTCACGGTGGCTTGCGCGGTGCCCTTCGCTGCCGCCACCCGCTCGCGGTAAAACTTCAGCGCCTGGGCGTCGTAAGGCCGGAAGCGGTCGCCCATGTCCAGCAGGCGCCACAGCACCGCCTGCTCGATCGGCTTCAGCGACAAATACTCGGACGCCATCTGCGCCTCGTCGTCTTCCCGCTGGCGGTTGGCGGCCTCCAGCACCTGCTGCTCGAAGCGGGCACCGGTGGAGGTGAGCGGGTTGAGCGCATTGCCCAGCGCCGCAGCAAAGAATTGAGGGCGGGCGCCGAACAGCTGAAAAGCCCGGGTCAAGGTGTCGGCATCGACAGGCCTCAGGTCAGGCCGTTGTGCTTCGACGATCGAGGCCACGAAACCCACAAAGTCGGCGCCCAGCTCAGGCATGCGCTGCACCTGGCTGCCGTAAAAAGCCGCACCGTTGGTGTTGACCAGGCGCAGCAGCTTGTCGCGGTCGGAGCCGCTCATGACGAGCATCAGGCGCACCTGGTTGGGCGTGTTGAGCTGATCGCGGGCAGCCTTCAAAGCGGTCATGGCGTTTTCGCCAGCCTCGCTGGTCAGGGCATGCTGGGCCTCGTCGATGATCAAGGCGATGGGCTTGCGGGTCATCTCGTGCAGCATCGTCAGCGCTTCGGCCAAGGTCTTGCCTTCGGGCTTGCCGATGCGGGTGGTGTCCATCTTGAGCCACATCGGGCCGATGGTGGTCACGCTGGCGGCTTTGACGGCTTTGGACACCGCCCCCAGATTGTCGGCGATCACTTTGCTGAGGGCCTCCGCGATCAGGTCGGCCGGGTCGCGCTTCTGGTCGGCCCACAAATCAACATACACCACCAAAATGCCCTGGCGTTCCAGCTGGGGCCGCAGGTCCGACTGGAGGAAGGTGGACTTGCCGGTGCGGCGAGGGGCGGAGAGAAACAGGCCGTTGGGCGCGTCACCGAACAAGGCCTTGCCTTGCATGGCGCTGGCAATTTCCTGGGCCAGCTCGGAACGGGCAAAGTGCTTCACTTTTTTTATCTGCTTTTATTTCGAGTTTCATAATTTACGACTTTTTTAATAAAAGTCAATAAACGGGCCGGAAAGGGATTGCCTGACTGCTGCCCCGCGCCTGGCAGGCTGCCTTGCCGCGACCCCTGCCCAACTTCATCACACCTTTCAAAGCGGCTGCAGGAACGGCCCACACCCCTGGCGGCGCCGTTCGTTACTTCCACTTTAGGCCCAGGTCTGCCGTGTCGATAACCAGGTCACCCTACCTTGTTTGATCGACAACGATGCACCACAGCGAGCCGGTTCCTTTCAACGATGCAGTCCCGAGCGCACCCGGTGCCGTGCCTGCGGCACTGCCCTTCAACGAGCAACAGCGCCTTGACGCACTGCACGGCTACCGGGTGCTGGACACGGCGCCAGAGCAGGCCTATGACGACCTGACCACCCTGGCTGCGGCCGTGTGCGGCACGCCGGTCGCCCTGATTTCACTGGTCGACGTCCAGCGCCAATGGTTCAAGGCGCGGCGGGGCCTGGAGCCCAATGAGACCGCCCGCGACCTGGCTTTTTGCGCGCATGCCATTCTCACGCCGGACCGCGTTTTCGAAGTGCCCGACGCCCGGCTCGACGACCGCTTTGCCACCAACCCCTTGGTCACCGGCGAGCCGCACGTGCGTTTTTATGCGGGCACGCCCCTCCTGACACCCCAGGGCCTGCCGATTGGCACCGTGTGCGTGATCGACCACGTGCCGCGCCAGCTGGACGACACCCAGCGCAGCGCGTTGGAGTCGCTGGCACGTCAGGTGGTGGCCCAGCTGGAACTGCGGCGCGTTGTCTCGGACCTGGAGGTCGACAGCCTGACCGACGGGCTGACGGCGCTGTGGAACCGACGCTACTTCGACCGTCGGTTGAAGGAAGAATGGATGCGGCATGCGCGCAGCGGCAAACCGTTGGCGCTGTTGATGGTCGACCTCGACCATTTCAAGCGGGTCAACGACACCCACGGCCACCCGGCCGGAGACGCCGTGCTGGCCAAGGCGGCCGAGGTGTTGCGCACCAGCGTGCGACAAACCGACGTGGTGACGCGTTTCGGTGGCGAGGAATTCGCCATCATCCTGCCCGAGACCGATGCCGACAACGCAGTGCGCGTGGGCCTGAAGATCCGCGAGGCGTTTCACACGACGCACTGGCCCCAGTGCACCGTGACGGCCAGCATGGGTGTCAGCGCTGCCGCCCCCGTGCCAGGCGCCAACCCCCTGGCCCTGGTGGCGCAAGCCGACCGGGCCCTTTACCGTGCCAAGGAAACCGGACGCGACCGCGTGGAGCGTTTTGCGGGATGGCAATGAAAGCGGATTGACCTCCGGCTCGGTCTGGCAGAGCAGTGTCGATGTCAGCGCCGGCGCCGCGGCCGCGCGCTGCGGTCGTTCAAGGTCAGGGGCTTGCCTTGAAGCCAGCGGATGAACGCAGCGATCTCCGGGTGGGCCCGCAGCGCCTCCCAGGTGGGGTAGTCGCGCGCAAGCTCGCGCTCAGACAGGGTGGCGTGGATCTTCCGGTGGCAGATGCGGTGCACCAGCTGCTTGTCTCGACCGCCCTGGCTCTTGGGCACCAGGTGGTGCTCATCGGCGCTGGGGCCCGGCACGATGGCGCGGGCGCACAGGGGGCACACGACTTCGATCGGCTCGGCACTCACCGCCCCCGGCAACGGCTCGCTGCCGCGCAAGCGGCGTTTGGCAACCACGGTGTGAACCCCTGCCCTGCCCGCCGTGTCCTCACTCGCCCAGGTAGGCGGCCCTCACCTTGGGGTCGGCCAACAGCGACTGGGCGGGGCCGGACATGGTGACTTCGCCCGACTCCATCACATAACCCCGGTTGGCCAGCGCCAGGGCGCGGCTGGCGTTTTGCTCGACCAAGAGCACGGTGGTGCCCTGCTGGTGGATGTCGTTGATGACCTCGAAAATCTTGTCCACCATGATCGGGCTCAGGCCCATCGACGGTTCGTCCAGCAGCAACACCCGGGGGCGGGCCATCAAGGCCCGGCCCATGGCCAACATCTGCTGCTCGCCGCCCGACAAGGTGCCGGCCAGCTGATTGCGCCGCTCCTTGAGCCGCGGGAAGGTGGTGAAGACCTTGTCGATGTCGGCCTCGATCTCGCGGTCCTTGCGCACGAACGCGCCCATCAACAGGTTCTCGGAAATGCTCATGCGGGTGAAAGTGCCGCGCCCCTCGGGCACCATCACCAGGCCCTGCTTGACCAAATCCCAAGCCCCCCGCCCACGGGTGGACGCACCCAGAAACTCGATCTGACCGGCGGCCACCGGCTGCGTGCCCGTGATGGCTTTGAGGGTGGTGGTCTTGCCGGCGCCATTGGCACCGATCAGGCTCACCAATTCACCTTCGTGCACTTCAAACGAAATGCCCTTGACGGCCTGAATGCCGCCGTAAGCCACTTTCAGCTCACTGACCTTGAGCAAGGTTGTTGACATGAAAATCCTTGGATAAACGAAAAGCGCCCACCACAGCGCGCGGTGATGAACGACGCGCCCGGCGAGTCATCTGATCAAGGGGCCGTGGTGGCCTTGTGCCCCGCGCCCAGGTAGGCCTCGATCACCTGCTCGCTGCGCTGCACCTCGGCCGGCGTGCCTTCGGCGATGCGCTTGCCTTGGTCGAGCACCGTCACCCGGTCGCACAGGCCCATCACCAGTTTGACGTCGTGCTCGATCAACAGGATCGTGCGGCCGTCGCGCCGGATGCGGTCGATCAACTCGCGCAGCACCACTTTCTCCGTGGCGTTCATGCCGGCGGCGGGCTCGTCCAGCGCGATCAGCTGGGGGTCGGTGGCCAGCGCGCGGGCGATCTCGAGCCGTCGCTGGTCGCCGTAGCTCAAGGTGCGCGCCTTGAAGTCGCCATATTTCTCGATGCCCACGTAGTGCAGCAGCTCCCAGGCCCGGGCCCGAATGGCCGCCTCCTCGGCGCGAAAGCCCGGCGTGCGGAACACCGCACCGATCAGGCCCGAATGCGTGCGCACATGGCGGCCCACCATGACGTTTTCCAAGGCGCTCATGTCGTTGAACAACCGGATGTTCTGAAAAGTGCGCGCGATGCCGGCCTTGGCCACCAGGTGCACGGCCGTGGGCCGGTAGGCCTGGCCGTTGAGGGCAAACTGCCCGGCGTCGGGCGCGTACAGCCCGGTGATGAGGTTGAAGAAAGTGGTCTTGCCGGCGCCGTTGGGGCCGATCAAGCCGTAGACCTGGCCTTTGTCGACCGAGATGCCCACATCGGACACGGCCTGAACGCCACCGAAGCGCTTGGACGCACCCACCACTTGGAGCACGGGTTGCTGAATGGGCGTCATGTGCTGGGGGTCCTCACAGGCGTGGGGGCGGGCGTGACCGGCAGGGCCGATTTGCCATGCTCGGGCGCCGGCCACAAGCCACGCGGTCGCACCAGCATGATGCCGATCATCGCCACCGCGATCAGCAACTGGCGCAAGATCGAGGCGTCGAGACGCCCATCGGTGAGCTGTTGCAGGTGGCCCACCATGTGCCGCAGCACCTCGGGCAAGGCCGCCAGCAGCAAGGCGCCGATCACCACGCCCGGCAGGTGACCGATGCCGCCCAGCACCACCATGGCCACGATCAGCACCGACTCCTGCAGCGAGAACGACTCCGGCGACACAAAGCCCTGAAAAGCCGCGAACATGGCGCCCGACACGCCCCCGAACGTCGCCCCCATGCCGAAGGCCAGCAGCTTGAGGTTGCGGGTGTTGATGCCCATGGCCTTGGCGGCGATCTCGTCTTCGCGGATCGCCATCCAAGCCCGGCCGATGCGGCTGCGTTCCAGGCAGTGGCAGATCACCACGCTGATCACCACCAGCGCCAGGAACAGGTAGTAGTAATTCACCACCGAGGGCACGTCCATGCCGAACCACTCGCCGGTCTTGCCCAGGTCATAGCCAAAGATCTTGATCGAATCGATGCCGGAGATGCCCTTGGGGCCATTGGTCAGGTTGGCGGGGCGGTCCAGGTTGGTCATGAACACGCGGATGATCTCGCCGAAGCCCAGGGTGACGATGGCCAGGTAGTCGCCGCGCAAGCGCAAGGTGGGCGCGCCCAGCAGCACGCCCATGAAGCCGGCCAGCAAAGCACCCAGCGGAATGATCACCCACCATGGCGTGTGCAGCCCGTCCTTGAACATCTCCTTGACCACGGTGAAGGTTTCCCACAAATGGGGGCTGGCCAGCAAGGCGAACATGTAGGCGCCCACGGCGTAGAAGGCCACGTAGCCCAAATCCAGCAAGCCTGCATAGCCGACCACGATGTTCAGGCCCAGGGCCAGCAACACGTACAGCAGCGCGGCGTCCATGATGCGGATCCAGGCGTTGCCCACGCCCATGGCCTGCAAGGCCAGCGGCAACACCAGCAGGCCCACCGCGGCCGCTGCGAACAGCACCATTTTCTTGTTTCTCATGCGTGTGCTCCTTTGCTTCTTCGTCCGTCAGGCGCGGTCGGCCACACGCTCGCCCAGCAGACCTTGGGGCCGCAGGGTGAGCACCAGGATGAGCACGATGAACGCGAAAATGTCCTGGTACTGGCTGCCCAGCACCCCCCCGGTCAGCGGCCCGATGTAGCCGGCCCCGAGCGACTCGATCAAGCCCAGGAGCACGCCGCCCAGCATGGCGCCCGGCAGGTTGCCGATGCCGCCGAAGACCGCCGCGGTGAACGCCTTCAAGCCGGGCAAAAAGCCCATCGTGTGCTGCACAGAACCGTAATTGGCGGCGTACATCACGCCGGCCAGCGCCGCCAACGCCGCGCCGATCACGAAGGTGGCCGAGATCACCATGTCCGGGCGCACCCCCATCAGCGAGGCCACGCGCGGGTTCTCGGCGGTGGCCCGCATGGCCCGGCCGAGCTTGGTGCGGTGGACCAGCAGCATCAAGCCAATCAGGGTGACCGCCGTGACCACCAGGATCAGCACCTGGGTCACGTTGATCACCGCGCCGCCGATGTGGAAGGGCTCGCTCGGCAACAGAATTGGATACGGCTTGTAGTTCGGCTTCCAGATGATCATGGCCAGGGTCTGCAGCAACAGGCTCATGCCCATGGCGGTGATCAACGGCGCCAGGCGCGGCGCGTTGCGCAGCGGCCGGTAAGCGATTTTTTCGATGACGAAATTGAGAATGGTGCAGACCAGCACCGCCGCCAGCAGCGACAGGAACAACAGCAAGGTGCCGGGCCAGCCGGTCTCGCTGAGCGCGGTGACCACCGTCCAGCTGGTCAACGCGCCCACCATCAGCACCTCGCCGTGGGCGAAGTTGATGAGGTTGATGATGCCGTAGACCATGGTGTAGCCCAGGGCGACCAGCGCGTACACGCTGCCCAGCACCAGCCCATTGATGATCTGCTGGATCAGTGTGTCCATCGGTCCGTCTCCTTGTGATTCGAATGCAAAACAATCCGTGCAAGATCCCTGCCAGGCACCCGATGGCAGTGGCAACCTGTGTTTGTATGCGCCCTCTGCGGGCTTGCAAAGGGGTGTTTGTACCGTGGCGTCATGGGGTTTCAGGCCCAGGGTCGGACGTCGCGTCGGGGTGCGCGGCGCGCAACGCCTCCAGGCGTTCACCGATGCGGATCTCCATGCCGCGCGCCACCGGCTCGTAAAAGCGCGGCGGTGTGGGCAGGTCGTCGGGCCAGTAGCTTTCGCCCTGCGCCACACCCCCCGGCTCGTCATGGGCGTAGCGGTAGCCCTGCCCGTGTCCGAGGTCTTTCATGAGCCGGGTGGGCGCGTTGCGCAAGCGCAGCGGCACGGGCCGCGTGCCGTCTTGGGCCACGAATGCGCGGGCTGCCTGATAGGCCCGGTAAACCGCATTCGACTTTGGTGCCATTGCCAGGTAGACCACCGCCTGCGCCAGGGTCAGCTCTCCTTCGGGTGAGCCCAAGCGCTCGTACACCTGCAAGGCCTCCAGCGCGATCTGCAGCGCACGTGGGTCGGCCAGCCCAACGTCTTCGCTGGCCATGCGCACCAGGCGCCGCGCCACGTAGCGGGCGTCCACACCGCCGTCGAGCATCCGGGCGAACCAATACAGCGCCGCATCCGGGTCGCTGCCCCGCACCGCCTTGTGCAACACCGAAATGGTGTCGTAGAACTGCTCGCCGTCTTTGTCGTAGCGACGCAGGCGCTCGCCCAGGGCCGAGGCCAGCAGGGCTTCATCGATCTCGGCGGCACCCGCCGCCGAGTGGGCCAGGTTCTCGGCCACGTTGAGCAAGCGCCGGCCGTCGCCGTCGGCATAGGCCACGAGCTGCTGAGCGGCCGCCGGGGTCAACGGCGCCAGGCCGAGCGCCTGGCTGGCGCGCTGCAGCAGGGCCTGCAGGTCGGTCTCGGTCAGCGGCTGCAGCACATGCACCGTGGCCCGCGACAACAGCGCCGCATTGACCTCGAACGACGGGTTCTCCGTCGTGGCACCAATGAAGGTGAACAGGCCCGACTCGACATGCGGCAAGAAGGCATCCTGCTGGCTCTTGTTGAACCGGTGCACTTCGTCGACGAAGACCACCGTGGAGCGCCCGAGTGCCTGGCTCGACAGCGCCCGCTCCACCGCCTCGCGGATGTCCTTCACCCCTCCCAGCACCGCCGACAGGATGATGAACTGTGCATCGAACGAATCCGCCATCAGGCGGGCCAGCGTGGTCTTGCCCACGCCCGGCGGGCCCCACAGGATCATAGAATGAAGGCGGCCCGATTCGAACACCCGACGCAGCGGCTTGCCCGGCCCGAGCAGGTGCTGCTGGCCGATGACGTCGTCCAAGGTGCGTGGCCGCAGGCGCTCGGCCAGCGGCACCGCCGGTGGGGGTGTTTCAAACAAGGGCAGGTTGGATGACATGCAAGCAGGCGGGTGAGGCGCAAAGCGTCCCCTGCGCGGGCGTGGGGGCTCACAGCCTACCGCTTCCCGCGTCTTTCCCGAAAACCCGCTCGAGCGTGTGAGTCTGAGACGCCCATAAAAAAACCCGGCCGGAGCCGGGTTTCGACACATCGAGGCGAACAATCCTCAGGGCTTGCTGCCCGTGGGGAAAGGCCACTTTGCGGTTTCGCTGATCGAAGTCTTGACCGCAGGAGCGGCCGCCTTGGAGGGCGCAGGCTTCTTGGGAGCAGCCTTCTTCGGAGCAGCAGCCTTTTTCGGGGCAGCTTTTTTGGCAGGGGCTGCCTTCTTGGCAGGTGCCTTCTTTACTGCCGCCTTCTTGGCGGGTGCGGCTTTTTTGGCTGCCGCTTTCTTGGCAGGGGCCTTCTTGGCCGGCGCTGCCTTCTTCGCAGGCGCCTTCTTGGCCGCAGCCTTCTTCGCCGGTGCTGCCTTCTTAGCAGGTGCCTTCTTCGCAGGCGCTGCCTTCTTGGCAGGTGCCTTCTTGGCCGCAGCCTTCTTCGCAGGCGCTGCCTTCTTCGCAGGTGCCTTCTTGGCCGCAGAGGCCTTCTTCGCGGGTGCTTTCTTGGCCGGAGCCTTTTTCGCAGTTGCCATTTTCACTTCTCCTTGATCAAGTTGAAAGAGAACTGCCTGGCTTTGCGAAAAGCCATCGCCAGACAGCTATTCACCACCCGAAAGTCTGCCCAGGAGGGGCGCTTCGGTGCGATGAATACGGTAACGCAACGCGGTCTGTGCTTCTGTGGCACCGTGCCTCGTTGCGTGAATCTTGATCTTGCTTCACAGCGTCATTCGTCCCAGGACAGCGCGCCGCCGGACTGGTACTCAATGACACGGGTCTCAAAGAAATTACGCTCTTTTTTCAGGTCGATCATTTCGCTCATCCAAGGGAACGGGTTCTCCTCGTTCGGGAAGAGCGCGTCCAAACCGATTTGCGTGGCACGGCGATTGGCGATGTAGCGAAGGTAGCCTTTGAACATCGACGCATTCAAGCCCAACACGCCACGCGGCATGGTGTCCTCAGCGTAGCGATACTCGAGTTCGACTGCTCGCATGAAAAGAGCCTGAATATCGGCCTTGAATTCAGCCGTCCACAAATGCGGGTTCTCTAATTTGATCTGGTTGATCAGGTCGATGCCGAAGTTGCAGTGCATCGATTCGTCGCGAAGGATGTACTGGTACTGCTCGGCCGCGCCGGTCATTTTGTTCTGCCGGCCCAGCGCCAAAATCTGGGTGAAGCCGACGTAGAAGAACAAGCCTTCCATCAGGCAGGCGAACACGATCAGGCTTTGCAGCAGCTTCTGGTCGTTCTCAGGCGTGCCGGTGTGAAAGTGGGGGTCCATGATCTGTTCAATGAACGGGATCAGGAACTCGTCCTTGTCGCGGATTGAGGTGACTTCGTTGTAGGCGTTGAAGATTTCGCTCTCGTCCAGACCGAGCGACTCGACGATGTACTGGTAGGCGTGGGTGTGGATCGCTTCCTCAAAGGCCTGGCGCAGCAGGAACTGGCGGCATTCGGGCGCGGTGATGTGGCGGTAGGTGCCCAACACGATGTTGTTGGCGGCCAGCGAATCGGCGGTGACAAAGAAGCCGAGGTTGCGCTTGATGATGCGGCGCTCGTCTTCGGTCAGCCCGTTGGGGTCTTTCCAGGTCGCGATGTCGCGCGACATGTTGACCTCTTGCGGCATCCAATGGTTGGCACAGGTGGCGAGGTACTTTTCCCAAGCCCACTTGTACTTGAACGGCACCAACTGGTTGACGTCGGTCTTGCCGTTGATGATGCGTTTGTCGGCGGCGTTCACGCGGCGCGCGGCAGCGGGTGCAGCAGGTGCCGCCGCGGTTGAAGGCGACGCTGCATCGGCCGAGGACGGCGTGGCGCTGGAGGCACCGGCGGCGCTTGCAGCGGGCGGCTCCATGGAAGCCGACACTGCCTCAGGCGAGGCGGCCGGCGTGGCGATGGACATGGCAAGCGAAGCAGCTTTGGCAGCCGCGTTGCGCGCCATGCTCGACGCATTTGATGATGAAGAGATTTCTTCTTCCCAAACCAACATGGTGAATTCCTCTGCGTCCGGATTATGAGAGTGTTGTGTTCAAACACCAAGCACTTATTGACGAGACCAATCGATTGACGCTAGCGATGTTGCGGCATTGCATCGACGGTTCGTCAACCAGCATTCAATCGATCACTGACATGACTCGCAACCAGGGTCGTCGATTGCGCAAAACTTCACATCCGTGGCCGCTTCGACGTTGGCAGCAGGTGCTGCGACGGCGCTCGTTGAAGCCGCCGATGCACCGCTGGACACGGCGTTCATCTTGCCCGCGGTGACGGTGGATTTCTCTGCGTGCGTGGCGCCCACGGTGCGCAAGTAGTAGGTCGTCTTGAGGCCGCGCAGCCAAGCGAGCTTGTAGGTCTCGTCGAGCTTCTTGCCAGATGCGCCCGCCATGTAGATGTTGAGCGACTGGCCTTGGTCGATCCACTTCTGGCGACGCGAGGCGGCTTCCACCAGCCACTGGGTTTCGATCTCGAACGCGGTGGCGTAGAGCAGCTTGAGTTCGGCCGGCACGCGGTCGATGCGCTGCAGCGAGCCGTCGAAGTGCTTGAGGTCCATGACCATCACGTCGTCCCACAGGCCCAGGCGCTTGAGGTCGCGCACCAGCGACTCGTTGACCATGGTGAACTCGCCCGACAAGTTGGACTTGACGGAGAGGTTGCCAAACGACGGCTCGATCGATGCGCTCACGCCCACGATGTTGGAGATGGTGGCGGTGGGCGCGATGGCCACGCAGTTGGAGTTGCGCATGCCGTGCTCCTGGATGCGGCCACGCAAGGTGTCCCAATCGAGGGTGGCGCTGCGGTCGACTTCGACAAAACCGCCGCGTTGTTCGGCCAGCAGGTTCAGGGTGTCGATCGGCAAAATGCCACGGTCCCACAGCGAGCCGGGGAAGGTGGAGTAGCGACCGCGCTCAGCGGACAGCTCGGTGGAGGCCCAATAGGCGTGGTAGCACACCGCTTCCATGGAACGGTCGGCAAAGTCGACCGCTTCCTGAGAAGCGTAGGGCACGCGCAGCTCATGCAAGGCGTCTTGGAAACCCATGATGCCCAGGCCGACCGGGCGGTGGCGAAGGTTCGAGTCGCGGGCCTTCTTGACGGCGTAATAGTTGATGTCGATCACGTTGTCGAGCATGCGCATGCCGGTGGCCACGGTGCGCTTGAGCTTTTCGTGGTCGATCTGGCCGTCCTTGAGGTGATGGGCCAGGTTGACCGAGCCCAGGTTGCACACGGCGATCTCGGCGTCGCTGGTGTTCAAGGTGATTTCGGTGCACAGGTTGCTCGAGTGCACCACACCGACGTGCTGCTGCGGCGAGCGCACGTTGCAGGCGTCCTTGAAGGTGATCCAGGGATGGCCGGTTTCGAACAGCATGCTGAGCATCTTGCGCCACAGGTCACGGGCCGGCAGGGTCTTGAAGAGCTTGATTTCGCCGCGTTGGGTCTTGGCTTCGTAGGCGGTGTAGGCCTTCTCGAATTCTTGGCCGAACTTGTCGTGCAGGTCAGGGCAGGTGCTGGGCGAGAACAGGGTCCAGTCGCCGCCTTCCATGACGCGCTTCATGAACAGGTCGGGAATCCAGTTGGCGGTGTTCATGTCGTGCGTGCGGCGGCGGTCGTCGCCGGTGTTCTTGCGCAGCTCGAGGAACTCTTCGATGTCCAGGTGCCAGCTTTCCAGGTAGGCGCACACAGCGCCCTTGCGCTTGCCGCCTTGGTTGACCGCCACCGCGGTGTCGTTGACGACTTTCAAGAACGGCACGACGCCCTGGCTCTTGCCATTGGTGCCCTTGATGTAGGAGCCCAGGGCCCGCACGTTGGTCCAGTCGTTGCCCAGGCCGCCGGCAAACTTGGACAGCAGCGCGTTTTCCTTCAGGGCTTCGTAGATGCCTTCCAGGTCGTCGGAGATGGTGGTCAGGTAGCAGCTCGACAGCTGCGAGCGGCGGCTGGCGGAATTGAACAGCGACGGCGTGGAGCACATGAAGTCGAAGTTGGACAGCACTTCGTAGAACTCGATGGCCCGCTCTTCACGGTTGAGCTCGTTGAGCGACAGGCCCATGGCCACCCGCATGAAGAACGCCTGGGGCAGCTCGATGCGCTCTTCGCTGATGTGCAGGAAATAGCGGTCGTACAGGGTCTGCAGGCCGAGGTAGTCGAACTGCAGGTCGCGGTCGGCCTTCAGGGCGGCGCCCAGGCGGGCCAGGTCGAACTCCATCAGGCGCTCGTCGAGCAGCTCGGCGTCCACGCCTTTTTTGATGAAGCCGGGGAAGTACTCGGCGTAGCGGGTCTTCATTTCACTGTGCAGCACTTCCTCGCCGAGGATTTCCTTGCGGATCGTGTGCAGCAGCAAGCGTGCGGTGGCGCGGCTGTAGCCGGGGTCTTTCTCGATCAAGGTGCGGGCCGCCAGGATCGCCGCCTTGTGCACTTCTTCCAACGGCACGCCGTCGTACAGGTTGCGCTTGGTTTCGCTCAGGATGGGATCGGGGCGCACGTCGGTGCCGAGGTTGGCACAGGCCGAGTCGATGAGGATCTGCAGGCGGTCGAGGTTGAGCGGCATGCGCTGACCGCGGTCGAGCACGGTGAAGCTCGGCTCGGCGGCCTTGGCGGGCTTGCCCTGTTTGGCGCGCTCCTGGGTGCGGCGCTCGCGGTACAGCACGTAGGCGCGTGCCACTTCATGGTGCCCACCGCGCATCAGCCCGAGTTCCACCTGGTCTTGCACGTCTTCGATGTGGAAGGTGCCACCGCCTGGACGCGAACGCACCAGCGCGCGCACCACCGCCTCGGTCAAGCCGTCCACCGTTTCGCGCACGCTGGCCGAGGCCGCGCCCTGCGTGCCGTGCACCGCCAGGAAGGCCTTCATCAAGGCGATGGAAATCTTGCTCGGCTCAAAGGACACGACCGCGCCGTTGCGGCGAATGATCTGGTAGCCCTGGTAGGCCGACACGGCGGCAGCCGTTGCAGGCGTCGTGGTGGGCGTCTTGGTGACGGCAGCAGCGGTGGCAGCGGCAGCGGGAGAGGAGGTGGCAGCTTGCATGGATTCTCCTGGGGTGTTCGGTGGGCACTTGGGGCAAGTGCGAAACAAAATGACGGGCAATCAACGACAGCGGATTGAGGGGCGGGACAGCACAAAGAACGTGACAGATGAAAGAGCAGGCGCAGCGATTTGCAGGCCACCCGATCCACCGCCTTTCACGCCGAGTCGACACATCGACGGTGACGCCAGGCCCTTGGGCTTGCAGGGCAATCCAAGGGCCTGGCGAAAGGCAGACGCCGGGCAAAGAGCACCGTGAACAGGCACGGCAAATCAGATCTCCTGGGGACGGGTTTTCGGACGGGGCCAATGGATGGAAAAAAGCTTGGCCGGACAACGTCAGTCCCGGGTCAGACCTGCGCCATTGCAGGCTGACCATCCCCCACATCTGGACAACGAAGGATACCAGAGCTCACTATATATGGGGCGTTTTGGCGATTCAAGATCGATAAAACACTAGGGATAGTGTTTCCAAAATCGAGTAGGCTTTTTCGTTGCGCGGCTTGAACGGGGTCCGAACGCGGCGGTGTGACCCGGCTGCAGGCCGCATGAGACCACGCGCCTCGGACCCATCGGACGGATCCATCAGGGCTTGCGCGGACAATCGCGCCGCAGACCCCATGCGCTCAAGGCGGGTGCCGGTGGCAGGCGCTGTTTTCGTCAGGGTGTGGACGGCTGTGTCCCCGACAACACAACGGGAAAACAGCGTGCGGGCCAGCCCAACCCGAGGCGCAACCGACGCCATTCAAACCCTGCGCCCGGGTCAGCTTTGCGGCCCGGTGCCACGTGCTCGTGACCCAGCACCACGCGGATCGGATAGCGCCGGCGCAGGGCTTGAAGCAGCACGTGCAGGCGCTGGTACTGTGCCGGCTCGAAGTGCAGCCCTTCCAGCCCTTCGAGCTCGACGCCGATGGAGAAATCATTGCACTGCTCACGGCCTGCCCACTGTGAGCGTCCGGCATGCCAAGCGCGGCGGTCGCAGGACACGAACTGCAGCACCTGCCCATCACGGCGGATGACGAAATGGGCCGAGACCTGCAGACCGCGCAAGGGCGCAAATTCCGGGTGGGCCTCAGGGTCCAGCTGGTTGCTGAACAGCTGTTCGATGTGCGGCCCGCCGTAGAGGCCGGCAGGCAGGCTGATGGAGTGAACCACCACCATGTCGACCGCCATGCCTTCGGGCCGCGGACCTTCGTTGGGCGAAGGCCGGGCAGTGGCCGCACGCCACCAGCCTTCCTGCCAAACCGCGCGTTGCATAGCGGTGCGCTGCTGGCTCAGAGCAACGACTGACCGCTGCCGCCACCGCGCTCGGCATCGGCGTCCATACCGGCTTCACCGCCCACGGTGACGTTCAGCCGTGCCATGCGGTAGCGCATCTGCCGCAGCGACAACCCCATGCTGGCGCCCGCGGCGGTGCGGTTGTTGCGGTAGCGCTCCAAGGCACGCAACAGGATCTCGCGCTCGACCTGGTCGAGGTGGGCCTCCAGATCGTTGGGCAACGGTGCCTCCACGGGCGGCGCGGCGATCAAGGGCGGCGGCATCAGCACCGACACGTCGACCGGCGTGTTGCGGGTGATCAGGTCGAGCTCCTGGGCCGCCGAGTCGGTGAACACCGTCTCCGGCAGGCCGAGGTCGAAGACGTTGATTTCCTGACCACCGGTCAGCGCCACGGCGCGGTGCAGCAAATTCTCGAGCTCGCGCACGTTGCCGGGGAACGGGTAGCGCGCCAGGTGCACCAGGGCGTCCCGGGTGAGGCGCGGCACCGGCTGCATGCCGGCGTCCTTGGACAGGCGCAGCAGGATCTGGGCGCTGATCTCGGCCAGGTCTTCAGCGCGTTCGCGCAACGGCGGCACGCGGATCTGGATGACGTTGAGCCGGTAATACAAGTCTTGCCGGAAGTGGCCCGACTGCACCTCGGCGGCCAGGTCTTTGTGGGTGGCGCTGAGCAGCCGCACGTTTACCGGCAACTCGGCCACGGCGCCCACTGGGCGCACCGCCCGCTCCTGGATGCTGCGCAGCAATTTGCTTTGCATCGACAGCGGCAGGTCACCGATCTCATCGAGGAACAGTGTGCCGCCGTTGGCGGCTTGGAAGAACCCTTCGCGGTCTTCGTTGGCGCCGGTGAAGGAGCCCTTGCGGTAGCCGAAGAACTCGGCTTCGAGCAGCTGCTCGGGGATGGCGCTGCAGTTCACCGCGATGAAGGGATGGTTGCCGCGGGTGCTGACCTCGTGGATGGACTTGGCCACCAGCTCTTTGCCGGTGCCCGACTCGCCGTTGATCAGCACCGGCGCCATGCTGCGGGCCACTTTCTCGACCAGGGCGCGCACCTGCTGGATGGCCGACGACTGGCCAACCATGCGGGCGAAGGCCACGCTCACCGGGCCGCCCGTGGCCGCCGTCAGCGAGGTCGATGCGGACACGGGCACCACCACCGGCGGTGCCGCGGCTGCTGGCACCAGGGCAGCCGCTTCAGACGGTGCTGCGCGGTGCTCGGACGGCAGGCTGGAGGGCACCATGGTGGGCACCGCCATGGCCGTGCGGCCCAAGGCCGAGGCCACCACCGCGCGAAACTGCCGCAGGTCCACCGGTTTGGTCAGGTAGTCGAAAGCGCCGGCCTTGAGGGCTTCCACGGCGTTCTCTGAAGAGCCGAAGGCGGTGATGACGATGGCTTTCTCGCGACGGCCCTGGGTTTCCAGGCGGCGCAGCAAGTCCAGGCCGGTGCCGTCGGGCAGGCGCATGTCGGTGATGACGGCGCTGAAGGCACGGTCTTTGAGGTGCGCCCAGGCGTCTTCCACGGAGCCGGCGGTCTCGATCTCGTAGCCCTCGCGCAGCAGGGTCAGCTCGTACAGGGTGCGCAGGTCGGGCTCATCGTCCACCACCAGCAAGCTGAAATGGGAAGAAGCGTTCATGTTCAAAAAAGCCGGGCCTCGTCAGGTTGGCAAAGGCAGCGAGGCCTCCAAGGTGTCCAGCGTTTGCTGGGGCATGACGACAAAGAATTCGTTGCGGTTGGCCAGCTCGCCTGACGACAGCCGGTACTCGATGCTGGCACCGTAACGCTCACACAGCTCTCGGCAAATATACAAGCCCAGCCCGGTGCCGCGGCTGCGGGTCGAAAAGAAAGGCTCAAAGAGGTAGGGCTCCACATCGCCGGCGATCGGTGCGCCGTCGCTGGACACCGACAGCTCCAATCGTTGGGCCGCGGTGCTGCGCAAACGCAGTTCGACCGAGCCGGCCGCGCGCGTGCCGTGGCGCAAGGCGTTGTCGAGCAGATTGACCAGCACCCGGCGCAGGTGGTCGGAATCAAAAGCCGCGCCGACCGGGCCGGGCGGCAACTTGACCTTCAAGGGACTGTCGCTGCCCAGGGACACGCCTGCCGCCTGGGCCCACTCGCTGCAGGTGCTGGCCACCACGGCGCCAACGTCGATGACGCTGGCCTGTTGGGGGCCCGCAGGCGCGGCCTCGAGCACGTCGTCGATGATGCGTTTGAGCCGCTCGACGTTGTCGGTGACCATGCGGGTGAGCTGTCGTTGGCCGGGGGTGGCGGCGTCTTCGGCCATCAGCGCATTGGCCTGGGCGATGGCGGCCAGGGGGTTGCGGATCTCGTGCGCGATGCCGGCCGACATGCGCCCCATGGCAGCCAGCTTTTCCTGGCGGGTACGCGCCTGCATGCTGCGCACGTCTTCCAGCAGCAGCACGCAAAAATCTTCGCTGGCCTGCTCGGCGTGGTGGCGGGTGAAGCGCACCCGCATGCGCAGCATCCGCTTGCTGTGGGTGCTGAAGCGCACCTCGACGTCCTTGCCCTCCTCCGGCCAGGTGCCGCCGGCAAAGGCCTGCTCGACCGAGCGCACCACGCTGTGCCAGGCCGGCATGGCGCCCAAGTTGAACGGCGCAGGCGGGCACAGCCCGGCCGGCGCCAGCAGACGCCGGGCGGCCGGGTTGGCGGCGCGCACCCGGCCCATGCGGTCGACCACCAGCACGCCGTCTTGCATTTCTTCGATCATCAGGCGATTGAGCTGCGCCTGCTGGCGCGCCAGCTCCAAACTGCCGCGCGCCGAGCGCTCCTCGCGGGCGATGCGGCCCGCCAGCTCGCCGGCCAGCACGGTGATGACGAAAAAGCCGCTGCCGGCCAAGCCTGCCTGGGTCAGTGCGAGGCTGGGGTCCGCACCGGACCTCGAACCGAGCCAGGCCACCAAAAGCAAGCCCATGGCCACGGCCGACGCAGTCGCCAGGGCCATGAGCCGCGGCGTCAGCACACCCGCCATCAACACGGGCAGCACCAACAACGGCACGTGGTTGAACACCGCCGTGGGCGTCAACAGGTGCAGGCTGAGGTAGCAGGCGACGTCGATGCCGATGGTGAAAAGCCACTCCCGGCCGCGCAAACGGGCCAGGCCGGTGCCTGGGGTGGTGGCTTCATTGGCGGCCGGCAGCAACCACAGGCTCAAGGCCTGAGCGGCGTAAGCCAGGGTGATGAGGGTGACCACCCAGGGTGGCCGGGTGCTGACGATGCCGGTGAGGACCAAGGAAACCACCAGCACCACCGCCAGGGCGGCACGCGCGCCGAGGAAGGCCCGGTAGATGCGCTGAAAGGCGGTCTGCCCCGAGCCCACCAGGCGCCGGGCCTCGCGGGAAAAGAAATGGCTGCCTTCAGAAGGCGTTTCGCTGGCCGGCCCGGATGCCGACTCGCGGTCTGCCACGGCTTCCTCCGCCCACAGGCTGGCGGGCGCTTGTTCGGAATCGTCGGGCAGCCCGTCGAGCACGCCGAACCACGAACGCCCCAGCGGCTGCACCCGCTCGCTGATGCGGCGCTCGCGCCGACGCCGGTCGCGTGCCGACTCTTCAGCCATGGGGCGACTTTTCGAAAGCCGCCCGGTGCCCCGCATCGCAGAATTGGCCGCCCTGCCCTGGCAAGGACTCGGTGCGCGGCAGGTGCACGCCGCAGTGGGCACACCGCACCATCTCGACGGCTTTCGGATCCGTCGGCCGGTCTGGCGCCCCGCGCCGGCGGCGCGCGGCACTCCACAACCACAACGCCACGCCCACCAGGGCCAACAAAAGCAGGTATTTCATGGCAAAACTTTCAGCGCGCAGGCATCAAAACTTCAAGCACAAAGCGGGAACCCACGTAACCGAGCAATAACAGCCCAGTGCCCACGTAGAGCCAACGGGTGGCCTGCAGGCCACGCCAGCCGAAGGCGTGGCGGCCGATGAGCAAGGCGGCGAACACGCCCCAGCCGAGCAGGGAGAACACCGCCTTGTGGTCCCAGCGCCAAGGTGAGGAAACCCACCAGCCCAGCAGCAGCGCCGCCGTGAGCACCCCGAAACCCGCTTCGACGAAACGGAAGGTCAGCCGCTCCAGGCGCAACAGCGGCAGACCGGGTGTGCCCAAGGCCACTTCTTTTTGCCGCAGGCGGCGCTCGGCACGGTTGAGCAGCACCGCATGCAGCACCGCTGCACCGAACAGGCCGTAAGACGCCAGGCCCAGAACCCAGTGAAGGGGCGCCCAAGGGGCCACGTGGGGAAAGAACTCTCCCGGGAAAATGCTGGCCAGCACGACGCTGGCCAGTGCCCACAACGACAAGGCCCGGCGAGCCCCGGTGAGGGGGAGAAAGCGGTTTTCGATGCCGTAGACGCCCAGCACCAGCCAGGCGGTGATGGACAGCGCCGGCGCGAAGCCAAAGCGCGCGGTGTCCAGGCCGGCGCTCAACACGTCCAGACCGATCAACGCCGCATGCAGCGCCCAACCGGCCCATAGGCTGATGCCGACCAGGCCGAAAGCCCCGGGTGCCGCGGCCGGATCGGCCGGCACAGACTGGGGCGTGTCACGCAAAGCGCTGGCCAGCCCATAGAACAAAACCGCCAGCACGGTGAGCGCCCCGACCCACGGCGCCAAGCCGGGCGTGTGGCTCCAGGCGTCGAAAGTTAGAATCATGGCCACAGTGTACTGATGCACCCGGTTTCCGATCCAGGGGGTTGGACCCGATCCCGCACGGCGCCCCGAGGGCGCCTCCGTTTGGCGCCCCTGGCCTTCCAGGGCCCTGCAAGCCGCCGCTGGCAAGGCGGGTGTCCGTCCCCTCTCACTCACACCCCTACCAGGTTGAAACGCCCATGGCTGCTTCCCATCTCACCGAACGACTCGGCCGCCTGGTCAAGACCATGCGCGGCCAGGCCCGCATCACCGAAGACAACGTGCAGGAGATGTTGCGCGAGGTGCGCATGGCGCTGCTGGAAGCCGACGTCGCCTTGCCCGTGGTGCGCGACTTCATCGCCCGGGTGAAAGAAAAGGCGCTCGGGGCTGAAGTGGCAGGTTCCCTTTCGCCGGGCCAGGCGCTGGTGGGCGTGGTGCACAAGGAGCTGGTCACGACCATGGCCGGCAATGAGATCGGCGGGGTCTCGGAGCTGAACCTGGCGGCCCAGCCGCCCGCGGTCATCCTGATGGCCGGCCTGCAGGGCGCGGGCAAGACGACCACCACCGCCAAGCTGGCCAAGTACCTGATCGAAAAGCGCAAGAAGAAGGTGCTCACCGTGTCTGCCGACGTGTACCGGCCCGCCGCCATCGAGCAGCTGAAGACCGTGACACGCCAGGCCGGTGCGGAATGGTTTCCCTCGGACGCCGGCAGCCAGCCGCTGGACATCGCCCGCGCCGCGCTCGACCACGCGCGCCGCCACTACTTCGACGTGCTCCTGGTGGACACCGCCGGCCGGCTGGCCATCGATGCGGCGCTGATGCAGGAGATTGCCGCGCTGCACGAGACGCTGCAGCCGGTGGAGACCTTGTTCGTGGTCGATGCCATGCAGGGTCAGGATGCCATCAACACCGCCAAGGCTTTCAAGGAAACATTGCCGCTCACCGGCATCGTGCTGACCAAGATGGACGGCGACTCCCGCGGTGGCGCGGCCCTGTCGGTGCGGCAGGTCACGGGGGCGCCGATCAAGTTCGCCGGGGTGAGCGAGAAGATCGACGGCCTGGAGGCGTTTGACGCCGAACGCCATGCTGGGCGGGTGCTGGGCATGGGCGACATCGTCGCGCTGGTGGAGCAAGTCACCCAGAACGTGGACATGGAGGCTGCGCAGAAGCTGGCCCAGAAGGTCAAGGCGGGCAACACGTTCGACCTCAACGACTTCCTGGCCCAGATCTCGCAAATGAGAAGCATGGGCGGTTTGGCCGGCCTGATGGACAAGCTGCCCACGCAGCTGGCGGGCAAGATGGGCCCGGCGAGCACCGGCGACGTGGACCGGGCCGAGCGCGACGTGCGGCGCATGGAAGGGATGATCTGCAGCATGACGCCCCTGGAGCGGCGCAAACCCGAGCTCATCAAGGCCACCCGCAAGCGCCGCATTGCGGCGGGCTCAGGCGTTCAGGTGCAAGAGGTCAACCGCATGCTCAAACAGTATGAGCAGATGCGCGACATGATGAAGAAGATGAAGGGCGGCGGCATGATGAAGATGCTCAAGCGCATGGGCGGCATGAAGAACATGGGCGGCATGGGCCTGTGACGGCCCCTCGCGCCCCCATTGTTTCCCTTGTTCTAGGGGTGTACCAGTTTGTATAAGTCGATTGACCCCCAGCGCAGCCCCCGGTATCGTCCAGGCTCGCCACTTCTCCTTGCATCATCAGCTCCATGATTGATCAGCTCATTGTCGTGTCGGTCGTCTCGGTGCTGCTGTTGGTGGTGGCGGCGACCCTGCGCGTTCGCCGACAACGCGTTGCCTCCCCTGAGCAACGCATCACCTCGCCCTCGGACAACGTGGACACGGTGGCCGGCTGGCCGCCTCAAGCCACCCGCGTGCTGAGCGTGCCCGAGCGCACCGCCCACGACCTGCTGTGCCGCGCCCTTCCCGGCTACCTGGTGTTCGGCCAGTTGCCGCTGTCGCGCTTCATCAAGGTGCCCACCCGTTATTCGTACGCCCAATGGCTGCGCCGGGTCGGCAATCACTGCGTGGACCTGGTCGTCGCCGATCCTTTGTCACGCGTGATCGCGGTGATCGAGATCCGCAGCGCGCAGGCCCCCGACAAAGCGCTGCGCCGCCATGAGCGCGTGGCCCGGGTGCTGGAGACCGTCAACATTCCGCTGCACCAGTGGATCGAGGGTGAGCTGCCCACGCTGGCCCAGGTGCGCGAGCTGTTCAAGGTGGGCGAAACCGAGGCTCCGCGCGCCACCGCCGCCAACCCGTCACCCCACCACCATCACGCCCACCACCCAGCGCCGGCCGCCTCCGCCGTGCCCGTGGACCCGGCCACCGTGACCTTCTACATCGCCAACGAAGCGCTGCCGGAATACCAGACCCAAGCTGCCGCCACCGATGCAGACGCCCAGGCGCGTGAGCACGGGGTGGAGGTGGAGTCGGCCTCCATGGTGGCCACGGCCATGATGGAAGGGGTGCCCTCCCGCGAGACCCCGCCCACCACCTGGTACGACGAGTTCGACAACCACATGCCCCCCAGCCTGACGCTGGCGGTGCAAGACGACGACGCGGCAGCGGCCGATGCACCACAAAAGACCGATGCGAGTGGCGTTGCGGCCGAGCCTGCATCCCCCTTGATGCTGCAGTACACCGCACGCTAAGCGGTCATCTCGGCGGATTTTGGCTGACGCGGGTCACGCCTGCACGGCGGGGCTACCGAGCTCGAGCCCAGCGGAACTTCACACAGACAAGCAGGCAGGCAGGCAGTGGCGTACTGCCTGCCCGGCGACCAGCGCCTTGGTTGCCACGCCGTGGCATCACGGCTGGACGGCCGGTTCCCCTCTGATCCCCATCCGACCGAACAACGCGACCCGAGTGGTTGGACCTCAGGCCGTCGAACGCCTCACGGCGCACCGACACGCAAGCGCCCCAGCCCTGACCGGCTTCTTTTGCCCAAGCCGGTGGTGGCCCTGGTCGCAGCCAGAGCGTGGGGTCAATGACGGAAGTGGCGCACGCCGGTGAAGACCATGGCCACGCCACGCTCGTTGGCGGCGGCGATCACCTCGTCGTCCCGCACCGAGCCGCCGGGCTGCACGACGCAGCGCGCGCCGGCGTCAATGACCACGTCCAGGCCGTCCCGGAACGGGAAGAAGGCGTCGCTGGCCACCACCGAGCCGGACAGCGTCAAGCCGGCTTTCTCGGCCTTGATGCTGGCGATGCGGGCTGAATCGATGCGGCTCATCTGGCCAGCGCCCACGCCCAGGGTCATGCCACCGCCGCAAAAGACGATGGCGTTGCTCTTGACGAACTTGGCCACCGTCCAGGCGAACAGGATGTCGTCGAGCTGCTGCGCGGTAGGCTGCGCCTGCGTGACCACCTTGAGTTCGTCGCGACGCAGGACGCGGTTGTCGGCGGTCTGGATGAGCAGGCCCGAGCCCACGCGCTTGACGTCTTGCGCATTGCGCCCTTGCGCCCAGTCGGTGTCGCCACCGGGCGGCAGGTCGATCTGCAGCACCCGGGTGTTGGGTTTGGCGGCCAGCACGGCCAAAGCCTGCGGGGTGATGCTGGGGGCCATCAAGACTTCAACGAACAACTTGGCCACCAGGGTGGCCGCGTCGGCGTCGAGCTCGCAGTTGAAAGCGATGATGCCGCCAAAGGCCGACGTCGGGTCGGTCTTCAAGGCCTGGGCATAGGCCTCGGCCGCGTTGGAGCCCAAAGCCACCCCGCATGGGTTGGCGTGCTTGACGATCACGCAGGCCGGCGTGTCGAAGGACTTGACGCACTCCCAGGCGGCGTCGGCGTCGGCGATGTTGTTGTACGACAGCTCCTTGCCTTGCAGCTGGCGCGCGGTGACGAGTGAGCCAGGTGCAGGAAATTGGTCGCGGTAGAAGGCGGCGCTTTGGTGCGGGTTCTCGCCGTAGCGCAGCTCCTGCAACTTCACAAAGCGGGCGTTGCTTTGCGCCGGAAATTGGCTGCGGCTGCCGTCGGCCTGCAGGCTGGATAAGTAGTCGCTGATGGCCCCGTCGTAGTTCGAGATGCGGTTGAAGGCTGCCACCGACAAGGCGAACTTGGTGGACTGGCTGACTTCGCCGTGGGTTTTCAGTTCCTGCAGCACGCCGGCGTACTGCGAAGCGTCGGTGAGCACGGCGACGTCTTTCCAGTTCTTCGCTGCCGAGCGCACCATGGCCGGGCCGCCGATGTCAATGTTTTCGATCGCGTCTTCCAGGCTGCAGTGGGCCTTGGCCACCGTGGCTTCAAACGGATAGAGGTTGACCACCAGCAGGTCGATGGTGTCGATGCCATGGGCCGCCAGGGCGCTCATGTGGGCGGGCACGTCGCGGCGCGCCAGCAGGCCGCCGTGGACCTTGGGGTGCAGGGTCTTGACCCGGCCATCGAGCATCTCTGGAAAGCCGGTGTGGTCGGCAACCTCGGTCACCGGCAGGCCGGCGTCGGCCAGCAGCTTGGCGGTGCCGCCCGTGGACAGCAGCTTGCAACCCAAGGCATGCAGCGCCTGGGCAAGTTCGAGGACACCGGTTTTGTCCGAGACGGAGAGCAGAGCGTGCATGGCGAAGACTTTCGACAAGTTGAAATGGAAAAGGAGATGAGCACAGCAGAAGAAACAGGAAAACGAAACAGCTCGGCGGCCGGCCGACAGAAGACACGGTGCCGGTCGTCCAACCAGGCAGGTCAGGTCACTTGATGAGTTTGTGGTCCTGCAGCTTGCGGTGCAGCGTGTTGCGGTTGATGCCCAGCCACGCGGCCGCCCGGCTTTGGTTGCTGTCGGCGTGCTTCATCACCACTTCGAGCAAGGGCCGCTCGACCACGCGCAGCATCATGTCGTACATGGCCGCCGGCTCGACACCGTCGAGGTCCTTGAAATAAGCGTCCAGGTTTTCACGGATGCATTCTTCGATGTGTTTTTTAGTGCGCATGGGAAGGCAGGGGTAAATGCTCGTGGTCGTCGGCCAACCGGTCCAGCCAACGGCTCAGCGCCTGGACCTGCGCCTCGCTGCTTTGCAGGGTGTTGAGGACGGCGCGAAACGCCTCGCCGCCCGGCAGGTCGCGCACCGCCCAGCCGATGTGCTTGCGGGCCGTCAACATGCCCGCCCGCTCACCGTACAGGCTGTAGTGGTCGTGCAGATGGGCGATCAACCAGGCTTGCACCTCGACGATCCGGGGCGGTGGCAACAGCTCACCCGTTTGCAAGAAATGCGCCACTTCACGGAAGATCCAGGGCCGACCCTGGGCAGCGCGGCCGACCATGATGGCATCGGCGCCGGTCAAGCGCAGCACTTCGCGGGCTTTGTGCGGGGAGTCGATGTCGCCGTTGGCAACGACGGGGATGCGCAGCGCGGCCTTGACCGCGGTGATGGTGTCGTACTCGGCCTGGCCTTTGTAGCCCTGCTCCCGGGTTCGGCCATGCACCGTGACCATCGCCACACCGGCTTCCTGTGCAGCCAAGGCCAGGCGCACGGCGTTGCGCTCGGTATCGCACCAACCGGTGCGCATCTTCAAGGTCACCGGCACCCGGTGCGGCGCGCAGGCCGCCACCACGGCGTCCACGATCTCCAAGGCCAGCGGCTCGTTTTGCATCAGGGCCGAGCCGGCCCATTGGTTGCACACCTTCTTCGCGGGGCAACCCATGTTGATGTCGATGACCTGGGCGCCGCGCTCGACGTTGTAGACCGCGGCCTCGGCCATCATCTGGGCGTCGGTGCCGGCGATCTGCACCGCGATGGGTTCGGTTTCACCGTCGTGGTTGGCGCGCCGACTGGTCTTCAGGCTGTCCCACAGGTCGCGCCGGGAGGTCACCATCTCGCTGACCGCATAGCCCGCGCCCAGGCGCTTGCACAGCTGGCGGAACGGCCGATCGGTCACGCCGGCCATCGGCGCCACGAAGTAGCGATTGGGCAGGACGATGTGATCGATGCTCAGCGGAGTTGGCTCGGACATGAGGCGGTGGCCCAGCAGCAACCTGCTGAAAAATAAGGCACTGAGTATAGCGGGCGGCCTGTGCCGACAGGGGACACAGCCGGCCCGCTCAAGCATGCCTTGATAATCCCGCCATGGAATCTTGGATCACCGGCCACACCGCCGCATTGATGACGGCATTGGCCCTGCCGCAGTACGGATTGAGCACCGTCTTCATGGTCGCCTTTGTGTCGGCCACCTTGCTGCCTCTGGGCTCCGAGCCTGCGGTGATCGCCCTCGTCGAGCTCAACCCCGATCTGCTGTGGGCCGCCATCGCGGTGGCCACGCTGGGCAACACGCTTGGCGGCGGGTTGACCTGGTGGATGGGGCTGGGTGCCCACAAGGCCTTCGACGCCGCGCGCCACAAGCCCTCATCCGCCCACGGGCGGGCCGCCAGCTGGCTGTTGCGCTTCGGGCCCAAGGCCTGCCTGCTGTCGTGGCTGCCGATCGTCGGCGACCCGCTGTGCGCGGTGGCCGGCTGGCTGCGGCTGCCGTTCTGGCCCTGCCTGGGCTACATGGCCATCGGCAAGTTCGCTCGCTACTTGACGATGACCGGCCTGTGGTTGCTGGGGGTGCGCATCGTGGGCTGATGAAGGAGGCAGCGGCCGTCCCGGGCCGCCTTTACTGACCCAAACTGAGACGCCCTGAAAACGAACGCCTCAAGCCAAGCGTTGTTGCACCCAGGCGGCGACCGAAGCCAAGGCCTGTGGCAACTGGCTTGGGTCGGTGCCACCGGCCATCGCCATGTCGGCTTTGCCGCCGCCCTTGCCGCCCACTTGCTGGGCCACGAAGTTCACCAACTCGCCGGCCTTGACCTGGCCCATTCGGTCGGCGCTGACACCGGCGGCCAGCTGCACCCTGCCCCCCTCCACGCCAGCCAACACGATGACCGCCGTCTTGAGCTTGTTCTTGAGTTGGTCAACGGTGTCGCGCAAGGTTTTGGCATCGGCGCCTTCGAGCTGCGCCGCCAGCACCTTGACGCCGTGCAAATCGACGGCCTGGCTGGCCAGGCCATCGCCCTGGGACGAGGCCATGCGGCCCTTCAAGGCGTCGCGTTCTTTCTCGAGCGAGCGCACCTGCTCCAGCACCTGGGACAGGCGCTGGTTCAGCTCAGCCGGCGTGGCGCGCAGGCTGCCAGCGGCTTGCTGCAGGGTGGCTTCCAGCTGTTGCAGGTAGGCCAGGGCGTTGTCGCCGGTGACGGCCTCGATGCGGCGCACGCCCGCGGCCACGCCACCTTCGGCCACGATCTTGAACAGGCCGATGTCGCCGGTGCGCTCGACGTGGGTGCCGCCGCACAACTCGCGGCTGCCGCCGATGTCGAGCACCCGCACCTCGTCGCCGTACTTCTCGCCGAAGAGCATCATGGCGCCGGTTTTCTGCGCTTCGTCGATGGGCATGACGCGGGCCTGGGTGGCCAGGTTGGCCAACACTTCGGCATTGACCAGGGCTTCGATGCGGGCCTTCTGCTCGGCCGTGACCGGGGCGTTGTGGGCAAAGTCAAAGCGGGTGCGCTCGGGCGTCACCAGTGACCCTTTTTGCTGCACATGCTCACCCAGCACCTCGCGCAACGCCTTGTGCATCAGGTGGGTGGCGCTGTGGTTGCGCACGGTGCGGGCGCGGTGCACCGTGTCGACCCGGGCGTCGACCACGTCGCCCACCGCCAGCTCCCCTTCCACCACCCGGCCTTGGTGGCCAAACACCGCCGCCAGGATCTTCACCGTGTCGTCCACCTGCACCCGCGCCACGCTGTTGCGCAGCTCGCCGGTGTCGCCCACCTGGCCGCCGCTCTCGGCGTAAAAGGGGGTGTGGTTCAGCACCACCACCACGTCGTCGCCCGCGCGCGCCTTGGGCACCGGCGTGCCGTCCATATAAAGACCAACGACCCGGGCCTCTTCATGGACGAGCCGCTCGTAGCCGTGGAAGGTGGTGTCGATGCCGCTGTAGGCCAGGCCCTGGGCCATCTTGAACTTGCCGGCTTCGCGCGCCTTGCGGCGCTGCTCGGCCAGGCATTCATCGAAGCGCGCCACGTCCACGCTCAGGCCGCGTTCGCGGCAGATGTCGGCGGTCAGGTCGACCGGAAAACCGTAGGTGTCGTGCAGCTTGAAGGCGGTGTCGCCGTCGAGCACCTGGCGGCCGGGGCTGCCCAATGCCTGCAGTGCCGAGTCGAGCATCAGCATGCCGTGCTCGATGGTGCGGAAAAAGCCCTCTTCTTCCTGCCGGAGCACCTCGGCCACGCGCTGGCGCTGCTGGCGCAGCTCGGGGTAGGCCTCGCCCATTTCCTCGCTGAGGGTGTCGACCAGGCGATGGAAGAACGGCTGGCGCGCGCCCAGCTTGTAGCCGTGGCGGATGGCACGGCGGCAAATGCGGCGCAGCACGAAGCCGCGGCCATCGCGGTCGGGCACCACACCGTCGACGATGGTGAAGGCGCAGGCACGGATGTGGTCGGCGATCACCTTCAGGGAGGGTGCCTGCAGGTCGCAATCGCCGCCGCCGGCGGCGTCCACGGCCCGCTTGGCCGCGGCAATGAGGGCCACGAAAAGGTCAATCTCGTAGTTGCTGTGCACGTGCTGCATCACCGCGGTGATGCGCTCCAGGCCCATGCCGGTGTCCACGCTTGGCTTGGGCAGCGGGTGCATCACGCCGGCCTCGTCGCGGTTGAACTGCATGAAGACGTTGTTCCAGATCTCGATGTAGCGGTCACCGTCTTCGTTCGGGCTGCCCGGCGGGCCGCCGGCCACGTCGGGCCCGTGGTCGTAGAAGATCTCGGTGCAGGGGCCGCAGGGCCCGGTGTCGCCCATCATCCAGAAGTTGTCGGACATGTAGCGGCCGCCCTTGTTGTCGCCGATGCGCACGATGCGCTCGGCGGGCACGCCCACGCCCTTGTTCCAGATGTCGTAGGCCTCGTCGTCCTCGGCATAGACGGTGACCCAGAGCTTGTCCTTGGGCAGCTTGAAGTGCTCGGTCAGCAGCTCCCAGGCATAGCGGATGGCGTCCTGCTTGAAGTAGTCGCCGAAGCTGAAGTTGCCCAGCATCTCGAAGAAGGTGTGGTGGCGGGCGGTGTAGCCGACGTTTTCCAGGTCGTTGTGCTTGCCACCGGCGCGGATGCACTTCTGCGAGGTGGTGGCCCGCTGGTAGGGGCGCTTGTCGTAGCCGAGAAAGACGTCCTTGAACTGGTTCATGCCCGCGTTGGTGAACAGCAGCGTCGGGTCGTCGCCTGGGACCACCGGGCTCGAGGGGACGATGGTGTGGCCCTTGGACTCGAAAAAGCTCAAGAACTGGCGGCGGATGTCGGAGGCTTTCATGGCGTGTCTTTCAGGGAGCGGGGCAGCGCCAAGGTGTGTGGGGCGCCAGACCTGTGGATTATCGGGGAAGCCCATGTTTCGCGCCGCTGGGGCACGACTGGCGACGTTGGAGGCGCCATCAGCTCGCGCAGTGGGATGCCAAGGGGTGGCATCAGGGCTGCCGCCCCTGAGTCACCACCCGCTGATCGGTGGTGCGGGTTCTCACAGAGCCGCGGGGGCCGGGATGCCCGCGGGCTTTCAGGAGGAGTTGAAAGCGATTGAGATGAGGCTGAGCCTGAATGCCTGCCAAGCAATCGGTTCAGCCTGGGGCAACGCGCCCCAGCGGCAGGTGTGAAAGGCCGTCGATGCCTTGCCCTGCTTTGGCGCGACGAGAAAATTTCACGGTCTTCAGGTGTTCTGCTGCTGGAGCAACAGGTCGTAACAAATGACGGCTGTCGAAGGGACGCTGGCCGCCCACAATTGCTGGGTGCCTCTCGCACAATTCGGAAATTCACCCCATGAGAAGTCTCTCCCCTTCGCTTCGCAAGGCCCGGCCCCATGGGCTCGGACATCCCCTCACCTTGTTGGCGTGCATCGTGCTCGGGGCTTGTGGAGGGGGTGGCGGATCGGCCGAGTCGTCCACTGCGGCAGCGGCAGCCGCCGCCCCGGCACCAGGGCCGACCCAGGCGCCAGCGCCAGGACCGGCTGCAACGCCAGGCCCGGGTCCAGCTTTGGCGCCTGCCCCCGCGCTGCCGACCACCGGGCCGGTCTATTACTTTTCCGATTGCCAGGCGGGTGCCGCGACGGCTTGTGTGCCGGGCAGCAATGCCAACGCCGGCACCAGCGCAGCCGCGCCCCGTCAGAATCTCAGCGGCTTCGATGTCAACGCCTTGGCCGCAGGCAGCCAATTGCGGTTTGCCCGAGGCGGTGCCTGGACGAACTTCAACCTCCAATTGCGCAACCTGAACGCCACGCCGACCCAGCCGCTGGTGCTCGACAGTTACCTGCCCGCCTGGGGCGGGACCGCGCCGCCGGTGCTCCAGACGGCCAGTGGCAACGCCATCAACTTTGGCACTTACAGCGACACCGTGGTCGACGGCGGCTACGCCATTCGCAACCTCAAGTTCGATGGCGGCGGCACGGCGGTCTGGGGGTTGTTCCTGATGGGCGAGACACGCAACGTCACGCTCGAGAACAACGAGATCACAGGTTTTGAGATAGCCGCCCATTTTCAAAACATGGGCGTCGTCGGCAACACGGCGCTGACCATCCGCAACAACCACATCCACCACAACCGTGAGATGGGAATGCTGGGCGATGCGAACAACCTGGTGATCGAGGGCAACACGATCGCCAACAACAATTTTTCCGGCAGCGGTTTCAACCACGGGCTGTACCTGGGCGGCAACGCCGTCAACGGCATCGTTCGCAACAACCGGTTCACCAACAATTCGGTGGTCAACGGCGTGTGCCTCGGTGGCAACCTCACCGTGCACGGGCAATGGGACGGCTTGCTGATCGAAGGCAACACCGTCACGCAGGCGCTGTCGGCCAGTGGGTGCTGGGGCATTTCGATCAACGATGGCTACCCTTCGGCGGAGTTTTTTCGCAACGTGGTGGTTCGCGGCAACACGGTCCGCAATTTGGAGTGCGCTCTGTGCATTCGCAGTTCGCCGGGCATCGTGATTGAAAACAACTTCATCACGAGCAACCAGCCGCAGTTGCCGACGGCCATCGTGGTCGTGCCACCCAACGGGTCAAACGACGACCCGGGCCTGAATCCCGTGGTGAGGAACAACATCGTGTGCTTCGTGAGCCCCAACCTTGGCGCCGCCCCGGTTCGAATCACGGTGTCGGGCGGTTCCGAAACCGGCACGGTGTACCGCACGGGGGCCGATGCGACCACCGGAGCGTGTGCAGCGGCGCTGTAGCCCGCAACGCGAGCAGGTTCGAGGACGAGGCTGCTCTGACCTTGTTCCACTCGCCCACCTCGTTCACCGCGCGAGCCGGGGAGCAGGGTGGCCGCCAGGCCATCAGCCTTCGTTGGCGGCGCTGGGCCCCGAGCCTTCGACGAAATTCGAGAACCCCACCCGCCCTTCGGCTGGCGCCGCCACCGCCAACGAAATGGCATGGTGCAGCAAAGCCGCCGGCTGGGTGCCATCCTGCGGGTACTGGCCGATGCCCAGGGCCGTGGCGACCGTCAAGTCGTGGCCGGCGACCTTGAACGGCGAACGCAGCGAGATCAGCAGCTTGCGCCCCACCCGCGACGCCTGGTCGGGAGAGGACACGGAGGCCAGCAGCACGCCGAAGGATTGGCTGTCGAGCGCGGCGACGACGTCGCTGGCCCGCACGCCGGCGCGCAGCCGCACCGCCAGCTTGCGCCGCAGCACGGCCGCTGCCTGGGCGCCGAAGCGGCCCTCGGCCGTGGCCAGGCCCTCGATGCGCAGCACCAGCACCGCCATGGGCGCAGGCTCGCGCTCGCGCAGGGCCATCAGGTGGCTCATGTGCTCGATGAGTTGTTGTTCATGGGGCAGGCCGGTGCCCAGGTCGGTGGCATAGGCGCGGCGCAGCTCGCCAGCCAGGCTGTGGCGCTCGATGGCGGCGCGCAGCCGGCGGGCCAGCCCGCCGTCCACACACTCCAGGGGCGAAAGCACCTCTTGCACGCCCAGCTGCAGCCAACGGCCCAGTTCGGAGGCGGGCACGTCGGCCGTGATGCCGGTGTCGGCGACCAGCACCATGGCCGTGCTCAGGGCGCTGCGTTCCAGGGCGCCGCCAAGTTCTTCAGCTTGCGCGACGGTCAGCACGACCGCATCGACCGCTTCAGTGGCCAGGGCTGCGGCCACCGCCGGCACCGAGGCAGCCCACTCGAGTTGAAAAGGCCCCAAAGCGGAATTTTGCACCGCCAGCACCGTGGAATCGCTGTCGCCATGGAGGGCCAGCACACGCAATGACTTCGTGGACATCGATCAATCCGCAGGCGATGAAGGCAGGTAAGGTAGAGGGGAGGGCCAGGCGCTTTGGTGCTTTGGTAGATGGCGCCGCGGCACAGACCAGGGCATGCCCGGCCTGATGAGATTTTGGAGCGGGTGAAGGGAATCGAACCCTCGTATGAAGCTTGGGAAGCTGCCGTTCTACCATTGAACTACACCCGCGTGAGGGCAGATTCTACCGTGCGGACTCACGCTGGCCCAAGCCCCTGGTGGCCCTGCGGACCTCAGGCAAAATTTGCCCTCGTCCGCTTTGCCGCCCTGGCCTGCTCCATGCTCCCTTCCGACCCCCCTTCCCGCCCTATTCGCAGTTTCGTGGTGCGCGCGGGGCGCATGGGCAGCGGCCAGCAAAAGGCCATTGACCAGCTCAGCCCGCAATTCGTGCTGCCTTTTTCACCTGCCACCATCGACCCGGCCACGCTTTTTGGCCGCCAGGCGCCTTGGGTGCTGGAAATTGGATTCGGCATGGGCGACGCGACCGCCGCGATGGCGCAAGGGCAGCCCGACAAGAACTTCCTGGGAGTGGAGGTGCACACCCCGGGTGTGGGGGCCCTGCTCAAGCACATTGGAGAAAAGGAACTTGGCAATGTGCGCATCATTCAGCACGACGCGGTCGAGGTGCTCCAGCAGATGATCCGGCCGGACGCGCTGGCGGCAGCCCACATTTTCTTTCCCGACCCGTGGCACAAGAAACGGCATCACAAACGGCGCTTGATCCAACCGGCGTTCGTGAGCCTGCTGAGCAGTCGGCTGGCGCCGGGCGGCCTCCTGCACTGCGCCACCGACTGGGAGCCCTATGCGGTGCAGATGCTGGAGGTGCTGCAGGCCGAGCCCTTGCTGCGCAACACGGCGGAAGGCTTTGCACTGCGGCCCGAGGTGCGGCCGCTGACCAAGTTCGAGAACCGCGGCTTGCGGCTGGGCCATGGCGTGTGGGACGTGGTGTTCGAACGCCGCGCATGAGCCGTTGGCACGGCCACCTGACGCTGAACCACCGCCGTGACGGCGAGCGCACGCTCTCGCACGACCGGCACAGCGGCCCGTTGCGGGTGCTGCGCAGCCTGTACCCCGAAGGCCCCGGGGTGTGCCACAACGTGTTGGTGCACCCGCCTGCGGGCCTGGCGGGGGGCGACACCCTGACACTGGATTTGAACGTGGGGCCGCAGGCCCATGCGCTGCTGACCACGCCAGGTGCGACGCGCTTTTATCGCAGCTTGGGCGAAACCGCGCGCCAGGTGGTGAACGCCCGCGTGGACGAGGGCGCCCGGCTGGAATGGCTGCCGCTGGAAACCTTGTGCTACCCGCAGGCATTGGCAGAGAACCGCTTGAGCTTCCACCTGGCCTCAGGGGCGGAAATGCTGGGGTGGGACGTGTTGGCCCTGGGCCGACCGGCGAGCGGCCAGCCGTTCGACGCTGGCCACTTCACCCAGCATGTCGAGCTGCCGGGGGTGTGGTTGGAGCGCGGCACCGTGAACGGCAGCGACACCCGGTTTTTGAACTCGCCCTTGGGCTGGGCGGGCCACAGCGTGTTGGGCATGGCTTGGTTCGCAGCCGGCACTGCGCTGACGCCGGAGCGCAGCGAGGCCTTGCTGGCCAACGCGCGGGCGCTGGCCGAAAACAGCCCTCTGCAGGCCACGGCGGGGGCCACCGCTGTGCATGCACAGGTGCTGGTGCTGCGGGTGCTGGGGCACCGGGTCGAGCCGGTGATGGATCTGCTGAAAGGGGTGTGGGCGGCCTGGCGCCGGCAAGTCTGGGGCTTGGCGGCAGTGCCGCCGCGGGTGTGGCAGACCTAGTGGGTCACGATGTTGAGTGGCTTCAGCACGTCTTCTTTTCTTTGTGGTGAAGTAGGCGCCACCAGCCGCCCACCCCTACAGTGCAGCAGCCCTTGAACAAGGACAAGGAACGATGGAATTCATGAACCGCCTGCGCAAACTGCTGCGCCACCGCACCGAACCGCACAAGACGGCGCACGATTACTGGCGCCAATGCGGCAACTCGTTTCTGGCGGGTGACCCGACGTACTACGACCGGCAGGAAGTGGCGTTGCGAGGGCTCGTCAGGTCCATCAAACCGGCCCCCACCACCGCCTTGGACGTGGGGTGCGGCAGCGGTCGGTTCAGCATCGTGTTGGCGGAGAAGGCGGCTGAGGTCGTCGCCTTTGATTTGTCGCAACAGCTGATCGAGACGGCCACCGCTGCAGCGCAGGCTCAACAGGTCGTCAACGTGCACTTCGAAGTCAGGGACCTTGAGGACGGCTTCCCGAAGCGCGCGCCTTCCGATTTGGTGGCGTGCATGGGGGTGGTGTCGACCTTGATCGATGACCACGCGTTCAACGGCTTGCTGGGCAATCTTCAAAAGGCCACTCGCAGCGGCGGTCACCTCATCACCAAGGACTCTCTCAGCCGAGAAGCGGACATTGCCATCACCTCCGGACCCTACGTGACGGTTTATCGGTCTTGGCGGCGTTACGAAGACGCTGTGTCAAAGGCCGGCTTCGAGTTGGTGCGCAAGCAAGAGCTGGCGGCCGACGAGCGCCTGATCAACCACCTCTATCTCTGGAGGCGGGTAAAAGCGTCGTGACCCTTAGAGGGTGCGGTGAACTCAGGCATAACGGTAGGGCCCGCCCCGTTCGAGCGCGCGTTGGTAAGCCGGGCGGGCATGCAAGCGATGGAGGTAGGCCAGGGTGTGCGGCCAACGGGCGTCCAAGCCAGCGCGGCTGGCGGCGGCTTCGAGTGGAAAGCTCATCTGGATGTCGGCGGCACTGAAGGCCTCGCCGGCCAGCCAAGGCTGCTGGGTGAGCGTGGCCTCGATGAAATCGAATTGCCGCTTCAAGTTGGGGCGCACCAGCAGACCCATCACCTTGTCGGCAATGCCCTTGGCCACGGGCCGCACCAACCACGGGGCGGTGGTGCGGATGCGGTCAAAGATCAGGCTGAGCAGCAACGGGGGCATGGCCGAGCCTTCGGCGAAGTGCAACCAATAGCGGTACTGGCGGTGCGCCGGCGTGCCGGCAGCGGGCACCAGCTTCCCCTGCCCCGGACCCTCGGCCAGGTACTCGATGATGGCGCCGGACTCGGCGACGGTGACCGGGCCGTCGACGATCACCGGGGATTTGCCCAAGGGGTGCACTTGTTGCAAGGCCGCGGGCGCCAGCATCGTCACCGGATCGCGCTGGTAGCGCTGGATTTCGTAAGGCAGGCTCAGCTCTTCCAACAGCCAAAGCACCCGCTGCGAGCGCGAATCATTGAGGTGGTGAACGGTGATCATGGGACGGCGGGAATGGGAAGATGGCGGCATTGTGGCCCCTGCACCGACGCGGGGTGTGCGTCTTGGCTGACAGGCAGACCCTCGAACCACCGACAAGCACCGGCTGGCACCGTTTTAGAGTGAGAGCACTGCTACAGCTTGCTCTGCAGCACCACACTCCCTTCTCACTTTCACCGACTGTGACGTCGCACCGAGCTTGCACGTTGTCCAAAGGAACGGCCATGTTTTTCAAAACCTCGATTTCCAAACTTGTTCTGGTCATGGCGCCATTGGCGCTCCTGGCGGCTTGCGGCGGCGGCAACGACGACGACGTCGATGACCGTGCGGACATTGCCGACCCCAAGGTGCGTTTCGTCAATGCCGTGCCCCTGAGCCCCAGCCTGACCCTGTTCCGTGGCGCTGCAGAGCAGCCGGATGCGCGTGACGCGGGCTACAAGTTC
The DNA here is from genome assembly GCA_040385465.1 of Pseudomonadota bacterium. Classification (GTDB taxonomy): domain Bacteria; phylum Pseudomonadota; class Gammaproteobacteria; order Burkholderiales; family Burkholderiaceae_C; genus CANHBY01. The sequence goes on along the minus strand of JAZKHH010000002.1, from coordinate 6,919 downwards.
GCTTCGCGTTACTACGACACCTCGACCTCCAACGCCACCTGGACAGTGCGCACCACGAGCGGGTTGTTGGACGTCGCCTCGGTGGGCCTGGAGCCTTCCCGTGGCAACAAGTACACCCTGGTGGCCTTGCCCGGCTCGTCTTCGGTTGAACTGGTGAGCATCCGCGACCCTTACAACAAGGGCCTGGTCTCGGACCGCGCCCGGGTGCGGGTGTTGAATGCCTCTTTCACCCGCTCGGACCTGGACGTGTACCTGACGCCACCCACCGCCAGCTTGGCCAGCGTGACGCCCACGTTTTCGGGCGTGACCTACCGGAACACCGTGCCGGCGTCGGGCAGCGATTCGCTGGAATTTCCGGGTGGCGACTACCAGATGCGCATCACGTCCAAAGACAACAAGACGGTGCTGTTCAGCGCCCCGGTCAACCTGGCCAACAACGCCGACTGGCTGGTGGTGACCCTGCCTGACCTGACGGTGTCGGGCGGCATCAAGGTGCTGGTGGTGAAATCGGACGACGCCGATCGCATCACACAGGAAATCACAACGCAGTGAGGTTGAGGTCGGTTCGGCGCGGGGGTGCGTGGTCACCCTCAGCCGGGTTGACTCACAGGACGATGCCCCTGAGCACAGACGCTGTGCGCAGGGGCATCGGTTTTTTGGAAGGGTGCGATGACCAGATCAAATCAGATCGCCATGCGCTCGCGCACGCCGTCGCGCTGCATGTCGGCGCCTCGGCCGGTTTGAACGATCTCGCCGCGCTCCATCACCACATAGCGATCGGCCAGTTCGGCGGCGAAATCGTAGTACTGCTCGACCAGCACGATGGCCATGGTGCCGCCAGCAGCCAGACCACGGATCACGCGGCCGATGTCTTTGATGATGCTGGGCTGAATGCCCTCGGTGGGCTCGTCGAGCAGCAGCAACTGGGGCGCTCCGGCCAAGGCTCGGGCAATGGCCAATTGCTGTTGCTGCCCGCCCGACAAATCGCCCCCACGGCGGTGGCGCATCTGGTGCAGCACGGGGAACAGCTCGAAGAGCTCGGGCGGCAAGGTGGCCCCGGCGCCGCGGCTGGCCAGGCCCATGCGCAGGTTGTCTTCGACGCTCAGGCGGCCAAAGATCTCGCGGCCCTGGGGCACGTAACCCACGCCTTTGCGCACCCGCACATAGGGTGCGTCGTGGGTGATGGGTTGGCCGTTCAGCAGCACCTGGCCGGCGCGCACGGGCACTGTGCCCATGAGGCTTTTGAGCAGCGTGGTCTTGCCGACGCCATTGCGGCCGAGCACCAGGGTGATCTCGCCTCGCGTGGCCGACAGCGCCACATTGCGCAAGATGTGCGAGCCGCCGTAATACTGGTGCAGCCCGTCGACCTGCAGCAAGGCCGGCGGGGTGGACGGCAGCGGCGTGACCATGGACTGCGGATCATCGGCCAAGGTAGACCTCCACCACTTTCTCGTTGGCCTGCACTTCCGAGAGCAGTCCCTCCGCCAACACGCTGCCTTCGTGCAGCACGGTGACCTTCTTGCGGTGGCGCCCGCCTTGCACCAGCTCGCCAATGAACTTCATGTCATGCTCGACCACCACCAGCGAGTGCTGACCTTCGAGCGACAGGAAGAGCTCAGCGGTGCGCTCGGTTTCTTCGTCGGTCATGCCGGCCACCGGCTCGTCGAGCAGCAGCAGGCGCGGGTCCTGCATCAGCAGCATGCCGATCTCCAGCCACTGCTTTTGGCCATGCGACAGCAGGCCGGCCAGCCGGGTGGCGCTGTCGCGCAGGTGAATCAGGCTCAGCATGGCCTCGATGCGGTCGCATTGCTCGCCGCTGAGCCGAAACCGCATGGCCGACCAGACGCCGCGCTCACCTTGCAAGGCGAGCTCGAGGTTGTGGAACACGCTGAGGTTCTCGAACACCGTGGGCTTTTGAAACTTGCGCCCGATGCCGGCGGCGGCGATCTGGTTCTCGCGCAGACGCAGCAGGTCGATGGTGGTGCCAAAGTAGGCGCTGCCGGCGTCGGGACGGGTCTTGCCGGTGATGACGTCCATCATCGTGGTCTTGCCAGCGCCGTTGGGGCCGATGATGCAGCGCAACTCGCCCACGCTGATGTCCAGGCTGAGCTTGTTGAGGGCTTTGAAACCGTCGAAGCTGACGGTGATGTCATCAAGGTACAGGATGGCGCCGTGGGCCACGTCGAGCACGCCGCTTTGAACCAGGCGGCCGTCGCTGGCGCCGCTGCGCGCTTTGTTTTGCGCCTGCATCGCTTCATAGGCGCGGGCACCGGCGTCGAGCAGCTCGGGCGTCATGGTGTGGTCTCGGCAGCAGCAGCAGCGCTCGCGCCGTGCCCCCGGCGGCGCTGCCAGGCTTCGCGCCCGTGCTGCACCAGGCCGGCCAGGCCCTGCGGCAGGAACAAGGTCACGGCGATGAACAAGCCACCCAGCACATAGAGCCACACCTCCGGCAGGGCCTGGGTGAACCAGCTCTTGGCGCCGTTGACGACGAAGGCGCCGGCGATGGGGCCGGCCAAGGTGCCGCGCCCGCCCACGGCCGTCCAGATGGCGATCTCGATGCCAGCAGCGGGCGCCATTTCGCCCGGGTTGATGATGCCGACCTGGGGCACGTACAGCGCGCCGGCCAGGCCGCACATCACCGCGGACAGCACCCACACCGAGAGCTTGTAGCGCAGCGGGTCGTAGCCGGTGAACATGACGCGCGTCTCGGCGTCGCGGATGGCTTGCAGCACCCGGCCGTACTTGCTGTGCACCAGCCAGCGCGACAGCAGGTACAAACCGATGAGCACCACGCCGGTGAGCACGAACAGCGTCATGCGCATGCCCGGGGTGGCGAGCGGCAAGGACAGGATTCGCTTGAAATCGGTGAAGCCGTTGTTGCCGCCGAACCCGGTTTCATTGCGGTAGAACAGCAGCATCGCCGCAAAGGTGAGCGCCTGGGTGATGATGGAGAAGTACACACCCTTGATGCGCGAGCGAAAGGCGAAGTAACCGAACACCGCGGCCAGCGCCCCGGGCACCAGCACCACCAAGACCACCGTCGCGGCAAAGCTGTCGCTCAAGGCCCAGTGCCAGGGCAGCTCCTTCCAGTCGAGAAACACCATGAAATCCGGCAGCTCGCTGCGGTAGTTGCCGTCGCGTCCGATCTGGCGCATCAGGTACATGCCCATGACATAGCCGCCCAGCGCGAAGAACAGGCCATGGCCGAGGCTGAGGATGCCGGTGTAGCCCCAGATCATCGCCATCGCCAGGGCGCAGATGGCGTAGCACATGGTCTTGCCACCAAGCTGCACCCAGGCACCGCCGACATGCCAGGCGCTGTCGGGCGGGGCGATGAGGTGGAGCAACGGCATCACGCCCCCAATGAGGACGAGGGCGAGCAAGACGCCCGCCAGGGCGCCTGGCGGGCACCAGTGCTGACCCGGCAAGGTGGGCAGCAGCAGGGGCTGGGGAGCAGCGAGGTGAGGAATGGCCGTCATGCCTCGGCGCTCCGGCCCTTCATGGCAAACAGCCCCTGCGGCCGCTTCTGAATGAACACCACAATCAGCACCAGCACCATGATCTTGGCCAGCACCGCGCCCTGCCAGTTTTCCAGCAGCTTGTTGAGCACGCCGAGGCCGAGCGCGGCATAGACGGTGCCGGCGAGTTGCCCCACCCCGCCCAGCACCACCACCATGAAGGAGTCGACGATGTAGCTCTGCCCCAGGTCGGGGCCAACGTTGCCGAGTTGGGACAAGGCGCAACCGGCCAGCCCCGCCAGGCCGGAGCCCAGCGCAAACGCGAAGGTGTCGATGCGCGCGGTGTGGATGCCCACGCAAGCCGCCATGCGGCGGTTCTGGGTGACGCCTCGCACGAACAGGCCCAGGCGGGTGCGGGTCATCAACAGCGACACGCCCACCAGCACCAGGGCCGCGAAGGCGACGATGGCGATGCGGTTGTACGGCAAGGTCAGGTGACCCAGGACGACCACGCCGCCTGAGAGCCAGGCCGGGTTTTCGACCGGCACGTTTTGCGCGCCGAACACGGTGCGCACGGTCTGCATCAGCACCAGGCTCAGGCCCCAGGTGGCCAACAGGGTTTCCAGCGGCCGGCCGTAGAGCCAGCGGATCACGCTGCGCTCCATGGCCGCACCCACCAGGGCCGACACCAGAAACGCCACGGGAATGGCGACGAGGATGTAGGCGTCGAACCAGGCGGGCAGAAAACTCTTGAACAGGTTTTGCACCACGTAGGTGGCATAAGCGCCCACCATCATCAGCTCGCCGTGGGCCATGTTGATGACGCCCATCAGGCCGTAGGTGATGGCCAGGCCGAGCGCCGCCAGCAACAGGATGCTGCCCAGGCTGACGCCGGTGAACAGCACGCCCAGCCGGTCGGCCCACGCCAGGCGCGACTCGACCTGGTTCAGCGCCAGGCTCACCAAGCGGCGCACGCCTGCATCCCCCTCACCGCCTTCGGCCACGGGCTTCAGGCGCTCGAGGAGCAACGCGCGCACGGCCGGCGTGCGCCCGGCACGGGCCAGGGCCTGCACGGCCTGGGTGCGCAGGGCGACGTCGTCGGCACCGAGCAGCAAGGTGGCGCGCAGCAGCTGGAGTTGCACCTTCAGCCCCTCGTCCGTTTCCGCCGTCAAGGCCTTGTCGACCAAGGGCAGGCGCGCCACGTCAGCGCCTTCCTCGGTGAGTGCGCGCACCGCCTGCTGGCGCTGCGCCAGCTGGTCGGAAAACAGTTGCAGCGCGGCCAGCGCCGCGTCGATCTCACGGCGCATCTGGTTGCTGTTGATGACCTCTTCTGCGTCGGCCGGCAAGGCAGACGGTGCCGGCGTGCCGGTGCCCGCCTCGGTCACCCCTTCGCCGCGCACGATCCAGGCCTTGCCACCACTGAGTTTCACGGCGTCGTCGAGCAGCGCCTGCAACATCGGCGCCAGGCCCTCGTCGCCACGCGCCAACGACGCCTGCAGGGCAGCAATTCGCTCGTCGTTGTCGCCAGCGGCCAAGGCGTGGGCTTGCTCGGGTGTGAGCGCGGCCGCCGGCCCGGCCAGCAGCCCCATTCCAATCCCGATCCCCAGACCCACACTCAGGCACACCGCCCAGCGGGCCAGCCAGTGCACATCCATCCTCAGTCGAACCATGACGACACTCCGGCGGCGAGAGGCCTGCCGTCACGCCCAACCATGGGCGGGGCGGCAGGTCCACAAAGGCACCCTGTGGCAGGGCACCGGCTCCCCTCACAGGGCTTTTTCAGGCACGTCTTTCTTCTTCTCGTTGCCGGGGATGTACGGGCTCCAGGGCTTGGCCTGCACCGGCGCGGGCGTTTTCCAAACCACGTTGAACTGGCCGTCGGCCTTGATCTCGCCGATGAACACCGGCTTGTGCAGGTGGTGGTTCTTCTCGTCCATCTTGGCCATGAAGCCGCTGGGCGCCTTGAAGGTTTGGCCGGCCATGGCGGCGATCACTTTGTCGGTCTCGGTGCTCTTGGCCTTTTCGACCGCCTGCTTCCACATGTAGATGCCGACGTAGGTGGCTTCCATCGGGTCGTTGGTCAGGGGCTTGTCGGCGCCGGGCAGCTTCTTCGCCTTGGCATACGCGGCCCACTTGGCCTTGAACTCGTCGTTGGTCGGGTTCTTCAAGCTCATGAAGTAGTTCCAGGCGGCCAGGTGGCCGACCAGGGGCTTGGTGTCGACGCCACGCAGCTCTTCCTCACCGACCGAGAAGGCCACCACCGGCACGTCGGTGGCTTTCAAACCCTGGTTGCCGAGCTCTTTGTAGAACGGCACGTTCGAGTCGCCGTTGATGGTGGAGATGACCGCGGTCTTGCCGCCGGCGGCGAACTTCTTCACGTCGGCGACGATGGTCTGGTAGTCGCTGTGGCCGAAAGCGGTGTACTTTTCATCGATGTCTTTGTCGGCCACGCCTTTGCTCTTCAAGAAGGCGCGCAAGATCTTGTTGGTAGTGCGGGGGTAGACATAGTCGGTGCCCAGCAGCACGAAGCGCTTGGCACCGCCACCGGCTTTGCTCATCAAATACTCCACGGCGGGAATGGCTTGCTGGTTGGGCGCTGCACCGGTGTAGAAGACGTTCTTGCTCAGCTCTTCGCCTTCGTACTGCACCGGGTAAAACAGCAAGCCGTTGAGCTCCTCGACCACCGGCAGCACCGACTTGCGCGACACGCTGGTCCAGCAGCCGAACATCACGGCCACCTTGTCCTGGGCCACCAACTGCTTGGCCTTCTCGGCAAACAGCGGCCAGTTGGAGGCAGGGTCGACCACCACGGGCTCGAGCTTCTTGCCCATCACGCCGCCTTTGGCGTTGATCTCTTCAATGGCCATCAGGGCCACGTCCTTGAGCACCGTCTCCGAGATGGCCATGGTGCCGGACAGCGAGTGCAGCACACCCACCTTGATGGTGTCCTGCGCGTGAACCAAGCCGGGCAGACTGAGGGCCACCATGGCGCAGGCCACGGCGGAAAGGGACAGCGAAAACTGGCGACGGGTCGGGTGCATGAACGCTCCTGAGAGAAAGATGGGGCGAGGCCGGAATGGCATCGAGCCCAGAGCGTAGGCATGCCCGGCGGTCAGGCCAATACGCCAGATGGCGTAGGTCTCCTCCTCACGGAGTTGCGCGGCGCAGGCCTGCCCTCAGCGCGCCAAACGGGCGATGGCCGCGCTCAGCACGTCTGGCGAGCACGGTTTGGGCAGCACCTCCAGACCCATCGCGGTGATGGCATCGATGCGCTGCGCGTACCCCGTCATCAACACCACCGGCAGCGTCGGCTGGGTTTGGCGAAGGTGGCGGGCCAGCCCGATGCCGTCCATGTCGCCGGGCATCATCACGTCGGACAGCACCAGGTCGGGTGCCTCGGCTGCCGCCGCCAGCCATTCCAACGCCGAGGCGGCGCTGTCGACGCGGGTGGCGTCGCAGCC
>JAZKHH010000001.1:0-1719 GCA_040385465.1 Pseudomonadota bacterium | reverse complement strand
CAGCGGCCTGGTGCGAGCGCACCAGCTCCAGTGCGGCGTCTTTCAGCGCAGGCTGAACCACCTCAGCCATGAAGCGGTCATGCGCTTGGCGCGCCGTCTTCAGCCCGCGTTCGCGCACCGCCTCGATCGCGAAGCGCACGTAGCGGTGGATGTCCAGCGTGCCGGCCTTGTAGTCGGCGTAGAAGCCGTCGTTGGCCTGCGAGAAGCTGTTGGCATCGCGCCAGCCCAGGGCCACAGTGAACTCGCCCCACGCGTAATCGGAATCAAACGGGATCAAGGTGTGGTCGAGGTCAAACAGTGCCAGTCTCATTCGTTTTCCAGCATGGATTTGATCAACGGGATGGTGATGGCACGCTGGGTGCGAAGCGCATAGGCGTCGAGCTGGTCCAGCAGCATCATGAGGCTGGATAGATCGCGCGAAAAGCGGCGCAGCATGAAGTCCATCACCTCGTCGCTGAGGAAGACACCGCGGTCGTCGGCGGCGCGGCGCAGCACACCACGCCGCTCGGTTTCTCCGAGCGCGTGCAGTTGGAACACATGGCCCCAGCCCAGGCGGGTGCGCAGGTCCTCGCGCAGGTGAAGATCGGCTGGCGGGCAGTTGGCCGCAGCCAGCACCCAGCGCGCCGGGCCGTGAGCCGGGTTCTGCGCGTTGACGAACCAGTTGAAGGCCGCGGCCTGCTGCGTGGCGGTGTAGAGATGGCAGTCGTCCAGCAACACCGCGTCCCAGTGTTCGTCGAAATCGGGCGGATCCAGCGTGTCCACATCGATCCAGCCCACGCGGCTGCCGTGCTCGCGCAGGCTTTCGCGCACCGCGCGCAGCAGATGGGTCTTGCCGCTGCCGCTCTCGCCCCAGACAAACGTGGGCACGGGCGAGCGCAGCGGGTTGTGCGTCCACAGCTTGAGGTGCTCCAGCGCGGCCTCGTTGCCGGCGGGCACGAAGTTGGCCAGTGTGGGGACGGGCGCAAGACCAATGTCCAGCGCCATCTGTTTCATGGGTCCTGTGCTCATGACTCGATGGTCCCGTTGGGGGTGCGGGGCCCGTCGCCCAGGTACATCTGACTGGCCAGATAACCGCGCTTGGCGCGCCGGATGGCCACCAGCAGCACTGCGCTGGCGGGCAAGGCGATCAACACCCCCACAAAGCCGAACAGGTGACCAAAGGCCAACAGGGCGAAGATGACGGCGATCGGGTGCAGGCCGATGCGCTCACCGAGCAGACGCGGGGTGAGGTAGAGGCTCTCGACCACCTGGCCCAGCAGGTAAACGCCGCCCACCAGCGCCACACCCAGCACGGTCTGGAACTGCAGCAAGGCGGCGAACAGCGCCATCACAAGGCCCAGGCCAAACCCCAGATACGGCACGAACACGGCCAGCCCGGTGAACACGCCAATCGGCAGCGCAAGGTCCAGCCCCACGAGCGCCAGCGCCACGGTGTAGAGGACCGCGAGCACTGCCATCACCAGCAACTGACCTCGCAGGTACTGGCCCAACACCTCGTCGGTTTCATTCAGGAAGCCCTGCACACTCTCGCGCCAGCGGGGTGGAATCAGGTTTTTGGCGCGCGCGATCAGGTTCGTCCAGTCCAACAGCAGGTAATAGGCCACGATGGGCATGAGAAACAGGTTGCCGATCACCGCCGCCAGCGCGCTGCCTCCGATGCGCAAGGAGGAAAGCAGGCCGTTGATCAGTTCACTTTCGTTGCCGGTGATCAAGGAGCGC